>CAJUIP010000027.1 GCA_910586315.1 uncultured Lachnospiraceae bacterium | reverse complement strand
TTATCATAATTAAGTTTCATGAGAAGAACCTCCATATCCTTGTATTATAGCATGTCTTCCATAAAAATACAACCCCATACAACAAATAAATTTCAAAAATTTGACAAAAAAATAAGCCATAAATGGCTTAAATACAGGATTTTTTGAATTTGCTAAAAAAAGCAAGTGTCGAAAACCCGATATGTCTTTTCAGACCCATTGACAGAGGAGCAGGATTTTGAGTATACTAAAACCAGAGTGTACAAAAGCGGGGATGAGTAAAATGGAATGCGAAGAAAAGCAAGTGATAATGGAGGCTGCCATGCGGGCTGGTCATATCCTGCTGGAAAACGGGGCGGAGATTTCCAGAGTGGAAGAGACCATTGACAGAATCTGCCGCTACTATGGTATTGAATCAGAAAACGCCTTCGTTTTGAGCAATGGAATTTTCATGACAATGGGAAACCACAGAGAGGAATATTTTGCCAGAGTCCAGCACATCCCGGTGAGCGGAGCCCATTTAAACCGGGTGGCGGCGGTAAACCAGCTGTCCAGGGAGATTGAAGAGGGGAAATACAAGGCAGAAGAACTGGAAAAGTGTCTGGACCATATTGAGGCCATGCCGGGAAAACGCCAGGGGGTGCAGATTCTGGCTTCCGCTGTGGGAAGCGGTACCTTCTGCTATCTGTTTGGCGGAGACCTTTCAGACTGCGGCGCCGCATTCCTGTCGGGCCTTTTGCTTTATATCTATGTGCTGAATATCGGGGCTCCCAAGCTTTCAAAACTTGTGGGAAACATCTTGGGCGGGGCTCTGGTGACGTTGATTTGCATGGTTTTATACCATCTGCATTTTGGAAACCATATCAGTTCCATGATTATTGGTTCCGTAATCCCCATGGTTCCCGGTGTGGCTTTCACAAATGCCATTCGTGATATTGCCGACGGCGATTACATCGCGGGTTCTGTGAGAATGCTGGACGCCATGCTGGTATTTCTGGCCATTGCCCTTGGCGTGGGGCTTATGTTTACCCTATATCACAGAGTTACAGGAGGGATACTGCTATGAGCGGATTATTTACGGTCCCTTTTCTGACGGGAGTTTTATGCGCGGCCGTGGGAACGATTGCGTTCTCTGTCCTGTTTTTCGTACCCAAGCGGGATTATGGCTTCTGCGGTCTCTGCGGAGGTGCGGGCTGGGCGGTTTATTCTTTCATGACCGGGAAAGGGACCTCTGTCACGGAAGCTACTTTTTTTGCAACGCTGGCGGTGATCTTTTTATCCAGGCTGTTTGCCGTCATGGAGAGGTGTCCGGTGACCTTGTTTCTGATTCCCGGAATCTTCCCCCTGGTGCCGGGAGCCGGCGTCTACTGGACTTCTTATTATATAGTGACTGATAATCTGCCGCTGGCTCTCCAGACGGGATTCGCTGCCTTAAAGGTGGCTGTGGCCATTGTACTGGGAATTATTTTTGTATTTGAGCTTCCCCAGGGACTGTTCACTTTCCTGGCAGGAGGCGGGCGCAGCCGGAGGGCCGCCTGACCCTTTCCATGATACGGAGGAAATGCATATGAAAACATTGATAAAAAATGTCACGGTTCTTACCGTAAACCGGAATGCCGATATTTACGGGAACGGATATGTATTAATAGAAGACGATAGAATCCTGGAAGCGGGAGAGGGCGCGGGCCCTTCCAATGCGGACGATACGGTGGACGGCCGGGGAGGAATTTTAATGCCCGGCATGGTCAACGCCCACAGCCATATCCCGATGATTCCATTCCGCTCCATGGGAGACGACTGTCCGGACAGGCTGAGAAAATTTTTGTTTCCTCTGGAGCTTGAGGCCATGACTCCGGAACTTATATATAAAAGCGCCCGGTATGCGGCCTGCGAGCTTTTGCTTTCCGGTGTGACCGCAGTGGCGGATATGTATTATTTTGAAGACTGGGTGGCCAGGGCTTGTGAGGAAATGGGAATGCGGGCCTGGGTGGGGGAAACCATCATCAATATGGAAACATGCGACGCGAAGAGCACAGAGGAATCCTTAAAGCAGGGGGAAGCGCTTTTAAAGAAATGGGCCGGTCATAAAAGAATCCACCCCATGATTGCTCCCCATGCCACCAACACAAATCCGCCGGAAACCTTAAAGGAGGCCTATGACCTGGCTATGGCCCATGACGCCTTTTATATGCTCCACGTCAGCGAGATGGATTATGAAATGGATTTTTTCCGAAAAACCTATGATAAGACGCCGGTGGAATTCCTCTACGACCTGGGGGTTCTGGGTCCCAAAACTCTTGCCGCTCACTGTATTCATCTGACAGACCATGACATTGAGCTTCTTGCAAAAACTGACACCAGGGTGGTTCATTGTGCGGGGTCCAATACCAAATCGGGAAAGGGGGTCTGCCCTGTCCGGGATCTTAAGGCAGCGGGAGTGACCGTGGCGGTGGGAACCGACGGTCCTTCCTCCGGCAATACCCTGGATTTATTCACTCAGTTCCGGATGATTCCGCTGTTTCAGAAAACAAAATACCATGACCGCAGTATTTTTCCGGCCAGGGAGGTGGTGGAGATGGGAACCATGGGCGGCGCATATGCTCTGGGGGCGGAAACAGAGATCGGCTCTATTGAGCCGGGAAAGCAGGCGGACCTGGTTTTGGTGGAAACAGAATCCGTCAATATGTTTCCCATATATAATCCCTGTTCCGCCTTGGTTTACTCTGCAACCCCCTCCAATGTGGACCGTGTCTGGGTGGGCGGAAGGCTGCTTGTGAAGGATCATAAACTCGTACTTACAGATCTGCAAAAGGAAAAGAAAGAGTTAGAAGCTGCAATGGGCGCATTCCGGATCCGGGCGGATAAATATTCTGATCTGATATAATCAGAGTTACAAATATTATGTAAAACATGATTGACATTTATTATTTTCAATGGTATTTTTATGTTAATATATAAGGACGTGATATAGACTGGCTTGCAAAAGGGACGTGGATTCAGAGGTCCCTTTTCTGCTTGGCGTCGCGAATGACAAAGAAAGGTAGGATGGAGTCTTGCTTGAGAAAAAAACAAAGATTTACTGGCTGTTTATTTTGCCGGGATGCCTGTTTCTTGCAGTATTCATGCTGATCCCCCTGTTTTCCCTGATTTTTAAAACGTTTTTTGATGAGAGCGGGGCGTTTTCCCTGGGAAACTATTTTGAACTGGTAAAGAGTACCTATTTCCAGCAGGTATTCTGGCGCAGTATCCGTTTGAGCCTGATCAGTACGGCGGTCAGCGCGGTGCTTGGTTTTCCGACAGCCTACTATATCTCCAAATATTCTAAGAACAAAGGGGTGTTAATGGCCCTGGCCGTGTTCCCCATGTTCACAAGCCCGGTAATTCGTTCCTTTAGCTGGATGGTAATTCTCGGGAAAAAGGGCGTAATCAATACCATGCTGGTAAGCATGGGACTGACCGCGAAGCCCATCAGCCTGTTATATAACGAATTTTCCATGGTGGTCGGTTTTATCCAGCTTTTTCTGCCCACCATGATCCTTTCCCTGATCGGAGTTATGGATAATATTTCTGAAGATTTAAATCTGGCCGCCGGAAATCTGGGAGCTTCCAGAGCAAGTACATTCCGCCATGTAATTTTGCCCTTAAGCATTCCCGGACTGGTGACGGGAAGCGTACTGGTATTTACCGGCTGTCTCACCGCTTACACGACTCCCCAGCTTCTGGGAGGGACAGATACCCGTGTTCTTGCCACCATGATTTACCAGCAGGCCATGTCTTTAGGCGACTGGACGCAGGCTTCTGTGGTGGCTGTGGTGATGATTGTGATTACCATTGTGATTTCCAATGGCATCAATTACATCAGCAGAAAACTGAATCCGACGATATAACGGAAAGGAGAATCATATGTCACTTTTGGAATTGCAGAATATTACTGCAGGATATGACAAAAACGTAATATTAAAGGACCTGAATTTTCAGGTGGAGAAAGGAGAACTGGTATCCCTCCTCGGCTCCAGCGGATGTGGAAAAACCACAACGCTCCGTCTGATTGCGGGGTTTTCCAATCCCATATCCGGTAAATTTATCTTTAACGGCCAGGACTACACCCAGGTGCCGTTAAATAAAAGGAATTTCGGTTTTGTGTTCCAGAGTTATGCCCTGTTCCCCCACATGACGGTGTTTGACAATGTGGCTTTCGGCCTTAAAATGAGAAAGCTTTCCCAGGACCAGATTAAAAAAGAGGTCATGGAAATGCTGGAAACCGTGGATTTAAAGGGATTTGAAAACCGCTTCCCCAAGGAAATGTCCGGAGGGCAGAGACAACGTGTGGCTCTGGCAAGGGCTCTTGTGATCAAGCCTGACCTTTTGCTTTTGGACGAGCCCCTTTCCAACCTGGATGCCAAGCTGCGCGTGAAAATGCGTGTGGAAATCCGCCGCCTGCAGCAAAAATTCGGCTTTACGGCCATTTATGTGACCCATGACCAGGAGGAGTGCTTTGCCATTTCCGACAAGGTGGCCATTATGAACCACGGAGTGATTGAACAGATGGACAGCCCGTCTGTGATTTATAACCATCCGAGAACGGAATTTATTGCCCGTTTCGTGGGCTTTGAAAATTTCCTGGATTTAAAGCGTACCGGAGAGGCCGGAAAGTATCAGGCCGGAGATAACAGCATGATTCAGGTGACAGAACATAAGGACGGAGAGAACTTTAAGGCATGCATCCGTCCTGAGGATATCTTAATTGTTCCGGACGATTCCGGCGCAGTGAATCCCTTAAAGGGGGAAATTATGGTAAGTACATTCCTTGGAAAGCGCAATCAGTATAATGTCCGCACCGCCATCGGCGAGTTTGAGGTCAGCACGGACCAGGAGAGTGTTTACAAAATCGGAGATAAGGTGACTTTGTCCCTGACTCCGGGAAAAATTATTTTGCTTTAAAGCGAAGGAGAGAGAAAAATTATGAAAAAAAGAGTTTTAAGCGTGGTTCTTGCAGCTGCCATGGCAGCATCCTTAACTGCTTGTGGGGGCTCTTCTGACAGCGCAGCTACCACGGCAGCCGCCACTACGGCAGCAGCTGCAGAAACAACTGCTGCGGCAGCAGATACGAAGGCGGAGGCTTCCTCCGAAGCAGAAAAAGAGGCGTCCGATACAGCGTCCTTTGAGGGACAGGAGCTTCGTATTTCCACCTTTGCATTCAATGCAGAGCTGCTCCAGAAGAATGTGTACGAGCCTTTTGAGGCGGCCACCGGCGCAAAGTTAATCGTTGAGGGCGGAAAGAACGCAGAGCGTGCCACAAAGGTAAAAGAGTCCCCGGATAATTATGATATTATCATTATCGGTGATTCCTTCGTTGCGGATCTGATTCAGGACGGCATCATTGATACCGTTGATTCCAGCAAGATTACAAATCTGGATGCCGTTTACGACAAGGCAAAGGCTCCCATGGGTGAGGAGTACGGCCCCGCGTATACTTTCAACCGTCTGGGCATCGTGTATGATAAGGCCACCTGTCCCATTGAGATTACTTCCTGGGAAGACTTATTTAATCCGGAGCTGGAGGGCTCTATCGCAATCCCGGATATCACAACCACCACAGGCCCCTTATTTTACTATGGAATTGCCAAGATGGCGGGCCTGACCCCCGGGCAGGACGATGAGGCTATTTTTGCGAAGCTTGAAGAATTAAAGCCCAATGTGATGAAAACATACACCAGCGCCAACGATACCATCACCATGTTAAACCAGGGTGAGATTTCCGTAGCTGTTCTTTTGGACTATGTATACACCACAGCAAAATCCGCGTCTGAGGATTATGTCTGGGTAGACCCGGCTGAGGGCGTATACAGCGGTTTCAATATGGTAAACATTGTAAAGGGCTGCAAGAACAGGGAGCTTGCCGAGGCCTTCCTTGATTTCTATATCTCCAAAGATGTTCAGCTTGCCGAGGCTTTAGACGGCGTTGATTCTCCGGTTCGTACTGATGTGGAGCTGACCCCTGAGCAGTCTGCAAACTTCACATATGGCAAGGACGTCATTGACGGACTTTTGATTCCGGACTGGTCTGTGATCGTTGACAACAAGGCGGATTGGACTGCGAAGTGGAACGAGCTGTTCTCCGTACAGTAAAAGGAGTTTCTTCATGAAAAAGAGTAAATCACTGATGTTTGTAACGTTGCTGGTATATATTTTTCTGATCGGCCCGCTGCTTGTGATCATGGCAGCATCCTTCAGCAATACCAACTATCTGAAATTCCCGGGCGAGGGCTTTACGCTCCGCTGGTATGAACAGATTTTACAGGTGAAGTCCTTCGGCAGTGCGGCGAAATACAGCCTGATTATCGCATTCGCCGCGACGGCCCTGGCCCTTCTTCTGGGGCTTCCGGCAGCTTATGCTCTGAATCGTTACCGTTTTAAAGGAAAAGAGGCCGTCAAGAGCCTGTTCCTTTCCCCGGTTCTGATTCCTGTGATCGTACTCGGTTTTGTGATGCTCCGCTATGTGGTGAACCGTTTCGGGCTTCCGGCCCTTCCGAGCCTTTTAATCGGCCACACGATTTTGTCGATTCCGTATGTGATGCGGGTGGTCACCTCCAGCCTGGCGAACTTTGATTTCTCCATGGAGGAGGCAGCCAGAATCCTGGGGGCGGGCAATATGTATACATTTTTCCATATCCTGCTTCCCAATATCAAATCAGGAATTGTCTCCGCGTGTATCATGGCGATCATCAATTCCTTCAATAACGTATCTCTGTCCGCATTCTTAACCAGCGCGGGAGTGTCTATGCTGCCCATTGAGATGATGGCGTATGTGGAGTACCACTTTGACCCCACCATCGCGGCGCTGGCAACGCTTCTGATGGTTGTGACCCTGGGCGTGATGCTTTTGATTGAAAAGACTTTGGGACTTCAGAGCGTGGTTTGATTTTTGGTAACAGATACTTTTAAATGGGGGAGACGATGGCTTTTTGTGAGCCATTGCCTCCCCCAAATTTTGTATATGCTGTTTTCATACAAGGTATGGGTTTCTGTTTTGCAGCAGTCCCTTTTTTAAAATTCCGGTAAAAGCTCCGGAGGCAGGGAGGCTCCTTTGACAGAGACTACAGCGCTGGCAACCTGGTTGGCATAGGCGACGGCATCCCGCAGAGGAATATCCTTCGTGAGACAGGCCAGAATGGTTCCGATATGGGAATCTCCGGCGCCGATGGTATCTTCCACGTGCCCGGCCGGAATGGAGGGAACCAGATAGGCTGCGCCGCCCTGCTCTATGCAATAGGCGCCGCGTTCTCCTAGTGTCACAATAACGGTGTTTTTTGTAACTGCATGGAGGGCGGCCGCGGCTGAATCATAAGAGTCCTCTCCGCTCATTATCCTGGCCTCCCGTTCATTGATGTGCAGCATGGGACGCATGGCCATGAGCCGCTTGCCCTTTTCGTTTCCAATATGGTCCGCTCTGGGGCCGGGAGCGTAGCAGACAGAAAGGGAGGGGTGTTCCTCCAGATATTCAATCAGGTTTATTCCCGTGGGCTCCTCAATTTCAAAGCCGCACACATAGACAAGGCCGTAGGAAGCGGCATCATAGGGCTCCATCCATTCTTTCCGGAAGGAGTACTCAACTCCATGGTAAGACATGAAGGTGCGCTCTCCGGTTGCTTCCACGAGGCAGTAACAGCATCCGTTTTCTTTTTCGGGGACACGGACGGCAATGGAGATTTTCCTTTCCGTAAGGACTTTGGCCACATAGTCGCCGTAGGTGCCGCCTCCCACAGGGCTTATGAAGGTGTGGGGAGCGTTTAAGAGCCGCATCATATATGCCACATTGTAGGCGCAGCCCCCAACAGTCATGGACTGTGAGTTGGGATGAATGTTTTCCTCCGTTTTGGGAAGATGATGGATATTGATAATGACATCCACGCAGGTGGAGCCGATGATTAATGCCGGTTTCATAAAACAGCACTCCTTTGTCTGATAAACGATTTCGTGTTACTGTTCACGGGAGGGGGCATCTCCTTGCCCGTGTACCGTGGACAAGAAGCTTTTATCTGTTTTTCCCCGCCCCATGAACTGTAATGATTTCATTATACACAGAAAGCCGCCCATGTTCAATGATTGTTTTTTGCATCTGTATATGATAAGATTTGGGTGGTTACTACTCACAGATACCCTGTGAACGTAATGGTATATGTCCATTTAAGACTGCCTGCGGCAATGGGACATATGCTTTGGCCCCATGATAATAAGGATTCCCGGCCAATCGGCGGAGTGACTGGCCGGGGAGGGGGAGCGAACGGTAAGTGCGAACATAAAGACAAGCAGAATACAGAAGGGGAGAATGAAAAATGAACGAAAAAATTATAGAATATGCCAGGGCCCTGGACGAGGTAAGCAGAGCCAGAAGACGAGATTTCCATAGACATGCGGAAACCGCCTGGTATGAAATGCGGACCTCAGCCATTATAGCCAAGACTCTGACGGAACTTGGCTATGAAGTTCTCACAGGAAGCCAGGTCTGCCTGGATGAGGCGCGAATCGGCCTGCCGGATAAAGAAGAGCTGAGGGCCCATGGGGAGCTGGCTCTTCTCCAGGGAGCGCCTGCGGAGTATCTGACGGAGGAAATGAAACAAGGCTTTACAGGCGTCATCGGTATTTTGCGGTGTGGTGAAGGCCCTGTGGTGGCTTTGCGGTTTGACATTGACGCCCTTGGGCTTTTTGAAGATGAGAAGGAAAGCCACCGTCCTTACCGGGAGGGGTTTTCTTCTGTGAATCCCGGGATGATGCATGCCTGCGGTCATGACGGCCACGCGGCTATAGGCCTTGGGACGGCAGAGGTGTTAATGAAGATAAAAGACCAGCTTCACGGAACTGTGAAACTTATTTTCCAGCCCGGCGAGGAGGGCGGAAAGGGGGCAAGGGCCATTGTGGCCCATGGGCATCTGGATGATGTGGACTATTTTGTGGGAACCCATATCGCGCCGGACGACGGACCGGACGATGGAGATGTGACGCCGGGGACCTGGGGCTCTCTGGCCAACAGCCGGTATGATGTGGAATTTGTGGGGCAGGAGGCCCATGCGGGCGGTTTCCCGGAAAACGGAAAAAGCGCCATTGTGGCGGCTGCCAACGCAGTGATCAATTTGACGGCCATCCCCCGTCACAGCGGCGGTATTACCAGGGTCAACGTAGGAACTATCCATGGAGGAAGCGGAAGAAATGTAATTCCCAAAAAAGCTGTGATTCAGATGGAGGTTCGCGGCGAGACCACGGAAATCTGCAATTACATGGACATGGAAGCCAGAAGAATCTGCCAGGCTGCCGCTGACATGACAGGGTGTCAGTGCCGTATGATCTCTATGGGCGCCTGTGAATCCCAGAAAAGCGATGTGGATTTTCTGGAGCAGATCGCAAAAATTCTGGAGAGGGAGCTCCCTCAGCTTAAGATCAGCAGCATAAAAAACGCTCAAAACTGGGGCAGCGAAGACATTTCCTTTATGATGAACCGGGTCCAGGCCCACGGAGGAAAGGCCACTTATATGCGCT
The DNA here is from genome assembly GCA_910586315.1 of uncultured Lachnospiraceae bacterium. GTDB lineage: Bacteria > Bacillota > Clostridia > Lachnospirales > Lachnospiraceae > CANRXD01. The sequence continues at coordinate 36,234 of CAJUIP010000027.1, read as the reverse complement.
CCATGACAAAAACTGCCTCCGCCCAGCATACGACGGCCTTTGATTTTGATGAGAAGGTATTGGTGAATGCCATTGAGACTTTTTCTGTTATTACGTGGTCTCTCTTAAAATAGCGGAATGGATGTTAATAACCGTTCGGTCCGGTATCTTCTTGTCTGCCTCTAACGGACAGGAAGATGCCCCCTCCCGCAAACTGTAACGGGCTTGTTACACTGCTTCAGAAAATCAGAGAGCGGATTGCTTTTTCTGATTTTTTGTGTTATGCTCAAATCATCTTATTCAGACGGCCATTCCCGGCCGTTTGGAATCTTGCCGAAAGGCATCATGGAAGTATCTTTCAGAGGAGACCGGAAGGTCTTTCCGCAAAAATCCAACAAAGTAAAAATGAAAGAAGAGGTAGTTTATATGGGGAAATCTATGAATTCCACAGGTGTACTGGCGGAGTATTTTCCGATGCTCCGAACGAGGGAAGAAATCTGCCGCATTATTTCTGAAACACCAAGACTCAATGACATGTTTCAGCAATGGCGGGAGGAGGAAAAGGAGGAATTTCTTGGCTTTTGTTCCGGCGCCAGGGGACTCAAAGTGGTTTATGACGGGATTTTTAAAGAAATCTTTAATCCCGAATCAACTCCGGAACGGCTGGAAAATCTGCTTTCTCTGCTTTTAGGACAGAATGTGAAAATTGAAGCAGTTCTTCCAAATGATTCCGTGCGCCTTGGAGCGGAATCCTCTCTGTTGTACACAGATATTTTGGTGCAGTTCATGGACGGCAGTTTATCCAATGTGGAAATTCAGAAAATCGGCTATGCGTTTCCGGGAGAACGAAGCGCCTGTTATTCCTCCGATCATCTGCTGAGACAGTATAAAAGAGTTCGTGGGGACAGGGGGAAGCATTTCAATTACCGCGATATAAAAAACGTGTATACCATCGTCTTTTTCGAACGGTCCCCCAGGGAATTCTGGGCGTTTCCAGACTTGTATCTTCACAGATTCCGCCAGCAGTCAGATACCGGGCTGAAACTGGAGCTGCTGCAGGAATACATATTCATACCACTTGACATTTTCCGAAAAAGCATGGAAAATATAGCCATAGAAAATGAACTGGATGCATGGCTGGTATTTTTAAGCTTTGATGAACCGGAACGGGTTGTGGAACTGATTACACAGTATCCGAAATTCAGGGCGATGTATGAGGATATTTATGAGGTATGCCTGAACATGGAAAGGGTGATGTCGATGTTTTCAAAGGAACTAAAGGAGCTGGATCATAACACGGTGTGTTACATGATAGATGAAATGCAGGCCGAGCTGGAGCAGGCAAAAGAAGAGCTGGAGGAGAAAAGAAACGAGCTGGAAGAGACGAAAGATGAACTGAACCAGAAGGAGGTTCTAATTCGAAAACTAAAGGAAGAGCTAGAGGCAGAAAGAGAGAAGAACTATAGAAGAACTATAGAAGAAATATAGCAGATATGCTGTTATGGCGCGGCATTTGGGTGTTTACAGATTTTTTTGGCTATGCTATAATAATTCAGGCGTTATATTACAAATGGGAGTCGAACGGGACTCTGGAATAAGAATACGAAAAGGATGGTTTTGCTATGGCGACTTTACTTGAAAACTGGAGAAACCTCGCATACGGCGATGGTCTCGATGATAAAAAGAAAGAAGAGCTCTGGAGAGGTTATTTTGCCGTTGAGAAGGGGATTTATGAAAAGATTCTTTCCAATCCCGGCGAGGTGGTTGAGGGTACTGTAAAAGAGCTGGCTGATAAATATGAGACAGAAGTTCTTATTATGACAGGATTCCTGGATGGAATCAATGAGAGCTTAAAGGGCTATGAAAACCCCATTGAGACGATGGATGAGGATACGGCTGTTAAGATTGAAATTGACCCGGAAAAGCTGTATTACAATATGGTAGAGGCAAAGGCAAACTGGCTCTACGGCCTGCCCCAGTGGGATTCCATTCTCACAGAAGAGAAGAGAAGCGAGCTCTACAAGGCACAGAAGGCTTCCGGTACGGTCCGCCGTGAAAGCCGTAAGGTTTATCCCAATGATCCGTGTCCCTGCGGAAGCGGTAAGAAGTACAAAAAATGCTGCGGCCGCAACCAGTAAAAAAATTGGCGCAAAAGGGGTTGTTGCAAATGAAAAAACATTTTGCGACCGCCCCTTTTTGTATCGTAGAAGAAGAGCTGCCGGCAGAGAATCCTGCATTGCGGTTTTTTTAAAAATGACAGACAGGAGTTTAGAAGTATGGAAGCATATACTGGGTTTGCAGCAGTCTATGACACCTTCATGGATGACGTTCCCTATGGGGAATGGTGTGAGTATCTTACGGGTCTTCTGAAGGAATATGGCGTGGAGGAAGGCCTGATTCTGGATTTGGGCTGCGGAACCGGAAATCTTACGGAGCTCCTTTCGGATCAGGGATATGATATGATTGGCGTGGACTGCTCCGAAGAAATGCTGGAGCTTGCAATGGATAAAAGATTCCGCTCAGGAAAGGATATTTTATATCTGTGTCAGGATATGCGGGAGTTTGAGCTTTACGGAACCGTGAGAGCTGTGGTTTCCATCTGCGACTGCATGAACTACATGACAGAGCCGGCAGATCTGGTTCGGGTTTTTAAGCTGGTGAATAATTATCTGGACCCCAGGGGAGTGTTTATTTTTGACCTGAATACGGAGTACAAATATTCGGTGATCATGGGGGATTCCACGATTGCCGAGGACAGGGAAGACTCCGGATTTATCTGGGACAATCAGTATGAGCCGGAAGAAAAAATCAATATTTATGATCTTTCCATTTTTGTGAGGGAAGAGGGAGATCTTTACAGAAAATACCATGAAACGCATTGCCAGAGGGCATATTCTCTGGGGGAAATCATGGATGCCATAGAAGAGTCCGGCATGGAATTTGTGGCGGCATACGATGCTTTCACCAGAGACGTGCCGAAGGCGGACAGCGAACGGATCTATGTCATTGCCAGAGAACATGGGAAGAGAGGAAGATAAAATGGCAGATTATATCATAAGAGCGACAGCAGCCGGCGGACAGGTCCGGGCCTTTGCGGCTGCCACAAAGGATATGGTGGAAACAGGGAAAACCGCCCATAATACAAGTCCGGTGGCAACGGCGGCCCTGGGACGTCTTATGACGGCGGCGGCCATGATGGGCGTGATGATGAAAGGGGACAGGGACCTTCTGACCATCCGGATGGAAGGCGACGGACCCATCGGCGGCCTTTTGGTAACGGCAAACTCCAGGGGAGATGTGAAAGGCTATGCGTTTCACCCGGATGTGATGCTGCCTCCTAATGAAAAAGGCAAGCTGGATGTGGGCGGCGCCCTGGGAGTCGGCGTGTTAAGCGTCACAAAGGACATTGGCCTAAAGGAACCCTATGTGGGACAGACCATTCTGGTATCCGGTGAAATTGCAGAGGATCTGACGTATTATTATGCCACTTCCGAGCAGGTGCCTTCCTCCGTGGCCCTTGGAGTCCTGATGAATAAGGATAATACGGTGCGCCAGGCCGGGGGATTTATGATCCAGCTTCTTCCGGGAGCGTCCGAGGAAATGATTGATAAGCTGGAGGCGCGTCTTGGTGAGATGGAATCTATCACGTCGCTTCTGGATGCAGGGAAGACTCCGGAGGACATTCTTACGGATTTACTGGGAGATTTTGGTCTGGAAATTCTGGATAAGATTCCCACCAGGTTTTTCTGCGACTGTAAAAGGGAACGGGTGTCCCGGGCCATTATAAGCATCGGAAAAAAGGAAATTCAGGATATGATGGATGAGGGAAAGCCCATTGAGGTGAGCTGCCAGTTCTGCAATAAGATTTATACGTTTACGGTGGAAGAGCTGAGGGAGATGTTAAGAAAAGCGGAACGGCCATAGGAGAGATAGGAGAGATTGATTTTACGCATTCACGCAGCAAGGTTTTTCTATAAAACCAGAAATGGGCTGTTGCCACATGCAATAGCCCATTCATGTAATCTCTTCATGCACATCAGCTTGATTCTAACCAGGTGTTACGATATTAGAAAAAGGCACAATGAGGAATCGGTAGATTATAATTTGGTTACGTTTACAGCCTGAGGACCTTTGGCGCCTTCAGTTACATCGAATTCAACGGAAACGCCCTCTTCAAGAGTTTTAAAGCCTTCCATGTTGAGTCCGGAGTAATGAACAAACACATCCTGCCCTGCTTCGTCACAGATGAAACCGTAACCTTTTTGGTTGTTAAACCATTTTACTGTACCTTTCATAGGATACCTCCGAATTTTAGACGTGTAACAGCGAACCACTGTTTAGTTCACAATAGCACATCTTCCTATGGTTGTCAAATGGAATCGTATAAAGGATTTAATAATTTTTGCGAAAAAAGATAGGAAATACAAGGTAATGGCAAAAGAAAATTCAAATTTTCCGAACAAAAACATAAATAATGCGTGGAAGCATTTTCTGACAATCACCTACCATAAGCTTTTGGTCATGAAGGGCTGTTTCCGGGTTGGACTGTATAAACAGGGCATTCTTCATGACCTTTCAAAATACTCCCGGGAGGAATTTCTGACAGGCGTCAGATATTACCAGGGAACCAGAAGCCCCAATACCGCCGAAAGGGAGGAAAAGGGATACTCTTCGGCGTGGCTTCACCACAAGGGCCGCAATAAGCATCATTTTGAATATTGGACTGATGTGTCGGGTCCTGAGGAACACTGGAAAATCGCAGGCGTGAAGATGCCGGTCAATTATTTTGTGGAGATGGTCATGGACCGGATTGCGGCGTCAAAGGTCTACCAGGGAAAGAACTACACGGATGCCTCCCCTTATCTGTATTTTTTACGGAATAAAGCGTATCTCACCATGCACCCGGAGACCAAAGCCCTTTTGGACAGGGTTTTGCGGATGCTTATGGAGGAAGGGGAAAGAAAAACCTTTGCTTATCTGCGGTATCTTCTGAAAAAAGGGAACCGCTCAGGAAATGCCTGAACGATTCCATAAAAAGGATATCAACGCATGGAAATGAGAGCTACATGAACAGGGTATCAGCACATAGAAGCAAGGATTTCACGGACATAGAGATTTAAGGTCTTCTGGTCTTTCAGGCAGTCTGGTGAGAATTCAAAAAAGCTGGACTTGTCTTTGAAGGTATTTTTAAATTCCGGAGTCCAAAGAGGCTTTGGCTGCGGAAGAAAAATGCCTGTTTTTTTCGTGTAGCAGGTCTCCTTCGTGGCTCTGGTTCTGGCGTCCTTATCCACGTATTCCCCAACGCTTTTATGGATGGCGGTGTCTTCATAAATCAGGTAATAGTAGTCCTTAGGATTGGGAAAGAAATATTTTAAGGTTCCTTCGTAAAGGAGGACGGAAAGTTCAATTTTGTTCCGGAAGGCCCGGAAAGCATAGGGGGGAGCGGCGCCGCTTATGGCCACGGGGAGCGGAGACTGCCCGTCTCCCTCAAGAGTCAGAATAAGGCGCATAGCCTCTCCTTCGGCCTTTTCCATATGCAGAAGAGAGAAGTTCTGGTTTGGAAAATCCAGGTAAAAAAGAATGGGGAGAAGTTTCGGCATTCCCTTTAAATCGTCCTCATTATGGAGCAGCAGAAGGTTTAAGAGACTTTTCTTTTTGGTACGCAGATAGTCTTCATAGACTTCAATGAGCTGTCCTCCGGAACAGGCATCTTCTCTGGAAATTTTAAGAAAGTTCTCGATAGATTTCTGTTTCAGACTTTCCAGGCCAAGAAGCTTTTTTAAAGGGCGTATCTGCTTATAAATATCAATACTTTTGATTTTGTTAAAATGATAGGGAAGCCGGAAGGCCTGACACCGTTTCAGAAGAAACGGGATATCAAAGGTGTCTCCGTTAAAATGAACCAGGGTGGTATAATTTTTAAGAAAGGAAAAAAAGCTTTCAAGAATTTTCGGCTCGGATTCCCTGTCATCCGCAAACCACTGGATGAAGCGGGCGGTTTCTTTCTGGAAAAAAACGCAGCCGATTAAATAGGCCATGTTGTTTACACCGGAAAATCCGGTGGTCTCAATGTCGAAAAATAAAAGTTCCTCTCGTTTCCCAAGTCTGGAGAGAGGGTATGTTTCCTGAAATTCAAATTCTTTTTCTATGGTAATCATGTATATCTCCCAAAATAAACGAAAACGTGACAGCCCTCCAACATGCGCCGCAAAAAAAACGACAGGCAGGACCGTTTTCAGTATACGTGCTTTTTTGAAGAATGTCAACAAACAGAAAATTTGTTCGATTGAATTTTGGTATTGGCTTGCAATGACTTTTGGTCTATGGTATGATGAATAGCGGAGGAAATAACAGTGATTTCATATATTAAAGGACTTTTGACGGAAAAGACAGAGGACTCGGTGGTGGTGGAAGCCCAGGGCGTGGGATATCATATTTTTGTACCGTCTTCTCTGCTTTCCGAGCTCCCGCCTTTGGGGGAAACCGTTAAAATTTATACATATTTCAATGTCCGGGAGGATGCAGTGAGTCTGTTTGGTTTCCTTTCCAGACAGGATATGGAGATGTTTAAGCAGTTAATCGGTGTTAACGGCGTGGGTCCCAAAAGCGCTCTTGGCATTTTATCGGCAATCAGGCCCGATGCCCTGCGGCTTGCAGTGATTTCCGCCGATGCGAAGGCCATTTCAAAAGCTCCCGGCGTAGGCAGTAAAACGGCCCAGAGAATTATTCTGGATTTAAAGGACAGGATAAAGGCCGAGGATGTATTTCCCGGCAGCGCAGAGCCGGACAGGACTTTGGAGATCACGGGAGTGGGAGAAGCCGGAAAGGAAGCTGTGGAAGCTTTGACTGCTTTGGGGTATTCGGCCTCAGAGGCGGCCGCGGCCGTGCGGAAGGTATCCATAACAGAAATTATGACGGCGGAAGACGTGTTAAAGGCGGCCTTAAAGCATTTGGCCTTTTTATAGTACGGTTTGCCGGCAAAAATAAATAACAGGCAGGTTCATATGAGTCGGAAAATCATTACTACGGAAGAGACAGAAGAAGACAAAAAAATAGAAGGAACTCTGCGTCCTCAGTATTTAAAGGATTATATCGGGCAGGAAAAAATAAAGTCCACCTTAAAGGTTTTTATCGACGCCGCCAAAAATCGCGGCGAGGCCCTGGATCATGTGCTGTTTTACGGTCCGCCCGGCCTTGGAAAAACCACCCTCTGCGGAATTATCGCCAACGAAATGGGGGTGAATTTAAAGGTCACCTCCGGCCCTGCCATTGAAAAACCGGGAGAGATGGCGGCGATTTTGAACAATCTTCAGGAAGGCGATGTGCTGTTTGTCGATGAGATTCACCGCTTAAACCGGCAGGTGGAGGAGGTCTTATATCCGGCCATGGAAGATTTTGCCATCGACATTATGCTGGGAAAGGATTCCTCTGCCAGGTCCATCCGGCTGGAACTCCCTAAGTTTACTTTGGTGGGAGCCACCACCAGGGCGGGACTTTTGACGGCCCCCTTGCGGGACCGGTTCGGCGTGGTGCAGCGGCTGGAATTTTATACTCCGGAGGAGCTTTGCGTGATTGTGAGACGTTCTGCTAAAGTGCTTCAGGTGGAAATTGAGGAGGAAGGAGCCTGGGAGATTGCCAGAAGGTCCAGAGGGACTCCAAGGCTTGCAAACCGGCTTTTAAAACGGGTCAGGGATTTTGCCCAGGTAAAATATGACGGAGTTATAACAAAGCAGGTGGCCGATTTTGCCCTGGATATTCTGGATGTGGATAAGATGGGGCTTGACAACAATGACAGGATCATCCTCACCACCATGATAACGAAATTCGGCGGCGGTCCGGTGGGACTGGAGACGTTAGCGGCCTCCATCGGGGAGGATGCCGGAACTCTGGAAGACGTGTATGAGCCCTATCTTCTCATGAACGGGTTCATCAACAGGACCCCAAGGGGCCGGATGGCCACGGAGGCGGCCTGCCGCCACCTGGGAATTCCGATGAAAGATTAGAATGTGTCTGAAAATTAAGAATTATTTCATGGCCCAGAGGGACATGCTGTGTTAGAATAAAGATAACTGTGAGAGCGCGGGACCATTACAAGTGAAGGAAGAAAATCGGGAGTGGAAGAGGCATGGAAAGAAAAAATTATGCAGAAGTGCTGATTGACGGAAAAATATATACTTTGGGCGGAGCCGAAGAACAGGAATATTTACAGAAGGTGGCATCCTACATTAATGAAAAAATAGGTATTTTAAAAGCTCAGCCGGGGTTTACCAGACAGAATATGGACTATCAGGAAGTGATGATCTACTTAAACCTGGCGGACGACTATTTTAAAACTCTCCAGGAGGCGAAAATGCTCCGGGCGCAGAAGGAGGAGCTGGAAAAGGAAATTTACAGCTTAAAGCATGAGCTGATCGGCGCGCAGATGAAGCTGGACGCCAAAAACGAGAAAGAGGGTACCGCAACCAAACGATAAAACGGAGGCTGCCGCATAACTGAATGCAGCGGCCTTTTTTTGCAGGGCGAATTTTAAAGGAGTACCTATGGGAAAACAAAACGTGGAGATTCTGGCTCCGGCCGGGTCTTATGAGAGTATGGTGGCAGCGGTCAACGCGGGATGCAACGCCGTATATATCGGCGGAAGCCGGTTCGGGGCAAGGGCTTATGCCGACAACCTGGACGAGGCGGCTATGATCCGGGCCATTGATTTTATTCATCTTCATGGCTGTAAGCTTTATATGACAGTCAATACGTTAATGAAGGAAAGGGAGCTTTCCGAGCTTTCTTCTTACTTAAAGCCCTATTATGAAGCCGGACTGGACGCGGTGATCGTGCAGGATCTGGGAGCGTTTTCTTATATCCATGAACATTTTCCAAAGCTGCCGCTTCATGTAAGTACACAGATGACAGTGACGGGAAAATACAGCGCCAGAGATTTAAAGGCTATGGGGGCCGCTCGTGTGGTGCCTGCCAGGGAGTTGAGCCTTTCTGAAATCCGGGAGATCCGTGAGGAGACGGGAATGGAGGTGGAAACCTTTGTCCATGGTGCTCTCTGCTATTGTTATTCCGGCCAGTGCCTGTTTTCCAGCCTGATTGGAGGAAGAAGCGGGAACCGGGGACGCTGCGCCCAGACCTGCCGTCTGCCCTTTGATGTGGAAAAGAATGGAAAAATACGAAATAAGAGTAGTGAAACATATGTCCTGAGCCTGAAAGATTTATGTACTCTGGATATTCTTCCCGATATTCTGGACGCCGGAGTCAGCTCCTTAAAAATTGAAGGGCGGATGAAAAGTCCCAGGTACACGGCCGGGGTAGTGCGTATCTACAGGAAATACGTGGATTTATATTTGAGCCGCGGCCGCGGCGGATACCGCGTGGATGCTGCCGACAGAAAAGCGCTTTTGGACCTGTTTGACCGGGGCGGGCAGTCGGAGGGATATTACAGGCAGCATAACGGCCGGGATATGGTGGTTTTAAAGGAGAAGCCGGCCTTTCGGGAAGCGAATCAGGAGCTCTTTGATTATCTGGATGAAACCTATGTAAATACGGTAAAAAAGATACCCATAAAAGGCGTGGGATATTTTGAGGTGGGAAAGCCTGCAAGACTTACGGTAAGCTATGAGCTTGCGGACCCGCCTGGGAAAACAGCAGAAAAAGCGGCCGGCGCCGCGTCCATTCTTCTCTGGGCCGACGGAGAAGTCGTGGAGGAAGCGAAAAGCGCTCCCATGGACGGGGAGCGGATCAAAAAACAGCTAAAAAAGACCGGGGATTCTCCCTTTGTGTTTGAAAAACTGGATGTTACGGTGAAGGGAAATGCCTTTCTTCCGGTCCAGGCCCTGAATCGGATGCGGCGGCAGGTTCTGGAAAATCTGGAAACGGAGATCTGCAAACGGTATCGAAGAAAAGCGGAGCCTGCAGTACCGGATAGGAAGGAGACGAAGAATACGCCGCCCTCTCCGGAAGGCAATCCGGAATTTACGATCTCCGTCTCCACCATGGACCAGCTTGAGGCTGCCCTTTCCTTTCTGGAGGAAAAGAGCGGGAGAGCCTTTGGAGTCTATCTGGCCAGCGAGGAGTTTCCTCCTGAGGACTGGAAAAGGCTGGCAGACCGATGCCATAAGGCCGGCGCATTTTGCTATCTGATGCTGCCGAGAATTTTTCGTTCCGGAACGGAAAAGTATTTTTTAAGAAATCTGGAGACACTGAAGAAAGCGGGCTTTGACGCTCTCGGCATAGGCTCCATGGAAGAACCGGGATTTTTAAGAGAACAGGAAGTAAATCTTCCCCTGTATTTTGATCATGGCATGTATACCTTCAACCGCCTTGCCATGGAAACCATGAAGCAATACGGCGCCAGCCGCCTGACAGTACCAGTGGAGCTGAATTCCAGAGAGATTGCCGGGATGGGCGGGTGCGGCGAGTTGATTGTATACGGATATCTTCCAATGATGATATCGGCCCAGTGTATCCAGAAAACTACGGCAGGATGCAGCAGCCGGCCGGGCATTCTGTATCTGAGGGATCGGAAGGGGAAACGGTTCCCGGTGAAAAATCAGTGCCGTTTCTGCTTTAATACGATTTACAATGAAAGTCCCCTGTCACTGAAGGGACTTTCCGATGAGGTAAAAAAGCTTTCTTTGAAAGCCTGGCGCCTCAATTTTACCATGGAAGACAGTAAGACCACGAAGGAAGTTCTGGAAAGTTTCTATGAGGAATTTGCAGAAGAAGGGAATAAGACTTCTCCGGTGGGAAATTTTACCCGCGGACACTTTAAGCGGGGCGTGGAGTAGGTGAGACTGTGACAACTTTGATAGCGGGAATCTCCAGATATCTGATGATTTTGCTGATTGCTTTATACACATATTACAATTTCCGGTTTTTCTCCATGAAAGATGAAGAAGGGAGAAACCGCGCCTGCGGCCGGCAGCTTGTCTGCATGTTCATGCTGCATTTTCTGGCGAATCTGGTGATTGTATTAAATACCGGCTCGGAAACTCTGATGCTGTTTTATGGAATCCAGGTGGTGTTTTTCCTGTGCTATCTTTTCCTGTATCGTTTTTTCTATAAAAATGCCTCCCGGCTGCTTCTTAATAACGCCTGCATGCTCCTTTGCACCAGCTTTATTATCCTTACCAGGCTGAACCCGGAAAGGGCCATGCGTCAGTTTGCCATCGTGGCTTTGTCCACCGTGGCCGCCTTTATTATCCCCTTTATCATTGACAGGATTTGGCAGCTTGCGCGGTTTCCATGGCTGTATGCTATCCCCGGAATCGTACTCCTTCTGGCCGTGTGCACAGCGGGGACTACTTCCTATGGGGCGAAACTTTTCCTGACCATTGCCGGCATTTCCTTACAGCCGTCGGAATTTGTGAAAATCAGCTTTGTATTTTTCGCTGCCGCCATGTTTTATCGATCCACGGAATTTAAAAATGTAGCGGTGACGACGGTTGTGGCTGCCGCTCATGTGCTTATTCTTGCTCTTTCGAAAGATCTGGGAAGCGCGCTTATCTATTTTGTCTCATATCTTATGATGCTGTTCGTGGCCACCTCCAGCTGGGTTTATCTGGGACTGGGGACCGGGAGCGGCGTTCTGGCGTCCACGATCTCTTATAAGCTTTTCGCCCATGTGAGACGGAGGGTGGAGGCATGGCGGGATCCCTGGTCCGATGTGGCGGATAAGGGCTATCAGGTGGCCCAGGCTCTGTTTGCCGTCGGATGCGGGGGCTGGTTTGGCACGGGACTTTACCAAGGGATGCCGGACAAAATTCCCGTGGTGGATATGGACTTTATTTTTGCGGCAATTTCTGAGGAGCTGGGCGGAATTTATGCTCTGTGTATTCTTTTCATCTGCCTGGGCTGCTTTCTGCAGTTTATGCTGATTGCCGTGAAAATGCAGGCCATGTTTTATAAGCTGATTGCTTTTGGACTTGGAACCATGTACATTACCCAGGTGTTCCTGACCATAGGCGGCGTCACCAAGTTTATCCCTTCCACAGGAGTGACTCTGCCCTTTGTCAGTTATGGCGGAAGCTCTGCCTTGTCCACGCTTCTTGTATTCAACATCATTCAGGGACTTTACATCTTAAAACGAGGAGAGGAGGAAGAGGATGAAAAAGGGGAAGCCCAATCCGAAGGCCAATAGAAATATCCTCTGGTTCGCTTACGGAGTTGTGGGAGTATTTCTCTGTATGAGCCTGTACTTTGCACATTTCATTTTTGCTGAAAGCGAAGACACCATAAATAATCCCTATAATGCCAGAATAAACGGAATGGAGAAACGGGTGGTCCGGGGAAAAATACTTGCCGATGACGGAACCGTGCTGGCGGAAACCCTGGTATCTGAGGACGGAACGGAGACCAGAAGCTACCCAAAAGGGCAGCAGTACGCCCATGTGGTGGGATATTCTACCATGGGAAAGACGGGAATGGAATCCCTGGCCAATTTCTATCTGGTGAACTCACACGTGAACCTGATGGAAAAGGTCGTGAATGAGCTTTCTGAACAAAAAAACATCGGAGATAACGTGGTGACCACTTTAAATAATGAGCTCCAGACCATCGCGTATGAGGCCCTGGGGGACAGACGGGGAGCCGTTGTCGCTATGGAGCCGGATACGGGAAAGGTTCTGGCCATGGTGTCAAAGCCAGCCTTTGACCCTAATGTGGTGGCAGCCCAGTGGGAGGAACTGGTAAGCGGAGATGGTTCCGAGGCGCTTCTTTTAAACAGAGCAACTCAGGGGCTTTATCCGCCCGGCTCCACCTTTAAGATCATCACTGCCCTGGAATATATGAGGGAGAATCAGGGGACCTATCCCGGCTATAATTTTTCCTGTGACGGTATCTATGAATATGAATCCTACAAAATTCAGTGCTATCATAAAACTGCCCATGGGGACCAGGATTTCGGGCTGGCCTTTGCAAATTCCTGCAACGGTGCCTTTGCCTCTCTTGGACTTTCCCTGAACTTAAAAGAACTGAAAAGCTTATCAGAACAGCTTTTATTTAACAGGGAGCTGCCTGTTTCTCTTCCATATAATAAGAGTATTTATCAGATGGGAGAGAACGCGGATACCTGGGAGATTTTTCAGACCGTTATAGGCCAGGGCGGGACTCTCGTGACGCCCATGCACAATCTATTAGTGATGTCGGCCATTGCCAACGGCGGGATTCTTATGACTCCTTATTTCATTGACCATGTGGAAAATACGGGAGGACAGACCGTGAAGAAATTTATGCCGTCTGTCTGCGGGGAGCTGATGGTGGCCAATGAATCTGCTGCCCTCACAGCGCTTTTAAAACAGGTAGTGGCCGAGGGGACAGGCTCGGCGCTCCTGACAGACGCTTACACGGCGGCAGGAAAAACAGGTTCTGCGGAGTTTGAGACCGGGAGAGAGACGCATGCCTGGTTTGTGGGATTTGCCCCGGCGGAAAATCCCAAAATTGCTGTCTGTGTGATTGTGGAGGAGAGCGGCTCCGGAGGAAAGACGGCGGCCCCCATCGCAAGAAAACTTTTTGACGCCTGGCTGACGCCGTAGTTCCTGCTCACTCCATGGTTAATCATTTCGCTTATTGACCGGGAGTCGGTATCATAATGGGAGGGGGCATCTTCTTGCCCGCGTACCGCGGACAAGAAGCATCGGGCGTTCACCCGATGTGGAAAAACGGATAAAATCAGTCTTACAAGCAAGCTTGACGCCTGTTTTTATCCGTTTTTCCCCGCCCCGTGAATGGTAACGTAAAAATATATGGAATCCAAGAAGAAAATCGTATTTTATTTTGGGCAGCGCCGTGATAGAATAAAAGTGGTAACAGTTCACGGGGCGTGGAAAAACGGATAAAAACAGATGTCCCCTCCCGCGAACAGTAACGAAAAGTGCTGAAAAAGCATCTTGTGTAAAAATGTACGGCTGTATGCCGTAACCGTTCAGGAGATATCTAAACGATTCCCATTTTTATGAGAAAGAGAGGCAGGAATTATGAGAATTTTAGTTACCGGAGGCGCCGGTTATATTGGAAGCCATACATGCCTGGAGCTTTTAAACCAGGGACATGAAGTCGTTGTTTTTGATAACTTAAGCAACGCTTCGGAAGAGTCCTTAAACAGGGTAAAAAAGCTTACCGGAAAGGATCTTGTCTTTTATAAAGCAGATATGCTGGACCGGGACGCCCTGGAAAACATCTTTGAGAAGGAAAAAATTGACGCAGTGATTCATTTCGCAGGTTTGAAGGCCGTAGGCGAGTCAGTGGCCAAGCCTCTGGAATATTACTATAATAACATCACGGGAACCCTGGTTCTCTGTGATGTGATGAGAAAGCACGGAGTAAAAAAGATTATCTTCAGCTCTTCTGCCACAGTTTACGGAGATCCGGCCTTTGTTCCGATTACCGAGGAATGCCCCAAGGGACAGTGCACGAACCCTTACGGGCAGACAAAGAGCATGCTGGAGCAGATTCTTACGGATATCCAGAAGGCAGATCCGGAGTGGAGCGTAATCCTTCTGCGTTACTTTAACCCGGTGGGCGCCCATGAAAGCGGCATGATCGGGGAAGACCCGGCAGGGATTCCCAACAACCTGACTCCTTATATTACGCAGGTTGCCGTTGGAAAGCTGAAGGAGGTGGGCGTATTCGGAAACGATTATGATACGCCCGACGGAACAGGAGTCCGCGACTATATCCATGTGATGGACTTGGCAGAGGGCCATGTGAAAGCCTTAAAGAAATTTGAGGATGCCCCGGCTGTATATATCTACAATCTGGGAACCGGACAGGGATACAGCGTTCTTGATATGATTCATGCTTTTTCCAGAGCCGTTGGGAAGGAAATTCCCTATGTGATAAAGCCGAGGCGCGCCGGAGATATTGCCGCCTGCTATGCAGATCCCGCAAAAGCTAAAAGGGAGCTGGGCTGGGAGGCCAGGAGAGGCATTGATGAGATGTGCGCGGACGGCTGGAGATGGCAGTCTCAGAATCCTAACGGTTACAGGTAAAGAAAGAGACTTCTGCCCAATAAAAACGTGAAATGTGCTGTGTCTGCGATGGTTACTGTTCACAGGTATCCTGTATAGGAAAGATTTCCGCAGGCCCTGATGGCTGCCTGTGGCGCGGATTTGGGAGATAAATCTGCTGCAGTTCGGGGGATGAGGATACCGCCCTGTGTACCTGGCGTATGAAAGACTGGGGTCTTCTGATTCAGTAGACCATGAGGAGGTAGGAGGTCTATGCGGACAATGAGACTTTGCCGCGCTCTGGAAAAACTTGGCGCGGACTTTGCTGCCCGGAATTGGCACTATCTGGACGTGGCCCCACAAGACCGCTGGGCCAGGGCCTGGGCCTGGCCAGGGCTGCCGGAGGAGGAAATTATCGTCTGTGTCCATAAAGGCACAAGTATTTTTGAAACTTTTCACCGGCAGGACTTTTTCTTCCTCAATTACGCCTATAAAGGCAGTTATGACGCCATCAGCTACCAGTATGATAACTTTATTACCATAGGCGAAGGCGAATGCTATGTGGGCCAGCCCTATACCGGCTATGCCCTCAATAAGGATGGCGATGAGGAGTTCATTATCATTGGTGTACTGATGAAAAAAGATTTGTTTTTCAGATCTTTTCTGCCGGTCCTTTCGCAGGACCCGGCGCTGTTTAAGTTCTTTCTGGAACCGCGGATCAACCAGTTTTCCGATGAATTTCTTCATTTGCGGTTTGAGAAAAATTCCCCTCTTCGCATTCTGCTGGAAATGATGGTGCAGGAGTATGCTGCCAAAAAAGCGGACACCCAGGCAATCCTAAAGCCGTTGGCGATGGCGGTGCTAATGCACATCGCCAGGCAATACCGCGTGGAAAGGCCAGAGGAAAAACCCAAAAGACTGTCCGAGCAGATTGTTCGCTACATGGGCGAACATACAGAGACCGTAACACTGAAAGAGATTTCGGCTCATTTTGCCTACCATCCCAATTATATCTCCGGGCTTTTGCGCCGGGAGCAGGGGAAAACTTTCTCGCAGATCCTGTTGACATTGCGTATGGAGAGGGCCGTTCTGCTGCTTGAGGGAACCAATTTGTCCATCGAAGAGATTGCGGATATGCTGGGTTACAGTAACAGCAGCAACTTTTACAAGGCATTCCGGGAGTATTTCCACTGCTCACCCCGGGAATATATAGGGCTCAGACACTGACAGAGCTGTATTATGCAAAAGAAAACGTTTATTTTTTTCATGTCTCCCTGTGCAGTTTCCGCGCCGCAAAAAAATAGGCAGCCGCTACCGGAATCAGAGCTCCCAGCCAGGAGAGGGGAGTAGCCACCGCCGCACCCAGAAATTCCAGCTTTGGTACCAGCAAGAATGCTGCTATGGTACGCATTACCAGTTCCATCACGCCCGCCAGGGTGGGCAGCAGCGTCTGTCCCAGGCCCTGTACCGTGAAGCGGAACAGGAACAGCAGCGCTAATATCATATAGCATACGCCATGCACCAGCAGCATCAGTGCTGTTTGGCCCAAAACCTCCGTGTCATTCGTGCCGAGAAAAATGTAGGCCAGGCTTCTCCCGCCTAAAACCATCGTAAGACCCAGGGCAAGAGATAATATGGCTGCGATGAGTATGCTCTGCCGTACCCCCTGCAAAATACGGCTGTATTTTTTCGCGCCGTAATTCTGGCCGGCGTAGGTAAGCATGGTCATGCCCAAAGACCGAAGCGGCTCCACAGCGATACCATCAATTTTGTTGCCCGCCGCGTAGGCCGCTACGGCCATACTGCCCATACGGTTGGTGGCGTAAGTCATGAAGATCGTGCCCAATGCGATGATGGAGGACTGGAAAGCCATGGGCAGGCCCAGACGCAGGTTCTGGAGGAGGACAGACAGCTGCAGCGATTCCCGGTATCCCTTAAGAGAGAGTACCTCTACCTTTTTTAAAATCAGAATCAGACACAGGGCTGCAGAGACTCCCTGAGAAACCACTGTGGCCCAGGCCGCGCCGGCCACCCCCAGAGGGGTAAATAAAATGAATCCAATATCAAGCACGACGTTCAACCCGGAGGCTGCAAACAGGAAGTATAGCGGAGATTTGCTGTCCCCCAGCGCCCGAAGGGTGTTGGAGAAAAAGTTATAGAACATGGAGGCGGCCATGCCGCCAAATATAATCCGGATGTAGCTTTGGGCATAATCCAGGACGTCCGCCGGCGTTCTCATAACGGCCAGAAGCCAGTCTGTGCCCAGCAGACTGAAAATGGTAAGCAGGGCAGTGACTACTGTGCTGATGACCAGATTGTGTATATAATGCCGCTTTACCGCCTGAGCATCCCCGGATCCGATGCTTTGGGAAATCTGTACAGCAAGCCCGGCGGTAAGGCCCTGGGCGAAGCCTAATATTAAAAATGTAATGCTGCCGGTGCTACTGACCCCGGCGAACGCCTGTACCCCTAAGGCGCGGCTGACGATCAGGGAATCAGCCATATTGTAAAGCTGTTGGAATAAGCTGCCAATCAAGGTCGGTATGGTGAAGCCGATGATTTTTTTGTATGGCTTGCCTTCGGTGAGCAATTGCTGCCGGTTTTCCCGGGCGGCTCTGGTTTCATTCATGTTTTTCTCCTCCTGATTTTATGACAAGCGATACCGTCTGAAAATATCTGCGGTGCCGCGTAGCGGATTTATTGTGCGCCAAAGCGCACATTTTTTTCTTTTTTCGCTGAAATTATACCGGGTGAAAAAGAAAAAAGAAACGGTGAATGTTAAGATGTCGTATGGCTTTTTCTCATGCATAGGGACCGAAACCCGATGCTTAAAAAATGCCACAGACCCGCTTAAAAATCACCGCTGTTTAAAAAAACAGTAGTGAGCGCTTTTACCGGTATGTTTGGCCGGGGAGGTTTCCCTCATGCGGCCATACACATGGGCAGGCAAGATAATAAAACGGCCGAGAAATTCCTGGGAAACAGCTTGTTTATGCTGCTTTTGACTTCGGTGCTTATTACTGCGGGGGTTCTGTCGGCCAAGATTCCTCTGCTGTTACTTTTGGTGCCAGCGGCCGGACTTTGCCCTATGCGGACAGTTACCTTACTATCTACATAATGGGCACAGCCTTTGTGCAGATTGCCATTGGAATGAACTATTATATTACCAGTCAGGGTTTCGCCAGGACAGCCATGATTACCACCATGTTAGGTGCCGCACTGAATATGGTCCTGGATCCGGTGTTTATCTTTGTCCTGCATTTGGGTGTAGCCGGAGCGGCTCTGGCTACCGTCATCAGTCAGCTTGCATCTTTTATATGTGTGCTGGTTTTCCTGTTCGGAAAAAAGCCCGTCCTGCGCGTCCGGATAGAGAATTTTCGTCTGGACTGGTCTGTTCTCAGACAGATTATCATTTTAGGATCGGCCCCTTTCTTTATGAGCGCTTCAGAGAGAGTGCTTCATGTGTGCTTTAACCGTCAGGTCTACATTTATGAGGGTGACTTAGCCGTCAGTGCCATGACGATTTTATTCTCCATGTTCCAGTTTGTTTTATTGCCGGTGGAGGGGTGGCCCAGGGTTCTCAGCCTATCATTGGATACAATTATGGCGCCGAAGCCTATGACAAAGTGCGGGCTGTGATTAAACTGGCGCTTACGACGAATTCTGTCTTTACGATAACTGCTACGGCCGTAGTAGTGGCATTCTCACAGTATGTTATCCGCATTTTCAACAGTGATCCTGAGTTTGTAGATTTGGGAAGCAATAAGCAATTGCAAATAATGGCTCTGCGGCTTTTCAGCTGTAACTGCAAAAATAAACTATGGTTGCAATTATCCTTAAAAAGAAGTATACTGGTTTCAGCGTACAGTACACACCAAAAGGGCATGGGTTTTTGGATGCCCTTCATCAGGAGGAATTGCAATGATAGAAGCAACGAGCTGTGGCGGTGTGGTTATATTTCGAGGTAAAATTCTTGTACTTTATAAAAATTATAAAAATAAGTATGAAGGATGGGTTTTGCCGAAAGGAACTGTGGAACCAGGGGAAGAGTTTAAGGAAACCGCCCTCAGGGAAGTAAAGGAAGAAACTGGTGTTTCAGCTTCGATCATTAAATATATCGGAAAAAGCCAGTATTCCTTCAATACCCCTCAGGATACGGTGGAAAAAGACGTACACTGGTATCTGATGATGGCGGACAGTTATTATAGTAAACCACAACGGGAGGAATTCTTCGTGGACTCCGGTTACTACAAATTTTATGAGGCCTACCATCTTCTGAAATTTTCCAATGAAAAACAGATTCTGGAAAAGGCCTATAACGAGTATCTGGATTTAAAGCGGAGCAACCTCTGGGGAAACCGTAAATATTTTTAAACAGCGATTAAGGGGCTGTTGCAAAATGAATCTTTCATACAAAATGTAGTTTTCCATTTAAGAATAGTATACTATATTTTGATGAATTTTTCTATTTTGTAACAGCCCCTTATGCTCGTCCTGCGATATGATGAAAGGGGGAAGGGAAAATTATGAAAATCATTGACGCACATCTTCACTTTTGTCCGGAATATCCTCATTTTGATGTCCTGGCCAGACAGGCAGGCCATGAAAACACCGGGGACCACTTAAGAGAGCAGTATAAGGCCCTGGACATTACCTGCGGAATCGTCATGGGAAACCGCAGTATGAAAGCCGAAGATCATGTATATCCGGAATTTCTTCGCTACTGCATCGGTATAGACAGGACGTGTCTGCAGAATCGCTCCGTGGAAGATGCCTGCGGGCTTTTGGAGGAAAACCTGAAACGAAGGGAATGTGTGGGAATTAAATTGTATCCGGGATATAATAAATACTATATTACGGATCCCGTCTACGAACCGGTGTATGAGCTGGCGGAAAAATACCAGAAGCCGGTGGCGGTGCATATGGGACAGACTGCCGGCTCCAAGGCCTATTTAAAATACAGCCACCCGCTTACCATGGACGAGGCGGCCGTACGCCACCCCGGGGTACAGTTTGTTATGTGCCATTTTGGAAATCCCTGGCTTATGGATGCGGCGGCGGTGGTGGAGAAAAATGAGAATGTGGCGGTGGACCTTTCCGGACTTCTGGAGGGCAAAGTGAACTTCCCGAGTCTTTTAGAGAAGCAGAGAGGGTATCTGGAGACTTTAAAAACATGGATTTCCTACTGTGACTGCTATGAAAAATTCATGTTCGGAACCGACTGGCCTTTAGCCAATTACGGAGATTATATTGCGTTTACCAAATGGCTGATTCCGGAAGAACACTGGGGACGTGTGTTCTATAAAAACGCGGAAACCATATATAAGCTGGAACTTTAACATATGGAGACGGTCGGAATATTCGCAGCGGCAGAGCGTGTTCCCTGCGCTGACCGGACAAAAACGTAGTGGCTGCGGGCACCAGTATATAGACGAAATCCGCCGGGGTCCCCGGCAATTTAGTGTTGCGATCTGCCATTTTGCAGTAATCTATGCTTTAACGCGTTGAATTCGTGCGTATTTAAAGTTATATAAGATTGACGCGGGAGCATTTTTGTAGTACAATGGGTTCGGAGTTAAAAGAACTTTTGATTCCAGCATTATATCATTTCATTCAGAGGAGAAAAGTATTATGAAAAAGAGCAGGAAATTGTTATCTATCATTTTGGCAGGAGCGATGGCGGCATCCCTTGCCGGATGTTCTTCCAAACCGGCAGAGACAAATGCGGCAACAGAAGCGGCGTCCACTGCGGCTGCGGCAGGCGAAACAACAGCGGACGGGACTGCGGCCAGTGAGACCACTGCTGGCGGGACAGAGGAGGTCAAAGGGGCCCAGGCTGATGACAAGACTTATAAAATCGGTGTATTGCAGTTAGTGCAGCATACGGCTCTTGATGCCGCCAACGAAGGTTTCTTTGCGGCCCTTGATGCCGCAGGGCTTACGTATGAGGCGGATCAGCAGAATGCATCCGGGGAGCAGGCAAACTGCTTAACCATCGCGGAGAAGCTGGTTAATGATGGAAACGATCTGATTCTTGCAATTGCGACTCCCGCGGCCCAGGCCGTTGCAGGAGTTACCACAGAGATTCCGATTCTTTTAACCGCGGTTACAGATCCGGCGGAATCCGGCCTGGTAAATGACAATGCAAAGCCGGGCGTAAATGTATCCGGCACCTCCGATCTCACTCCCGTAAAGGAGCAGATTGAGCTGCTGCAGAAACTTCTTCCGGAAGCCAAAAACATCGGATTTCTTTACTGCTCCGCGGAAAGCAACTCTGAGCTTCAGATTGCGTTAGCAAAGGAAGCCTGCGATGCCGCAGGGCTTACTTATGAGGAATATACGGTTCCCGGCTCCAATGAAATCCAGAGCGTGGTAGAGTCCATGATAGGCAAGGTGGATGCCATCTATCTGCCCACCGATAACGTGATTGCGGCCGGTATGTCTACTGTTGCGATGATTGCCAATGATAATGGAATTCCCACCATCTGCGGCGAGGCCGGAATGGTGGAGGCAGGCGGGCTTGCCACTTACGGAATCGATTATTACCAGCTTGGCTATCTGGCAGGCGAGCAGGCCGTTGATATTCTGGTAAACGGTGCGGATATCGCCTCCATGCCCATCGGATACCTTCCGGCAGAGAAATGTGAACTTACAGTCAATAAGACTGCGGCCCAGGCGCTTGGAATTGATATTTCCGGTCTTGAGGGAGCTGTAGTGATAGAATAAGCAAAGCGGCCAGGAAATCCATCCCCGCGGGAGACTTTCCTGGCCTTCTGAATGTATTGGAGGATAAAACATGAGCGGTATTTTAGTGGCAATGCAGGGCGCCGTGGCACAGGGAATTTTATGGGGTGTCATGGTTCTTGGCGTGTATATTACATACCGTCTGCTGGACATTGCGGACCTTACGGTGGATGGCAGCTTCGCTCTTGGCGGATGTGTCTGCGCCACGCTGATTATAAACCATGGAGGAAACCCCATCGCAGCTTTGTTTGCAGCCCTGGCTGCCGGGATGCTGGCGGGAGCAGTTACGGGGGTACTGCATACGGTTCTGGAGATTCCGGCGATTCTGGCCGGAATTCTGACCCAGATTTCTTTGTGGTCGGTGAATTTAAGGATCATGAGCGGAAAGAGCAATCTGCCGCTTTTGAAGCTGGAAACTCTGATCTCCGGCGTCAGCGGGAGTTTAAATGTGACCCAGGCTCAGGCGTCCATGATTGTCGGCATCATCATTGCGGCGCTTCTTGTGATGGTCTTATACTGGTTTTTTGGAACGGAACTGGGAAGCGCCTTAAGAGCGACCGGATACAATGAGGACATGATACGCGCTCTGGGCGTCAATACAAAAAATATGAAACTCCTGGGTCTGATGTTAAGCAACGGTCTGGTGAGCCTTTCCGGCGCCCTGGTCTGCCAGCATCAAAAATATGCCGATATCAATATGGGCCGCGGTGCCATTGTAATCGGCCTTGCGGCCATTGTGATCGGAGAGGTTCTTATGGGACGGCTTACAAATTTTGCATGCAAATTAAGCTCTGTGGTGATTGGTTCGGCTGTTTACTTCCTGATCCGCGCCATTGTTCTTCAGCTCGGCTTAAAGACAAATGATATGAACCTGTTTACAGCCGTTTTTGTGGCCCTGGCTTTGAGTATTCCGGTACTTATGGGAAAATGGAGGGCAAGGCAGGCATATTCTGAGACCGGGGAGGAGGATGTGTGATGCTTACCATTACAAATGTGAGAAAAACATTCAATAAAGGAACGGTCAATGAAAAAAAGGCCCTCTGCGGCATCAGTCTGCATTTATGTCCCGGAGATTTTGTGACAGTAATCGGCGGAAACGGGGCCGGAAAATCCACGATGCTGAATATGATTGCAGGGGTATACCCCATTGATTCCGGAAAGATTGAAATCGACGGCGTGAATATTTCCAGAGAGCCGGAGCATAAAAGGGCCAAATATATCGGCCGCGTGTTCCAGGATCCCATGCGGGGAACGGCGGCAGGAATGGAGATTCAGGAAAATCTTGCCCTGGCCCTGCGGAGAGGACAAAAGCGCGGGCTTTCCTGGGGGATCAAGCCCAATGAAAAGGATTTCTACCGGGAAGCCCTGACGAGGCTGGATCTGGGCCTCCAGACCAGAATGACAAGCAAGGTGGGTCTTTTATCCGGAGGACAGCGTCAGGCTTTAACCCTTCTCATGGCAACGCTTGAAAAACCGAAGCTTCTGCTTCTGGATGAGCATACGGCAGCCCTGGATCCCAAAACGGCCAGGAAGGTATTGGAGCTTACGGACGAGATCATACGGGAGCGGGAGCTTACGGCTCTTATGGTCACCCATAACATGAAGGATGCCATCCAGTATGGAAACCGCCTGATCATGATGCACGAAGGCCGCATTATCTATGATGTGGCCGGAGAAGAGAAGAAAAAACTCCAGGTGGAGGATTTACTTAAGAAGTTCGAAGAAGCCAGCGGCGAAGAATTTGCCAATGACAGGATGATGCTGGCGAAATAAATGTTACCAGTTCGCAGGGCGGGGAAAATCGGATAAAAATAGACGTCAAGCATGCTTGTAAGGCTATTTTTATCCGATTTTCCCCATCGGGCGGACGCCCGATGCTTCTTGCCCGTCAAAAGACGGGCAAGAAGAAAGCGCCGTTACAGTGAAACAAAAACCGCGCAGGGAGAAAGCGCCGTTACAGTGAAACAAAACCGCGCGGGCCGGAGCCTGTCAGCTTCCGGCCCGTTTTCCGTGGAAGCTGTAAAACCAGTTGATTTCCGCCCCCAAAAAAAGAATGCAGATGCAAAAATACAGCCAAAGCATCAGTAAAATCACAGCGGTCAGGCTTCCATAGGTGACCGTGTAATTTCCAAAATATTTAAAGTAGACGGAAAAGGCCATGGAAAACAGAGACCAGCCGCAAGAGGCAAAGACAGCGCCCGGAAGCTGGCTTTTTAAGGTCTGCTTTTTCCATGGAAGCAC
The DNA here is from genome assembly GCA_910586315.1 of uncultured Lachnospiraceae bacterium. Classification (GTDB taxonomy): domain Bacteria; phylum Bacillota; class Clostridia; order Lachnospirales; family Lachnospiraceae; genus CANRXD01. Next base: position 12,325 of record CAJUIP010000027.1, on the reverse strand, counting down.
GGTATAAATGGCTAGAAAGAAAATCAGAAGGAAAAAGAGAGGGATGATTTTTCTGGCCTGGGAAATCAGAAAGTCAAAATGTCCAAGGGCCGGAATCAGCATGAGGATCCGTCTTTGGAGAATGCCGCCGAACACCAAAAGAGCCAGGCAGAGCACGCACATGAGCGAAAAGAGGATGGTGTAGCCGCTACACAGGATACGGCGGAAAATATAACCTCTCCGTCCCGTATCGCCATGGATCCGGTTCAGCCCCCGCTCGATGCTCAGCATGCCCCTGGAAGAGGACCAGAGGGCGGCGACGGCCGTTACAGAGAGGATGGCCATGGGGGAATCCGAATAAAGGTCCTCAATGATGTTGATGACAAGGCCGTCCAGGGCATCGGGCACCGCGTGGACCATGGTTACCAGGAGATCAGACTTATTCACATAGGGGGTTATCTGAATCAGGGCAAGCAGAAGCATAAAAAACGGAAATGCAGCCAGGATAATGAAAAAAGAAGCCTGGGCTGCATAGACGGACATTTCGTCCTCGGAATATTTATCCCCAATCTGTTTGCATCCAAGAAGAAACCAGATCATATTATTCTCCTCTCCGTCGGTCTGCCTAGAGCGTGTCTGAAAATTCATTCCCGTCGTCTGCACGCCCTGCATTATCGGGATATTCGTTCATCGGCAAGGTGGATTCTTTTTCCCTCTGGCATTATATTATCATGAGCCGGAAAAAATAACAAGAAAAAACCCTGACGCTTTCTGTCGATGGATTTTTTAAGACTCAGCACTATTTTCCCTTTTGGCGAATATATTTAATATAAGTCGGGAATCTGACAGTTAAAGAAAAGATAAATGCCAGATTTCCTTGCAAAACTAAGGATTCTGGCATTTTTGTATTCCAAATACTATGTATAATAGTCTGTTTTGATAAAAATCGGAATCGAACGGCGAAAAAGACGGGGCCGCCATGGCATAAGTCCGACCATATAACCGGCCGTCTCTTTACTGAAAACGATTCGGATACAGCGCCATCTGGCAGTTGTTCCCCATATGTGGGCAATATTCCATTAACCCGTCATATCCCCGGTCCGTGTCGGCCCAGGTTGCGTCCACATGATACCATGTCCCGTCTACCCGCACCAGGTTCCAGCCATGACGCCCTCCAGTTGCGGAGGTGCCTTCCTCGATTTGGCATTCCAACCCGACTGTTTTGCATAAAAGCTGATACATATAGCTGTAATTGGCACACACGCCCGAGCCGGCAAGGAGCGTCAAAACCATATCCTCATTTGTATGTCCGCCCGCCAGATTCGAGGACTCCTCACTGTAGCTGTAGGACAGCTGTTTTTTTACGAACTCCAAAAGGTGCAGGGCCAGCTCCCGCTCGGACATGTTTTCCGTCCCGGCCGTCGCCGCATCCAAAAACTCCTTGTAAATCCGGTAGGCGTCCCGCTTGGAAATCAGCAAGTAGGCCGTTGTGGAAGCCGAGGGATCGGGAACTTCGTAGACCTGGATTCCTCTTTTTTTCGCGTTGGAGAGCGGCGTGAAATCCCCGTTATCATATAGGCTGCTGGACAAGGTGGTTAGATAATACATGTCCACGTAGTTTTCATCATAGCTGTATCTCGGCAAATCGGCAGCCAACATCTTCAACTTTTCAAGCTTATAATCCGGATATACCGGACGATTGGGGCTAAAATCAGCCCACTTGTTTGTCCATATGGCTCTATCTGTAGGGTTAAAAAGCCCGTTTGCACAGCTATAATAGTTTACATACCATCTTTCAGCGTAGTAATATCCCGACGCCAGCGGGTCGGTTGGACACGGCTTTGGAGAAATGTATTCGCTGCCGTTTAAATATTTGGGATCGCCTGTTTCCAGATATTTGAAGTAAAAATTACTGCTTATTTCCCGATCCCGGTCGATTCCCTCCGTCTTCTTTAACGGGACAAGCTTTCCGCGAAAATCCACATAATATCCGTCATAGGATACGGTATTGCGTAGCGGCTGCCCGTTGTCATCCTGGTAGTACCACTCTCCGTTCTTTTCCACCCATTGATCCGCATAGGCCGGAATACAGGATGCCGTCAGTACTGTAACAGCTGTAAGCAGCGCCATACATTTTTTCAGTTTCATAGTCTTCTTCACTCCTTTTATTTTTGATTCCGCGTTTCCAGCGGCATGTCTAGTATACCACTAAAACACCAGTTCCGCCATACAAACCGAAACCCCTGTTGCTCCTTCTCTCACGATTTTATCCTGAAATGTATATTTTTCCATATCATCTTTCGCGAAATCATAAATCGCGACAGTCTCATCTTTCGGATCCACAATCCAATATTCTTTCACTCCGGCGGTTTTGTATTTGAATAACTTTATCATATAGTCCATTTTCTGGCTCCCTGGGGAAACCACCTCTATAATCCAGTCAGGAGCCCCTTCGCAGCCGTGGTCTGTGAGCTTGCTTTTATCACAGACCACACTGATATCCGGCTCCACGTAATTTTTATCGTCTTTACTTAAAAAAACTGCAAATGGGGCCACATACGGAATGCACGAACAACCTTTCGAGGCGATGTGATTTCCTATCACACGATACAGGGCTCCTACCAATTCCTGGTGTCTGCGATTTAGAGGCGCCATCATATATAAATTCCCATCAACCAGTTCTGCACGTTTTCCTTCAGGTAAACTGTAAATAGTTTCTATGGTAAACGTATTTGCCTCTGCCAATTCTATTGTGTTCCCCTCCTTTGCTCCTTACTGTATTATAGTATAGCAAATTTCATGCTATATCACAACTCGTATTTTCCGCTTTGTCATTTTACTTGGAATTCTGGCATTTTGATTCATTTCAGCTGTCAAAAACAGGATTATCATGAGCCGGAAAAAATAACAAGAAAAACCCTGACGCTTTCTGTCGATGGATTTTTTGGGAGTCCGGTTCTAATTTTCTTTTTGCTGAATATATTTAATATAAGCCGGGCAAGACATCCGGCAGGTCAATCTGGACTGATTATATCGAATAAAAAGGAGAAATACTATGTCAGAAAAAGTAATGGAAAACAACAAAGTAAACGTCATCGGAACGATCATTTCAGAATTCACATTCAGTCATGCAGTATTCGGGGAGGGATTTTATCTGGTGGACCTGTCCGTAAACCGTTTAAGCGAACAGGCGGATGTGATCCCCTTAATGATCTCGGAGAGGCTCATTGATGTGACCAGGGATTATATTGGATGCACCATTGAGGCCATCGGGCAGTTCCGTTCCTATAACCGCCATGAAGGCGCCAAAAACCGCCTGGTGCTTTCCGTATTCGTGCGGGAAGTGAATTTTATGGAGGAATTCACCGACTATACAAAGACTAACCAGATTTTCCTGGACGGATACATATGCAAGGAACCCATTTACAGAAAAACTCCCCTGGGCCGGGAAATCGCGGATCTTCTGGTGGCCGTTAACCGTCCATACGGGAAATCCGACTACATTCCCTGTATCGCCTGGGGAAGAAATGCCAGGTTTGCCTCCGGCTTTCTGGTGGGCGCCAGAGTTTTGATCTGGGGCCGGGTCCAGAGCCGGGAATATACGAAAAAACTCAATGAGACGGAGTGCGAAAAGAGGGTCGCTTACGAAGTTTCCGTAAGCAAGCTGGAGTGCGCGGAATAGAAACGGCCGGAAAACTTGCAAAAATTGGAAAAATGTGATAAGATATGCGCGTTTCGTACATCAAAGAGTACATATAAAGCGAGGTGTGCAATATGGAAAATGGTACAATACGTGTGATCTGCGGTCCCGGAAACGGGAAAACGGCATCAGCGATCGGATATGGAATTATCAGAGCTGCTGCGAAGAAAAGAGTCATTGTAGTGCAGTTTTTAAAGGGTGTGCTGGAAGAAAACAATGTGGAGATTTTAAAACGCCTGGAGCCGGAGATGAAGGTGTTCCGTTTTGAACGGTCCAGGGGGCTGTTTGAAAATCTCGCAGAGGAGCAGAAAAAAGAAGAAATTGTCAATCTGAAAAATGGTTTCCATTTTGCCAGAAAGGTTTTGGTCACCGGAGAATGCGATGTGCTGATTCTGGATGAGGTTTTGGGACTTCTGGATCAGAATGTGGTTTCCGCCGATGAGTTCAAAAAACTTCTGGAGTCCGGGAATGGGGAGACAGAACTTGTGATCACAGGCCGGGTGTGTCCGGAAGAGATTCGAAAATGCGTGGACTATGTCTCGTATGTGGAGAATATAAAAGTTGACAATCCGGGCAAATAATGCTACCATAGAAATCAATATAATCCGCTTTAAGAAGCATCCTATGGAAGGAGAATGGCATTTAAAGCGGGGATTACAGGAAAATAATAAGTAGAGGTCGCGCCCGACATGAGTACCCGGCTGATGCAGGGAGCAGAAGATGCCGGAAGAAGGGGGAGGGCGCCGAAGAAATGTGCCGCTTCCCGGCGAACATTTCTGGGCATACGGAGAATATCCCTATGACTGTCATCTTATATTAAGATGGGGAGCTACGGAACAAGGACTTATTGGGGCTGACATCTTAGTGTATGTCAGTCCTGTTTATTTTGGGCAATTCGATACGTTTAGGAGGAGAGAGGAATGGCTATTTTTGAAGGAGCGGGTGTGGCGCTGGTGACTCCCTTTAAGGAGAACGGAGAAGTGAACTACGAGAAGCTGGAGGAGCTTGTGGAAGAGCAGATTGAGAACCATACGGACTGTATCGTGGCCGCCGGAACTACCGGCGAGGCTTCCACAATGACAGAGGAAGAGCATATTGAGACAATTCGCTTTGTCTGCCAGGTAGTAAACGGAAGGGTTCCTGTGATCGCGGGTACCGGTTCCAACTGTACCAAAACGGCTTCACGGCTTTCCGAAGAGGCGGAGGAGGCCGGAGCAGACGGAGTTCTTGTGGTGTCCCCCTACTACAATAAGGCTACCCAGGGGGGCTTAAAGGCCCATTTTACACAGATTGCAAAGTCCGTTAAGATTCCGGTGGTGCTCTATAATATTCCCAGCAGGACAGGCATAAACATCGAACCGGAGACCATTGTGGATCTCTGCAAAAATGTCGAAAATATTGTTGGCGTTAAGGAGGCCAGCGGAAACTTTTCCGCAGTGGCGACCATTATGCAGCTTTCCGGCGGATATGTGGATGTGTATTCCGGCAATGATGATCAGATCGTGCCTACCCTGGCTTTGGGCGGAAAGGGTGTAATTTCCGTACTGTCCAACGTGGCGCCCAAAGAGACCCACGACATCTGTGAAAGGTTTTTTAAGGGTGATGTGGAGGGCAGCAGAAGGCTTCAGTTAAAAGCCCTGCCCCTGATTCATGCGCTGTTTTCCGAAGTGAACCCGATTCCCGTAAAGGCGGCCATGAATCTGATGGGAAAGGCCGTGGGAGATCCAAGACTTCCCCTGACTGTGATGGAGCCGAAGCATCAGGAGATTTTAAAGAGAGAGCTGGAAAAATTCGGTATTTTATAAAGAAGGAAAGCGGAGGAGAAAGGAATGGTAAAAGCAATTTTAAACGGCTGCAACGGCGCCATGGGCCGTGTAATTACAGATATTATTTCAACGGACGATGAAATTGAAATCATTGCGGGCGTGGATATGAATCCAGAAATACGGGCAGATTATCCTGTATACCAGACGCTGGAGGAGTGCCCGGCGGCCGATGTGGTCATTGATTTTTCCGTGGCTAAGGCGGCAGACGGCGTGACGGCGTACTGTAAGGAAACAGGGACTCCGGTGGTTCTTTGTACCACGGGACTTTCGAAAGAGCAGCTGGTCCGCGTGCATGAGCTTTCGGAAACCACAGCCGTTTTAAGAAGCGCCAATATGTCTGTCGGCATTAATCTTCTGTTTAAGGTTCTGGCAGAAGTGGCTCCGGTTCTGGCGGAAGCCGGTTTTGATATTGAGATTCTGGAAAAGCACCATAATCAGAAGATAGATGCTCCCAGCGGGACAGCGTTAGCCCTGGCGGATGTCATCAATGAAAGTCTTGGCAATTCCTGCCATTATACGTATGACAGAATCAAAGAGCGCGTAAAACGAGAGAAGAAAGAGATCGGGATTCAGGCCATGCGCGGCGGCACTATCGTTGGTGAGCATGATATAATGTTTGCCGGCCAGGATGAAGTGATTACCTTTACACATACGGCTTATTCAAAGGCAATTTTTGGAAAAGGCGCTGTACAGGCCGCAAAGTTCCTTGCGGGAAAAGAACCTGGCATGTATGACATGTCCGACGTAATCGGTTAAAATGAAACTATGAATATTCTCCTTTCAAACGCACATACTAGTACTACCTTGCGGATATTTCATTCACCGGAATTTCCGCAAGGTAGTACTAGGGGCCGAAAGGAGAATATTTTTATGGAGAAAATCAAACGGTTTGCCTTTGGCGCTATGCTGATTGCCGTTATCAGCGTGGCCGCAGCATGTGGCAGAAATGACAATAACGGCGCCAGCAATACTACAGCGGGAACCACCGCAACCGGAGCTTCCGGCGCGACTACCAGATCTTCAAACGAAAGCACTTCTTCCTCTGCCGGAACCAGCAAAGCAGGCGAAAGCGGCGGGGTACTGGAAGATATGGTGGATGATGTGAAGGACGGCGTGGACGATCTGGTCACAGGAACCACCGGAGCCAATGAAACAGGAAAAAGCGGTACATCCGCTGGAAACAGTTCGGCAGCAGGCAAATAAAAGAAAAAAACAGTCCCATGACCGCAAAAAACTGTGTGATGGGGCTGTTTTTCTTGCCAATCAGCAAAGCTGCTTTATTCTGGATTTTTCTTTGCGAAGCATGTATAATGATAACAGACCAATAAACAGGACAGAAAAGCATCTGTTTTCTGCCTCTGATCCGCGAAATCCTGAGGGACAGAGGGAACGTAAAAGAAAGGAGCGGTGGCAATTCAGTATGTATACAGGCCGTACCATCCATGGCGGCACGGATACAAAAGAGAAAAAAGGAAAAAATGTTTTTTGGCGGTGGTCAAGCTTTTGCTTGTATTGGAGCTTCTTTGGTTTTTAACAGCTTACATACAGTCCCATACTGTAAAACAGGTGACCGGACTTCAGGCGGAAGAGTTCCCGCTTCCCGGAGAGGAAGAGGTTTATGGAATCGGAATTGGCACGGGAGAGGGCTCGCTTTTCTGGTTTCACAGCCGCACAGAGACTTTGGAGTCAGGGGAAGAATGACAAGTTGTTCTTGATTTTCCATAGGGGATGCATTATAATTTTTCTGAACTTACAAACCATGATGAAAAGAAAGGGATGGGCAAAGGAATGAAAAAAGTTGATTTACTGTACGAAGGCAAGGCGAAAAAGGTTTTTACAACAGAAGATCCTGACATCTTAATCGTCGATTATAAGGATGACGCCACTGCGTTCGACGGCCAGAAAAAGGGGACCATTGTCGGTAAAGGTGCCATCAACAACCGTATGACAAATCACGTATTCAAGCTCCTTGAAAAGGAAGGAATTCCCACCCACTATGTGGAAGAGCTTTCCGACAGAGAGACTGCCGTTAAGAAGGTGGAAATTGTTCCCCTTGAAGTGATTATCCGCAACATCACGGCCGGAAGCTTTGCAAAGAAGATGGGTGTGGAAGAGGGAATTGTGTTTAAACGCCCTACTCTGGAATTCAGCTATAAAAATGACGAGCTCCATGATCCCTTCATCAATAAATATTACGCTCTTTCCCTGGAGCTTGCCACGGAAGAGGAAATTGATACGATTACCAAATATGCTTTTAAGGTAAATGAAGTGATGAAGAAATACTTTGACGGCCTGGGAATCGATCTGGTGGACTTTAAAATCGAATTCGGCCGCTTCCACGGACAGATTATTCTGGCCGATGAAGTTTCTCCGGATACCTGCCGCCTCTGGGACAAGGAAACACACGAGAAGCTGGATAAGGACCGTTTCAGAAGAGACCTTGGAAATGTGGAGGACGCGTACAACGAAGTATTCAGACGTCTGGGAATCGAGGATAGGAAATAAAAAATGGAAAAAACGCTAGCTTTTGACTTGGAAGGGGATAAGGCGCATGAGGAATGCGGCGTATTCGGCATGTATGATCTGGACGGAAACGACGTGGCCTCAACGATTTATTATGGACTGTGCGCTCTGCAGCATCGGGGGCAGGAAAGCTGCGGAATCGCAGTCAGCGATACATACGGACCGAAGGGAGTTGTGAACGCCTACAGAGGGATGGGGCTCTGCAACGAGGTATTCACACCGGAGACTCTTGATGGACTGAAAGGAAACATCGGAGTCGGCCATGTCCGTTACTCCACGGCCGGCAGCAGCACCAGAGAAAACGCCCAGCCGCTGGTACTGAACTATGTGAAAGGGACGCTGGCGCTGGCCCACAATGGAAATCTTGTCAACGCACCAAAGCTTCGCAGGGAGCTTGCTTATGACGGCGCCATTTTCCAGACCACCATCGACACCGAAGTCATCGCTTACCATATCGCCAGGGAACGGGTAAAGGCAAAGACGGCCGAAGAGGCAGTGGCCAATGCCATGAAAAAGATAAAAGGCGCATATTCGCTTGTCATTGCGAGCCCGAGAAAGCTCATGGGAGCCAGAGATCCCCAGGGCTTTAAGCCCCTCTGTATCGGAAAGAGGGACAACGCCTATATTCTCGCGTCGGAGACCTGCGCTCTGGATACCGTCGGAGCACAGTTTGTCCGCGATGTGCTTCCCGGTGAGATCGTCACCATCACAAAGGACGGCATTGCCTCCAATATGACGCTTTGCGACGGAAAAGAAGCAAGGTGCGTGTTTGAATATATTTACTTTGCGAGACCTGACAGCGTATTTGACGGCGTGGGAGTTTACCACTCCAGGATTTACGCGGGCCAGTGTCTGGCCAAGGACTCTCCAGTGGATGCGGATATTGTGGTGGGGGTTCCGGAATCCGGAAACGCCGCGGCCCTCGGATATTCCATGGAATCGGGGATTCCCTATTCCATGGCTTTTGTAAAGAATTCTTATGTGGGCAGGACCTTCATAAAGCCGAAGCAGAGCAGCAGAGAGTCGGCTGTGCGGGTAAAATTAAATGTCCTGCGTGAGGCCGTGGATGGAAAGCGGGTCATTATGATCGACGATTCCATCGTCCGGGGAACCACCAGCAACCGGATCGTGAGCATGCTGCGTGAGGCCGGAGCCAGAGAGGTCCATGTGAGGGTGAGTGCGCCGCCGTTTTTGTACCCCTGCTATTTTGGCACGGATATTCCTTCCAGCGACCAGCTGATCGCCTATGGAAAGACGGAGGATGAAATCTGTAAGATCATCGGGGCCGATTCCCTGTCCTATCTTAAGGTAGAGCGGCTTAAGGAAATGGCCGGAAATCTTCCGATCTGCACGGCCTGTTTTACCGGAGACTATCCGGTGGATCCGCCCGGCGAGGATATCCGGGGAATCTATGAAAAGTAAGAAAAGTAAAAAAGAAAAGAGGATTGCCATGTACGACAGATACCAGAGCCCTCTCTCCGAGAGATATGCGAGTAAGGAAATGCAGTATATTTTCTCCCCGGAAAAGAAATTCCGGACCTGGAGGAAGCTGTGGATTGCACTGGCTGAAACAGAGAAAGAGCTTGGCCTTCCTATCACAGAGGAGCAGATTGAAGAACTCAAGGCCAATCAGGAAAACATCAACTTCGAAGAGGCCAGGGCCCGCGAGAAGCTGGTGCGCCACGATGTCATGTCCCATGTATACGCATACGGATTACAGTGCCCCAAGGCGAAGGGAATCATCCACCTGGGCGCCACTTCCTGCTATGTGGGCGATAATACGGATATTATTCTGATGACAGAGGCCTTAAAGCTGGTCCGCAAAAAACTGGTGAATGTGATTGCGAGGCTGGCAGACTTTGCCGATAAGCATAAAAACCAGCCGACCTTGGCGTTTACCCATTTTCAGCCGGCCCAGCCCACCACGGTGGGAAAGCGCGCCACTCTATGGCTTATGGAGCTTAAGCTGGATTTGGATGATTTGGATTATGTGATTTCCACCATGAAGCTTCTCGGCTCTAAGGGAACCACAGGAACCCAGGCGAGCTTTCTGGAGCTCTTTGACGGGGACCATGAAAAATGCCGGAAGGCAGACCAGATGATCGCCGACAAGATGGGCTTTTTGGGATGCTATCCCGTTTCCGGACAGACGTATTCCAGAAAAATTGACAGCCGTGTGTTGAGCGTTCTCGCGGGAATCGCCCAGAGCGCTCACAAATTCTCCAATGATATCCGTCTGCTTCAGCACTTAAAAGAGGTGGAAGAGCCTTTCGAGAAGAATCAGATCGGTTCCTCCGCCATGGCCTATAAGAGAAATCCCATGAGAAGTGAGAGGATCGCTTCCCTGGCCAACTATGTCATGTCTGATATGATAAACCCCATGCTGGTGGCTTCCACCCAGTGGTTTGAGCGTACTCTGGACGATTCCGCCAATAAACGTCTCTCCATTCCGGAGGGCTTTCTGGCTGTGGACGGTATTCTGGATTTGTACCTTAATGTGGTAGACGGACTTGTGGTATATCCGAAGGTGATTGAAAAGCATCTCATGGCAGAGCTCCCGTTCATGGCTACGGAAAACATTATGATGGATGCCGTAAAGGCCGGAGGAGACCGCCAGGAGCTTCACGAGAGAATCCGTGAGCTTTCCATGGAAGCCGGTAAAAAAGTGAAGGTGGAAGGAAAGGACAACAATCTCCTGGAGCTGATTGCCGCGGATCCGTCCTTTCATCTTTCCCTGGAAGAGCTGCAAAGAGCCATGGACCCGTCCAGGTATGTGGGGCGTGCACCGGAACAGGTGCAGGAATTCCTGGATGAGGTGATTCGCCCGATTCTGGAGGAAAATAAAGAGATTCTGGGCGTAAAGGCTGAAATCAACGTATAAGGAGGATATTATCAATGGTTAGAGCAATCGTAGGCGCTAACTGGGGCGATGAGGGAAAAGGAAAAATTACGGACATGCTGGCAAAGGAGTCCGACATTATCGTCCGCTTTCAGGGCGGAAGCAATGCGGGCCATACCATCATCAACAATTATGGGAAGTTTGCCCTTCATCTTCTCCCATCCGGGGTTTTCTATCATCACACCACAAGCATCATCGGCAATGGCGTGGCATTAAATATTCCGTTTTTAATCAGGGAGCTGAATGATGTCACAAGTCAGGGCGTACCCGCCCCGAAGATTTTAGTGTCCGACCGGGCCCAGATCATGATGCCATATCATATCTTATTTGATACTTATGAGGAGGCGCGTCTTGCAGGGAAATCCTTCGGTTCCACCAAGTCCGGGATTGCTCCGTTTTATTCCGATAAATTTGCGAAAATCGGCTTCCAGGTGAGTGAGCTGTTCGGCGATGAGAAGATGCTTATGGATAAAGTTCTAAATGTCTGCACCTTAAAGAACGTAATGCTGGAGCACTTGTATCATCAGCCGCTTCTGGACCCCGGAGAGGTTTTTTCCACTCTGATGGAGTATAAGGAGATGGTAGCGCCTTATGTGTGCGATGTGTCAAAATACCTTTATGACGCAATTAAAGAGGGAAAAAATATTTTACTTGAGGGGCAGCTTGGCTCCTTAAAGGATCCGGATCACGGAATTTATCCTATGGTAACATCTTCCTCCACACTGGCGGCTTACGGCGCCATCGGCGCGGGAATTGCGCCGTATGAGATTAAAAATATCACGACGGTTGTAAAGGCATATTCGAGTGCAGTGGGGGCAGGTGCTTTTGTCAGCGAGATCTTTGGCGAGGAGGCGGACGAGCTCAGACGACGCGGAGGCGATGGCGGAGAATTCGGCGCGACCACAGGACGTCCGAGGCGTATGGGATGGTTTGACGCCGTGGCTTCCAGATATGGATGCCGGATCCAGGGCGCCACAGAGGCAGCGCTTACGGTTCTGGATGTTCTGGGATATCTGGATGAGCTTCCGGTCTGCGTGGGATATGAGATTGACGGTAAGGTGACAAAGGATTTCCCGACAACGGCGTATCTGGAAAAGGCAAAGCCTGTATACAAGAAGCTGCCGGGCTGGAAATGCGATATCCGCGGGATAAAGAAATATGAAGAGCTGCCAGAGAACTGCCAAAAATACATTGAGACCATCGAAGAAGAACTCGGTGTTCCGGTGACTATGGTTTCCAATGGACCGGGCAGAGACGATATTATCATGAGAAAATAGTACGGGCGGAACGAGGCAGACAGCGGGAGACAGAGAGAGGAATCCGTGGCGGATTTCCTCTTTTTGTTGTGCGCCTGACGGCACACGTTTCTAAAGGGTGAAAGTCCCTAATCCGCCTGAC
>CAJUIP010000026.1:17292-46208 GCA_910586315.1 uncultured Lachnospiraceae bacterium | reverse complement strand
TACGCGATCAACGAGCCAAAGTCCGTGCTTGCACGAGACCTTGGCGACTGCCGCGGTAACTTGAGAAACTCGCAAAGCGTGTTTCTCATAGTTTTCACATGCAGTTTAGACCCGGATATCCAAATGTTCTCCCAGACCGGAAGTTGGAACGGAGGCTGTCTCGATCATCTCGGTCAGCGCCTCGCCCGAAACTTCCATCGTATCCAGAACTTTAGACATTAAAGCCACTCCTATGTTTGAAGCGATCCGGTTTGTTGACATGGAAAAAGATAAAGCTGCAATATCCATATATGCCACCTCCGCTATGAAATATCATTTATAAAAATGATAGCAGAAATTTTGGATAAAATCAAGAGAGAATCAAAAGAGAATCAAAAGAGAATCAAACGGAGAAATTTTTGCTTTTTCATGGAGACGGTTAAAATCTCCGGAGAAAATATAAAAATTAAACGATTTGCATAAAAAAAACTTCCAGCTATAAAAAAGATAGTGAAATTTGTCGCTTGACTGTTTTTCCATCTGATGGTATAAAATAATTAACGCAGTAGAAAAGCAAACGTTTCTCGGTGTGTAAAGGAGTTTATCGTTATGATGAAGCAGAGAAAAATTAAAATCTCTTCTATCGCAGCAGCAAAAGACTTTGTATCCAAGGCAACTGAGTGTGATTTTGACATTAATATTTTCTACAACCGCGTAATCATAGATGCAAAGTCCATCTTGGGAGTTCTCAGTCTGGACCTTACTAAGGTACTGACTGTTGAGTATGACGGAGAGAATGCAGAGCTGGAAAAATTTATTGAAGAGAATGATGTATCCAAGAAGGATGCAGTTGCTTAAAAATTATCTGGATTAAGAAAAAAACAAAAGAAGGGCTGTCGTATTTTTAAGGTACGCTGGCCCTTCTTTTCGTATGTCTCGTGCACGCTTTTTGACATTTGCAGGCTCGTATGGTAAGATGAACCAAGCGACGTCGACGGGGGAAAGGGCCATGGAACAGAAAACGGCAGAAAACAGAAAACAGGTTAAAATTTCCGTCCGGAATCTGGTGGAATTTGTACTGCGGTCCGGGGATATTGACAGCCGCCGCTCCGCCTCCGCACAGAAGGATGCCATGCTGGCCGGAGGAAGAATCCACAGAAAAATTCAAAAACGCATGGGAAGCGGCTACCGGGCGGAGGTACCCTTAAAGCACAGCGTTGAGGATGAGGAGCAGGAGATCGAACTTCTTGTGGAGGGCCGGGCCGACGGGATTTTTGAGGAAAACGGAATTGTTGTTGTTGACGAAATCAAAGGTATGTACATGGATGTTTCCAGGCTGACAGAGCCTGTTATGGTCCACATGGCCCAGGCCATGTGCTACGGATATTTCTACTGCTGTGACAATGATCTGGACGGCATCCGCCTTCAGCTTACCTACTGTAATCTGGAAACAGAGGAAATCAAACGCTTTTTGGAGGACAAGTCGAGGGAGGAACTGGAAATCTGGTTCTCCAATGTGGCCCATGAATATTTTAAATGGGCCAGATACCTTTACCATCATGAGCTCGTTCGGAATGCCTCAATTAGAGAACTGGAATTTCCATACCCTTACCGGAAGGGGCAGAGGGAACTGGTGGTGGCAGTATATAAAACGATTGTAAGGAAGAAGAAGCTGTTCATTCAGGCTCCCACAGGAATCGGAAAAACCCTGTCCACGGTCTTTCCGGCGGTAAAAGCCGTAGGCGAGGGAAAAGGGGAGAAGCTGTTTTATCTGACAGCCAAGACCATCACAAGAACCGTGGCGGAAGAGGCCTTTCGTATTTTGCGAAAGCAGGGGCTTGCGTTTACTTCCGTGACCATCACGGCAAAGGAAAAGCTCTGCCTTATGGAGAGCATGGAATGTAATCCGGAGGCCTGTCCTTATGCCAGGGGACATTATGACCGGGTCAATGAGGCGGTGTTTGACATTCTCCACCTGGAGCAGGAAATGACGGGGGAAAAAATTATAGAGTACGCGAAGAAATACAGGGTATGTCCTTTCGAGTACTGTCTGGATATTTCAGGCTGGACCGACGGCATTGTCTGCGATTACAATTATGTTTTTGATCCCAATGTGCGGCTGAAACGTTATTTTGCCGAGGGAAATAAAGGAGAGTACCTGTTTTTGGTGGATGAGGCCCACAACCTGGTGTCCAGAGCCAGGGAAATGTACAGTGCAGAGATCGAAAAGAACGAGGTCCTTGAGGTAAAGCGCTTGGTGAAGGGAAAATCCCCAAGATTGGACCGGCGTCTGGAATCCTTAAATAAGCTGATGCTCTCTATGAAGCGGGAGTGCGGGGAGTGGAAGCTTCTGGAGGATGTGACTGCTCTGGCCGCCGGGGTGACATCTGTTTTTGCTGAAATGGAAACCTTTATGGAGGACTTTGCAGAGTTTCCGGGGCGGGATATGGCGCTGAATTTTTATTTCTGCCTCAGGGACTTTTTAAACATATATGAAGAGCTGGGGGATCATTACAGGATTTATGCAAAGAACCATGGAAGCATGGGATTTTCTGTGCGTCTGTTCTGCGTGAACCCGGCAAAACCTCTTTCCCGCTGCATGGGGCAGGGGAACAGTACGGTTTTGTTTTCCGCGACTCTGCTTCCGATTAAATATTATAAAACCCTGCTGTCCGTGGACCAGGAGGATTATGCTGTTTATGCAAAATCTCCGTTTCCGGAGGAGAACCGGCTTCTTATGGTGGCCACGGATGTCAGCAGCCGCTATACCAGACGAAACGAGACAGAATACAGGAAGGTGGCAGATTACATCCGCGCCATGATCCGGGGGAAATGTGGGAATTATATGATATTTTTCCCCTCTTACCAGTATATGGCTGAGGTTTTGAAAACTGTGGATGAAAATCCTCTGGAAGCAGATATTCTGATTCAGGGTCAGGGAATGGGAGAGCCGGAGAAAAAGGAATTTTTAGAGGAATTTGAAAAGGAGAGGAATCATTCCCTGGCGGCTTTCTGCGTCATGGGCGGCGTGTTTTCTGAGGGGATTGATTTAAAGGAAGAGCGGCTCATCGGAGTGATCATAGTGGGAACCGGGCTTCCCATGGTTTGCGTGGAGCAGGAGGTTCTTAAGGGATATTTTGAGGAGACGGAGGAAAGAGGATTTGATTTTTCCTACCAGTATCCCGGAATGAATAAGGTCCTTCAGGCAGCTGGACGGGTAATTCGAACCCCGAAGGACAAAGGAGTCATTCTCCTGCTGGACGACAGGTTTCTGCGGAAAGAATATCTGGAATTGTTTCCCAGAGAGTGGGAACACTTTCAGATGGTGAACCGCAGCAATGTGGCCGCGTGCCTGGAAGATTTCTGGGGGAAGTGATGGCTTAAAGCATGCCTATGAACTGCCTGGCGGCCTGGGAAACAGGAATGGTTTCGTTGTAGGCGACAATCAGTTTCCGCCTGGGGAGCGTTTCTGTGAGTGTTAAAACATATAAATCCTTTTCGCCTTCCGGAATGCAGAAATCCGGCACGAAGGCGATCCCTAAGCCAATGCGGGCCAGATCAATGAGGAGATCATTGCTGCTTAATTCAATTTCCGGGACCAGGTCGAGATGGGATTTCTGGAACAGGGTGTGGAGGAATTCGCTGGTGGTGCTTTTCCGGTCCAGCATCATAATGGGATATCTCTGAAGCTCCTCCAGGGTAATCTGCCTGTCCATTAAGGGGAAATGGTCTGCATTGGCCACAAAAACATCGCCAAATTCCCGAATCGCCCTTACGTTCAGTGTGTTTGAGAGACCGGAATTGGGATAGTTTGTGATGATGAAATCCACCTGTCCGTTTTCCAGAAGGCGGGCGCATTCGATGGAGGTAGAGTTGGTAACTTTTATGTGGACATTGGGGTAAGAGCTGTGGAAGGAATTCAAATAAGGCACCAGAAAATAGCGGCAGATGGTGTCGCTGGCCGCGATTCTAAGCTGGCCGCCATGTAAGGAATTGGCTTCCAGAAGCTGATTTTCCCCTTTACGGATCAGGTTCATGGCAGGTTCAACGTGCTTGAAGAGAATTTCTCCTTCGGGAGTGAGCCGGACCTTTTTTGTGCTGCGGACAAAAAGGCTTTGGCCCAGCTTTTTTTCCAGAACTTTTATGGACTGGCTGACGGCGGACTGTGAAATGAAAAGCTGCTTGGATGCCTCAGAAAAGCTTAGGGTCCTGGCAACATAATAGAAAACTTTATATAACTCATAATTAATATCCATCATTAGACCTCCTTATAAGTGCCAGTATATTCTATCATAGGAATACGGGTTTGAAAAGGGGAAAATGAACGGAAAACCGGAAAGGGAAAAGATATGAAACAGGAAGATATGGAACGGGAGGATTTGGAACAAGAAGATATGGAACGGGAAGACATGGAACAAGAGGATACAGAGCGGGAGGACATGGAAATGGAAGAGGAGGAGAATGAAGAAACATTGGCAGAAGATATTTACCGCGTTTACATGGAGGAAGTGGCCGCTATCCCTGCCTGTTCGGAAACGGAAAATGCAAGGCTGCTTTTGGAGGTAAAAAAAGGCAGCGAAGAGGCCAGAAAACGGATGATTGAAGGAAACTTACGGACTGCTCTTTTATATGTCCGGGAGTATTTAAATCGTGGAGTGGCCATGGCGGATTTGATTCAGGAGGCCAGCATGGAGCTTATGATGCTGGTGGACGAAGGTCTGGAGGGCAGCTTTGAACGGCTTCTGGAGAGCAGAATCCGGGTACGGATGGAGGAAGTAATTAAGGAGCAGAAAGCGGAAACGGAGATTGCAGAGGAAATGCTTGCCAGGGTCAACGTACTTCAGGAAGTGTCAAAGCGGATGGCCGAGGAGTTAGGACGGGAAGCCAGCTTAAAGGAACTGGCGGAGCGGATGAAAATGACCGAGGACGATGTCCGGGAAATCATGAAGGCGACCATGGACGCATTAAGTCTTGGCGAGGCCAACCGGAGTCTTCAAAGCTGAGCAAGCTCCTTCTGAGGCAGGCGGAATGTGGCCGCAAGCGGGACGCAGCCGCAAGTGGGACACGGCCGTAAGGGGCTCAGGCAGAAGAGAACAATAATATTAGAAAATATTATAAATAAAATTAAATTTATTAATTTTACTAATCTATTTTCTTTATGGTAAAATGAGAAAAACTATGATACATCACACTGCCGAAAAAGTGCAAGGAGGAGAAAACATGAGCGTAAAACGCGTATTTGTTGAGAAGAAGCCGGAATTTGCCATAAAGGCCAAAGAGCTCCGCTCAGAGATTGAGAGCTATCTTGGCATTGCCGGAGTGACCGGTGTCCGTGTATTGATCCGTTACGATATTGAAAATATTTCCGAGGCCGTTTATAAAGAGGCTTTGGCCACAATCTTTTCCGAGCCTCCGGTGGATGATGTGTTCGAGGGCACATTCCTTCACAATGCCTCCGATACTGTATTTTCCGTAGAATACCTGCCGGGGCAGTTTGACCAGAGAGCGGATTCGGCCGAGCAGTGTGTAAAGCTTTTAAATGAGACAGAAGAGCCTGTCATAAAGTCCGCCGTCACCTATGTAATTTCCGGAAGTCTTACAGAGGAGCAGGCAAAAGCCATCAAGTCCTTCTGCATCAACCCGGTGGACTCCCGCGAAGCCGCGGAAGAGATTCCGGAAACTTTGGTTGCCGTATTCGAGAAGCCTGCGGACGTTGCCGTGTTTGAGGGGTTTACGGCGATGGGAGAAGGCGGGCTTAAGGAGCTCTATGATTCCTTAAATTTGGCTATGACCTTTAAGGACTTTCTGCATATCCAGAATTACTACAAAAGCGAGGAAAAGCGAGACCCGTCCGTGACCGAAATCCGTGTGCTGGATACCTACTGGTCCGATCACTGCCGGCACACCACGTTTTCTACTGAGTTAAAGAATATTTCCTTCACGGAGGGCGATTACAGAAAGCCCATTGAAGAGACATTTAAGAAATATCTGGCGGACCATCAGGAGATGTATAAGGGAAGAGACGACAAGTTCGTATGTCTGATGGACCTGGCATGCCTTGGAGCGAAGAAGTTACGTAAAGAGGGCAAAGTGGAGGATCTGGAGATTTCTGAGGAAATCAACGCCTGTTCTATTGTTGTTCCGGTGGAGATTGACGGAAAGACCGAGGAGTGGCTTGTGAATTTTAAAAATGAGACGCACAACCATCCTACGGAGATTGAGCCCTTCGGCGGTGCGGCCACCTGTCTTGGCGGCGCGATCCGCGACCCGCTTTCCGGCCGTACCTATGTGTATCAGGCCATGCGTATCACCGGAGCGGCGGACCCTACAAAGTCTTTAAAGGAGACGTTAAAGGGAAAGCTTCCCCAGAGAAAGATCGTCACGGAGGCGGCCCATGGCTACAGTTCCTACGGAAACCAGATCGGCCTGGCCACAGGCTTTGTAAAGGAATTATACCATCCCGGTTATGTAGCAAAGAGAATGGAGATCGGTGCTGTCATGGCTGCCGCGCCCAGAGCAAACGTAATCCGTGAGACCTCCGACCCGGGTGATATCATTATTCTCCTTGGCGGACGGACCGGACGCGACGGCATCGGCGGAGCGACAGGGTCCTCCAAGGTGCACACCGAGGAATCCATAGAGGTCTGCGGCGCGGAGGTTCAGAAGGGAAATCCGCCCACAGAGCGGAAAATCCAGAGAATGTTCCGCCGTCCGGAGGTTTCCGGGCTGATTAAGAAATGTAACGACTTCGGCGCGGGCGGCGTTTCGGTTGCCATCGGCGAGCTGGCGGCAGGTCTTAGGATTGACCTGGACCGTGTACCGAAAAAATATGCCGGACTTGACGGCACAGAGCTTGCTATTTCCGAGTCCCAGGAGCGTATGGCTGTTGTGGTGGACCCGAAAGAGGTGGATGCATTCTTAGGTTATGCCGCAGAGGAGAATCTGGAAGCCATCACCGTGGCGGAGGTAACGGAGAGCCCGCGCCTTGTGATGACCTGGAGAGGAAAGACCATCGTTGATTTAAGCCGCGCCTTCTTAGACACCAACGGCGCCCATCAGGAAACCGATGTGACTCTTGAGGTTCCAAACCGCGAGGGCAGTCCTTTCGTGAAGAAAGAGATTGGGGATGTGAGGGAGAACTGGCTTAAGATGCTCGGTTCCCTCAATGTATGCTCCCAGAAGGGCCTTGTGGAGATGTTTGACGCTTCCATCGGCGCAGGCACCGTTATGATGCCTTATGGAGGAAAGTACCAGCAGACAGAGATTCAGACCATGGTGGCAAAGCTTCCGGTTCTTAAAGGAAAATGCGATGCCGTTACCATGATGAGCTATGGCTTTGACCCTTATCTGTCAAGCTGGAGCCCCTACCATGGAGCCATTTATGCGGTCCTTACCTCCGTTGCCAAGATTGCGGCGGCCGGCGGCGACTATAAGAAAATCCGTTTCACCTTCCAGGAGTATTTCCGCAGAATGAGCGAAGAACCGACCCGCTGGAGCCAGCCGTTTGCGGCTCTTCTCGGCGCGTATGACGCACAACTTGGCTTCGGCCTTCCCTCCATCGGCGGTAAGGACAGCATGTCCGGAAGCTTTAAGGAAGAGGACGGAGAGGAAGTGAACGTTCCGCCGACCCTGGTTTCCTTCGCGGTGGATGTGGCGGACCAGAAGACCATGATTTCTCCGGAGTTTAAGAGGGCCGGAAGCAAAATCGTTGTCTTCCATATTGAAAAAGATGCCTATGACCTTCCTGTTTACGGACAGATCATGGACGGCTATGGAAAATTATTGGAAGACATTAAGGCAGGCCGCGTGATTTCCGCTTATGCGGTGGAAGGAAACGGCATGGCGGAGGCAGTCAGCAAGATGGCGTTTGGCAACCACATGGGTGTGAAGATCGAACACAATGTGGATCCCAGAGACTTCTTTGCGCCAGGCTGGGGTGACATCGTTTGCGAAGTGCCTGACGGCAGTGTGGGCGGGCTTTCCATGTCCTACACCGTAATCGGTGAGGTGACCGATAAGGCGGCCTTTGAGTACGGAAATGTATCCATCTCCCTCGCAGAGGCTATGAATACATGGAACGCGCCGCTTGAGGATGTGTTCCCCACAGAGTCCGGCGTGCCGCAAACGGAGGTAAAGGAGAACCTCTTTAAGGCAGATACGATTGCCATCTGCACCCATAAGATTGGGACTCCAAACGTGTTCATTCCGGTATTCCCGGGAACGAACTGTGAGTATGACAGCGCCAGGGTATTTGAGCGGGCAGGCGCTAATGTATCGGCAAAGGTATTCAAAAATCTCAGTGCAGAGGACATCAGGGACTCCGTTGAGGTCTACAGAAAAGAGATTGCAAAGGCCCAGATTCTTATGTTCCCGGGCGGATTTTCTGCCGGCGATGAGCCGGAGGGCTCCGCGAAATTCTTTGCGGCCGCCTTCCGCAATGAGGTAATCAGGGAAGAGGTCGAAAAGCTTTTAAATGAGAGAGATGGTCTGATTTTAGGTGTCTGCAACGGTTTCCAGGCCCTCATTAAGCTGGGACTGGTTCCGGAAGGAAAAATCACCGGGCAGAAGCCGGATTCTCCTACCTTAACCTACAACACCATTGGACGTCATGTGTCCAAGATGGTAAACTTAAAAGTGGTATCCAATAAGTCCCCTTGGCTTTCCGGAGCGGAGCTTGGCGGCATTTATGTGAACCCGGTTTCCCATGGCGAGGGCCGGTTTGTGGCGGATGACGAATGGTTAAAGACTCTGTTCGCCAATGGCCAGGTGGCCACCCAGTATGTGGACGCGGATGGAAATCCCACCATGGACGAGTACTGGAATCCCAATGGTTCCTACATGGCCATCGAGGGTATCACGAGTCCGGATGGACGCGTATACGGTAAGATGGCTCACTCCGAGAGGCGCGGTGATGCAGTTGCCAAAAACATTTATGGCGAGCAGGATATGAAGATTTTTGAGAGCGGTGTAAGGTACTTTAAGTAATGGAAAAGCTTTGTTCTCCTCCTACGAAAATGAGCGGCAATAAGAAAATACAGTTACATTTTTACGAATTTAAGGCTGCCATGCCCCATCTGATGTGGAGCCAGGTCCCCATTCCCTCAGGTGCTTGAGTACTAAAGTTGAAAATAAGAAATAGTTTCAGTCCCTGAATTGACTTCGCAACAGATATTGTGTATCATTGAGTCAGTAGTAGAGAGGAGTGATAAAATGAATACAGAACAAATGCTCGAAGTCATACTACAAAAGATAAATACCATGGACGCCAGAATGGGAAACGTGGAAAACAAGATTGATTCTATGGATGCCAGAATAGGAAACGTGGAAAACAAGATTGATTCTATGGATGCCAGAATAGGAAACGTGGAAAACAAGATTGATTCTATGGATGTCAGAATGAAAAACGTGGAAAACAAGCTGGAATCCATGGATGCCAGGGTGAAACGTTTGGAGCCCCTGTCTCAGCAGGTGAAGGAAATCCAGCTGACTCTGGAAAACGAGATCAGCAAAAAAATTAACATCATCGCAGAAGGTCATCTTGATTTGAGCCGTAAGCTGGATGAGGCAATGGCATTTCAGAAGAGGGAGGAAATGATTCGCCTGCGGATAACTTCACTGGAAGGCGACGTACAGAGGATAAAAAGCAGAATCGGAATGACGATGTAAAGGAGAGCAGAGCCGGAAAAGAAATCTGTGACATGTGAATTGGTTTTGATGGGAAAGAAACATAAAAAGGATGGGTGCCGTCGGCTGATGCCGGTTGTGCCTATCCTTTTTTACAGCCTCAGATAAAGGAGCGGTAAAATTTTTTACACTTCTTTGACATTCCCGGCGGATGATGATAGTATAAAAAGGACAGACAGAACAGGAAAACAAAGATAAGGAAGCATAAATATGAATATCAAATGGAATGTCAACGATTATACCGATCATTTTGCCTTTGTCCACCAGTACGGCGAGGACGTGATGGAGCTTATTGACGCGGCGCCGGGAAGCCTTGTGGTGGATTTAGGCTGCGGAAACGGGGCTCTCAGTGAAAGACTTAAGGAGAAAGGCTATCGGGTTCTGGGGGTAGATGCCTCCGGGGATATGCTTAAAAAGGCAGAGAGCCTCCATCCCGGGATTCCCTTCATGGAAGGGGATGCCACGGAATTTTCCCTGAAGGAAAAGGCCGATGTGATCTTTTCCAATGCGGTGTTTCACTGGGTGGATGAGAAGGACCAGAAGAAGCTGGCGGACAATGTGGCCAGGCAGTTAAAAAAAGGCGGAATCTTGGTCTGTGAGTTCGGCGGGTATGGCTGTGCGGAGACGGTCCACAGCACATTGGAGAGGAATTTCAAAAAGAGAGGGCTTTCCTATCTGCGCCCGTTTTATTTTCCGACCATCGGTCAGTATGCACCGATTCTGGAGGAGGTCGGATTTCGGGTGGAATACGCTGCATTGTTCGACCGCCCCACGGTGCAGAAAACAGAGAACGGCCTGGAGGACTGGATTCGCATGTTTGTAAAAAAGGCATTTGAAGGGATCCCCAAGGAAGCGGCGGATGAAATGATCAGGGAATCTGTAAAGGAGCTTTACGGGACTCTTCATGTGGATGGAAAATGGATTGTGGATTATGTGAGGATCCGTATCAGGGCGAGGAAGATAAAAGATGATTGAGGTTTGCAAGGGAAAAAAACGAAAGGCGGTTTCCCCATTATTTGACGGGTGGCAGGAGACCATGGTGTGGTCCTGTCTCCAGGGTGTCATGGGAACGGTTTACGGGACGATATCGCCGGAAATTTCAGGGGAATACCGGGCGGCGGCTGCAGTTCTGGGAGATTTTATCTTTCTGGCAGGAGAGCCGGAAAAAGAGCTTTTGCTTTATCTTGACGGAAACTGCAGGAAGGAATTTCGGATTCTGGTTCCGCAGTCTGAGGACTGGTCAGGGACCATCCTGCGGCATTATGGGACAAGGGCAAAAAAGGTTGCCAGGTATGCCATAAAAAAGGAACCGGATGTATTTAAAAGAGAAACGCTTTTAAAGGCGGCAGAGTCTCTTCCGGAGGGATATTCCCTGTGTCTTATGGACAGAAGCCTGTATGAAGTTTGCAGGGAACATGCATGGAGCCGGGATCTGGTGTCTCAGTTTGAAACATATGAAGACTATAAACGGCTTGGGCTTGGGGCAGCGGCACTTTACAAAAATGAGCTGGTTTCCGGTGCTTCCTCTTATACGTCCTATGAAGGCGGGATTGAAATTGAGATTGATACCAGAAAGGATCACCGGAGGCAGGGACTTGCCTATGCCTGCGGGGCCAGGCTTATTTTGGAGTGTCTGGACCGGGGTCTTTATCCCAGCTGGGATGCACAGAACCTGTGGTCGGTAGCTCTGGCGGAGAAGCTGGGATATCATTTTGACCGTGAATATGCGGCTTTTGAAATATACGGAGGAAGGGAGAGTTATCATGGCTAAGAAGGTGCTGATTGTGGTGGACATGCAGAAGGACTTTGTGGACGGAACCCTGGGGACAAAAGAAGCACAGGAGATTGTCCCAAACGTAATAGAAAAGGTTTCCGGCTTTGACGGGGACGTGTTTTTTACCAGGGACACCCATGGAGAAAACTATATGGAGACCCAGGAGGGGCGGCTGCTTCCGGTAGCGCATTGTATAAAGGGGACGGAAGGCTGGGAAATCATTGGGGAACTGGAAAAAATCAGGGGAGAGCGGGGATTTTCCTGCTATGATAAACCAACGTTCGGATGTACGGCTCTTGCGGAAGATTTGAAAAAGCTTCATGAGACGGAAGGCCTTGCGTCGGTGGAACTGGTGGGGCTTTGCACGGATATCTGCGTTGTATCGAATGCCCTGCTTGTGAAGGCATATCTCCCGGAGGTTCCCGTTTCGGTGGATGCCTCCTGTCTGGCGGGCGTCACAAAGGAAAAACATGAGGCGGCCCTTGAGACCATGAGAAGCTGCCAGATTCAGGTGGAGCCGTGAAGCTTGCGCTGATCGGATACTCAGGATGCGGGAAATCCACGCTTGCGAAGTTCCTGGGAGAAAAGTATGGGATTCCCGTCCTTCATCTGGATATGATTCACTGGCTGCCCGGCTGGGAGGAACAGGAGCCGGAAAAAGAGCAGGCCGCCGTAAAGGAATTTATGGACCGGACCTCCCGGTGGGTAATTGACGGAAACTATTCGTCTTTGGAGTATGAGAGACGGATGGAGGAGGCGGACAGGATACTTTTTCTGAATTTTAACCGCTTTACCTGTCTGTTCCGCGCTGTAAAGAGATTCCTTGAGAACCGGGGGCAGACCAGGGAGTCCATGACAAAAGGGTGTGAGGAAAAAATTGACTGGGAATTTATCCGGTGGATTCTTCATGACGGGCGGACGAAAAAGCAGAAAGACCGGTATGCCCGGATTGTCAAAAAGTATCCGGAAAAAACGATAATCATAAAAAACCAGAGGGAACTGGATGCTTTTTATGTAAAGCAATTTTCAGACATGTTCTGGGAGAGAGAGGAAAAACAATGTTAGAAAAAGGAACAAAAGCGCCGGAATTCACACTGAGTGATAAAGACGGAAATCAGGTATCCCTAAAGGATTTTGCCGGAAAAAAGGTGGTAATCTATTTTTACCCCAAGGATAACACTCCCGGCTGCACCAGGCAGGCCCTGGCATTTGCCGAAGCTTACAGGGAATTTGAAGCCATGGGGATTCCGGTCATTGGAATCAGCAAAGACAGTATGAAATCTCACCAGAACTTTGCCGCTAAATATGAGCTCCCCTTCCTGCTTCTTTCAGACCCGGAATTATCTGCCATTCAGGCGTACGATGTATGGAAGGAAAAAAAGCTTTATGGAAAGGTATCCATGGGCGTGGTGCGGAGCGCCTATGTTGTTGATGAAAACGGGATCATTGAAAAAGCCATGGAGAAGGTGAAGCCGGACACCAATGCCGCAGAGATACTGGCTTATTTAAAGAGCGAAAAGGGCCGGTAGGAGCCATGGATACTGTTCCTGCAAAAACCATCATCACGAAAAATAAAGATGCATCCTGGTTCGGAAGCGACTACAACATGAATCTGTACCGGGGATGTTCCCACGGCTGCATTTACTGCGACAGCCGGAGCGCCTGCTATCATGTGGAGGATTTTGATCATGTGCGGGTGAAGGAGAACGCCCTTATGATTGTGAGGAATGAGCTGAGAAGAAAGGTGAAAAAGGGCGTAATCGGAAGCGGAGCCATGTGTGATTCCTATAATCCTTTTGAAAAAACGGAGCTTGTGACCCGCCATGCCTTAGAGCTTATTGACGCCTTCGGCTTTGGAATCTCCATGCTGACAAAAAGTGATCTGATTTTGAGGGATGTGGATATTTACCAGAGCATAAAAGAACATTCCCCGGTCCTTGCTATGATGACCATTACCACGGCGGACGACGACCTTTGCGGGAAAGTTGAGCCCTCGGCCACCCCCTCTTCCGGCCGGTTTGCGGCCATCAGGCGGATGTCTGACGCAGGTATTTACACGGGGGTGGTTATGACACCTGTACTTCCGTTTCTGGAAGACAATAAGGAGAATATTCTGGAAATGGTAAGGCGCACAAAGGATTCCGGGGCCAGATTTCTCTATGGAATTATGGGCGTTACCATAAGAGACGGACAGCGGGAATACTTTTATGAAGGCCTGGAAAAGAGGTTCCCAGGGCTGGAACTTCCGGCGCGGTATAGGAAGGCATATGGGAACCGCTATTACTGCCAGAGCCCCAGAGCTCATAAGCTTTGGACCGTGTTTGAGGAAGCCTGCATAAAAAATAAGCTGCTGTACCGGATGGAGGATATTATCCATGACTATAAAAAAGAATATCAGTGTACACAGCTTACCTTTGATTTCTGATACAGGAAAGGAAAAGGGATAGCTGTACAGCGGGTTCGCGCAGTAAATACGCAGTTTTGCCGCACAGTTGCAAAAACGGTACAAACCTTCCTGTGAGGGGGTCTGTACCGTTTGCGCTCTATTAAGTCCCCGGGCAGAATACCACCACCTGTTCAGGGATTGCCTGAGCGGGAATGCTTCTGGTGGTGGCAGAGTAGGTGGCCAGAAGAAGATGTCCGCCGGGATCATTGGCGTAGGACTGGCCGTTGGGAAGAGTGACGGGGGTGTTCCAGGTTGGTGTTAACGTCAGGGTGCCGTCGGAATTTGTGAGCATCTCGTTGAAGACATCCAGAGCGGCAGTGGTGCCGTGGGGCGTATAGGCGGCAGCCACAGCCTGGTATCTGGGGGGATAGATTAACGGCATCGGTGCGTTGGTGCTGTAAAAGAAGGTGGCACGGTCGCCGATTCTAAATTGGTGGAGATTTAAAACATAGGCGTTGGCTGGAAGTGAGACCTGGATTTGTCCCTGGTCCTCACTCTGTACCGAGAATAAAACGGAGCAGCCGCCGGATGAAAAAGAGCTTCCGCTCTGGTAGTCGATGTTGGTAATAATACCGACAGTTGGGGTATAAAAAGCCATAGAAGCCTCCGAAAATAGGGTTATTGTATCATATACAGCCGGACAGGAATTGGAATCATGTCCGGTTGAATTGTAAAATAAGAATCTTCATAAAACTGAACAGTTACGGGTTAACGGAATAAACACCATATAACACTTGACAACTGTTCTATACTGTTATATACTGTTTTATAAAGAGAGGGGGAAATAGGAGAGATGAAAATCATAGTAAACAGTTCCCTCATGGTTCCTATTTATGAACAGATTGCAGATCAGATAAAGTTGCTGATTCGTAATGGGACGCTGAAAGAAAATGATATTCTGCCATCTGTCCGCGCTCTGTCAAGAGAGCTTAAAATCAGTGCCCTGACTGTTAAAAAGGCATACGACAGTTTAGAAAATGAAGGGTTCGCAATCACGGTTCATGGGAAAGGAACCTATGTGGCAGCTGTGAATCCGGAGCTTTTGCTTGAGGAGCAGAAAAAAGAGGTGGAGGCTGATTTGGAAATGGCGGTCCAAAAAGGCAGGCGGTACGGAATAAGCGATGAAGATATCAGAAGCTTGTTTGAGCTGATTCTGTAACCGTTTGGCCGGATGTGAAACGCTTGCCTGATTTTGGAGGGGTGATTATGTTAAAAATTGAACATTTGAGAAAAAATTATGAAAATTTTTCCCTGGACTGTTCTCTGGAAGTTATGAAGGGCCGCATCACAGGCTTGATCGGACAAAACGGCGCCGGAAAAAGTACGGTATTTAAGGCAGTTCTGGGTCTGATATCTATTGATGGAGGAACGGTTCACATACTTGGAAAAGACATACAGGAGTTCCATGCCAAAAACAGACAGAATTTGGGCGTTGCCCTGTCTGATTCCGGATTTAGCGGGTATCTGACCGTCAATGACATCATTCCTGTTCTGGATCATCTTTATGAAAGCTTTGATAAAGCATTTTTTGTCCGGCAGCTGCAGAAACTGGAGCTGCCCCGCAGCAAAAAAATAAAAGAGTTTTCAACAGGTATGAAAGCCAAGCTGAAAGTTTTAGCGGCAATTTCTCACGATGCCAGACTGCTGATTCTCGACGAGCCGACGGCAGGCTTGGATGTTATCGCGAGGGATGAATTACTGGAACTGTTAAGAGAGTTTATGGAGAGGGATGAAGAGCGCTCAATTCTGATCAGTTCTCATATTTCAGGTGATCTGGAAACTCTGTGTGATGATATTTATATGATAGAAGAAGGAAAAATCATCATGCATGAAGATACAGATGTCCTTTTGAGCGATTATGGGATATTAAAAGCCGATACAGAGCAGTATGCCGTCTTAGACAGGCAATACATTTTACGTTCCCAAAGGGAGCGCTACGGATATCGCTGTTTGACAGACCAGAAACAATACTACATGGAAAATTACCCTGAAATCGTGGTGGAAAAAGGCAATATTGACGGAATCCTTACATTGATGATCAAAGGAGAGAAAGTATGAAAGGTATGCTGGTGAAAGATTTTAAATTGATGAAAGGCCAGAGAAATTTCTTTGCTGTTATTGCCGCAATGGCAGTCGGAATGGCCATATTTATGGAAGAGCCGTCATTTATCATTGGGTATATGACGTTTGCGGGCTCTTTATTTACTCTGAGCACGATCAGCTACGACGAGTTTGATAATGGGAACGCCTTCCTGTTTTCCCTTCCCATCAGCAGAAAAGGCTATACTGTGGAGAAATATCAATTTGGGCTTATTGCCGGCGGCGTTTTCTGGCTTTTTGCCACGGTTGCTGTCGGTATTGCCGGGGTGTTAAAAAACACAGTTATGGTAAGGGATACGGTGATGATCGCCTTGCCGGTGCTGCCGGCACTGATGATTCTGCTGGCCGTCATGCTTCCTTTCCAGTTCAGATTCGGCGGAGAAAAAAGCAGGATTGCAATGATTGGAGCAGTCAGCTTATTGTTTGCCGTATCTTTTGCAGTAGTCAGGATTGCCGGAGTATTCCATGTGGATTTGGTTTCTGTATGGAATCGTTTATTGGCGGGGAGCATGGGAAAGTTTATCGCAGTAATATTTTTAGCCGCGATTATGGGGTTTCTTATTTCCCTGAAAATCAGTATTGCCATAATGAATAAGAAAGAGTTTTAACGTTCCAGTGTACTGGCTCGATTACTTTCAGTCAAATGACGCAGAATGAATTTTCAGTCTGCAAGGCGGAGGAAGGAGGCGATGCGGTGGCATCGTTGACTGACGGTGCTGTGTGCCAGTGGCACACGTTTAGCACGGACCGAAGCGGAGCGTAGACCAACGCAGCAGATGGAAATTCAGGCAAGCCATTTGGCGAAATGTAATCGAGTCAGTACACCAGTTCAGTTTTTGAAAATTTCGAGTAAAATATGCACGGAAAGCTTGTTTTTGTAAGCATTTTCATTCGGAATTTTCATTAGGCAGACGCCGCGTGTTTCTTGCCCCCGGTACGCCAACAAGAAGATGCAAAGCGGAACGGTTACGTTTTAATTGTTCTTTGTTCTTTCTTTTTGATGCAAAGAATGCTATACTGTAAATACATGCGCGCTTTCGCGCACACTCGCGCCAAATGCGGGCGGGTGTGCGTTCACGTATTCGCGGCGGCAACATTTCCCTTTTCGCCGCGGTACTATCCCCGCGGCCAGAAGAGACAGGAGGGAATAAAAATATGGATTTTTTTATACCAGAGGGCTACAAGCCGCAGATTGATCTGCGGGAAACACAGATTGCCATAAAGATTGTAAAGGATTTTTTCCAGAAGGAGCTGACCAAACAGTTAAATTTAACCCGTGTGTCGGCTCCCTTAATTGTCACTCCGGAATCGGGCTTAAATGATAATTTAAATGGAGTGGAGCGTCCGGTGGGGTTTGATATTAAGGAAGGAAGCCGTCAGGCAGAGATCGTCCATTCTCTGGCCAAATGGAAACGCTATGCCTTAAAACAGTATGGATTTAAGCCGGGGGAGGGACTTTACACGGATATGAACGCCATCCGCCGGGATGAGGATACCGATAACATCCATTCCATTTATGTGGACCAGTGGGACTGGGAAAAGGTGATTCTTAAGGAGGAACGGACCAGGGAAACTCTGGAACATACGGTGAGAGCCGTGTATAAGACACTGAAAATTACGGAGGACTATATGGCCTATGAATACGATTATATTGGCCATGTGCTTCCGGATCATATTGAATTTATTACCTCCCAGGCCCTTGAGGACAGGTATCCGGACCTGACGCCGAAGGAGAGAGAATATGAGGCTTCGCGGCTTCACGGCGCTGTTTTCATTGAGCAGATCGGGAAGACCTTAAATTCCGGCAAACGCCATGACGGCCGTGCGCCGGACTATGACGACTGGGAATTAAACGGAGATATCATTGTGTATTATCCGGTTCTGGACATTGCTTTGGAATTGAGTTCCATGGGAATCCGTGTGGACGAGGAATCCTTAAAGAAGCAGTTAAAGCTTGCGGGCTGTGAAGAAAGAGAACGGCTGGATTTCCAAAGTGCCTTGCTGAAGGGGGAGCTTCCCTACACGATCGGCGGCGGCATCGGTCAGTCAAGAATCTGTATGTTCTTTTTAAGAAAGGCTCATATTGGTGAAATTCAGGCTTCCATCTGGCCGAAGGAGGTTCTGGTAATGGCAGCGCAGGCAGGAGTTCCACTTTTATAAGAAAAGAAATAACTATGCAGGTATGGAACAGTTACGAAAACAGAACTAAAATTAATGAAAATTCTTAAAAACTAAAAGAACCCATAAAAATCAAAGAATTCATAATAAACAAAAAATCCATGAAATTTATAAAATTGATAAAAATACAAAAACGATTGGGAGGGAAATGAAAAATGGCAAATGAGCGTTTGCAGAAACTCAGAGCGCAGATGGAACAGCATGGAATGGACGCCTACTATATTCCGTCCTCTGATTTCCACGACTCTGAAGATGTGGAAGCATATTTTGGCTGCCGGGCTTTTATTTCCGGTTTTACCGGTTCTGCCGGATCTATGGTGGTCACGAAGGATTTTTCCGGTCTCTGGACCGATGGCCGTTATTTTGTGCAGGCAAAAAAACAGCTGAAGGGCCAGGATACAGAGCTGATGCAGATGGGGAACGAAGGAGTTCCCACCATTTTCGAATTTTTGGAGGAGCATCTTCCTGAGGGAGGGACCCTCGGTATGGACGGACGTGTGGTAAACACGGAAGCAGGCCGGGCATTTATGAAGATTCTGGAGAAAAAGCATGCTTCTGTGTCCGTACAATATGACCTTGTAGGAGAGATTTGGAGTGAACGGCCGAAGCTTACGGTGCCAAGGGTGTGGGTCCTTGGAACGGAGTACACAGGAGAAGACGCAAAAAGTAAAATCGGCCGGCTGCGTAAGGAAATGGATGCCTGCGGCGCGAGCCATCATATCCTTTCAAGCCTGGATGATATTGCCTGGCTTTTGAATATCCGTATGGATCCGGTAAACGGAAATGTGCTTCCGGCAGCACATATGATAATAGAAAAAAACGCCATCCGCCTGTTCATGAACAGCAGCCGTTTTGACAGCGCGTTAAGCGGTTATATGGAAGAAAACGGCGTACAGGTAAGGCCGTATGAAGCAGTTTATGAGGAAACATCCTCGATTCGTTCAGGCGTTGTCCTTTTAGAACCGGGGAAGGTAAACTACGCTCTGTTTTCCGGTATCCATGAAAGCAACCGTATCGTGGAAGCCATGAATCCTTCCTCCATGATGAAGGCCATGAAGAATCCGGTGGAGATGGAGAATCTCCGGAAGATCCATGTAAAGGACGGCGTGGCCCTCACGAAATTTATTTACTGGATGAAGGAAAAAGCGCCGAAGGGCGTTCTTACGGAGACAGAGGCGGCAGAACGGCTGGAGGAATTCAGGAAGGAAATAGAAGGGTATCTCTGTCCAAGCTTTCCGACCATTTCCGCTTATGGGGCCAACGCTGCCATGTGCCATTACCATGCCGCAAAGGGAGAAGAATCCGTCATCGAGGCGGAGGGATTTTACCTGGTGGATTCCGGCGGGCAGTATCTGGAGGGAACCACCGATGTGACAAGAACCCTGGTTCTGGGGCCTGTGAGCGAAGAAATGAAGCTTCATTATACCCTGGTCCTCATGGGGGCTCTTCGTCTGGCCGACGCTAAATTTTTGCATGGCTGCCGGGGAATGAATCTGGACTATCTGGCCAGGGGACCGCTCTGGAGGCGGGGACTGGATTTCAACCATGGAACGGGACACGGCGTGGGATTTCTTTCCAATGTTCATGAGAGACCCAACGGTATCCGCTGGCGGATTGTTCCGGAACGCCAGGACAGCTGCGTTTTGGAGGAAGGCATGTTTACCTCCGACGAGCCGGGGCTTTATATAGAAGGAAGCCACGGAATCCGCACAGAGAATCTCCTGATGTGCAAAAAGGCGGAGAAGAACATGTATGGACAGTTCATGGAGTTCGAGACGCTTACTCTGGCGCCTATTGATACGGAGGCCATTGACTGTTCCGTGA
Source organism: uncultured Lachnospiraceae bacterium (assembly GCA_910586315.1). Classification (GTDB taxonomy): domain Bacteria; phylum Bacillota; class Clostridia; order Lachnospirales; family Lachnospiraceae; genus CANRXD01. The sequence continues at coordinate 26,223 of CAJUIP010000026.1, read as the reverse complement.
TGGAGCCGTCTGACGTGGAGCTTCTCAACGCATACCATAAAAAGGTATATGAAGCCCTGGCCTCGCATTTGACAGAAGAAGAGAGACAGTGGTTAAAAGACGCAACAAAACCTATAGGAGAGAAATAAAGATGACAAATTGTATGAAGGAAATTCTGGTGACGATTCCCGTTACGGAAGAGCATAAAAAATTCCTGGAGGCAAAGGCCGCAGACGGACAGTATAACTGCTGCTTCCGGTATGTGGAAAAGAAGAGTGTGACGAAGGAAGATGTAGAGCGGGCCCATGTGATGATCGGAAATCTTCCGGCTGATATGGCAAGGAACGCAAAAAATCTGGAATGGTATCAGTTAAATTCCGCAGGCGCGGACCCTTACATAAAGCCCGGAGTTCTTCCGGAGGGAGCTGTTCTTACCAATGCCACCGGCGCTTATGGCCTTGCTGTTTCCGAGCATATGATCGCTCTGGTGTTTGATTTGATCCGTCGGTTCAATCAATATCATAAAAGCCAGGCCGGGCACGTCTGGGAGTCCAGAGGAAACATTATTTCCGTGGAGGGCTCCACAGTTCTTGTGCTTGGAGTCGGTGATATCGGCGGGGAGTTTGCAAGAAAGATGAAAGCCCTTGGCGCTTACACCATCGGCGTAAGAAGGACCTTGCGGGAAAAGCCGGAGTATCTGGATGAACAGCATATCCTTGAGGATCTGGATAAGCTGCTTCCACGGGCGGATATTGTGGCTATGGTGCTGCCCGGCGGCGATGCCACCAACCATCTGATGGATGAGAAAAAGCTCCGCCTGATGAAGAGGGGGGTGTATCTGATTAATGTGGGGCGCGGCAATGCCATTGATCCCGGAGCGCTCCTTAAAGTGTTAAAGGAAGGCCATCTTGGCGGCTGCGGACTGGATGTGACAGAGCCCGAGCCTCTGCCTGCCGATGATCCTCTGTGGGATGTGGAGAACCTGGTGATTACACCCCATGTGGCCGGAAATTTCTTCCTGGCAGAGACCTTTGAGAGAATTGTCAGGATTGCGGGAGACAATCTGGAAGCCTGGGTAAATAAAAAAGAACTGAAGAATGTGGTGGATATGGCCACAGGATATAAAAGATAGCGGATGGGGCTGTTGCAAACTATATTTTGTATGAAAGATTCATTTTGCGACAGCCCCTCACGCATACTTTTCAGCCCCTCTTTTTTTCTTCCTCTATGTCAATCCGTTTAATTTTTCTCCTTTCCTGTTCAGTTCGTTGTAAGTATGGAAAATGAGAAGGACTGCAGCGATAAATGTCAAAATATCAGATACGGGCATGGAAAACAAAACCCCGTCCAGTCCCCAAAATACGGGAAGCAAAACAGCAAACCCAACGCCGAACACCACTTCGCGCAGCATGGAAAGCACCGTAGAAGCCACCGCTTTTCCCATTGCCTGTAAAAAGATGAAACACGCTTTATTGATACAAGCCATAATAATCATGCACAAATAAATCCGAAATGCTTTTATTGCAAACTCTGTATAATACCTGCTTTCGTTTGCTGCGCCGAAAATGGAAATTAGCTGCTTCGGGAAAACTTCAACCAAAACAAAAGAGGCTGCGCCTACAAGAGCTTCTGCAATCAGTAATTTTGTGAATAATTCTTTGACACGCAATGTATGTCCCGCCCCTATGTTATAGCCCACAATCGGGATACAACCGGCAGCCATGCCAACAACAATGGAAATGACGATCTGAAAGAATTTCATAACAATACCGACAACAGCCATGGGAATTTGGGCATATTGCGGCTGACCGAATATTTCGTCGATTGCGCCATATTTGCGGAGCATATTGTTAATTGCCGCCATTGCCGCTACTAAAGAAATTTGCGATAAAAAACTTGTAATTCCTAAAAGCAACGTCTTGCCGCAGATTTGACGGTCAATTTTTAAGTCATTGAATAGCGGCCTGATTGTCCTCATGTGCAGGATATACCATACCGCCAATACCGCTGTGATGATTTGGCCGATTACCGTTGCGATGGCAGCCCCTTTCATTCCCCATTTGAATACGAAAATGAAAACCGGGTCAAGGATGATATTGAAAGCTGCGCCGGTCAGAGTAGAAGCCATAGCAAATTTCGGACTTCCGTCTGCCCGGATAACAGGGTTCATTGACTGCCCGAACATATAAAACGGAATGCCGAGACTAATATAGAAAAAGTATTCTTTTGAGTAAAAAAAGGTTTCTTCGTTTACCGTTCCGCCAAACATCGCAATAATCTGTGTCTGAAAAACCAGATAGACGACGGTTAGCAGGAAGCTGCCTGCTATAATCATAATAATAGCATTGCCGACACTTTTTTTTGCATGGAGCATTTCACCTTTCCCAAGACAGAGACTGACGAATGCACAACAGCCGTCACCAATCATAACAGCAATAGCAAGTGCAACTACAGTGAGCGGAAATACAACCGTGTTCGCTGCATTTCCATAAGAGCCGAGGTAACTGGCGTTTGCAATAAAAATCTGGTCTACGATATTGTAGAGCGCACCGACTAAAAGGGAGATAATACAAGGGACTGCATATTTCCCCATTAACGTTCCAATGCGCTCTGTTCCTAAAAATTGATTCGGTTGTTCCAATTTCTTCCCCATTCCTTTCTTTAACGAAAATAAAGCGTGCAGCTTGACGTTTGCTGGATTTACGCCGTTGGCTACACGCTTTTTTCATTACATTTTTTCCATATCAAAAAATAAACGTGCAGTTTATACGCAACCGGAATTACGCATGAAAGCTACACGTTGTATATACATTATATAAAAATGAATCTTTTTTTTCAAAGGGATTTTTCAACAAAAAGTTCAGATAAAGTCCTTTCTTTTTTTATCATAGTCTATAAAAGCTACTGTTCACGGGAGGGGCATCTTCTTGTCCGATGGAGGCGGACAAGCAAACCAGCTGAATTCTATTTTGCGGCCAGCCCATCTCAGTCAAGGGCAGGCCTCAGTCAAGGGCAGGCGCTACACATTATATGATTCCCCGGCGTACTTTTTCCGATGCATGGTTTCCGGTGCATAGGCGATGGGGTAGATGACGGAAGCCATCAAAAGGGAACCGACAACGTCGACGATGGAGTGCTGCTTTAAAAACATCGTTGACATACAGATTAACACCATAAGAATTCCGGAGGCTTTCACAAGAGTCCTTTTTTTCTGCAGGGCTTTGCTGTGACAGACGGCAATGTGAACTCCAATGGAATTATACACGTGAATGCTGGGAAACACGTTGATGCAGGGGTCAATGCTCCAAAGCTTAGCCACGGCAAAGCAGAAAATATTCTCCTGCGGGTTTATAGCCGGACGGAAATTGGTTCCGTTGGGGAACAGGGTACAGACCAGAAGACTGATCGTCATTCCTGTAAACAGGAACGCGCAGAGCCTGTAATAATCATCCCGGCTGCTGAAGAAAAAATATACAATCGCCGCGCCCACATAGAAAAACCACATCAGGTAGGGGACGATAAAATATTCGCTGAAAGGGATCAGGTCGTCTAGGGGCGAGTAGATCACGTGATAGGGCTTTCCGACGTTTTCCTGAAGTCTGGCAAACCATGGCAGATAAATGAGGCCATAGGACATGAGCCAGATATGTCCATATTTTTTAATTAGCTGTTTCATAAAAATGACTCCTTTTGCGTCACAGTTCAGGCATTTCGTTCCATTCATATTCACAACTTTGGCAAATTATATCACAGTGGAAATGGTGATTCAAGGCCGTTTACGAAAAATTAATAAAATGTAACATTTTGGTAATGATTTTTGACAGAATCCATTCTTTATGCTATCTTTATCGTAGGATGCAGAGGTCAGTACACGAGTCGCCATCCTGGCTCCTGCGGCAGTACGGAGGAACGGCGTTATCCGCGCCGTGCAAAAAAGGAACAGAAGAAAGGGGATATCGTATGCCATACGAAGAAGAAATCGGTTTACAGTATCATTTACAGATAAGGCCCGGGGATGTGGGACACTATGTCATTCTTCCGGGAGATCCCAAGCGGTGCAAAAAGATTGCAGAATATTTTGATGATCCTGTGTTTGTGGCGGACAACCGCGAATATGTGACCTATACCGGATCTTTGGACGGGGAAAGGGTCAGTGTCACCTCCACGGGAATCGGCGGTCCTTCAGCATCCATCGCCATGGAAGAGCTGGTAAAATGCGGCGCCCATACGTTTGTGCGGGTGGGGACCTGCGGCGGTATGGATCTGGATGTGATGGGCGGAGATGTGGTGGTTGCCACAGGGGCCATCCGGGCGGAGGGAACCAGTAAGGAATATGCTCCTATTGAGTTTCCGGCGGTGGCTGATATCGAAGTGGCAAATGCCCTGATTCAGGCGGCGCAAAACCGGGGACACAGATATCATGCGGGCGTGGTTCAGTGTAAGGATTCCTTTTACGGGCAGCATAATCCGGAGACCATGCCAGTGGGGGAAGAACTTTTATATAAGTGGGATGCCTGGGTGAAGCTTGGCTGTAAGGCGTCAGAGATGGAGTCGGCTGCCCTTTTTATTGTGGCAAGCTATTTAAAGGTGCGCTGTGGTTCCTGCTTTTTGGCCATGGCAAATCAGGAACGGGCGAAGGCGGGACTTCCCAATCCTGTGGTTCATGATACGGATACCGCCATCCGGGTAGGCGTGGAGGCACTGCGGATTCTTATTAAAAATGACCGTCTGAAGCAGGAGAGGGGGAAGTAAAATGGAAGGAAAGGACCTTTTGTCCATGGCCCTGGCGGCCAGAAAACTTGCCTATACGCCTTATTCCGGATTTCAGGTGGGGGCGGCCCTGCTTTGTGAGGACGAAACGGTATATACCGGATGCAACATAGAAAACGCGGCGTTTGGGCCCAGCAACTGCGCGGAGAGGACTGCGTTTTTTAAGGCGGTCAGTGAGGGAAGACGGTCTTTTTTGGCTATTGCCATCGCCGGAGGGCCTTCCGGGAAGGAACCGGAGGATTTCTGCCCGCCCTGCGGCGTCTGCAGGCAGGTGATGATGGAATTTTGCGACCCGGAAACCTTTAAGATTTATCTGGGGAAAGCGGACGGTGAAATCAGGGAATACCGCCTGAAAGAGCTTTTGCCGCTGGGATTTTCGGGAAAAGGCGTGGAGAGAAAGGAATAGGACCATATGACATACAGACAGATTCTAAGAATGGTGGATCATACGCTTTTAAAGCAGACATCCACATGGGAAGAAATCAGGGCAATCTGCGACGACGCCCTCATGTTTCAGACGGCGTCGGTCTGCATTCCTCCGTCTTTTGTGAAGGCGGCGGCCGATTATCTGGAGGGCAGGATTCCGGTCTGCACGGTTATTGGTTTTCCCAACGGATATGCCACCACAAAAATAAAAGCCGCGGAGGCCCGGGACGCTGTGGAAAACGGCGCGGCGGAGATCGACATGGTCATTAACATCGGATGGGTCAAAGAGAGAAAATTTGACTGCATTCTGGAAGAAATCAATGCGGTAAAGGAGGCCTGTTCCGGGCGTATTTTAAAGGTGATTATCGAGACCTGCCTGCTTACCGCGGAGGAAAAAAGAAAGCTTTGCCAAATCGTAACAGCTTCCCGGGCAGATTTCATTAAAACCTCCACCGGATTCAGTACGGGCGGGGCCGTTTTTGAGGATGTGGCGCTTATGAAGGCCCACATGGGAGAAGGAAAGAAGATTAAGGCGGCCGGGGGAATTGCGGATTTCCACGACGCCGTGAAATTCATCCGTCTGGGAGCGGACCGCCTGGGAACAAGCAGACTGGCCGCCCAGGCAAAAAAGAAAGAGGTGGATCTGGATGCAGAAGTATAAACGCATTTTTACCATCGTCATTGACTCTCTGGGAATCGGCGCCATGGAGGACTCGGAAACGTTCGGGGATGTGGGAGTCAACACCCTGGGCCATATTGCCGAACACATGGAAAATTTTAAGATTCCCAATCTGAACCGGCTTGGAATCGCCGGGCTCTGCCCGATGAAGGGCGTGGAGCCGGAAAAAACGCCTCTGGGCTACTCCATGAAAATGCGGGAGGCCAGCAATGGCAAGGATACCATGACCGGACACTGGGAGATGATGGGAATTTATACCACAAAGCCCTTTAAGACCTTTACGGATACCGGTTTTCCAAAGGAATTAATCGAAGAACTGGAACGGCGCACCGGACGTACCGTTATTGGCAATAAGAGCGCCAGCGGCACGGAGATTCTGGAAGAGCTGGGAGAGGAAGAGATTGCCACAGGTCATATGATCGTGTATACATCCGCAGATTCCGTACTGCAGATCTGTGGAAATGAGGAAACCTTCGGGCTTGAGGAGCTGTACCGCTGCTGTGAAATTGCGAGAGAGCTTACTTTAAAGGAAGAATGGCGCGTGGGCCGGGTGATTGCGCGGCCCTATGTCGGAAAGAAAAAGGGAGAGTTTGTCCGTACCGCGAACCGCCACGACTATGCTTTAAAGCCCACGAAAACCACAGCTTTGGATCTTCTTAAAAAGAACGGTTACGATGTGATTTCCATTGGAAAAATCCGGGACATTTTTGATGGGGAGGGGATTACGGAGAGCAATAAATCCAAATCCTCGGTCCATGGAATGGAACAGACCATCGAGGTATGCAAAAGAGAGTTTACAGGCCTTTGCTTTGTGAACCTGGTGGACTTTGACGCCCTCTGGGGGCACAGGAGAAATCCGGTGGGATACGGAAAAGAGTTGGAACGGTTTGACGAAAAGCTGGGAGAACTGCTTCCTCTGCTTAAGGAGGAGGACCTCCTGATTATCACGGCAGACCATGGCAACGATCCCACCTATACCGGAACGGACCATACACGGGAAAAGGTGCCGTTTCTGGCCTGGTCTCCGTCCATGAAGGGACATGGGACGTTTCCGGAGGCGGAAAGCTTCGGAGCGGTCGGGGCTACGATTCTCGACAATTTTGGAGTTGCCGGGGAAGCGGATATGATTGGGACATCCGTGCTTTCGGAGCTTTTATAAAGATCTGCCAGTATAGCGGGGGGAGAAAAACATGAAAAATACATTTATAAAAGCAGTTTACGCAGGGGTTATGATTGGCCTTGGCGGTGTGATTTATCTGTCGCTGGAGAATAAAATCGTGGGCGCCCTTTTATTTTCCTTTGGCCTTTTGACGATTGTAAACCAGGGGTTTGCCCTCTATACAGGAAAGATTGGCTTTGTGCGGACCAAAGAGGACATGGCAGCCATTCCTGTGATTCTTGCCGGCAATTTTTTTGGAACTCTGTTTACGGCCGTTCTCTGCCATATGGCAGGAATGAAAATTTCGGCGGAAGTTGTCTGCATGAATAAATTAAACAACAATCCCCTTTCCATTCTGGTCCTGTCGATGTTTTGCGGAGTTCTTATGTATCTGGCCATTGACAATTTTAAAAAGTCGGGAAACCATTTGTTTGTCATTGCCCCGGTGATGATTTTCATCCTGTCCGGCTTTGAGCATTCCGTCGCCAATATGTTTTATTTTTCCCTAGCCGGAATGTGGAACGGGAAGAGTATCTTCTATCTGTTCCTTATGATACTTGGAAACGGGATTGGGGCGAAAATTTTTGATTATTTCAAAGCGTAGAGACTGTCGCAAAACGTAAAAACTCATCAACATATAGTACACTGTTCTCAAATAAAAACCTATATTTTGTATGCAAACCTCATTTTGCAACAGCGTCTGCGCTTTAAGGCATCCGGTACATATCCTGACCGGATGCCTTTTCCTTTTATATTGCGAAGGATAACCCGCCCCCGCAGCGGGGAGACAGGAAGAGACACAGAGAACTTTTAGGCCGTGGCAGCCTTATGTATGCTGGTTTCGGTTTGCTTTTAAGGCCAGGGACTGGATCAGCCGGACCCGCTTTTTTTCTTCCGGCGGCATGTCTTTTGTCAGGATGTCAATAAACAGATCCCTCTCATCTGGAGAAAAATTTAAGTTCATGGCTGCTGCTTTCTGGCTGACAGAGAGAAATGCAGCCATTTTCTGCTCCTTAGGGGCACCTGAAAGCTCCTCCGCCAGGGAGCAGAGGGCGGATATTCTGGCCGGATCTACGCCCTTTAGTCTGGGATCATCTTTCCAGGAATTGTTCATAAAATCTCCTTTCTTTTATATCTGTCCCAAAGTTTGCATCATAAGCTGAATCGTTTCAAACCGGGACTGCTGTTCCGGGGGAAGAATGGATAAAAGCTGCTCCATGGAAATGGGGCCCCGCCCGGGATTCCGCCCGTTCCTGCCTGATAACAGCTTGGTCATGATGTCAATCAGCTCCTGCTCTCTCTGGTTGGCATAGGGCTTTACGGCGTTCAGCATATCCACCGGAGATACATGGTTTTCATCTAGGGAGCAGACACTCATCATACCGTCCCCGTTTTCCTCAAAAAATGCCATGGTGCGTACCAGCTCATTCCATTTAATAAAGAATGACATGGCCCGCTGCTGGGCGATTTCCATGTATGGCAGGGCGGCCTTCAGCATCTGGATATGATGATCGCCGATGGCATAGTCCAGATCGGTCAGTTTTAATTCTTTTTCATTCATTGGCAAGCCTCCTTTTACTGGTGAAAATATATGCGGAAGATATAAAATTTAAAACCAATATCTGCACTGCTTCCCGCTTGGAGGAATACTATGTAACAGTTCCGTCGTGCGAAGATTTGGAAAGAAAGGCGCGTTGAAAACTCGTTTTCATAAGCGACTTACTTTCCAAATCTTCATAGGGCGGCCGCCCGAAGCTTCTTGCCCGTGAAAACGGGCAAGAAGCTGCACGACGAAACGTCTGAGAGGCCAAAGATGTCAGAGCCGTCAGAGGTATAGAAAGAAAAGCGCGTTGAAAACTCGTTTTCATAAGCGATTTTTTTTCTGACTCTTCATAGGGCGGCCGCCCGAAGCTTCTTG
>CAJUIP010000026.1:0-17192 GCA_910586315.1 uncultured Lachnospiraceae bacterium | reverse complement strand
TTCATAAGCGATTTTTTTTCTGACTCTTCATAGGGCGGCCGCCCGAAGCTTCTTGGCCGCGAAAGCGGGCAAGAAGCTGCACGACGAAACGTCTGAGAGGCCAAAGATGTCAGAGCCGTCAGAGGTATAGAAAGAAAAGCGCGTTGAAAACTCGTTTTCATAAGCGATTTTTTTTCTGACTCTTCATAGGGCGGCCGCCCGAAGCTTCTTGCCCGCCGAAAGCGGGCAAGAAGCTGCACGACGGAACGGCTAAACGATTGCAATGTTGTGAAGGAGACAGGAGGTTTAATTTTTATGGCAAGCCGATTGATTATAGATGGAAACAGTGTTTACGAAATTGATGAGGAATGTGAGAAAAGCAAATTTGGAAACGGGAGGCAGAGGGGTCAGAGAATTCCGATGAGACAGGATATGAGAAAACAGGAAAATGGTCCGAAAAAGATATCCCGTGAATAGATTTGCCAAAGAAAAAGGGCGGGGAGTTCCCCGCCCGCTTGGAATTAGCAGCAGAAGCAGCCGCCGCCGTTTCCGCCCCAGCCGCCGCAGCAGCAAAGAAGGAGAATGATCCAGATGCAGCTGTTGTCCATGCCACATCCGCATCCGCATCCGTTATTGCATCCGTTATGTCCCCAACCGCCGCAGCAGCAAAGAAGAATAATGATCCAGATGAAGTTATTTCCACATCCACATCCGCATCCTGTGTTAGAAGTTTCGCATCCGCATCCACAATTCGTAGCAGCTAAATCACTCATGTTCAAATCCTCCAAGGGTTTTTGTTTACACTCCATCATATGTCAGCCTGCTTGTCATAGTTGCCTGTTTCATAAAATTTTTCTTTTTAATGCAGAATTGAGAATCTGGAAAAAAGGTGTTATACTGTGACACAGAATGTATTTCGGAAATACAAAATACACAAAGGAGTTTAAAAGATGAAAAAATTGTATTACGAATCCCCATATAAAAAAGAATTTGAAGCCACGGTTCTTTCCTGCGTCAAAGGAAAAAAGGGGTACGAAGCGGTACTGGATGAGACGGCCTTTTATCCGGAAGGCGGCGGCCAGCCGGCGGACACCGGCGTCATTGACGGTGTCCGGGTATACGACGTCCATGAAAGGGACGGAGTCGTGGTCCATTACACCGAGGGAGAGCTTCCTGAGGGAAAAAAAGTAAAAGGCGTGATTGACTGGGAACGGAGATTTTGTCTCATGCAGGAGCATTCGGGTGAGCATCTGGTATCAGGGCTGATTCACAGTGTATTCGGATACGACAATGTGGGTTTCCATATGGGAGCGGAAGAGGTGACAATTGACTTAAACGGCACTTTGGAATGGAAGGACCTGATGGAGATCGAGGAAAAGGCCAACGAAATCATCTGGGAAAACCGGGAGATCTATGCGGGTTTTCCGCCAAAAGAAGAGCTTTGTGCCATGGAATACAGAAGCAAGAAGGAACTGACAGGGGATGTGAGGATCGTACGAATCCCGGGAGGGGATGTCTGCGCCTGCTGTGGAACCCATGTGGCACGGACCGGGGAAATCGGTCTGGTGAAGTTTCTGTCCATGATACATTATAAGGGCGGAGTAAGAATTTCCCTGCTCTGCGGGAAAAGGGCAGTGGCGGATTATGAAAAAAAGAGAAGTCAGGTACAGAGGATTTCCGGACTGCTTTCTGCAAAACCCGATGAAATTGCCGACGCGGTGGAAAAAATGAAGCAGGAAGCCGTGAAACTTCAGGAAAAGCTTTCCAGATGCTACCATGAACTCATTGAAAACCGGGTAAAAACCATGGAAAAAAGCGAGGGGAATCTCTGCTTGTTTGAAGAAAGCTTTGGCTCTCAGCAGCTGAGGCAGCTTGTGAACCGGGCTCTGGAAGAAAAGAAAGGGAGAAATGTCCTCGCCCTTTCTAAAATCCCCGGAGGGGGATTCCAGTATGTGCTGGGCAGTCGGGACGAGGACATGCGCCTGCTCTCCAGAGAACTCAACCAGGCTCTCAATGGAAGAGGCGGTGGGAGTACACAGATGGCACAGGGAACCTTTTTTGTAGAGAAGGAAAAGCTTTGTGCCATCTTAAGAGAAAAAAGGTTTTAGCAGCCCTGAACCATATACTGGATCAGGCGCTCCGAATCTTTACTGGAATGCGTAGTGAGATCAAGTTCTTTGATGGAGCCGTTGGAGAAAACCGTGGCCATGGAAAAATACTGGCTCAGTTTGGATTTTAAATTTACAGAGCCGCCCTCCGGGAGACTTAATTCAACAGCACCGTCACACTGATTGACAACGTCAAAAAATTTATCAATGTTGGAAATATTTTTAATTTTCATCCTCATAATGATTACCTCCTGTATGAGAGTCAAATAATTGTGAAATCGTCACCGTTTGACCTTCTGTTTTCCTGCCCGTTTAAAGCGGACAGGAGGTGCAGGGCATCTGAACGGTGGTGGTGAATCATTTAACGGTCATCATTCTATCAGAGCAGGAAGAAAAATACAATGGATGAAATAGATAAAAAATTAACAAGGTTTTCAAGGTTTTTTATGGAAAATGTGGAAAGGAAGAGAACCAGGCACAGGAGGCTGCACAAGAATGAAAAAAAGAATTCGGGAATATGGATTAATAATCGGAAGTTACAGGACGGGGAAACTTAATAAAATTACGGACGTACCGGGGGTTGCCGTGGGGCACTGGACAGCGGACACAAAGGAGCATAAGACGGGAGTCACTGTGATTCTGCCAAGTCGCGAAAATATATTTGTTAATAAGTTAACGGCTGCGGCTTTTGTGCACAATGGATTTGGAAAGACCACAGGGATTCTGCAGATTGAGGAGCTCGGAACGTTAGAGAGTCCCATCGCTCTTACCAACACGCTGAATGTGGGAAGAGTTCAGGATGCTCTGGTGGATTATGTAGTGGAGCTCACAGAAAGAGAGGGGGGAAAGGCTTCGTCCATCAATACGGTTGTGGGAGAGTGCAACGATGCCAGCCTGAATAAAATTACGGAACGGGTTATTGGAAGGGAACAGGTCAGGGCCGCCATTGACGCCGCCTGCGCCGATTTTGAAGAGGGCGATGTGGGAGCCGGAAAGGGAACCACATGCTTTGGCATGAAAGGGGGTATCGGTTCCGCCTCCAGAATCCTCACCATTGGGGAGGAAGCCTACACCATTGGAGTTCTGGTACAGTCCAACTTTGGAAGCACGAAAAGCTTTGTGCTGAACGGAAAACCCATGGGAGATCTGCTGTTGGAAAGAATTGGAGAAGCGAAAAAGGACGAAGGCTCCATTATGATGGTGATTGGGACGGATCTTCCGGTTTCTGACAGGCAGTTAAAGCGTATTGTACGCCGGGCCGGGGTTGGTCTTTCCAGGTGCGGTTCCTTCATGGGTCACGGGAGCGGAGATATTATGCTGGGATTTTCCACGGCCAATCCCATAAAAACCGGGGAGGAGCAGGACTTTTACATGATGCGGTTTCTTAAGGAGGAGCATCTGGACAAGGCGTTTGAGGCGGTCGCCGAGGCCACGGAAGAAGCCGTATTAAATTCCCTTGCCATGGCGGATACGGTGACCGGATACAATGGCGTTACGCGGTACAGCCTGACGGATCTTTACTTAAAGGAGTTATAGAAATGGCATATTTTCCGCTTTTTGTGGAGTTAAAGGAAAAGCCGGTTCTTGTTGTGGGCGGAGGAGCTGTTGCGGCCAGGAGGATTCAGGCCCTGACGGAATTCGGGTGCCGGATTACCGTGGTGTCCCTAGAGATCACCGATGAATTATTAAAAATGGCAGAGCGGGGGCTGATTTCCTGGAAGAGGGAAGAATATAGAAGAAACGTACTGGAAGAGGAGGGAAGGCGGCCGGTATTTGTTTTGGCGGCGGCACCGGGCGCGGTCAACGCGCAGGTGGTCAGAGACTGCAAAAACGCAGGGATTCCGGTCAATGATGCCTCCAGAAAGGAAAACTGTGATTTCTATTTCCCTGGTCTTATAAAAGACGGGGAAACCGTAGTGGGGGTTACGGCGGGAGGGAAAGACCATAAATTTGCGGCCGCCCTCTCCCAGGTAATCCGGACATTTATAAAAGAAACATGGAAAGCCTGATTTCATCCAGATAAAGGGCGGGAACCCTAAGGCCGCCCCGGCCGGAGCCGATTCGGATGTCGGGCTTGGCGGCGCCGTGGAAATCGGAACCTCCTGTGGGTACAAGCCGGTATTTTACAGCCAGTCTTCTGAGCTTTCCGCTTTCTTCCTGGTTGTTGGAAGAATGGAAGCATTCCAGTCCGCCAAGGCCCCGGGCCTTTAAATGAGAAATCAGTTCCTCGGTTTTGGCCCAGCCCAGTTTATACTGGCAGGGGTGTGCCAGGACTGCGAAGCCGTCCGCGTTTCGAATGGCCTGTATGGCCTCTTCGGGAGTGATGCTTTCCCTTTTTCTGTAATAGGGGCAGTCAGGTCCTAGATATTTTTTGAAAGCCTGGTCAACGGAGGAGACATATCCCTTTTTCAGGAGAGCTCTGGCAAAATGGGCCCTGGTGATGGTGGTTTTGGGGTTTCCCATGGTGAGATCCTCCATGGAAATCTGAAAATTATCTTTCTGGAAAGCGGCAAGCATCGTTTCATTTCGTTCCCGGCGTTTCCTGGCGGCTTCCTGTAAAAATTGAAGAAGCTCTTCATTTTTATGATCGATGAAAAGGCCCAGCATGTGGATCTCCTTTTCCTGGTATATACAGGAGAGTTCGATGCCGGGAACGACTGTCAAGGTAAGACCGGAAGCGGCGGCGCAGGCTTCGTCAATGCCGTCCACCGTATCGTGGTCCGTGAGGGCGATGGCGGCAAGTCCAAACTCCTCGGCTTCCTTTACCACCTCTGTGGGGGTAAGGGAGCCGTCGGATGCAGTGGAATGGATATGCAGATCAATAAACTTCATAAAACTACCTTCTTTCTGGATAGAGCGTCCTGTCCATGTGCCCCTGTGCAGACCGTACGAAAATACAGAGCAATCCGTGAGCATCAGAGGTCAAAACGCCTATTGTCTCAACATTTTAACAATAGTGTAACATACTTCGCAAAGATGTGAAAGAAATTTAAGAAATCTGTTATTCCATTTTGCACTATTTGTGCTATACTTATATTCGTATGACTACAACATCATGGGTAGCCGCCCGGTCCTGCGAAAGCTTGGACAAAAGTAAGGCCCGGTATTGCCATCATGATGAAAAAATAACAGAGCCCACAGATGCGGGACGCTTTAAAGGTGAGATATTATGAGTGAAATGAACAGGAACAGAAGCAGCAGGTCCGGAAGCCGGACCGGGAACGGCCGCAGCGCCGCGGAGAGCTCCTCCAAAAGCCGGTCCGGGTCCGGCCAGAGGAGTACAAGAACTTCTTCCACAAGGCAAAGCAGCGCTGACCGGATTTTGGCTGTGCAGAATGCAAGAAACCGGAATGCGTCTTCCGGCGCCCGCAGGCGTGGTAAAAAACGCCGTCAGGGCCCTGACTTTGCAAAACTTCTTTTGATTCTCATTGGCGCGGTCATCCTGATTCTCTGTATTGCGGTAGGAGTCAGGGGATGCGCGAAGGAGGATGGGAACGAGGAGAGCCAGACGGAGAATGAGACGACAGAGCCGGAGACGGAGCTGGAGGCGGAAATTACTGTAAACGGGGTTTCTGTCCATGGACTGACAAAAACAGAAGCGATGGAAAAGGTTCTGGAAACGATCGGCTGGGATATGAAAGTCGCTTATAACGGGGAGACAAAGGAGCTGGACAATCTCATGGAGAGCCGGGTGGACGCTGTTCTCACCGAAGCTTTCGACAAGGGAGAGGCCGGAACCTATACAGTAACGGCTGACGGTCTTGCGGAGCAGGTAAAGGCTCAGGTGGACAGCCTGGCCGAAGGATGGGATGTGCAGGCAAAAAACGGTTCTATTTCCTCCTATGATGCGGACAGCGATAAGTTTGTTTTCTCGGGTGCCCAGAACGGCGTCCTGATTGAGCGCGACGCCCTCGCGGAAGATATTATGAAAGCCCTGAAGGCAGGGCAGTACAAAAAAACAATTGAAGCGAAAGCCTCAGAAATACAGCCGGAAATTACGGAGGAAGAGGCCAGAGCCAATTTTAAGCGCATAGGGACTTATACTACAACAACCACCTCCAACAAGGACCGGAATGAAAATATCCGGATTGCGGCATCTGCCCTCAACGGAATTATTATTCAGCCGGGAGAGGAGTTTTCCTTTAACCTTACCACGGGAAACCGTACCACGGAAAAGGGCTATCGCCCGGCAGGAGCCTACCAGAACGGTGTGCTGGTGGAGGAACCCGGCGGCGGCGTCTGCCAGGTGTCCTCAACGCTTTATAACGCCGTGGTTTTTTCCGGACTCAAGACCACAGAGCGCCATGCCCACAGCTATGAGCCGTCCTATGTGACGCCGGGCGAGGATGCCATGGTAAGCTATGACGGATTTTCTGGGCCGGATATGAAATTTGTGAACAATTCCAAAACAGCAGTCGGTATCAAGACCAGTTTCTCCAACCAAAAGCTGATTTGTTCCATTTACGGGAATCCGATCCTGGAAGAGGGGGTGACTCTCTCCATGAAATCTGAAAAGGTGGGTGAGTTAAATCCTCCGGAGCCGGAATATGTGGAGGATCCCACGTTAGAGCCCGGCGTGGAAGTGGAAGCGAAAAAGGCCACGCCAGGAAGCCGCTGGGTGACCAGGCTGATTACGAAAAAGAACGGGGAGACAGTGGAAGAAGTCCACCTCCACAACAGTACCTATAATGGAAAGCCTGCCACGATTAAAAGAAACACATCAGGAAGCGTCGTCACCACAGAGGGGGAAAGTCCGTCTGACCAGGAAAGCTCTTCAGAAAGCGCTTCCTCTGAGGAAGCTGTAAGTTCGTCCGCAGAGTCGTCTGCACCGCAGCCGGGAAACCAGGGAGGACCTGCAAGTGGGAACCCTCAGGAGAGCAGTCCGCAGAATGCGGGACCGGGAGATATGATCGAACCCTCTACGGAGGAAAGAAGAGAACCCGGTTTCCAGGATCAGGGCGGGGGACCGGAGCCCGGCCCGGGAGGCTTTGGAGACGTGACAAATATGCCCCAGACAGCTCCCGTGCCCACGACTTCTGTGCAGCCGGAAACCAATGGAGGGCCGTCTGACGTTGGGATGATTTCGCCCCTTGGACAATAGACGCAGGGCAGAATGAATATTCCATTATATGGAATTTTAACCATAATATGGAAAGGAAAAACAAAATCCTGATATTGTTCGTGATTTTGTACCAAAATCTTGTGTTTTTATCTTTGCAATTTGCAGATAAGTTGTTATAATAAAGTACAGGTAGTCTTATGCAGTAAGGAACTATCCTAAGGCAGACGCCGCGTGCTTCTTGTCCGCGGTACGCGGGCAGGAAGGTGCAAGGCTGAACTGTTACCAATTCCAAACCCTAAAGGCGGACGGGCTATGTACGTCAGGTATGCCCCGCAGGGTATCCCGCTATGATGCCCTTTCGGGCAGGCGTGCGTGGGACGTCAAGCATACATTTTTATTAGGAGGAAAATCAAAAATGGCAAGAAAAATGAAAACCATGGATGGCAACCATGCAGCAGCCCATGCTTCTTATGCATTTACCGATGTTGCAGCCATCTACCCGATTACCCCTTCTTCTCCGATGGCTGAAGCCACAGATGAGTGGGCAACCGATGGAAGAACCAACATGTTCGGACAGCCTGTACAGATCACAGAGATGCAGTCCGAGGCCGGTGCCGCCGGTGCCGTACACGGCTCTCTGGCAGCAGGTGCTTTAACAACCACTTATACCGCGTCCCAGGGTCTTCTTCTTATGATTCCTGATCTTTACAAGATCGCCGGTGAACAGCTTCCGGGTGTATTCAACGTATCCGCCCGTGCCGTTGCTACCCATGCACTTAACATTTTCGGTGATCACTCTGACGTATATGCATGTCGTCAGGCCGGCTGTGCCATGCTCTGTGAATCCAGCGTACAGGAAGTTATGGACTTAACACCGGTTGCACATCTTGCCGCAATCAAGGGTAAGGTTCCGTTCATCAACTTCTTCGATGGTTTCCGTACCTCCCACGAGATTCAGAAGATCGAGACATGGGATTATGAGGATTTAAAAGAAATGGCTGATATGGATGCCATTGATGCGTTCCGTAAAAATGCGCTGAATCCGAATCATCCGGTACAGAGAGGTTCCGCTCAGAACCCGGATATTTTCTTCCAGGCAAGAGAAGCCTGCAACCCGTACTATGATGCACTTCCGGCCATTGTTCAGGAATATATGGACAAGGTAAACGCAAAGATCGGTACGGATTATAAACTGTTTAACTATTATGGTGCAGCAGATGCCGAGCATGTGATCGTTGCTATGGGTTCCATCAACGATACCATCGAGGAGACGATCGACTATCTGTTAAAGCAGGGAAAGAAAGTGGGCGTTGTTAAGGTTCGTCTGTACAGACCGTTCTGCACAGAGGCATTTATCGCCGCAATCCCGAAGACGGTAAAGCAGATTTCCGTTCTTGACAGAACAAAAGAGCCCGGCTCTATCGGCGAGCCGTTATATCTGGACGTTGTCGCTGCATTAAAGCACACAGAGTTTGACGCTGTTCCGATCTACACAGGCCGTTACGGTTTAGGCTCCAAGGACACCACACCTGCACAGGTTGTTGCCGTTTATGAGAATACCGAGAAGAAGAGATTTACTATCGGTATCAACGATGACGTTACAAACCTGTCCTTAAAGCTTGGCGCTCCGCTTGTTACAACTCCTGCGGGAACCACCAACTGTAAGTTCTGGGGTCTTGGCGCTGACGGTACGGTTGGAGCAAACAAGAACTCCATCAAGATCATCGGCGACAATACCGATATGTATGCACAGGCATACTTTGATTACGATTCCAAGAAGTCCGGCGGTGTTACCATGTCCCACTTGCGTTTCGGACATACACCGATTAAGTCCACCTACCTGATCAGAAAAGCTGACTTCGTTGCATGTCATAACCCGGCATATATTCGCAAGTACAATATGGTTCAGGAGCTGGTAGACGGCGGTACCTTCCTTCTGAACTGTCCGTGGGATATGGAAGGTCTTGAGAAGCACTTACCGGGCCAGGTGAAGAAATTCATCGCGGACCACAATATTAAATTCTACACCATCGACGGCGTTAAGCTCGGAATTGAAACCGGAATGGGCCCGACACGTATCAACACCATTCTTCAGTCTGCTTTCTTTGAGCTGACAGGAATTATCCCGGCCGCAAAGGCCAATGAGTTAATGAAGGCTGCCGCAAAGGCAACTTACGGCCGCAAGGGTGAGGATGTTGTTCAGAAGAACTGGGCTGCCATTGACGCCGGTGCCAAGGGCATTCATGAGGTGAAAGTTCCCGAGAGCTGGAAGAACTGTGAGGACGAAGGCCTAGATATGGTTCATGCAACAGAGGGAAGAGCCGATGTTGTTGAGTTCGTCAATACTGTTCAGGCTGCAGTAAACGCACAGGAAGGTAATAATCTTCCGGTATCTGCATTTAAGAACTACGTGGATGGAACCACACCGTCCGGTTCCTCTGCATATGAGAAGCGCGGAATCGCGGTAAACGTACCGGTTTGGAATCCGGACAACTGTATCCAGTGTAACTTCTGTTCCTATGTCTGCCCGCACGCAGTTATTCGTCCGGTTGCCATGACAGAGGATGAGGCGGCAAAAGCTCCGGCCGGAACAAAGACTTTAGCGATGACCGGCATGCCGGAGTACAAGTTTGCAATTACTATTTCTGCTCTCGACTGTACCGGATGCGGCTCCTGTGCAAATGTCTGCCCGGGCAAGAAGGGTGAGAAGGCTCTTAGTATGGCCGGCTTGGAAGCAAACCTTGGCGAGCAGGAAGTATTCAATTATGGTCAGAAGCTTGCTGTTAAGCAGGATGTGATTGATAAATTCAAAGAGACAACCGTAAAGGGCAGCCAGTTTAAGCAGCCGCTCCTTGAGTTCTCAGGCGCATGTGCCGGCTGTGGTGAGCCGCCGTACGCAAAATTAATTACCCAGTTATTCGGCGACAGAATGTATATCGCAAACGCAACAGGATGTACCTCTATCTGGGGCAACTCTTCTCCGTCCACACCTTACACCGCCAACAAGGAAGGCAAGGGCCCGGCCTGGGATAACTCCCTGTTCGAGGACAACGCTGAGTTTGGTTATGGTATGTTACTGGCTCAGAACGCACTCCGCGACGGCTTAAAGGTAAAAGTTCAGGAAGTAGCGGCAAGTGAGAAGGCATCAGAAGAAGTGAAGGCTGCCTGTCAGGAATGGCTGGATACCTTCAGCATCGGCGCTTTAAACGGCAGCGCGACAGATAAGCTGGTTGCTGCTCTGGAAGGCATTGACTGTCCGACATGCAAGGAAATCGTAAAGAACAAAGATTTCCTGTCCAAGAAGTCCCAGTGGATCTTCGGCGGCGACGGATGGGCTTACGATATCGGATTCAATGGCGTTGACCATGTTCTTGCAAGCGGCAAGGATATTAACATCATGGTATTTAACACGGAGGTTTACTCCAATACAGGCGGACAGTCCTCCAAGGCGACTCCGACCGGAGCTGTGGCACAGTTCGCAGCAGGCGGTAAAGAAGTGAAGCAGAAAGATCTTGCGGCAATTGCAATGAGCTATGGTTATGTATATGTTGCTCAGATTTCCATGGGCGCTGACATGAACCAGACCATCAAGGCAATCGCAGAGGCAGAGGCTTATCCGGGTCCGTCCCTGATCATCGCTTATGCTCCGTGTATCAACCACGGTATTAAGAAAGGTATGGCGAAGGCTCAGACAGAAGAGAAGTTAGCAGTACAGTCCGGTTACTGGAACATCTTCCGTTACAACCCGGCTGCTGAGAAGAAGTTCACTCTTGACTGCAAGCCCGCAACTGTTTCCTATCAGGATTTCATCGGCGGAGAGGTTCGTTACACGTCTCTGGCTCTGAAGAATCCGGAAAGAGCAAAGGCACTGTTCGCACAGGCAGAACAGAATGCAAAGGACAAGTACGCTCACTTAGAGAAGCTGGTTGGTTTGTACGACGACAGCGAGAACTAGTGTACAGGCTCGGTTACTTTCAGGCAAGCCATTTGGCGAAATGTAAATGAGTCAGAACACCAGTAAGTATGTCATATGTTTTTACAAGGGAGCGGCTCGGTTTTCCGGCCGCTCCTTATGTACGCACAAGGCCGGAAGAAAAACAGCTGCGAACACAACAGGGCCTTAAGTGCAACGGGCAGGGGAAAACTTCCCCCTGCTTGATTGGTGTTACAGGGAGAATGCTTATGAAAATTACAGAACTGCGTTGCCCGGCGTGCAACGGCACCATGAAAATTGATCAAAACAACCCCAATATTGCGGTCTGCGAATACTGTCACAGCAAATATGTGCTGGAAAGGGAAGGCGATGACGCCAGAATCAATGGCGCCGCATCGAATCAGGACCATGTGGCACCGCCTGCCGCACCTGCAGCGGATGAAGGAAAAGAAAGGGTGAAAGGCATATTGGCTGCGGCGGCAATGGCTCTTTTTCTTCTCTGCGGAGTCACTGTCTCTGTACTCAGCCGTTCTGCACCGGAGGAGAAAGCACCCTCCCTTCCTTCTGTGACAGGAAGCGTACCGGCAGCTTTGGAAAATGCTGTGGCTGAAAAGGTACCGGAGTTTTCCGGAATTATAGCCGATGGGGCAGAGGTGGTATTTGGAAAGCCTGCAGACCAAATTTCCGATTCGGAGTTTGCTTCCGTCCGATGGATTTGTGTTCGCTTTGCTAATGGCGGGAACGATATCTGCGTGGATTACAGTATGGAAAATCCAGCAAAGAATCCAGAAGCGGAGGTGGAGTCTGTCTATTTTGACCGGAGCGGAGCGGATCTGGATTTTAAGGCTCTGAGACATTTTTCAGGTCTTCAAAAGCTGGAAGTGATGAATTATCTGCCGGACGGAAGCCTGGAGGGATTGAATTTGGAGAGCCTTTCCTGCTATGCGAAGAGCCCCGAGTCCCTGCATGAGGTTTTGGGCTCCTGCGAAAGCCTTAAGGAGCTGGAAATTTCCGCCGGAATCGAAAGCCTTGATGGGTTAGAACTGTTTCCGTCAGTGGAAACTTTGACTGTGGATGGATACCATCTCACGGACATTAGTGAGCTGGCTGCTGCGAAAAACCTGAAAAATCTGATTTTGGAAAATTGTGATGAGGTGAAAGACTTTTCGGTTCTTTCGGTGATGAACTGGTTGGAGGGGATATCCGTGGAATCGGAGAATTTAAAGGCTCTTACCTTTCTTTCCAACATGCCTGGGTTAAAGAGTCTGGGGCTTTATGACGGGGGAATGATTAACCTTTCCGGCCTTTCTGAGCGGGCGGAAACGCTCACGTCCCTCACCATTGATTCCTGTGATGAGTTAAAGGACTGCAGTGAAATTGCCGCGCTTTCACACCTTACAAAGCTTACACTGGAAGTTCCCTATAACTGCAGCCAGCCGGATCTTTCCGGCCTTACGGGTATGGAAGAGCTTACGATCTCCGGCTTCGACAGCGTTTCGTTCCTGGCGTCCATGCCATCCTTAAAAAAGCTTTCCTTAAACTCGGTGGCCGTAGACGACGGGAGCGTATTTAAAAAACTGACCAGTCTCACAGATCTTAAATGTTCTTCCTTTTCGGGAAGTCTCGACAATCTGGAGTTCATTGCGGGTCTTCCGGCCTTAAAACGGCTGGATCTGACGGGGGCGTCCACGTATTATGATATTTCTTCCCTGTTTAATATCGGTACACTGGAAAGATTTACCTTAAACGGTATGGAATGTGAGATTAATTTTGATAAGCTTCAGAGCAATCCGTCGTTGAAGGAGCTTCGCATGGACGGTATCAAGCTTTACAAAAATGTGAAGGTGGATGGCGGAGGCGGAATCCTTTATGTGGACTGGGATGATGTGATTTTGGATGAGCACACGGCATTTCTTTCCAATTATCCCAATTTGGAGATTCTGTCCATTGCGGACAATGAGCTGACTCAGGCGGAGTTTGCGGCCGGTCTGGGTAATTTGAAAATTCTGGACATCAGCGAAAACTATATCACAGACATAAAGCCTTTAACGGGAGCGGTCTCCTTAAGAAGTTTAAATCTTACGGGAAATCCGGTGGACAACACCAGAGTGCTGGGTGAAAAGGTACATATCATTCAGTAAGGAGACTATAAAAAGTGGAAATGCTGTTTCCCTGGATGCGTTGTTTGGTACGGCGGACGGATAATGACTTGCAAGGCTGGACGGTTATCAATAAGAATGTTTTGGCTTCATTATGATACCAGGGAGGAAAAGTCGCGTAAGAATATCGTAAGAAAAAAGCCCCTGTATGTTCCTTGACAATACGGGGACTTTTTTTTATACTAACCGTATTAAGAGTGTTAATACACTTGATAGTATACGGGGAAAGGAGGCCGGCAATGATTATTTTGGATTACAAAGACCGCCGTCCTATTTATGAGCAGGTCATAGAAAAGATGGAGGAGTTAATGCTCCTTGGGGTCCTGGTGGAAAATGAGCCGCTGCCGTCCGTGCGGAATCTGGCTATGGATTTGTCCATCAATCCCAATACCATCCAGAGAGCTTATACGGAATTGGAGAGACAGGGATATATTTACACAGTAAAAGGGAAGGGAAGCTTTGTGGCAGAAAACAGTGTAATGAGAGAAAACAAAAAGAAAGAGCTGCTGATTCGGGTCAGTGAAGTGATTGATGAGGCCATCCGGCTTGGGATTTCAGACGAAGAAATTAAAAAGATGCTGGAAATCCAGTACGGGGCCGCGAAACGGATGGGAGGTGAAGAAGCTTGATCGAGGCAAGGAATCTGACAAAAAAATTTGATACGATTATGGCAGTGGACCACATTGACGCGAAAATCCGCGATGGCTGCGTATTCGGGCTGATCGGGACCAACGGAGCGGGAAAGAGTACATTCTTGCGTATGGCCAGTGGAGTGCTGAAACCTGATGAAGGCACCATCCAGATTGACGGTGAAGACGTATACGAGAATACGAAGGTGAAAAGCCGCTTCTTCTATATTTCCGATGACCAGTACTTCTTTGGAAACGGGACCCCGACGGAAATGATGAATTACTATAAAACGATTTATCCCCGGTTTGATGTTCCAAGGTTCCACCATTTTCTGGAATCCTTTAACCTGGAGAAGCGGAGAAAGATTTCCACCTTCTCCAAGGGCATGAAAAAGCAGCTTTCCGTAATTCTTGGGCTTTGTGCCAATACAGACTATATTTTCTGTGATGAGACCTTTGACGGTCTGGACCCGGTGATGCGTCAGGCAGTGAAAAGCCTTTTTGCTAATGATATTGCGGAGCGGAACCTGACTCCCATTATTGCCTCTCACAATCTAAGGGAGCTGGAGGATATCTGCGATCACGTGGGGCTTCTTCACAAAGGCGGAATTCTTCTTTCCAAAGACCTGGATGACATGAAATTAAATATCCACAAGATCCAGTGCGTGCTTCGGCCGGGGACGGAGGCGGAGAAGCTGGAAGGTCTGGATATACTAAAGGTGGAGCACAGAGGAAGTCTCTCTACGATTACCGTGCGGGGAAAGCGGGAGGAAATCGAGGCTCACATGCATTCCTATGAGCCGATTTTCTTTGAGATGATCCCCTTATCTTTAGAGGAAATCTTTATCAGTGAAACGGAGGTGGCAGGCTATGACATCAAAAAGCTTATTTTTTAGGCTGGTAAAGGAGGACCTGAAAAGGAAAATCTGGGCCATAAGCCTTTCTTTTCTTTTGTTCTTTTTCTGGATGCCGGTAGCGGCAGCTATGAAGATAACTTCTTTAAAACAGAATCTGGAAAGATGGATTGCTGAGGGGACCCTCTTCGGGGAGGGAATCACAGCGCAGATGCGGTATGAAACGAGACTTATGGACCTGGTTCCGGAAATTCTGGGGTTTGAAAATCCTCTGATTGTTGCCATGACCATTGGAATGGCGGCGATTGTCCTGGCCCTCACAGGCTTTATGTACCTGCATTCCAGAAAACAGATGGATTTTTACCACAGCATTCCGGTCCGCCGGGAAATGATTTTTGCAGTGAAGTACCTGGACGGGTTTCTCATTGTGGTATCCACATATCTGATAAACGTGATTTTTGCTCTGGGAATTTTTGCTGCCAACGGCGTGGAACTTTCCACAACGGCGGCTCCCGCTTTCCTTTCCATGTTCGTTCATATGACAGGCTTTTTGCTGATTTATGCTCTGATGTCCATCGCCGTGGTGCTTACAGGAAACTTTTTTATTTCCATTTTGGGCGGTATTGTATTATTTTCCTATGTTCCGGCCTTTCTTATGCTGGTAGATAGCCTCATGTATCTGTTTTTCGCAACCGTCAATACAAGAGAACTTCCATTGGGAGAATGGATGGTTCACGGCTCTCCCATTGCCTATTACAGTTCACTGATTTCGGAGGGATACGGTCTGGATCCGGGAAAATATGGCGATGTGGCGGGGAGGGCTGCCGCGGCCCTTATTGTCGTCCTTTTGATGACTGCCGTGGCCCTGGTTCTTTATAAGCTCCGCCCGTCGGAATCTGCCGGTAAGGCTATGGCGTTTCAATATTCAAAGGCGCCAATTAAGATTCTTCTGGTAGTTCCGATTACGATTTTTGCGGCCCTGCTGTTCTGGAATGTGTACTATTCCCTCCCGTGGGCGGCGTTCGGCTTCCTCCTGGGACTGGTACTGTCCCATGGAATTATTGAGATCATTTACAATTTTGAGTTCAGAAAGGCTTTTGCCAACCCGGTGCATATGGGGATATGCGCCATCCTTTCTCTGGTGGTGATCGGCTTCTTCCGTTATGATGTGATCGGGTATGACCGATATCTTCCCAAAGAGGAGAATTTCCAGTCGGCTTCTGTTTATGCTTACGGAATCAAGGACTGGAGCTGGTATGGTCTTCCAAAAAAAATTGATGATGCCTATTCCTGGAATTATATGGATGGCGCTGATTATACCGCAGGCAATATGAAGGTTACAGACTATGAACTGGTTCAGGCTATTGCCGTGGCAGGGATTGAAAATGCGCGGATTAGCAGAGAAAACCAGATTTTAAACCGCTGGACCGGTACAGAAGAGACGGAATCCGGGTACTGGACTTCGCTGGAGATGGGATATCACCTGAAAAACGGGAAGAAAATATACAGAACGTACAGCGTGAACATGGCGGCTATGCGGGAGACCTTTGAGGCATTGTATGCAACGCCGGAATACAAAGAAGGGGTGTACCCGGTTCTTTCTTATAGTATAGATAACCTGGCAGGAATTTACGAAGCAAGGGACAGCGGAATAAAGAAAATTACCAGGGATCGGGAAACGATGCAGGAGATTCTTTTGGCGTATAAAGAAGAGCTTACGGCTTTAACTCTGGAAGAGCGTTCCAGAGAAACCCCCGTTACCTCGCTCAGATTTCTTACTCTGGCGGAAGATGACTATCTTCAATATATTAGCGCCAGCCGCCATCCCAATTATGACGGGTATTTCTTTTTGGACGACATGAACCAGGTAAATTTCCTCCCAGTATATCCGTCCTTTACAAAAACCATTGCACTTCTGGAAGAAAACGGAAGCGGTCTGACGAAGGCGGTTTTCGCCGAAGATGTGGAGAGCATTACCATATACGCGGGTTACGATGAAGAAATGGATGCGTATGCTGCTCTGGACGGAGAAATTGTCTATGAACAGACCTATGACAGGGAGATCGGAAGGTATACCATTACACTTGAAAATGATGGTTCAGAAGAGACCATAAAAAAGATACAGGAAGTTCTGGATTCTGTCGTGCTTTCCGACATGGCGCAGATGAATGGCCTCCAGCCCTATGACAACAGCTTTTCGGTCCGCATTCTGCTGCGGAATGAGACGATGGGCACAGGTTCTTCGAAGGAGGCCTTCGGGAACTATGTTTTCCGGTACGGGGAGGTTCCGGAGTTTATCCGGACGGCGACCGGATACGACCCGGTAGAATCCTCTTGGAGAGATATTAATTATGGCCTGGACGGACAGCCGTAAATAGCAACTATCCACTTAAGATTGCCTGCGGCAATGAGGCAGGGTTGTTTCATGAAGAATAATAAAAAATAAAGTATGCGGCATATTTACGAG
>CAJUIP010000025.1:13470-53283 GCA_910586315.1 uncultured Lachnospiraceae bacterium | reverse complement strand
TAGTATATCACGAAACGACTTGTCAAACCAGTAATATTTAACTATTTATCAATGACACAGTACAAGAGGATGATAAGCTTACGTTAGAAAATCCCAGATATATCAGACTGGGAAAGGAACAAATGCACAGGAGAGGAAAATCTGTTCCAAGAAATAAGAGCCTGATGAAAATGTTTAATCTGATAGATATTGGTGAACATGCTGGAAGCGGAGTACCTAATAGTTTTAATGTATGGGAGGATAAGGGATGGGAAGAACCTGTGATAGAGTTCGAGCTTTGATCCGGACAGAACGTCTTTGATATTAAGATTTGTTAAAAAACAAGCGATAAAAGCAAGCGAATAAAACAGACGAAAATATGGAAAAAATCAGACAGTATCTGCGAGAACAAGGAACAGCAAAAACAAGAGATATTGTCAGATTGCTTGGTTTGAGTGTAACGAGAACCAGGGTGATACTTTTTGAGATGGACGATGCTGAAGCGCTTGGAACCAATAGAAATAGAACATATTGGCTAAATGTGTAATGGAGATAGCTGATATACATATTGGGCGGATCTGCAACGGAGTGGAAACAGTAGTATCCGTTCTCAGAAATAAATATGTGGTGGATGAAATGCCGGTAAGAGGAAAGTTGAAGACAAAGCAGTTCTTTGGCTTTAAAGTTGCTACCTTAAATTTCAGTAAACTAATTCGTTTTACTCAAGGTAAGCCAAGGCGCAGAAGTTTTGAGTCCATATAAATTGATAGCGACTTTTCTGTCAGGGTGTTTTGTTTAAAAGCATAATTTTATTCAGTTATCAAAGGACAAAAGTAATGGTATGTGTATCAAAAATCATCAGAAAAACTGACTTTTGACATCAACATTATAAAATGATATAATAAATTTAATTTATGATCAAATAGTTGAAAAGTTAACTAAAAATGGAGAAATTACATGGAAATAAAGCGTATAGAAGACGATCCTTATCTTGCACACTGCAAGGATGATTTGCATGAGACACAATCTGTCTCTGTACATAATAAGGAAACCGCGCAGTTGGCTCAAGCATATTGCATGGTGGAAGATCTGACTGCCATCAGCTATCTGGCGGCGTTGCTCCATGATTGCGGGAAATACAGCGACCGTTTCCAAGAATATATTCGTCAGGGAGAGATGGCTGTTTTTCGAAGGGGCGAAGTAAATCATTCGACGGCGGGCGGGATACTCATGGAAGAATTGGCACCGAAAACCAGTCTTTCGGAGATAATTCAAATAGCGGTTTATTCGCACCATGGACTCCAGGATGCAGTTGATTTGGAGACAGGCAGTTTGCTGATTGAAAGGCGCCAGAGTAAGGAATATCAGGAGCATGAAAAAATTGAAATAGACCGTGTAAGACAGCGGTTTTATCAGTATACGGATAAGAAACGTTTGAATGCGGCGTGCGATACGGCGTATGAGTCCATGAAAACACTGATGCGGCAAATTAAAAAGTTTATGGAGCAGACTCCAGCGGGCGTTTATGGGAGCCGGGACTTTTATATGGGTATGCATGAACGGCTGCTTTTGTCTCTTTTGATTAATGCGGACCGCAGCAATACATCGGAGTTTATGAACGGTACGCCTAAGAGAGAACAGCAGACGGAGGAAGCCATAACTCAGTTGTGGCAGCAGTGCATTATACATTTTGAACGCTACATAACAGGATTTCAAGTTAAAACAAAAATTGATGCTTTTCGAAAAGAAATATCTAACTCATGTCTTCGTGCCGCATTTGAGAAGACACGGCTTTATCGTTTAACATTGCCTACAGGTTCGGGAAAGACCCTGAGTGGTCTGCGTTTTGCTCTTCATCATGCAAAAAAATTTTGTAAACAGCGGATTATCTATGTGGCTCCTTTTACGAGTATTTTGGAGCAAAATTCGGAAATTATCCGTCAGGCTGTTGGGCGGCCGGAGCTTGTTTTGGAACATCACTGCAATGTGATTCCTGACACAGAAGAAGCACAGGAACGATATGGGCGTTTGACAGAAAACTGGATGAGTCCCGTCATTGCGACGACAGCGGTACAGCTTCTGAATACCTTATTTTCAGCGAAGACAGGTAGCGTCCGCCGTATGCACAGTTTATGCGGCAGCATTATTATTTTTGATGAGATACAGGCGCTTCCCGTTCGCACCATCTGCCTGTTTAATTTAGCGGTAAATTATCTTACGACGTTTTGCGACACAACCGTTGTTTTATGTTCCGCTACCCAGCCAGTATTTGATAAACTTCCGAAGAACCGGCTGCTTCCCCCGAAGGAATTGGTAAAAGATTATGTTCGCTACGATAAGGATTTCCGACGGGTAACACTGATTGATCGGACAGAGATAAACCCAAGCGGCCTGACAGTAGAAGAACTGGGGAATTTTGTCCTGGAGCAGTTTGCCGTGGAAAAACAGATCCTGGTAATTGTAAATACCAAGGCATGTGCCAGGAATCTTTATCTTTACTTGAAAGAGTATTCTGAACGGGAGGGAGATCTGTTCCATTTAAGCACGAATATGTGTGCGCTGAATCGTAAGGAAGTCCTGGACAGTCTTAAGCTGTGTCTGGAAACAGAGAATCCTGCGAAGCCGGTGATTTGCGTCAGTACACAGTTGATTGAGGCAGGGGTAGACCTATCGTTTCGATGCGTGATCCGTTCCCTTGCTGGACTGGACAATATAATACAAGCCGCCGGCCGGTGCAATCGTCATGGAAAATGGGCAAATGGAAATGTTTATATCGTAAAAATGTCAGATGAGGCAGAACACGTTTCCCGTCTTACAGAGATTAAAACCGCACAAGCTGCCATGGAGGAAATTTTACGCTGCTATAGAGAGGCTCCGGAAACGGTTGGAAATGATTTGCTGTCGGCAAAAGCAAAAGAGCAGTACTATTTCAGATATCTGCGCGATCAGACGAGGCAGGCGGAGTTTTGCGTCAATGTACATGGTGCGGATACGACTCTGGTGGAATTACTTTCAGAGAATGAAATAGCGAGGCATCAGTACAGGCGTCATATGGGAAAACCTTTGAAATGCATGATGAAACAGTCCTTTAAGACTGCCGGTGAAAAGTTTGAGGTGATTTCCGAAGAAGGAAAAATGAATGTCGTGGTTGAGTATAGCAAGGATGTTGTTTCTATGTTGGAAGAACTTCAGGATCCATATATTCTCTATGGGCGGCAAAAGGAAATTCTGTGCAGGCTGCAGTTGGCATCAGTCGGAATTTCTGAACAGATGAGAAATGAATTAGGCAGGGCGATTACTCCTGTGTGCGGAGGACTTGTCAATGTTTTGAGCATGAACTATTACAGCAAGGAAACCGGTGTCAGCACAGAACCGGTTGGCATGGAGCTGTTAAGCATGTAATATGCGGGGAGGTGAATGAATTTGAAGTATCGTAATACGGTTGAGTTTCAGGTAAGCGGGGATTACGCGCTGTTTTCCGATCCGGTCACCCGAGTGGGAGGTGAAAAATGTTCCTACCATATTCCTACCTATGAGGCACTGAAGGGAATTTTACAGAGTGTTTACTGGAAGCCCACATTTGTATGGATCATTGATGCTGTACGTGTTATGAATCCGATTCGGACAGAGACGAAAGGAATCCGGCCGATTTGCTATAATGGAGGAAATGAGCTGGCTTATTATACGTATTTGAAAAATGTCTGCTATCAGGTATGCGCTCATTTTGAATGGAATGAAAACCGGCCGGAGCTGAGACAGGACAGGAATGAACATAAGCATCATAATATTGCCAGACGGATGATTGCCCGCGGAGGAAGGCGTGATGTGTTTCTCGGAACCAGGGAATGTCAGGGATATGTGGAGCCCTGCGTGTTCGGCGAGGGAGAAAGCGCTTATGACGATCTGGATGGAGAGATTGCTTACGGATTTATGTACCATGGAATTACTTATGCAGATGAAGCTGTTTTGCCGGAGGATGCGGGGAAAATGACCGTGCGTTTTTGGCGTCCCAAGATGACAAGGGGAGGAATGATTGAATTTTTACGTCCGGAACAGTGCATGGAAAAACGACATATTAAAGAAATGGAAATAAAAATATTCCGCCAGGAAAATTTTTGTGGCGCAGAAGAGTTTAGCGACGAGGAGGCGGGGCTGTGAATTGGCTGAATGAGCTTTATGATCTGTATGAAAAAAATCAGTATTTTGCCGGTGAAATCGAACCTGTTGACAGGAAGACTAAGAATGGGATTGTAAAAACAAGTCTGGTGCTGCTTCCGATTTCTCATACAACAGTAACGGCGCAGATTACCGTCACCATTGATACCGACGGCAATTTTATCTCCGCGGAGCCTGTGGCAGAAGAAGATAAATTAACTATCATTCCAGTCACAGAAGAATCCGGGAGCCGTACGGCAGGCAAAGCGCCTCATCCTCTGTGCGATAATCTAAAGTACCTGGCCGGAGATTATATGAATTACTATGGCGGTAAAAATGGGAAAGAGAAGGATTTTTCAGAGAATTATCAGTTGTATATAAAAGCGCTGCAGCGTTGGAGCGAATCGGAATACAGCCATGAGAAGATAAACAGTATATACCGGTATTTGAGAAAAGGGAGCCTGATTCAGGATCTGGTTGGCGCCGGAGTGATCCGCCTGGATGAGCAGGGAAAGATTGCACAGAAAGAAAAAATACAGGCGGTTGCACAGGAAGACGCTTTTGTGAGATTTCGGGTTTGGGTTCCTAGGGAACTGGATGAAGGGGCACTGGCGGACAGGTCCGGAAATAGCTGCGCGGAATGCTGGAAAGACAAGACGCTTCAGAAATGCTTTATAGAATATTACCGTTCTCTTGCGGCCCAAAAGGGTTTATCCTATTTGTCCGGAAATATGGAAGCGCTGTCGTCTCTTCAGCCGAAAAAGATTCGGAATGAAGGAGACGGAGCAAAATTAATTTCGTCTAATGATGAGCAAAACTTTACGTTTCGCGGCCGGTTTTCTGATAAATCCCAGGCGTTTTCCGTAGGATATGAAGACTCCCAAAAGGCACATAACGCTTTGAAGTGGATTATCCGCAAGCAGGGGTATCACTGGGACAGCCTGTATGTGGTGATCTGGGAATCCGATATGAAACCTTTGCCGGATTTGCACGCAGACACAGACGAGATATGCGAGGACTATGAAGGCTGGGGAGAGGAAGAAGAACAAACAGAATATCTGGGAACGGATGAGATAGGGGCTTCCAGGTTTGCAGCGGCGATGCGGGGATATAGAGAGTGCCTGGGCCAGGCCTCCAGAACCGTACTGCTGGCTTTTGATTCTGCAACGCCGGGGCGTCTGGCGATGACGGAATGCAGACAGTTTGAGTCCAGCACATATCTGCGAAATATTTCCTACTGGCATATGAGCTGTGAATGGCAGCATGTAAAATATAAAAAGGGCGGGCCGTTTACATTCCAGGGGATGGTTGGGATTGATGAAATTGCAGAAGCTTTGTATGGCACAGAGGAAAAAAGCAGGCTGACGATTACCGGAAAAAATAATCAGAACCTGTACAAAGAGGTGTTAAAAAGGCTTTTGCCATGCATTTCAGAGCGGCGGAAAATTCCGCTGGATCTGGTGAGACTGGCTGTGCAGAGGGCTTCTTCGCCGATGGCTTTTAAAGAACGGTATAATTGGGAACGAATTTTGGCAGTGGCATGTTCGTTTGTCAAGAAACAGCAATATGAGTACTCTGGGAAGGAGGTATGGAAGGTGGCTTTAGATACAAGATGTGATAAGCGGGATTATCTGTTTGGACGATTGCTGGCAGTGGCGGATCGGGTGGAGTACCGTACCTATGATAAGGATGACTGGCGCGAGACAAATGCACAGCGGTATATGGCGGTGTTTGCTCAGAAGCCTATGCGTACCTGGAAAGTGCTGGAGGAGAAACTGCAGCCTTACTGGGGGAAACTAAAAACCGGCGAGCGCATCGTCTATAAAAAATTAATTGACGAAATTTTTGATAAATTTACCGTTGAGGCGTATGAAAAAGACGAGAGCCTGAGCGGACTGTATCTATTGGGATTTCACAGTCAGGCAATCGCGCTGAAGCAGAAAACGGTAAATGAACAGAAAGAGGAGGAGTGAGAGTATGACAAATTTAAAAGGGAAAATTGATTTTGCAGTGATTATCTCTGCAATGAACGCAAATCCCAACGGAGATCCCCTTAATGGAAACCGCCCCAGAGAAAATTTTGACGGATATGGAGAGATATCCGATGTCTGCATTAAGCGGAAAATCAGAAACCGGTTTCAGGATTTGGGAGCGCGCGTATTTGTCCAGTCAGATGATCGCGCGGATGATGGATTTACCAGTCTGAAGGCCCGGGCAGAGGGGTGTGCGGAGTTGAAGGCAATCTTGAGCAAAAATAAAAATCCGGATCGGGATCAGTTCAGCCAGGCCGCATGCAGGGAGTGGATTGATGTGAGAGCCTTCGGGCAGGTATTTGCATTTAAGGGGGTGAATGTTTCGGTAGGAGTCCGCGGCCCGGTGTCGGTTCAACAGGCGGTCAGCGTGTCACCGGTGGATATTATCAGTATGCAGATTACAAAAAGCGTTAACAGTGAGGATGGAAAAGAAGGAAAGGCATCGGATACCATGGGGACAAAACATCGGGTAGGCTTTGGCCTTTATGTAATAAAAGGAAGCGTAAATGTTCAGCTGGCAGAAAAGACGGGATTTTCTCAGGAGGACGCGGAGCTTTTGAAGGAAGCGCTGAAAACGTTGTTTGAAAATGACGCTTCATCGGCGCGGCCGGAGGGAAGTATGGAGGTATGCCGCCTGTACTGGTGGCAGCATGAAGAAAAGACACCGGCAGTATCTACTGCGAAAATACACAGAAGCATTCAGATTAACGAAAAAAAGGACAGACCGGAATCTTTTGCTGATTA
This sequence comes from uncultured Lachnospiraceae bacterium, assembly GCA_910586315.1. Lineage (GTDB taxonomy): Bacteria > Bacillota > Clostridia > Lachnospirales > Lachnospiraceae > CANRXD01. The sequence continues at coordinate 46,372 of CAJUIP010000025.1, read as the reverse complement.
TGAGATTTATCTGGCAGATCTGCCTTGTGTGAAACCAGAGGTGTATGATCTTGTATAAAGAGGAAGATTTCCTTCAGCTTTCCGGCATTCAGCATTTTGCGTTCTGCCGGAGACAATGGGCGTTAGCATATATTGAACTGCAGTGGCAGGAAAATGTGAGAACCGTGGAAGGGAAGCTGATGCATCTGAAGGCACACGATGCTTCGGCAATGGAAAAACGGGGCGATTGTATTATCAGCAGGGCGATGCCCATACGATCCAGAGAATTGGGAATCAGCGGAGAATGTGATATTGTAGAATTTCACCGCAGTGATGAAGGGATTTCCCTGACAGGAAGGAGCGGCTTGTATCAGGTGGTGCCGATTGAATATAAGAGAGGGAGGCCCAAGATTACGGACGTAGATACCCTGCAGTTGACGGCACAGGCTTTGTGCCTGGAAGAAATGCTTTGCTGTCAGATTCCCTGGGGATACCTTTACTATGGTGAAACAAGGCGCAGGACAAAAGTGGAGATTAGTAAAGAACTGCGTGATAAAGTAAAGGTAATGTTTTTGGAGATGCATGAGTATTACAGCCGTCGTTATACGCCCCGTGTGAAGTGGAGCAAGGGCTGCAATGCGTGTTCTTTGCGAGATGTCTGTCTTCCCGTACTGGGAAAGAAAAAATCGGCCAAAGCGTATATGGAAAGGATACTGGCGGAGGAGGGAGAGTCATGAAAAGGCTGCTTAACACACTTTATGTGACGGCGCAGGACCGATATTTGTCGTTGGATGGGGAAAATATTGTGGTCAAGAATCAGGACGAAGAAATCGGCCGGGTTCCGCTGCATAATCTGGAAGCGATTGTGAGTTTTGGATATCCAGGGGCCAGCCCTGCATTGATGGGCGTCTGCGCCAAGAGAGGCATTGATTTATCTTTTCTTTCACCCAGTGGCCGCTTTCTGGCTAGAGTTTCCGGGGAAGTCAGAGGAAATGTCACGCTGAGAAAAGAGCAGTATCGGGTCAGTGATAATAAAGAACAGTCTCTGGAAATCGCGAGAAATTTTATTGCGGCGAAGGTATATAACTCCCGTTGGATATTAGAGCGGGCGGCCAGAGATTATCCTTTGAGACTGGATGTTGAAAAATTAAAATTGAAATCTTCTTTTCTGGCGGCTGGAATACCGAAAATCCGCGAGAGTCATTCGGCGGAAGAACTGTTAGGACTGGAAGGCGAGGCAGCTTCTGTATATTTTTCCGTATTTGATGATTTAATCCTTCAGCAGAAGCAGGATTTTTATTTTCATGGAAGAAGTAAACGGCCGCCCATGGATTTGACAAATGCGATGCTTTCTTTTGTATATACATTGCTGGCGGGAATGTGCGGTGCTGCTTTAGAAGCAGTTGGACTTGATCCATATGTGGGATTCTTTCATACGGATCGACCGGGGAGAATGTCATTGGCACTGGATTTGATGGAGGAACTGCGTGCCGTTATGGGGGATCGTTTTGTATTGACACTGATTAATAAGCGAATGATCGGAGCAGAAGGCTTTTTAAAAAAAGAGGATGGCGCCGTGATTATGAAGGATGATACCAGAAAACGATTTCTGGGTCTCTGGCAGGAAAAAAAGGCAGAAACGATAAAACATCCGTTCTTAGACGAAAAGATCGAATGGGGAATGGTTCCTTATGTCCAGGCTCTTTTGCTGTCCAGGTTTTTACGTGGAGATTTGGATGAATATCCTTCGTTTCTATGGAAGTAGGTGGTAAGGATGCTGGTTTTGATTACATATGACGTGAATACGGAGACGTCAGCAGGTAAAGCGCGTTTACGAAAGGTGGCGAAGCAGTGTGTAAATTATGGACAGCGCGTGCAAAATTCTGTTTTTGAATGCAATCTGGACGCAGCAAAATGCAGACAGGTAAAAGCAATTTTAGAAGATCTCATCGATAAAGATAAAGACAGCCTGAGATTTTATTATCTGGGGAACCAATATAAAAATAAGGTGGAGCATATAGGAGCAAAGCCCGGATTTGATGTGACAGAACCGTTGATTTTTTAATGCGGATGTGAAGTGGACATGGAAAAGAGGGAATATTCGCACTTGAAAAAGTGGGAAAAGGGCATGGAAAATAGGAATTTTTGGATAGAGAAAGGAGGTTGTCAAGATAAAAATGTAGCATTATATTTAGAAAAATGAAAAAAGTTGAGACAAAATTGGTAAAAATTGCAGTCGAGGCCCGCGAGGGCCTTGTGGATTGAAATGTTGCAATCTGCATTATTGGAGCAATGGGTGGCGGAGGTCGAGGCCCGCGAGGGCCTTGTGGATTGAAATCTTTACATATACGCATCTCTTCCCGCTATCATATGTCGAGGCCCGCGAGGGCCTTGTGGATTGAAATAATATAAATGCGTCTTTTACGGGAGAATTGATTAGTCGAGGCCCGCGAGGGCCTTGTGGATTGAAATAGTTTTATTGACGGTGAGAGTTCTGTTTTTTAAGTGTCGAGGCCCGCGAGGGCCTTGTGGATTGAAATGCCGGAATGTTGCCCTCCATGCTCTCAACAGCGGTCGAGGCCCGCGAGGGCCTTGTGGATTGAAATATTTCAATCTTATCAACATCAATTAACCTCATATCGTCGAGGCCCGCGAGGGCCTTGTGGATTGAAATCTCCCAGTAGGATATCCATCATCTGGAACCTGGCAGTCGAGGCCCGCGAGGGCCTTGTGGATTGAAATATCGATTCCTTAATGATCCGGTTCGGCATCTCTGGTCGAGGCCCGCGAGGGCCTTGTGGATTGAAATACCATGGGTAGGGACAAAAGAATATGAAGGTGCAGTCGAGGCCCGCGAGGGCCTTGTGGATTGAAATGATGTAATCGTACCGGGCGCGCAGTCTTGAAATGTCGAGGCCCGCGAGGGCCTTGTGGATTGAAATATACATGGGATTTGAACATCGAAAAAATTCCAGTGTCGAGGCCCGCGAGGGCCTTGTGGATTGAAATTCACCAGATTAAATTCACAGAGGACCCAGAGAAGTCGAGGCCCGCGAGGGCCTTGTGGATTGAAATGGTGGATTCCGGTGATCAGACCGATATGGTTTACGTCGAGGCCCGCGAGGGCCTTGTGGATTGAAATGATGATGATGAAGAGTCAGAAATTATCAGAAAGTCGAGGCCCGCGAGGGCCTTGTGGATTGAAATATAACTGCCCCTGGGCAGTGATTAAGGCAGATACGTCGAGGCCCGCGAGGGCCTTGTGGATTGAAATGAGTTTATGGGGATAAGAAGGGAGAACAGATTTGGTCGAGGCCCGCGAGGGCCTTGTGGATTGAAATATAAAAAAGTTTTGACTGATTTCGGGTCTCAGTGGTCGAGGCCCGCGAGGGCCTTGTGGATTGAAATACTACCACAGGTGCCATCGAAATTACATTGCTCGGTCGAGGCCCGCGAGGGCCTTGTGGATTGAAATTTTATACACAAAAACCAGTTGCGGCATCGCAACCGTCGAGGCCCGCGAGGGCCTTGTGGATTGAAATGTCCGTTGCATGGGTGTAGATTTGCAGTGTGGTGCCGTCGAGGCCCGCGAGGGCCTTGTGGATTGAAATGTCTGATGCGAAATCTCTAGGGTCAACCTCCAAAGTCGAGGCCCGCGAGGGCCTTGTGGATTGAAATCTGTGTACAACTCGACACATGCCGCCGACCAAACTTGTCGAGGCCCGCGAGGGCCTTGTGGATTGAAATGCTATTTCGATTGGAAACTACCCGCAGGCATCCTGGTCGAGGCCCGCGAGGGCCTTGTGGATTGAAATAGTGCATATTCTGTCAGTCGCCAGAAAAAATCCGTCGAGGCCCGCGAGGGCCTTGTGGATTGAAATAATGGTAATGGTCTGGCATTTTACATAATTCCAGGTCGAGGCCCGCGAGGGCCTTGTGGATTGAAATATCAGGGCCATAATAATTTTTCTGTGCCTTATCAAGTCGAGGCCCGCGAGGGCCTTGTGGATTGAAATGGTTTATACTGTCCTGAATGGGTTTTAGCTTTTTGGTCGAGGCCCGCGAGGGCCTTGTGGATTGAAATGTGCTGGTTCCGGTATCTCTTGCAATCCTCTTCGTCGAGGCCCGCGAGGGCCTTGTGGATTGAAATATTGGAGGTGATGACAATGAAAAAGGTTCTTTCTGTCGAGGCCCGCGAGGGCCTTGTGGATTGAAATGGTTCCTACTTCCAGTAATGCTGCCGAAGATGGGTCGAGGCCCGCGAGGGCCTTGTGGATTGAAATACAATTATTATCATTCAGAAGCATTGTATATATTTGTCGAGGCCCGCGAGGGCCTTGTGGATTGAAATATCTCAAGAGGAGTTTGGAAAACGTCTGGGAGTCGTCGAGGCCCGCGAGGGCCTTGTGGATTGAAATATTTCCGTCCATACGTCCATTGCCAGAGGGCAGGGGTCGAGGCCCGCGAGGGCCTTGTGGATTGAAATTTCATGAATTACTACTCAATGGAGAATCCTGTGGTTGTCGAGGCCCGCGAGGGCCTTGTGGATTGAAATAACGAAGCTCCGGCTACCGCATCCAATGCACCTAGTCGAGGCCCGCGAGGGCCTTGTGGATTGAAATATCATTGATTACCCGATAGTCATAGACCAGCTCCCGTCGAGGCCCGCGAGGGCCTTGTGGATTGAAATTAAACGGGAGAATCGTAATTAGGAGGTTCTAAGAGTCGAGGCCCGCGAGGGCCTTGTGGATTGAAATAAAACAATCGTGGGCGCGATTGAAAGCATAGCCGTGTCGAGGCCCGCGAGGGCCTTGTGGATTGAAATATTAAAATTGGAAAAGGTGATAAAAAAACCATTCGTCGAGGCCCGCGAGGGCCTTGTGGATTGAAATGCTGATTACTGTTTGCGTTGCCAATAAGCGCGTCAGTCGAGGCCCGCGAGGGCCTTGTGGATTGAAATATGAAACATCTATTAACCCGTATCCGTAAAGACGTCGAGGCCCGCGAGGGCCTTGTGGGTTGAAATGTACGAATGTCGAAATTCATGGCCTTTCCCCGGAGTCGAGGCCCGCGAGGGCCTTGTGGATTGAAATAGATCATCCCACAAGACTAACAGGGGATTTTTTGGTCGAGGCCCGCGAGGGCCTTGTGGATTGAAATAAATTAATTGTCATCCCACGAGACGCTTCCTGTTGTCGAGGCCCGCGAGGGCCTTGTGGATTGAAATATTGGAGCTCCTTCGAAAGAGTATTCCCATTTAGTCGAGGCCCGCGAGGGCCTTGTGGATTGAAATGGCTCTCCCACTGCTGGAGACTATATCGTAAAATCGTCGAGGCCCGCGAGGGCCTTGTGGATTGAAATATTGGAAACCGATGCATTCAGATATACGAGATAGTGTCGAGGCCCGCGAGGGCCTTGTGGATTGAAATCACCTCTTCCGGATCTAAATCCCCATGCCAACTGTGTCGAGGCCCGCGAGGGCCTTGTGGATTGAAATAATTATCAAAAAAGAGGTGAAAGGAGAGTTGTAGTCGAGGCCCGCGAGGGCCTTGTGGATTGAAATTTATCATCTCTGCTTGGGTTTTTCCATTAAACCCGTCGAGGCCCGCGAGGGCCTTGTGGATTGAAATCATCACTTAAATCTTAAAAACTTCGTGAAGCAGACGTCGAGGCCCGCGAGGGCCTTGTGGATTCCTTATTCTCTTGATTATATTTCAAATCCTTGAGAACGGGGTGCCAACTTTTTTTATACCACATCAGAACTTTTTGTCGTATATTGACACACTTGGAGGGCCAAATTTTCAGAATAGACTGCAAAATATTCACAATTGCCAGACCAGTGATTTTATGGTATATTGAACAGCCGGAGCCGGGGCTGATTTACTGGATTGGGAAGATAGTTGGGGCATTTTAAGGACGCTTACAGAGAAGCTATAGAAACAGAGTTCGTGCCGTGAGCAGGTTGGTGAATGAAATGATTTGCCAGCCTGTTTTATATTGTACTTATAGGTTTTTTTGATTATAATATGGATATATCGAAAAGCAGATTATATTTTGGAATGGGCAATAAGCTGCAAAAGAAGGAGAAAACATAAGATGGCGGTCAAAAAGACAGAATTATACAGTTCTCTGTGGGCGAGCTGTGATGCGTTGCGCGGAGGTATGGATGCATCACAATATAAGGATTATGTGCTCACTTTGCTGTTCATGAAATATGTGACGGACAAGTACAAAGGACAGAAATATGCAGATATAAAAGTTTTTGACAAAGCACATGATACAAACAGAGATCCGGATAAGAGAACAGGGTGTTCTTTTGATGATTTTATTGCGCTGAAAAACAAAAAGAACATCGGAGATGGGATGGATAAGGTGATTGCCCGTTTGGCTGAGGAAAACGACAGCTTGAAAGGAGTGATAGACATTGCTTATTTTAATGACGAAGCTAAAATTGGCAAAGGTCAGGAAATGGTGGATAAACTCACAAAGCTGATTGCGATTTTTCAGAAACCGGAGCTGGACTTCTCAAAAAATAGGGCCGAAGGTGACGATATTATTGGCGATGCCTATGAATATCTAATGCGGAATTTTGCTACGGAAAGCGGAAAGAGTAAGGGACAGTTCTATACACCGGCAGAAGTATCCCGTATTCTTGCTCAGGTGATTGGTATTGATAAATGTACGGACAGAGACGCGACAATCTGTGACCCGGCCTGTGGCAGCGGTTCGCTGCTCATCAGGGCGCTGACGGAGGCACCGTTTGAAATCGCAGGATACGGACAGGAAAAAGAGAGCTCGACTGCCGGCCTGGCAAAAATGAATGCAGTGCTGCACAACAAGCCCACAATCAGGATCATGTCCGGCAATACATTTTCTGATCCGCAGTTTTTAAAAGCGGATGATGCTTCTGAACTGGAGCGTTTTGATTACATAGTTGCAAATCCCCCCTTTTCACTCAAAAACTGGTCGGATGGACTGAAAGAGTACGGGCGCTTTACCGGTTATGGGGACAGGCCGCCGGAAAAGAATGGGGATTACGCGTGGCTGATGCATATCCTGAAAACATTAAAGTCTACTGGAAAGGCAGCAGTCATTCTGCCCCATGGTGTTTTGTTTCGGGGAAATGCGGAAGGAACCATAAGAAAGACAATTGTCGATAAGGGATGGATCAAAGGAATTATAAGTCTGCCTGCGAATCTCTTTTATGGAACAGGGATTCCTGCCTGCATTCTGGTAATTGACAAGGAGGGCGCAGATAATCGAGCCGGAATTTTTATGATTGATGCAGGGAAGGGATATGTGAAGGATGGGAATAAAAATCGTTTGCGGGAACAGGATATCTACAGAATTGTGACGACTTTTAACCAGCAGATTGAAACAGATCCGGGCTATGCCAGATTTGTGCCGAATAAGGAAATCAAAGAGAAGAATGATTATAATCTGAACATTTCCCGTTATATAGATTCTTCGGAACCGGAGGATGTGCAGAATATTTACGCACATATCCATGGAGGCATTCCGAAGGCGGATATCGATTCGCTTTGGCGTTTCTGGGATGCATTTCCGAAGCTGAAAGGTTCTTTGCTGGGAGCTTTCGGTGATGGATACTATAAATTGATTGTGGGAGAGGATCAGATTCGCTCCGCCATATTTTCTGATCAGGAATTTATCGCATATGGAGAAAAGATGGATGAGGCATTCTTAAAATGGAAAGCATATGCGGATCAGGAGCTGAAAACGCTAAAGCCGGGAGTATCCGAGAAAAAGCTGATTGAACGACTAGCACAGGTCATGTTGGATAAATTTGAAGGTCTTATGCTGATTGATAAATATTCCGTTTATCAAGTGCTTCTGACCTACTGGAATGAAGTGCTGGGGGATGACGTTTCACTGATTCTATCGGAAGACGCCGGATATGGTGTCGCCAGAGAGACGGAAAATATTATGAAGGAGACAAAGAAAAAAGATGCAGATGGCAATCTGGAGCGAAAGGTGGTCGGCTGGGAAGGAAAACTGATTCCAAAGGATCTCGTCATCTCCGAGTTTTTCCTGAAAGAAAAGCAGGCAATCGAGGAATTGACCGAACTGGCGGCAGAGACGGATTCCAGATTGACAGAGATGATTGAGGAATCGGAAGCGGATTCTATTCTTACGGATATTTCGTACGGGGGGAGAGTCAGGAGCAAAGATATCAGGAATAAGATGGCGGAAATCAAGAAAAGCGTACATACACCGCTCATAGACGCGCTTGTGGAATTTCAGAATGCTTTTTCCACAATAAAGAAGAAAGCAGATTATGAGGATTATATTGGCGAGCATATTCTTTGCGAAGCGGCTTATGCTGGCAATGGAACCGTAACGAGAACTTCCATTGCATATGCGCTGGAATCAGCTCGTCTGGAGGCGCCTGTACCGGAAGCCTATGAGGAGGACTATGAGGAGCTGGAAGCGGCATGTAAGCTGGCTGAACGGTTGGAAGATATAACAAAAATGATAAAGGCGCTTGAGAAAGAACTGGACACAAAGGCCCGTGAGCGTTATACAGCTTTGACGGATGAGGAAATCATGGATTTGTTGGTGAACAAAAAGTGGTATTACGCAATCGGCAATGGAATTAACGATTTGTACAGGACGGTATCTCATCAATTGGCTGACAGAATCATGGAACTATCCAGACGATATGAAAGCACGCTGCCGGATCTTCTGGGACAGGTGAGTGCCTGTGAAAGTAAGGTGAAGCAGCATCTGGAAAGGATGGGTTTCGCATGGTAAGGGAAATGAAGTATACAGAAATTGGGAAGATTCCTGTAGAATGGAGACTGCAGACTTTTGAAGAGACGTTCTGTATACTGTCCAATAATACACTGCCGAGATCGGATTTGAATGATCACGGAGGGATCGTCCGCAATGTCCACTATGGGGATATTCTGACTCGGTTCGGAGAAGTATTGGATTGTGAAAAGGATGAAATTCCCTATTTGAATGACGTTTCTTCTCTTACAGCATCGGCACAGGTTTTGCAGGACGGAGATGTGATTCTGGCCGATACCGCAGAGGACGATACTGTTGGGAAAGCGACAGAGGTTTATAGTCTGGGAAAAGGAAGGATGGTTGCGGGACTGCACACAATCCCGTGTCGCGTTAAAAAAGGCGATTTCGTGCCGAAGTGGCTGGGATATTATTTGAATTCCTCTGTATACCATAATCAAGTGCTGCCGTATGTTACCGGGATTAAGGTGTCATCCATATCTAAAACGGCGATCTCGGAAACGCTGATCGCCGTTCCGCCTCTGGAAGAACAGAAGGCTATTGTATCAGCCCTTTCAGAAGTGGATCAGCTGCTGGCGGAACTGAAGAAAGTGATTTCCAAATTAAGGGATTTTAAGAGAGGATGCCTGTATCTGATGTTTCCGCAGGAGGGCTCGGATATTCCCCAAATGCGGGAACCGGGGGATACAAAACCTTGGAAACGGTGCAAGCTTTCGGATTTGGTACTAATCGAGCGCGGTGGCTCTCCAAGGCCGATAGATGATTATATAACTGACTCGCCCCAAGGATTAAATTGGGTAAAGATTGGTGACGCTCCAACGCAGGGACACTACATCACAAAAACTTCCGAAAAAATCCGTCCTGAGGGGTTATCAAAAACGAGAGAAGTCCATCCCGGAGATTTGATTTTATCTAACTCCATGAGCTTCGGAAAGCCTTATATCATGGGCACTGACGGCTGTATTCACGATGGCTGGCTTCTTATCAGAGACATCTGTCATGTATTTGATTTGACCTTTCTGTGTCATCTGCTTGGCATTCCTCAAATGCTTGAGCAGTATCGATCACTTGCGGCGGGCAGTACGGTAAATAATCTCAATAAAGAGCTTGTCGGAAATACTGTCGTAACCATACCGAATATAGATGAGCAGAAGGTTTTAGGACAATGCTTAGAGCAGCTCGACCGTCTCATCGCCCTCCACCAGCAAAAAATTGATAAGTATGCCCAAATAAAAAAAGCCATGATGAGCGAATTGATAACCGGAAAGATAAGATTAGCGTGAACGGAAAGAGGAATATACAAATGAGTATTGGGGATACAGAACGTGTAACACAGAATCGGGTCGTGGACTTTTTTAGAAACAGGGACATTCTTGATTATGAGTACCTTGGCAATCTGAAAGGCGAGCTCAATAAAAACATTCGGGAAGATCATCTCCGTGCATATCTGCGCCTCTGTGGTTACAGAGAAAAGCTGATTGACGGAGCTGTGGCAGAGCTGGTCAGGACGGCTGAGGATATGACACATGGATTGTATACTGCCAATCAGCGGGTTTATTCGTTGCTGAAATATGGCGCAAAGGTCAAAGAGACTCCGGAGAGCGCCCCACAGACGGTCTATTTCATAGATGTAGAGAATCCGACCAATAATCATTTTTCCATTGCGGAGGAAGTTACCGTGGTGGAGCGCCAGGAGAAACGTCCGGATCTTGTGATTTATCTGAATGGCATTGCCGTTGCGGTGATGGAACTGAAAAAGAAAAGCGCGTCCGTATCAAATGGTATCCGCCAGAATCTGACCAATCAGAAAGACGGATTTATAGCCCCATTTTTTACTACCGTGCAGTTCTGTATGGCAGGAAATGAAATAGAAGGGCTGCGTTATGGGACAACATTGACAAAAGAAAAGTACTATATGGAATGGAAACCGGATGGCTTTCATGAAAATGAGGATGAACGGGATCAGGAAGACATCCGTATTATGGCTTATTGTGAGCATATTGACAATCTGCTTCTCAGACAATTGTATCAGATGTTTGATAAGAAACGTTTTATTGATTTGATTGAAAATTTTGTGATTTTCGACAAAGGGAAAAAGAAGGTGTGCCGTTATAATCAGTACTATGGGATAAAGCGCACACAGAGACGCCTTGCCAAACAACGCGGTGGGATTATCTGGCACACACAGGGCAGTGGAAAAACCCTGACGATGGTCTGGCTGTCCAAATGGATTTTGTCCCACAGTGATGATGCACGGGTTCTGATTGTGACAGATCGTGATGAACTGGATGAGCAGATAGAAAAGGTATATAAAGGAGTCAATGAAAATATTGTAAGAACAAAAAGCTGTGCCGATCTGCTGCATAGGTTAAACTCTTATGATGACTCGCTGTTATGCTCTCTGGTACATAAATTTGGCAGACGCGGCGGGGAAGCGACGGAGACGGATTATGACAAATATATTGATGAACTTAAGAAGGCACTTCCGCCTGATTTTGAGGCAAAGGGGCAGCTTTGTGTGTTTGTGGACGAGTGCCACAGAACACAGTCGGGAAAGCTGCACGCGGCGATGCAGGCAATCATGCCGAAAGCCATTTTCATTGGTTTTACAGGGACCCCTCTGTTAAAGAAAGATAAGAAAACCAGTATTGAAGTGTTTGGAACCTATATTCACAGCTATAAGTATAACGAAGCTGTGCGGGACGGAGTCGTTTTGGATTTGCGCTATGAATACCGTGATATTCCACAGGAGCTTTCTTCCCACGACAGGATCGACCAGTGGTTTGATGTAAAGACGCGGATTCTTTCCCCCAGAGCAAAGGCTAAATTAAAAGAGAAATGGGCGAATATGCAGAATATATACAGCTCCCGCTCCAGGCTGGAAAGGGTTGCCTGGGATATCATGCAGGATTTTGATCTGAAGTCCAGGCTTATGGATGGGAATGGCAACGCGATCCTTGTGGCAGACCGCATTTATACTGCCTGTAAATATTATGAAATATTCCAACAGCGCGGGTTTAAGCAGTGCGCCATTATTTCTTCCTACACGCCACAGGCCGGGGACCTACGTACCGATACAGTGAGCCTGGAGGAGGACACGGAAAAATTTGAAAAATACGATATCTATCTGCGTATGCTCGGATTGGATCCGGCTCATCTTCCGGAGAAGCTTTCCATTCAGAAAAGAGTGGAAGATTTTGAGGCTGAGGCCAAGGAGAAGTTTATCAATGAGCCGGCGAATATGAAGCTACTAATTGTTGTTGACAAGCTTCTGACAGGTTTTGATGCTCCGCCATGCACCTATTTGTATATAGATAAGAAGATGCAGGATCACGGACTGTTTCAGGCAATCTGTCGTGTCAACCGCCTGGATGGGGACACAAAGGAATTTGGCTTTATTGTTGACTATAAGCAACTGTTCGGAAATCTCAAGGCGGCGATGGACAAGTATACATCAGGCGCTTTTGAGGGGTATGATCCGGAGGATGTGGAAGGCCTGATCAAGGACAGAAGCGAAGAAGCCATGAAGCATTTTAAAGAAGTCTATGAGGAATTGGAAGAACTGTGCGAGGGTGTGGAAGCACCACGGGAGGATTTGCAGTATGTTCACTATTTCTGCGGGGAAGCGGGGATGAGTGAAGACGTGGATGAAATCTATACCCGTCTCAGGGGAAAACTGTACAGGCTGGTCAATATTCTGGTTCGGGCTTTTGCGGAGGCGAAACCGTATATGGTGGATTTATGTGCTGCTTCTGAATGGAAAAAGTATGAGGACAAGGTTCGCTTTTATATTGAGCTAAAGCAGATTATCGGCAATAAGAGCGGGGATTTTCTGGATCTGAAAGCGTATGAGCCGGATATGAGGAAACTGATTGATAATTATATTATTGCCGGTGACAGCATCAAAATAGGAGAATTTGACGACCTGACGCTTCTGGATTTTGTGAAGGATCAGGGGAATACTATGATGGCGGAACCTTCCACATCCGGGCAGAGGCAAAGCGCGGCGGAGGCCATTGAGAACAATATCCGACGCAAGGTGGTGGAGAGGGTTACGGTCAATCCGAAGTACTATGAGAAAATGTCAGCTATCCTGGAGAAGCTGATTGAGGAGAGAAAGCAGGGAGTTGCTTCTTATAAAGAATTACTGGAAAAGTATATTAAGCTGGCAAAGAATGTGGATTCTCCGGAGGAGAATGAGGCCTACCCGGAAAGTATCCAAAAAAGCAGGGCGCTGCAGGCTCTCTATGATAATGTGGGGGAGGACGAGGAGCTGGCGCTTAAATTACATGATGCGGTAATGCACAGTAAAATGAACGGTTTCCGGGGAGATGAAATCAAGGAAAACCGGATAAAAAGAGCAATGTTGGCTATCCTCGGGGATGAAGCAGAGATGGAGCGCCTTTTCAAAATCATCAAGAAGCAGGAGGAATATTAACTGATGCGGCTCGTGGTCTCGGGCATACCGATTGAGGTTCAAAAAAAGAATATTAAGAACATGCATCTGCAGGTGAAACCGCCGGATGGCCATGTCGTTATTTCCGCGCCCTTGAGCATGAACGATAAAGCGATTGAAATGTATGCAAGAACCAATCTCAGTTGGGTGAAAAAACAGATGGGAAGGTTTCAGGAACAGCCACGCAGTGCGAAGCGGCAGTATGTCAGCGGGGAAACGATGTACATCTGGGGAAAGCAGTATTTTCTGACATTTATTTCAGATGCACAAAAGAACAGCTTTGAAATTGTTGGAAATAAAGTTTTCCTGCGTATGCGTGAGGAGAGTTCTGTAAAACAGCGCGAAAGCTATGTCCGCGAGCAGTATCGCATGATGTTGAAAGGAGAAATAGAACGTCTGTTACCCAAGTGGGAACAGATTACAGGGCTTTCCTGTGAGTCCTGGCAGACAAAATATATGGTAACGCGCTGGGGAACCTGCAATACGGAAAAAAAGCGGTTGTGGTTTAATCTCCAGTTAATCCAGAAGCCTGTGGAATGCCTGGAATATGTAATCTTACATGAATTGATCCATCTGCGTGAACGGACGCATAACGAAGTATTTACAGCATATATGGATCTATATATGCAAAACTGGCGCGAAATCCGAAAACAGCTGAATGATTCGATGCTTGATTTTTATGACGCCCAGGATGAAAGTCCGCTTCAAAAACTGATTGACCAGGGACGCTATGGTGAAATAAGGGATGCGGTATTAAGGTATCTGGAAGGAGAATTGAAGCAAAAGGAAGCGATGCTGTCGGACATAAAAATACGGAATGTCGTTCATATTGAGCAGCCGGAAGAAGGATATATTTGTTTTGATGTCATTGTGTCCTGCGACATGGAGTCCTCTGCATCGAAGCCTGACAGAATGTCATTTCCGGAAAAATGGCTGAGGCTCCATTGTCAGGTGCTGTTGGGAATTGAATTGACCGGGTTTCAGATTGTTGCGATTACAGAATGCGGGCAGACGGAGGAAGCGGGCAGTGAAAAATTTACCGGGGAGCTGGTGCCTGTTATTCCTGAAGGCTCTTTCGAGGAGGAAGCGGCCAGATTTCTCGAGAAATATTATCCGAAAGCCTTAGAGGAAGCTGTGCCGGTTCCCATCAGGCAGATTGCTGAACGCATGGGGCTGACGATTATCGAGAGGGAACTGTTTTCTGATGGATTGGATGCTTTTGGGGTACTTTTTCTCGAGGACGGAACTGTTCAGGAGGGAAAAAAGAATATGATAATCCGCAATGCTAGGCGTGGAATGATGTTTCTTGATCCTCGATATTATTGTGAACGGACGCTCGGGAACGCCAATGAGATGGTTGCCCATGAGTGCTTTCACTGGTACCGGCATCAGCCATATCATTTGTTGATGAAAATGCTGGGGATTAGAGATGATTTGGGCAGAGCGATTCGCTGCCCGGTTGATTCCGGCCATAGTGACGCTGAAACGCGGAGCTCTTTTGATTGGATGGAGTGGCAGGCGAATCGTATGGTACCTTATATACTGATGCCTGCAAAGACGGCAACACGAAAGATTGAAGAAATGCTAAGAGGATATCATATCTGTTTGGATGATCCGGAGAGCCAGAGCCGGATGGAAGAATTGATTTCTGAACTGGCAAAATTTTATGGTTTGTCCAAACAAGCCGCAAAAACCCGAATGAGTGAATTAGGGTTTCCGTGTGTAGATGATGTTTCTGGCTATGTGCCTGGTTGGAGAAAAGATTGCTCAGAGGCAGAACTGTAAATAACGGAAATGTAGGAAGGGGATACCTATGCGTATATTCTGTTTTGGAGATTCCAATACCTATGGATACGATGCTCGTTCCTTATTAGGGGAACGGCTTGGGGAGAATGAGAGGTGGCCGGAGATTCTTGGAAAGCTTTCCGGATGGGAAGTGGTCAACGAGGGAATGAACGGACGGGAAATCCCGGAGAGTCCATGGTTTCTGGAACGGTTTGATCATTTGCTCTCGGCATGTGCTCCGGTGGATGCACTATTTTTAATGCTTGGGAGCAATGACCTGTTAAATTCCTATCGTCCGGATATGGAGAACATTGGGAGCCGGATGGAGAAATTCGTAAAGCATGTGCTGGAGCATCCTGCGGTAGATGGGAGAGGGGAAATCGTTGTTCTTGCCGCTCCGCCGCCTGTGGAGATTGGATGCTGCGGGGAGGAGTATGTCTGCTATGACAGGGAATCTCATAAATTCGGAACCTGTTATGAAGCGATTGCAAAACAGTATGGGCTCCGGTTTGCCAATACAGCCGATTGGGAACTGTCTCTGGCCCATGACGGCGTGCATCTGTCACCAGAGGGGCATGCGCGGTTTGCAGATCAGATGTGGACGCTGATGCAGGAATTTATTGTACATAAGTTGAATGACAAATTGCAGATTCTGTGATACCATGTCTATGACATGGTGCCTCCGGCGGATTCCAGTGCCCGATTTTCTGCGGTAAATGCAGAAAGCAGATGCACAGGTATAATCACAGAACGGAGAAAATAAGGGCAGAGCCCAGAAATGGAGAATACAACATGGAGCGTACAATTTTGTTATTGGGAGATCCCAGATTATATGAAATTTCTGAAGAGGTAAAGCGGGAGGAGTTGGAGTCGCTGCGTCCTGTTTTTACAGACATGTTTGACTGCATCAAGGGCATTCGGCGGGATTATGGATTCGGCCGGGCCATAGCAGCGCCTCAGATCGGCATACAGAAGAGGCTGATCTGTATCCTGACGGACAAGCCTTATGTGATTATCAATCCACATCTGGAATTTATCGGAGACGAGCGGATGGAACTGCTTGATGACTGCATGTCATTCCCAAAGCTGCTGGTTCGGGTCAGCCGTTACCGGCATTGCATTTTGAAGTATTTGGATGAAAACTGGGTGGAGCAGGAAATGCGTATGGACGACGATATGTCTGAACTCATTCAGCATGAGTATGACCATCTGGATGGGATTCTGGCAACCATGCGGGCGATAGACAATAAGTCGTTTGTAATGAAAAAGTAGCATCCAGTTTTTTATTTACGCGATCAACGAGCCAAAGTCCGTGCTTGCAAGAGACCTTGGCGACTGCCGCGATAACTTGAGAAACTCGCAAAGCGTGTTTCTCATAGTTCCATAGGGGAGGGGGAACGGTTTGATGCCCTGTTTCGGAAGTGAGGATTCAAATCCCTGGAGGCAGAAGAATGATTTTGGGAAAAAGAGGGCAGACATACTGGCTGGAAATCATCGAAAAGGAACTGGAAAAGCTGGAATCAGGAGATATGAGAGCGCTTCTGACGGTTTATTGTGTTTTTGCAGTGGGAGATAAAAAACGGATGAGACAGGCCGGACATGCGATACGAAAGCAGTTGGAATGTCTTACTTTGGGGCAGATGATTGGACTTTATGAGCGTTTCCGTACATTCACTTCTCTGGAATGGAGCATTGACTGGTCTTCATTATCGCCAAAATCCATTCTGAGGGCGCTGCGTGGGAAAGAGCAGAGGGAAGAGCGGAAATATGTCCTGATTTTAGGAACCTTTCATCCCAATGGACATTTCCGGGAACGATGTATGGAAGAACTGGCAAAGGAAAGAGGAGCGCTCCCCTATCTGATACTCCGGGCCAACGACTGGGTGAAGCCTGTAAGGGAAAAAGCTTTTTTCCTTTTGAACAGTTACATTGCTTCATGTAGCATAGAAGAAGTTCTGCTTTCTATGCCAGCGCTGGAAAAGCTGGAGTGTTCTGGCAGGCGTTCTGATGAACAGCTGCAGGGATTGAAGGAACGGATATTTGCAAAACTGGAGCAGGTCTTAAAAGGCGAAGGCTGGCGGGACATCTGGCCAGAAGATTTTTCTGTGCGAAAATCCCTGTACCGTATGGCAGCAGGTCAGGGGATATTACCTGAGCCATTTGGGAGATGAACGGCCTGATTACGCGGTTCTGGGGTTGTCTGAATACAGCCATAGAGGAAACGCGGCGGCGCTGCTTCCAGGGCTTGAGAATCCCATAAAGAAAGTACAAAAATATACATTGCTGGCGCTGGGGCGGCAGGAAGATTTTGAGGATGAAGAACTTTTGTGGAAATATCTGCTGGACGAACGAGTGGATATTTCCAGGGCTGCCTGCAGTTCTATGCAGAAACGGGGATTTTACCCGGGTGCAGAAAAACTGTATTATGCATATTGCAGTTCGGAGGAGGAACATCAAAAGCGGTATCTGCTGCATCTGCTTTTAAGGGAGAATTCATGGAATCGTCTGCCCTGGCTGCTCCGCCTTTATAACGAGGACCTGCCGGAGCAGGAAAAGTAGAGGATAAAGGGCGGCATTCACTGCCGCTTTATGTATGTTAAGGTGTCAGAGAAGCAGAAGGAAGAAATCTGCAAAGCATTAAAGGAAAAGGCCGGGGAGCTTCCAAAAGGCATGGAAGAAGAAATCCGTTATGACATGAAGTTTGTGTAGTATATGCAGTTTTCCGTGAAGTTTGTTACATGACATAAATATTGTATCATGGCAGAAACTGTGCTAAAATAATATTCACCGGAAAAATCCGGGTTTATAATTCTGTCATTTTAAAGATATTTGAATAAAATAACTGTACAACGATATAGAACGGTGCAACACATTTTTGCAGCCTCTATCGCCGCAGGCGGTTTTCAGTGGATTTTGCCCGTAGCTGTGTGGGTGCCGAAAGGTTACAGTAATAAAGTCAAAGAGGAGAAGGAAAAGAGCAGGAAGATGATGTCATTAGAGAACTGGAAGAGGGGTTTGCTGATGAAAGAAAGACGGAACAGGCAGGAAAAACGAAAGGGCTTTTCGCTGCTTTTTTCAATTGTTTTGATTTTTGGCATTTTGGGGACAATTGTGTTTTGGTTATCACAGAAAACATCCCGGGAGATGTCTGATGCATCCATTCAAAATCTAAGCGAAAGCTTGGATTTGATCCAGTCTACGATCGAGGCAATTCTGTGCAACGAGGTGCAGTTTCAGGAACTGGTGGCCAGAGAGATCGCCCGTTCTGAGGATCCTGAGGCTTATATCCGGGCCTGTGAGGAAAATCAGATGATGTCCAAAATCGCGATGATTCCATCGGGAGAAACCGAGGGAATTGCCAGTACCGGGGAAATCTTTACCGGAGAGGGTCTGGATTTTTCCGCAGGAGGAACAGTTTTGGGAATGCCGGTGTCCGAGTCCTATATCAACTATATGGGGACATGGTCCTACACGATAAAATGCCCTGTGGAGAGGGATGGGCAGGAAATCGGTACTCTTTATGGCGAATATATTTACGATACCATCGATGAGTTTCTGCCCGCCGAAGGCTTTTATAATAAGCAGGCGTTTTTGTATATCATGGATGCCAGGAGCCAGCGGTTCGTGTTACATCCAAAGGGTATGGGGCAGCGGAATGCGGGCCACCTGAATCTGGATGATTTTTATCGTGCAAACGATATTCGGGAGCCGGGGATCCGGGCAGAGGTGGAGGAAAGCTTACAGACCGGCCGTAAGGTCATGTTTTATCACGACATCCGGGAGGAGCAGGCCCTGAATTACATGTGGCCAATAAATGATGGCACCATCTTTCTGGTGGGCTATGTTCCAATAGACGTGATCCAACGGGAGGGGCGGAGCGTTAATCAGAATATCATCATGGTTGTGTTCCTGATGCTGACGGCGTTTATTCTTTGCATTGCCCTGTATTATCTGAACTGGAAGCAGCAGGAAAAAGTGAGAAGAGAGCTGGAGGAAGAACGTAAGTTCCATAATCAGCAGCTGGCGGAAGCGCTTCGGGCCGCTCAGCTCGCCAGCGAGTCTAAGACCACGTTCCTGTCCAACATGTCCCATGATATCCGTACCCCCATGAATGCGGTACTGGGCTTTACCTCGCTGTTGGCCAAAGATGCAGAAGATCCGAAAAAGGTGCGGGAGTATACCCAAAAGATTGCGGCTTCCGGACAACATTTGCTTAGTTTAATCAATGACGTTTTGGATGTCTCCAAGATCGAGAGCGGGAAAGTGGTGCTCAATCTGGAGAAATTTGCGATGGATGATGTAATAGCCTCCGTGGATGCGATCATCCAGCCTATGGCGAAGGCAAAAAGACAGGAGTTTTGTGTGGAAGAAACGGGGAGCCGTCACGAATATCTGGTGGGGGATGAGACCCGGCTGAATCAGATTCTGATAAACCTGCTTTCCAACGCAGTGAAATATACGCCGGAGGGAGGCCATATCTGGTTTCGTGTTGCGACGCTTAAGCAGCGCTCCAGTCAGTACGCACACATACGGTTCGAGGTGGAGGATGATGGCTACGGCATGACACCGGAATATCTGGAAGTCATCTTTGACGCTTTTACCCGGGCGGAGAACAGTACCACCAATAAGGTGCAGGGTACCGGGCTGGGCATGGCCATCACCAAGAGCATTGTGGAGCTGATGGGGGGAACCATTGATGTATTCAGTCAGGTAAATAAGGGATCTTTGTTCCAGGTGGACCTGGAGCTCAGGGCAGTCGAGATGCCGGAGGGCGAGACAGAACATTCGTCCGGAGAAGAACCGGAGGACCCGGATATTCTGAAAGGATTGCATTTCCTGGCTGCGGAGGATAATGAAATTAACGCAGAAATCCTGGAAGAGCTTTTGGAAATGGAAGGAGCAAGCTGTGAGATTGCGTCGAACGGGCAGCTGGCGGTGGAGCGCTTCCGACAATCGACACCAGGCGAATTTGATGCTATTTTAATGGATGTTCAGATGCCGGTGATGAATGGACATGAGGCATCCTGCGCGATTCGTGTTATGGAACGGGAGGATGCGAAGGATATCCCGATCATCGCCATGACGGCCAACGCTTTTACTGAGGACGAGAAGGCTGCTCTGGCTGCAGGCATGGATGCCCATGTGCCAAAGCCGCTGGATATGGAGCTTTTGAAAAAAACAATGAAACAAATCAGGAAACGAAAGGAATAAGGATTTATGAAGAATAGAAAAATGCAGGGATGGGCTGTAGCCTGCCTGATGGCTGTGACAGCGGTTTTTCTTTCTGGCTGCAGTGCACAGAAAGGCCCGAAAAACCTGCTCCCAGAGAATGAAAAGAAAAGGCAGACAGTCAATCTGTTCAGTCCAATGGAAAAGAGTATCCCCAATGCGGTGAATGTGGCGCGTACTGCAGCTGATTTGACAGTAGCCATGGCAGAAGAAAAATTGGATGTAACTGTAGACTATTGGACATATACTGCGAAGGATTATCAGGACAGGAACTATGACGAGGTCTGCCTGGACAGAGCCAGAAATAATATGGATGATATTTACCTGCTTAATCCGGATGTCATTCTTAAGCTTGGAGCGGAGGGAGCGCTGATGGATCTGTCAGGTTTGGATAGCGCCGGGAATCTGAGGGAGATTATTCGTGTTGCCAATACTGTGGACGGAAAACTGGTGGCCATCCCGCAGGAGGTCGTGGCTTATGGTCTGTTTGTTAATGTAGATTTATTTAAGCAGTATGATTTGGCTTTGCCGAATACTCCGGAGGAGTTTTTAGAATGCTGCAGGGTGTTCCAGGAGAATGGGATTGAAACTCCGGTCGGTGCCAACCGCTGGTGGCTGGAAACCTTCGTCCTTGCTCAGGCCTATGCCGATCTTTATAATGGCGGGAATACGCAGGCGGAGATTGAAGCTCTTAACAACGGCGGGGCCCGGTACAGCGATTATATGCGTCCGGGCTTTGAATTTCTTAAAACCATGATCGATCAGGGATATATAGACGCAGAGAAAGCTTTGGTCAGCGAGGCCATCGAGGGAGAGGGAGCAGATTTTCTTGCAGGAAAGACTCCCATTGTCATGGCTTACTGGGGAGCGGCGAATACAGAGACAGCCTATGGCAAGACGGATTTTGAGATGCAGGTCATTGGCTTTCCAAGCAGCAGAGGACAGATGCCGGTGATGCCTATGACGGGATGGGCCGTGGGGGCCAATGCAAAGCATCGTGAGGACGCTGCAAAGGTATTGGATGTTATGATATCTGATGAGGCGCTTCAGCTCTTTGCTGAGACGAACCGTGTCATTTCTCCATCTAAAAACGTGAAAGTAGACTGTGTCCCCGCGCTGCAGCCTCTTAACGACAGGATTGAAGAGGGGATCTATGTGTTGGGTTCCAATGCGGGGATGGATGTGGAACAATGGGGCAACACCTGTTTGATTGTGCGGCAGCTGCTGGCTGGTGCATCGGTGGAAGAGTGCATGGAGGCCTTTGATGAGCTTCAGGATGCGGCCCTGGGGAAATAAGATAAGTTATGGCTGCCAGGTGATTTTTCAGATAGGAGTCTGCGGGAAAGAAGTCGCAGCTTTTGACGCCTTGTCCGTGTTTTGGTTCAGGCATGGCGAATTTCTCCGTTGAAAATGGGGGACAGGATTTTACAATTCTGTCCCCTATTTTTGTCCGATTCATTCTAACGGAAAAACCGTCTGCACGGCTGCGGTGGCTGTCCACCACTTGTTTTTTGTGCAATGGGAAAGAGCAAAAAACGCTCCGCCCATGAACGCATTTCGGCAGCGAGAAAGATGTCTATACTCTGGAACCATGTCCACACAGGCTGCATATTGTAAAGTATCTTCAAAGAAAGGAGGACAACATGAAGCAAACTGCATATTGCCGGTATGGAAACGAATCTTGCTTTCCCGGTATTCCAAACGGAACCGATTTATACGTTGCTCCCGACGATTGCAAGGTGCAGGCAGATATAAGAATGAACCGGATTCATGGCACTGTTATTTGTGGAGTTGTTACAGATAACAGAGGACAGGCAGCAGGCGGCACAGCAGTCAGGCTGTTAAAATATTGTGACTGCTGTTCCGGTTTCCAGGTTGTGGCCTGTACGTATACGGATTGCTGCGGGTATTATCAATTCGAGCTGGAACAAGGCTTTTATGGGAGATACCGGGTAATTGCAGACCCATGTGCACCTTGTGAAGAGGATTTCTGCGAAGAACCTTTTTCTCGGGAACAGGAAATCTGCGGCTGTCATGAGCTGTATGGAGGCGGTTGTCAAAATAGCGGGAAAAGCTTTGGAGGCCGGAGTACCATAAGAAACAATATCCAATATTATTAGGCGTAACAGTTCAGACACTCCCGAAACTGTTAAGGCATACGGCCATTTAAAATCAATGAAAAATATATGCAAAGTAAAGCTTAAGGAGGCAATTATGAAAGTGAATTCGAAAATGTCAGGTTGTAAAGGCGGTCTGATAGATGTAACAGGCCTTTGCATTCCTTCTGATATAACGGAGGTTATCCGGAATACACCCTACTGGAAACAAATGCACATTACGGAATCTCTTCAGATTCCGGAGCAAAAACCCGATGTGGAGCAGATTAATTCTGTGGATATATCGGTCCAGATCCAGCGCAGCCAGGTGATCAAAACGCCGCGTTCCTATGACGACAGCGGGCTGCCGCCCGAAGGACAGCCAAATCTGGAGGGACGTCTGTTGTCCGGACGGAAGCTGATTATTGAAGGGCAGCTTTGCCAGAAGATCGGTTATACTGCCCTGGAGGCCAGTCAGCCTTTGCATTCCGCACACTTTTTCGTGCCGTTTTCTTCCTTTATCATTGTCCCGAAGGAAATTATTTTCACGGGCGCGAATGGAGAAACGATTGTGGAAGACAGCTATAATGTCAATTTTGAGGTGAATTCCTGTATCGAGGATGTGACGGCCTGTGTACTGGACAAGCGCAATATTTTAAAGCAGGTTACTTTCATGTTATATGCAGTCCCCACACGTTCGGGGTGTTAAAGAAAGGAGCAGGAATATGATGAATTGTGATTATACAAATCGTACTGTTTACAGTTTTCATGATGAGATTGAGCAGCAGAAAGATGCGATCAGCTATGCAGGAATTTCAAAGGGACATTCTCTGGAAAACGCGCTGCAATGTCATCCGGTATCGAACCAGTGGGTGCAGTTTTTTGTGCCGAAAATTTTAGATATTCCGGTCCGGAAGCCGGATATCGAGGGAATTGTTTCGGTGAATTCCTGCATTGAAATTATTTCCAAACGAGTGGTAAACACTCCGATGGTAACCGGGTATACCCGTGCAGATGGCGTTTATGTGCCGGGAGAAGAGATTCCAAATGGCGAATGCACGCATCTCACAGGAAAAAAACTGATTATTGAAGGTGTGCTTCACCAGAAGGTCATTTATACGGCCATGGTTGCCGATCAGTCCCTTCATTCTGCATCCTTTATGATTCCTTTCTCCACATTTATTATTGTCGAGAAGGATAAACCGTTGACGCAGGATTTTACCGTGTATCCATATCTTGAGGATGTGTTTGTATGCAGGCTGTCAGAGAGAAGCATTTTCAGCAACAATACACTGTTTATTAAAGCGATTCCAGTATGTTAAGGAGGATATCAATATGTCATGCAATTTAAAAAAGGAACAGGGCTGCCGGTTTCATATGAAAGGCTTTGGCACCTGTGATATGTCACGTATCGTATTGGATGGAAAAGACCGGACTCAGCTCAACTGGACCGAGCTTACGATTCCGGAAATTTTAAATGTACCGGAGCCGAAACCGGATATCGAGCACATCGATCAGATCCATGTGGAGGCGGAAATAGAATCTTTGAAGCTGATTGAAACGCCATATGCCTATAAAACCTATGAGCGCCTGGCAACTGCGCTTGAAATTTCAACAGCGACCACAGCAATTAAGTCGGCTTCGGTAAACATTACACCGATTCTTGCGGCTGTTGACGAGATTCTGGCGATTCCGCTGCTTCCGGCAATTCCTCAGGTGAGCGCGCTTCAGGCTGCCCTTGACGCCGTGGTTACGGCAACCGAGAACCTGACAGCAGCCATCACGGATGCCGTTACCAAGCTTGGCGCGCCCTGTATTTCAGCGGCGCTTGTGACAGAGCTTTTAAATACAGTATCTGCCGCTGTCAAAATCCTTCAGGCGGCATTGGCGGCATTAATTACAGCAGGCAATGCATTAGCAGAAGCTGTTGCAGCAATACCTGTTGTGGGACCGGCGGTGCAGGCAGCCGTTGATGTGCTGGCAAAAGCTGTAGATCTTGTGGCGACAGTGCTGCTGTCTGCGGCAGAAGCAATCCTTGGCGCAGGTACCCTGATTGGCACGACCACCTATTTTACGTTGATACCGAATGAAGAGGGAACCTGCTTAAGCGGCCGTAAATTGATTGTAAACGGGATTTTAAAACAGAAGATTGTATATACCGGACTGGTGCCCACGCAGTCGGTTCATTCCTTCCACAGTGAAATTCCTTTTACTGCTTTTATCATTCCTTATGCAAAATTTGAGGGGCTCACGTACGAAGAAAATGTGACGGTTATTGCCGATCCGGAGGGAAATCCCTGTGACACTATTACAATCAATGGATTCCCCTATGATCCTGAAAATCCCCCTGTTGTGGATTTATGCGAGGAGTTTTGCGTGAAGAGCTGCATCGAAGATATTTTTGCTTATGATACGGATCCCCGCACTGTTTTTAAAAACATTACCCTGTTTTTGTCTGCAAAGCCAGTGACAGTGTGTGTATAAATCCTTAAGAGGCGTAGTTTAATTTGAAACCGGGGCAGGTATGGCTCGCACGAGCTATACCTGCCCTTAAAGCTTTTTCAAAAAAATTCTGAACGGCTGTATTGGGGCATCCATGTGACGGTGAAAGCGAATATATTCCTGAAACCATATACATTTCCGGCAGAATATGGTATGATGACAGATATGAACAACCGATGCAGCCAATCGCTTCTGGTTGTGTGAAAGGTTGGATTCAGCCTCTTACAATGGGTATATGAGAAAAGGAAGGGGAGAGCCATGATGAAATATACGTCATCAGAAGCCAACAAGCTGCTCCGGCGGCTGAATGAGGAAAGGGATGCGGTTCTGGTAAAGGAACAGAAGAGCAGTACATTCCTTGCCGCGATGGGGGAGGACCCGGAATCCGTAAGGCCGAAATACGATTATACAGTCGTGCAGAATATGGTGGCAGAGCTGGATCAGAAAATCCGTACCGTGAAACACGCAATCAACCAGTTTAATCTGACACAGATTGTGCCGGGGTTCGATATGACTGTTGACCAGATGCTGATTTATATTCCCCAGCTGACAGCAAGGAAGAATAAATTGTCGGGGATGAAAAACAGGCTTCCGAAACAGCGTGAGACAAGTGAGAGGTATGGACATATCAGCAGCGTTATCGACTATGTCTATACTAACTACGACATTGATGCCGCGGAAGCAGACTATTACATGGCAGCCGATGAGCTTGCAAAGGCACAGGCAGCGCTGGATACTCTGAATAATACAGTGCTCATGGAAATTGACGTGTGAGATAATTCTTTATACCGGGAACTTTGGAAAATGCAAAATACATATTAAAACAATGATTTCAGGAATTGGTTTATCGTTACTGTTATGGTTTTTTGTTATTTGCTGTTATTTACAATGTTTAAGGTTTCCTTTTGAGGCAGGTATCGCAAATACCATCGCATTGGAAGAAGAACCGAAAACTTACCTGTGGCGCCACAGGGCAGCGGAAGTATGGTTATAAGCTGCATTTTTCGTTATGGGCTTTCGTCTGTGGTATATCAGGTGACAAATGGACATAACATTGACAGGAGACATTAAAGTAATCTGCCGCGTTTCTTGGAACGGGAGAGCCGCCCTGACAGGCGCGGAGGGCATGTTATGAATGATTGCTATCTGAAAAAAGAAAGAGAAGAATCTCAAAACTCAAAAGGCAAAAACTGTTTCTTACGAAAATTTTGTTCAGAGAACAGAATAAAGGGATTTGATGTTTTCCTGGCTGACGGTGGGCAGATAAAAGTTGATATAACAGATTTCCCCAAAATTGATATGGAAAAATTATTTGCAAAGACTGCGGCATGGAAGGAAATGAGTTAAAGCTGACAGAAAGAGGCGGCGTCCCGTTTCAGATGTATTTTCGGAGAAACAGACTGCTGCTTCCAGAGAGGAAGATCGTGTGAAAGAAGAATGTTTAATATGTAAAGCCCCGCTTGAATATCTGGAAACGGATGAGATGATGGAATGCGCCATATGCCATAAAAAGGAGAACAGCAAAACCAGATGTGTAAAAGGGCATTACGTATGCAATGAGTGCCATACTGCCGGTATGGATATTATCATTGGGATGTGCATGGAAGAATCATCAAAAAACCCGATCGAAATCATTGAGAAGATAATGCGGCAGCCGTTTTGCCATATGCACGGACCGGAGCATCATGTAATGGTCGGTTCGGCGTTATTGACGGCATATAAGAATGCCAATGGCGATATTGATCTGGGCCAGGCGCTGGTTGAAATGATGAACAGGGGGAAAAGCATACCCGGCGGCGCATGTGGTTTCTGGGGCGCCTGCGGAGCCGGTCTCAGTGCAGGGATGTTTGTGTCGATTATCTCAAGGTCCACTCCCCTGGCCGAAGAACCATTTGCACTGTCTCATTTGATGACTTCGAAGGCTTTGGGAACGATTGGAACGGTCGGCGGTCCGCGATGCTGTAAGCGGGATTCATTTCTTTCCATTCTTGCGGCAGTTGATTTTGTAAAGGAATATTTTGGAATTGAAATGGAAAGACCTAAAGTGGTATGCAATTATTCTTCACAAAATAATCAGTGTATTGGAAAGCGTTGTCCATTTGCAAAGGTATCAGAATGAGGAGAAACCGCAGCTGCTCAGGGGAGATCTGAACGGTTATGCGAAATCTTAGGAGGTGCATTATGTACAAAAACATTGAAAAGCAGGTGAACTTCAGGCTGAAGGATCTGGTTGATTATCAGAAGGGGCAGGTGGTCAGCAAAACCCTGGTACAGAATGAGCATGTCAGTATGACTCTTTTTTCCTTTGATAAAGGGGAGGAAATTTCCACCCATGCATCCGGCGGGGATGCAATGGTAACGGTGCTGGACGGCACAGGCAGATTTACCGTAGGCGATGAGGTGTTTATTCTGAAGGAAGGGGAAACTCTGATTATGCCAAAGGATGTTCCTCATGCGGTCTATGGGGAAGAGCCGTTTAAAATGCAGTTGACGGTTTCCTTTTAAAAATACGGAGATGGAAGTTTTCTTTTAAAAACGCGGCCGACGAAAGTTTTCTTGTGATGACATTTATAAACGGGCCGGACAAAAAAGCCCTTTTGTGGACTCATAATGTCAGATAAGACTTTTATTGTGGCAAAAATCACAGTAAAAGTCTTTTTGCTTTCGGGCCGGGATGAGATATTTGAAGGTTCGGCCGGCAAACGAGATAAATATGAATCGTGGAGATCTGATTCCGGCAAAGCCGACAGGGGTTCAGAGAGGAGAAAAAATATGGCGCAAAATATACGAAAAGCAGTCTTTCAGGATCTTTCCAGAATTGCCGAGATTCTGGTGTTTGTAAAACGGATGAACTACCGCCCGATATTTAAAAACGATTCCTATTCCTTCGGTGAGCTTCAGGTATTATCTGTGGCTGAAGCATACGCGCTCCCTGATATTTTCAACCATATATGGGTTTACGATGATGGAATTGTAAAGGGGATGATTCGTATTGAGGGGAAGGAGATCAGGGAATTATATGTGGATTCCTTTTTTCAGAACCAGGGTGTGGGAGCGGAACTGATCGAATTTGCCCAAAAGGAATTTTCCGTTGATTTTTTGTGGGCCTTAGAAAAGAATACGGACGCCATCCGTTTTTATGAACGACATGGTTTTCACAGAACAGAAACAAAGAGATTGGAAGAGGGCACAACGGAGTACCTGATACTGCTGGAGGGATAGGGGAAAGCTTTGTCCGGCCTGTTTTTTCCGGAATTGTCATGGAACCGTAAGCAAAAGTTAAAAAAGGGAACTGGATCATGCCGTATAATAAAAGAAAGCCTCAGTTCAGCACCGCCTATTTTGCCATTTGCCGCGTTGGTCTACGCTCCACTTCGGTCTGTGCTAAACGTGTGTCACTGGCACACAGCGTCGTCAGTCAATGATGCCACCGCTACGCCGTCAAAAATCTGCCTTGCAGATGAACGACTATGCCCGATGAAGCGGGGCGCGCTGTCCTGCGGAGATTAGCCGGATATAATGTAGTCAGTACATTAGTTACGATTTGGAAAGGGGAGAAATGGTTTATGGAAAAAAGAATGAAACGATGGCTGATACTTGTATCTGTCATGGCGCTGCTTTCCGGATGTGGCAGCGGAAAAGGGATATTATCGCTAGAGGAAGCTCAAAGCATGGCAGAAGAAGAGATAAAGGAGAGATTGTCCGGTTTCACCAGAGAGGAAATTCAGGCGGCCTGGGGGGAGGGAACGGACCCGTTTTTCGGTGCATATGGCGAGGTATTCCCGCTGGATGAAGAGAGAACCCTGATCTTATATTATGAAAGCGATGGACAGACCGTACGGGATGTTGCATTTGGTGAAAACAGCTGGTCTTTTGTGGGCACAATAAGGGAGATTCATGGCACAGGCGCTGTCGTGGAGGTGGATGAGGGATTTTCGATTCGCAGTTCGGGAGACAGGGTCAGCGTGTCTCTGGAGGAAGATGCGGCCCGGGCCCGGGTGGGAGACAGGGTCAGGGTCACATACTGTGGGGCCGTTATGGAAACCTATCCTTTGCAGCTTGGACATCAAAAGAGCATTGAACTGATTGAAAAAGCGGCGGACAGGGAATTACCCGGCGAAAATGGGGATTCACAGACCGTGGCAGGCTCACCGGGAGAGGAAACGACGGGCGTACAGGAATCTGTGAGAGAACCAGAAGAAGAACCTGTGATTATGAAAAATTTAAATGCCGAAAAAACGCTTTTTACGGAAACTTTCTATAAAGCCGGTGATGTTAATTACCGTATGCGGGCATACGCAGAGCCAGGAGAAGACGGCGACAGTTTCCTCGCCAATGTGCTGCGGCTGTCTTACATCGAAAGCCGGCCTTCTTTTATGGAAATGGAGGATGAGGATACGCTGGAGCTTAATGCTGACGCGGTGATTGAGACTGTGGCCGGTCAGAATGTTTATGAAACAGAGCTTATGGTGTACGCATATAAAAAAGGAGAAATTATTTTTGAGTCTGTATGTGAGATTACCGTGACCCTGCCGCAAAAAGAGGACGGAAACTGCATGGTTTCCATTTCCCAAAGGAAGAACCGGGGAGAACTTCCGGAAGAAGTCCGGGCCATTTTCGGAGAGTATTATCCTATGCAGCAGGAGGACCACGGATTATTTGAACGGTATCTGTGCCGTGCAGAGCTGTGCGCCTGTCCGGCAGAAGAGCTGCGGCTTATGCGAAACACCATTTACGCCGCCCATGGGAGAAAGTTTAAGGACCCTGTTCTGGCAGAATATATGGAGAAAAAGCCCTGGTACCGTGGAAACAGAGAGGCAGAAAGCTTTTCTGATGAAGAATTGACGAAGATGGAAAAGGAAAATATCCGTTTGCTCCAAAAGCTGGAAAGTGAACCCTGTGATGAAAGAAACGGGGCCGCTTACCGTCTGGAAAATTTTGAACCTGCCCCATATCTGCCTTTCCTGTCGCAAAATTTGCAGACCGGGCTTTCCGTCAATATGGAAGAGGCCGAGGACAGAGGCGTTTATTACCGGGTTCAGGGGACTTTGTTCCTTCCGGTGACCTTTAGCCGCAGGCAGTGGGAGGAAATGAGAAATGGCAAAGCGACAGAGATTTGTACAAACGAATTGACCGGGGAAAAGCAAATCCTGGAATATGACAGGGAGAAGGGATACAGGATGTACATGAAAGGCGCCATTCCGGACGATTTCCCGACAGATATCAGGAGTTATTACAATGACTCCACCGGGCTCTATGAACTGTATCAGGCCAGTGACGATACCATCATGAAGCCAGTTTATGAAGGTGATTTATTTATTTTAAAAGGGGCTGTTTATGGAGGAATGGTGAATCTGTCATCGGCCTCGGAACTTCAGGAGGAAATTACGCCCCAAACGCAGGAGGTGTCCGGAAACTGCCTGTATCACAACGGAAAGGGATATTTTACCGCCGTGTACTATCTGGGGGATTAAACATAGAAAGTTATGCCTGAACGGATGTTTCGCGCAGAGGGGGGATATTTTTATGAAGAGACAATGTGTGTTTTGTGGTAGGTCCCTGGGAAGATGGGAGAAGAGGCTTTTGTACTGCGGAAATGCGAACCAGACAGTATGCAGGGAATGCTTTGATAAATATTGTGGATATACCAATGTGGAACTGGGATTTTTAGCCTATGAGACAGGAAGAGCGGAATCAGCAGACCAGTTGGAAGAGTTTGTGAACCGGATGAAGAAGGTGCGGGAAGAAAATGAGGAAAAGAAAAGAGAAGAAAGACAACGGCGCCTGACGGGAAAGAAGTGTCTGCGATGCGGCAAAGAAATGCTGGATCACGGTTCCGTGAAGCTTAAGCTGGGAGAAGAAACATTCTTTTTCAGCGATTTTAACAGACTGGTTTCAGGTTCCATGGCTGTCAGGGTATTGCGGTGCGAGGCGTGCAATAAAGCAGAATTTTATATTTTGGGTGAGGAAAACACAGAGGAATAACAGCAGGACGGCGGGAAGCTCCCGCCGTCCGTCCATTTCATTGAAACTTATGTAATGATTCAACTTTGAGTTTTCACATGGCTGAACGATTACGAAATTATAACTGAGGACCTGCTGCAACCAAAGCCTTTCCGGCTTCGTTGCCTTCATATTTTGTAAAATTCTTGATGAATCTTCCTGCAAGGTCCTTTGCCTTTTCCTCCCACTGGGAAGCGTCGGCATATGTATCGCGGGGATCCAGAATTTTGGAATCCACACCCGGAAGCTCGGTGGGCACTTCAAGGTTGAAATACGGAATCTTCTTTGTGGGTGCGTTTAAAATATCGCCGTTTAAGATAGCGTCAATAATTCCACGGGTATCTTTAATGGAGATACGTTTTCCTGTTCCGTTCCACCCGGTATTTACCAGATATGCCTTGGCGCCGCTCTTTTCCATTCTCTTTACCAGCTCTTCCCCATATTTTGTGGGATGAAGCTCAAGGAATGCCTGTCCGAAGCAAGCAGAGAAGGTCGGTGTGGGCTCTGTAATTCCGCGCTCGGTTCCGGCAAGCTTTGCAGTGAAGCCGGACAGGAAGTAATACTTTGTCTGCTCCGGAGTCAGAACAGATACCGGCGGAAGTACGCCGAATGCATCTGCGGAAAGGAAAATAACGTTCTTTGCAGCCGGTGCGGCGGAAACCGGACGAACGATTTTCTCAATGTGCGTAATCGGATAGGAAACGCGGGTGTTCTCTGTTACGCTCTTGTCTGCAAAGTCGATTTTTCCGTTTGCGTCCAGAGTTACGTTCTCAAGAAGCGCGTTACGCTTGATTGCGTTGTAGATATCCGGTTCGGATTCCTTGTCCAGGTTGATAACCTTTGCATAGCATCCGCCCTCAAAGTTGAATACGCCGTTGTCGTCCCAACCGTGCTCATCGTCGCCGATTAAAAGACGCTTCGGGTCTGTGGAAAGGGTTGTCTTACCGGTACCGGAAAGGCCGAAGAAGATGGCGGTATTCTCGCCGTTCATATCCGTGTTTGCGGAGCAGTGCATGGAAGCAATGCCCTTAAGTGGCAGATAGTAGTTCATCATAGAGAACATACCTTTCTTCATTTCACCGCCGTACCAGGTGTTGATGATAACCTGTTCGCGGCTTGTGATATTGAAGACAGCGGCAGTCTCGGAGTTTAATCCCAGTTCCTTATAGTTTTCAACCTTAGCTTTGGAGGCATTGTATACAACGAAGTCCGGCTCAAAGTTTTCCAGTTCCTCATCGGTCGGGATGATGAACATGTTCTTAACGAAATGAGCCTGCCATGCAACCTCCATAATGAAGCGGATCGCCATACGGGTATCCTTATTGGCGCCGCAGAAAGCGTCCACAACAAAAAGTCTCTTGTTGGAGAGCTCCTTCTGGGCGATCTCCTTCAGCGCATTCCAGGCTTCAATAGAGGCCGGATGGTTGTCGTTTTTGTACTCATCGGAGGTCCACCATACGGTATCCTTGGAATTTTCGTCCATTACGATGAATTTGTCTTTCGGGGAGCGGCCTGTGTAGATACCGGTCATTACATTTACAGCGCCAAGCTCACTCACCTGGCCTACTTCGTAACCTTCCAGGCCGGGTTTTGTCTCTTCTTCAAATAACGTTTCAAAAGAAGGATTGTACACGATTTCTGTGGTTCCGGTAATGCCGTACTTGCTTAAATCAATCTTTGCCATTTTGCATGTAACCTCTTTTCTTTCATAGTTATGGGTGCGAAATGAAGACCAGATAGACTGGTTCCTATTACCAATTATACATGATAAAATAATTTAATCAACCCAATTCCAAGAAAAAATATTAATTATTAACAGTTCACGGGGCGGGGGAAAACAGGTAAAAACAGGCGTCAAGTTTACTTGTAAGACTGTTTTTACCTGTTTTTCCACATCGGGCGGACGCCCGATGCTTCTTGTCCGTTGAAAACGGACAAGAAGATGCCCCCGTGAACAGCAGGCAGTTCATAAGGCGGACGTTCAAAGTTTCTTGTCCGTTGAAAACGGACAAGAAGATGCTCCCGTGGACAGCAGGCAGTTCATAAGGCGGACGTTCAAAGTTTCTTGTCCGTTGAAAACGGA
>CAJUIP010000025.1:0-13370 GCA_910586315.1 uncultured Lachnospiraceae bacterium | reverse complement strand
CAAGAAGGTGCCCCCGTGAACAGCAGGCAGCATGGAGGACTGGAAACAGAAGCTGCATGGAAGGACAGATAAAAAATAAAACAAAGAATCGAACATATGGTTGCCCTGACGGATAAACCATGTTAAAATAAAAGACAAAGGAGCCTGTTCCAAAGGCAGGCGCAAAAGACAAGGGAGGGGAGATCCATGGATGCAAAAGAGAGGAGCTACATTGCCATTGACTTAAAATCCTTTTATGCCTCCGTGGAGTGTCTGGACCGGGGGCTGGATCCGCTGACTACAAATCTGGTAGTGGCGGATCTTAGCAGAACCGAAAAAACTATCTGTCTTGCGGTAAGCCCGTCCTTAAAGGCATACGGGATTTCCGGCCGGTCGAGGCTTTTTGAGGTGATAGAAAAGGTTCGGGAGGCCAACCTCATACGGAAGAAAAAGGCGCCGGGAGGACAGTTTCTTGGGGCGTCATCAGATGATGGCATGCTGAAAGCCAACCCGGCTCTTGCTATCGACTATCTGGTGGCGCCGCCCCGCATGGCTCATTATATTGAACTGAGTACAAAGGTGTACCAGATTTATTTACGGTTTATTGCCCCTGAGGACATCCATGTGTATTCCATTGATGAGGTACTGATGGATGTGACAGGTTATCTGGACATTTATGGGCTTACGGCCGGGGAGCTGGCCATGAAGATGATCCGGGAGGTTCTTTCCGCTACCGGTATCACAGCCACAGCTGGAATCGGGACCAATCTTTATCTGGCAAAAATTGCCATGGACATTGTGGCCAAGCACATAGAGCCCGATCAGAACGGGGTGCGGATTGCAAGTCTTGATGAAATGTCTTACCGCCGTCTTCTCTGGAACCACCGGCCTCTTACGGATTTCTGGCGGGTGGGAAGAGGATACGCAGGAAAGCTGGAGGCACAGGGGCTTTTTACCATGGGCGATATTGCCCGATGTTCCATCGGTAAAAAAACAGAATATTATAATGAAGAGCTCCTTTATGGAATGTTCGGTGTAAATGCGGAGCTTTTGATTGACCATGCCTGGGGCTGGGAGCCGTGTACTATAGCTGATATTAAGGCATATAAGCCGGAATCGAGCAGCGTAGGGGGAGGGCAGGTGCTTGTATGCCCCTATTCTTTTGAAAAGGCCAGGCTGGTGGTTCATGAAATGGCGGATTCTCTGGCTCTGGATCTGGTAGATAAAGGGCTTGTGACGGATCAGGTGGTCCTGACAGTGGGATATGATATTGAAAACCTGTCGGCCCCGGAAATCCGCAAGCAGTACAAGGGAGCCGTAACCACGGACCGTTATGGCCGGAAGGTGCCAAAACACGCCCATGGCACCATAAATTTTGACCAGAAAACTTCTTCCTCAAAGCAGATTGCAGAGAAGGCTTTGGAACTGTTTGACAGAATTGTGGATCCGCATTTGCTGGTCAGAAGACTTAATATTGCAGCATGCCATGTGGCGGAGGAGGGAGAGGGAAGTCTGGGAGAGATGATGGAGCAGCTTGACATGTTTACGGATTATGCCGCTCTGGAAAAGAAGAGGGCGGAGGAGGAAGCCGATTTAAAACGAGAGAGAAAGCTGCAGGAGGCCATGCTGGACATTAAAAAGAAGTTTGGAAAAAATGCGATTTTAAAGGGCATAAATCTTAAGGAAGGCGCTACGGCAAAAGACAGAAACCGCCAGATCGGAGGCCATAAAGCGTAGAAGGCAGACCGCGTGAGAGGCTGTTACATATGGTCCATGCGCTGGAGCGAGAAGGAAAGAATATGAATAAAAAAGCAGAAGAATGGAAATGTTATGATGATATATTAAATCTGCCCCATCCGGTCTCAGCAGGTCATCCACAGATGTCCATGTCGGAACGGGCCGCCCAGTTTTCGCCTTTTGCCGCGCTGACCGGCTATGGAGCTGCGATTCGGGAGGAGGCGCGCCTGACAGAGGAAATGGCCGATTTAGATGAGGACAGCAGAGAAACGCTGGATGTACGGCTTGCCATACTTTGCGGGCACTTAAAAGAAGGGCCGGATGTGACTATCACATATTTCGAACCGGATACCAGAAAACATGGCGGCGCCTGCAGGCTGGTGTCAGGGACCGTGAAAAAAGTTGATTTTTACAGGCACAGCCTGATTATGGAAGATGGAACTGTGATTCCGATGGAACATATTATGGAGATGGACGGGGAAGTGTTTGAGGAAAGGGCGGAATAAAATGTTTATATAGCAGGGGGTATCTGAGCAGCTGCAAGTTCACAGTTATTTCACAAAAATGTGCGGTCTGGTCCGTTGACAAATGAAAATACATGTGCTATATTACATATATAACAAAGGAACGGAAATCACAGATGGATTTCCTTCCCGATGTTTGGAAACTAAAATGAATTTATTTTCAGTCATGGAGAGGAGATATGACTTATGATGATGCCAAGTATTTTCAGAGATCGCTTATTTGATGATTTTATGGAGGATTTTGCTTTCCCGGCCTTTCCGGATATGGATAGAGCATTATATGGAAAGAACGCAAAAAATATGATGAAGACGGACGTGAAGGAAACGGAAGACGGCTATATGGTGGATATGGACCTGCCGGGATTTAAAAAGGATGAAATTAAACTCTCCCTGGAAAACGGATACCTGACTGTCGGTGCCTCCAAAGGTCTGGATAAGGAAGAAAAAGATGAGCAGAACAAATATGTAAGACGCGAGCGCTATGCCGGAAGCATGAGCCGCAGCTTTTATGTGGGCAGCCATGTAACCGAAAATGATATTCACCCCAAATATGAAAATGGAATTTTGAGCTTCTGCCTGCCGAAGGAAGAGAAAAGGGCAGTTCCGGAGAAGCGTTATATTTCTATTGAAGGCTGATGCCTCTCAATAAAGAAAACTGATCATTGCTCACCATCCTCACAGTTACGAAAACTGATACCCTGCGGCCAGGCTCCCGCAGGGTATTTTTAGTAAACTTTTATGCGCCCGGCAACGGACGCGCTTTTACACATCCATCATCTGCACGTCCCGCTTTTTGTGGGAAAGCATTTTTTAAACACGCTCTGGCAGAGGATATTCATAGTACCCCCATGCCTGCCATCAGGCACCACCATGAATGAAAGGAATTTCCTATGAGCCTCCGGCGGATGTGCAGAACTTCTATAGTTAACATTTTTGGTTGAGGAGAGAGATATGGGAAGAGAGAGATTATTACGAAATTCTGGGGGTTGGGAGGGACGCCGACGAAACCGCTTTAAAAAAGGCATACCGCAGGCTCGCGAAAAAATATCATCCCGATGCCAATGGCAGGAATCTCCAGGCAGAAGAAAAATTTAAGGAAATTACGGAGGCTTATGAAATATTAAGCGATCCGAAAAAGAGAAAACTCTATGACCGGTTTGGTCATGCCGCATTCGATGGGTCTATGGGCGGCCCGCAGCAGGAGGGCTCTTCTTATGAGTACGGGGGACCCTGGGACGGCAGGTTTTATCAGTATGCAGGACCGGATGAAAACTATCATGAATTCCATTTTGAAGAGGATGACATGGAGGATATTTTTAAAAGCTTTTTTGGCGGTCACGGCAGGGACGGTTCCGATCTTCATGCGGAAATTTTCATAAATTTTGATGAGGCAGTGTCAGGCTGCGATAAGATAATTCACCTTGGCGGCATTAGAGGAAGTGATGAGGGGAAATCCTTAAGCGTACACATTCCGGCCGGTATCGATACAGGGAAGACTCTCCGTCTCAGGGGAAAAGGGATACCGGGATTTGGCAGGGGAAAGGCAGGAGATTTGCTTTTAAAGGTGACAGTGGGCGCAAGACCAGGCTTCGAGCGGAAAGGGCAGGATGTGTATACCACCATAAACATTCCGTTCACGGACGCCGTATTTGGCGGTGAGGCCGTGGTGGAGACTCTGTACGGGAAGGTGATATGTAAAATTGCGCCGGGAACCCAGTCAGGCACGAAAATTCGCCTGAAGGGAAAGGGAATCGTCTTTATGAATCAGCCTGGCAAATACGGGGATCAGTATGTGTCTGTGCAGATTCAGGTTCCCAAAGACTTGAATGAAAACGCGAAGAGAAAGCTGAGGGAATATGAAGAAGCTGTAAAGGGAGGCAAATGGCATGCGGCATAAGCCTCCCCGGTGCTTCCCCGAATGGCCTGACGGCAGTGGTTGTGGTTATCTGAGACGGCGCCTTCCAAGCTGCCAGAAGGCCACTGCACTGGCGGCGGCCACATTTAAGGAATCGACGCCGTGGGACATGGGAATACGGACGGTGTAATCACAGTCTGCAATGGTGGAAGCGGATAATCCGTCCCCCTCTGTCCCCAATACGATCGCCAGCTTTTCTTCGGAAAGAAGGGTTGGGTCTTCAATGGAAACGGAATCGTCCCGCAGGGCCATGGCCACTGTTTTAAAGCCCAGCTTCTTTAACCGGTTCATACCGGGATATGGCCGCCGGGGGCCGTCGTCTCCCAAAAAAGTCCAGGGGATCTGGAACACGGTCCCCATGCTGACCCGGACGGAACGGCGGTACAGAGGGTCACTGCATCCTGGAGTCAGAAGCACCGCGTCCATATTAAGCGCCGCTGCCGAACGGAAAATAGCGCCGATGTTAGTGGGATTCATTATGCTTTCCAGAACGGCAATCCGGTGAGCGCCATGGCAGACCTCTTCCGGTTTCGAAAGCCTTTTCCGGCGCATGGCGCACAATACACCGCGGGTCAGAGAAAACCCGGTAAGCTTTGTGAGTATGTCAAACCCGGCCGTAAAAACCGGAATTTCCCCGCAGCGGGCGATGACCTCACTGGCTTCTCCTTCGATGTGCTTTCGCTCTGACAGAAGGGAAACGGGGGTGAAGCCTGCGTCCAGGGCCCGCATAATGACTTTGGGGCTCTCCGCAATAAAAAGTCCCAGATCCGGCTCATGGTAATGATAAAGCCGGCTTTCTGAAAGCCGCGCGTAAATATCCAGCTCTGGTGCGGAAAAATCTGTAATTTCTATGATATTCGGCATGGTTCTCTCCTTTTTTCTCTATCAAGTATTATAAGGTTTCATCGAAAAGGTGTCAAACAGGAAAAACATTCTGTGTGCCTGGCCCGGTTATTTGCCGAACGATGAATCAGGATATGAGGAGAGACTGTCAGAGAAACGCAAGGGAACCGTAAATAAAGATTAAAGCATGGAGGGACAAAGTGTGGCATAATGCTTTAAAATGAGAACAATGAGAAAGGATTTATAATATGATGCAGAAAATAAAGCTTTGTCTGCTGGCGGCAGGGATTCTCGTAACAGCCGCAGCATGTGGAAGGAAAGACGTTCATTTGCCTTCAAAGGAATATGAAAACGGACAGGAGGAGCAGGACCAGAACACCGAAGTCCGCGTGGGACAGGGGATCGTGGAAAAAGAATTATTTTCGGGAACGGCAGTCTTGTCAGAGGCCCCGTCCATGGAGCTTTTATATCGGCCGGAAAATCAAATTCCAGCCAATAGCGATAGCCTGGGGGAAATTTTGCCGGGAAGCTATAACTGGCATTATTATGATAAAAAAGGAAACATGAGGCTGGCACTCAGGGGAACGAATCTCCTTTCCCATTCAGAGCAGGCAGATAAGATTTCTGCCACAGCGCTTTTTCTTTCCTGGCCTGTGATGCCGGATGGAATTGCCGTGAGCAGGTACTCCTTAGAGGCGGCTTTTAACAGAGAACAAGAACCGGAGGCCCAAAAGACCTATGAAGATACGTATCTGGTGGAGCTGGAACCGGATAAAATTTATGTGATTACGGCAGAATGGAAGCGGGAGAGGCTGGAGGAAAGCGGATTCTACGGGGATGCCTCCTACGTGATTGTAACAGAATAAGAAACCTGTATTGCATTGCATTAACGGAAGAAATATGGTAAATTAAAAGCGTCATCAGATAATAAGCCGAGTGTACCGGAGTACACAGATGGGGGTACGAATGAAAAATAAATTATATTATATACTGTTCGCTTTCTATATGATTGGAGTCGCCTTTATTCTTTATATAAACGGTGTATTTACCGGGGAGGTGTATTCCTGGACAAACCTGGTGATTAACGGCGTATTCCTGCTCATTATCGGAGTGCTGTTTGTGGTTTCTGCATTCAGTTTCTCCAGGCTGACCCGTTGTACAGAGGAGCTCCAGACTGTGACGGAGCAGATGCAGGACGAGTACGACAAAGCCGATGGCAAAAATCTCTGGGGCAGCTACCAGAACCGTACCAACCTGTTTCAGAGAAAGGAATTGAAGGAAGCCTATTTAAAATATTTAATGCGTATGCAGAACGGCCGTACCAGGCGCGGATATGTGGCTTCCTGTGATATAGAGGAGTTCTTTAACGAGGATCTGCTTGATAAGATAGGAATGACCTTTTTTAACTCCGGGATTTCCGGAACGCTCACAGGCCTTGGAATCCTTGGTACTTTTTTAGGCCTGTCCATGGGGCTTGGCTCTTTTAACGGAGACGATATTTACACCATTTCCGATAACGTGGGTCCGCTGCTTTCCGGAATGAAGGTGGCTTTTCATACATCTGTATACGGCATCTTTTTCTCTCTGGTTTTTAGCTTTGTATACCGCAAAATCATGGCGGATGCTTATGGGAAGCTGGATGAGTTTCTGACTGTATTCCGCCAGTGCGCTATGCCGCCGCAGGTCACGGAAGAGGAAAATTCCTCGGCTATGCTGGTTTATCAGGCCAATATGGCAAATTCCATGAAGCGGATGCTGGAGCTTTTGCAGGGAATCACTGCCGAACAGACCCAGGGCGTGGAGCGGATCGTCGGTCAGGTGGTAGAGCATCTGGAGGATTCTATGGGAGCAGGTCTTAAAGATCTGGGAGATACAATAGCGGCTGCCGGACAATCCCAGACAGCCTACGCAAACGCATGCATGGAGCTTACAAAAGCCGCGGCGAAGCTTATGGAGTCCGGCCAGAAGCTGCAAAAATCCGTTGCGGAGGAAATGGACAGGCAGGAGGCTTTTGCCAGGGGGCTTAAGAATCAGAAGGAGGAGATCAGGACTGCCTGCCGGGAGATGACCGATGAAGTCAGCAACCAGCTGTATACCTTTGAACAGATGAGGAGCCTGTATGAAAAATAAACGAAAGAGCAGGGAAGCGTTTTGGGAGCCTGGCTACTGGCAGTCTTATTCGGATATGATGGCCGCGCTGCTTTTGATCTTTGTTCTGATCATTGCCATAACCCTTTCCATATACAAAAAGAAAACCACCGATCTGGAACAGGCGCGGCTGGAGCTTAATACGGCTCAGGCCCAGCTTGACCAGGCAGCCGTGGATCTGGAAAAGTCCAGATTGGAAATAGAACTTTCCAACAAGGAACTGGCCGCGTCTTTAGCGGAGCTTAAGGAGGCATATGCCAGGGCGGCCCTGACCGAAGAAGAGTTAAACAAGGCGTATTTGGAAATTGAGGATGCCCAAAAGGAGCTGGAAGTGACGAAGAATGAACTTCAGGATATTGTGGGGATCCGAACGGACATCATCGGCGCCTTACAGTCCGCGTTTAACAATTCCGGCATGACCGTGGACGCTCAGACGGGTTCCATCACGTTCTCCTCAGACGTATTGTTCAACTATAACAGCGCTGTATTAACCGAAGAAAGTAAGGAGACGTTAAAGGAGATCATCCCCATGTATCTGGGAGTCCTTTTGCAGGAGCAGTACCGGAATTATATTGCCGAGATTATCATTGAGGGGCATACGGACACGGACGGCAGTTATCTGAGCAATCTGCAGCTTTCTTATAACCGGGCCAGTTCCGTTGCCAGATTCTGCCTGGATGAAGGAAACGGACTCAACGGTGAAGAGATCGGAAG
Organism: uncultured Lachnospiraceae bacterium; assembly: GCA_910586315.1. Lineage (GTDB taxonomy): Bacteria > Bacillota > Clostridia > Lachnospirales > Lachnospiraceae > CANRXD01. Next base: position 5,510 of record CAJUIP010000025.1, on the reverse strand, counting down.
GCTCCAGCGGCTTCTGACGGTAAACGGCCGCTCTTACAGCAATCCTGTCTATCACGGACCTGGGGATACAGAAAGCCAGGATGCCGTTAATATGGAAGCGTCCCGCCGTGTGGAAATCAAATTCCGTCTGAAAGAGGACGAAATGATTGAGAAGATTTCAGAAATTCTTGGAGACTGATGATGGGCTTAACCTGTAACCACAGCCCCTTGCGATAGCGGCTGTGGTTTTTTCAGAAAAGTATTAGTTATAATAGAGAGTTCCGTTTATCGAAATGGTTCCGGAGTCCATAAAGGTTACCTTTTTTGAGGAAGCAGAATCACGGTATTCTTTGTCGCTGATTTTTTCCAGGGCATAGATCCCTGTCAGATCTCCGTCCTCATCATAGAAAAGACCTGCCAAGGAGTCCCCAGCTCCGATGTTGAGTTCCACAGAAGCGCCCTTTTCGGAAGAATATGTTCCAACCACGCTGTATCTGTCGTAGCTATTGTATTCTTCTTTTGTCTCCTGCTCCCGGACCTGGACTTCTCCGTTTTCGGTCCAGGCGCCGTCACTGTTTACCGTATATCCGTCGGGGGTCCTGGTGTCATGGAGCATGTATCCGTCAGATCCCAGATAATAGCATTCCGCAATTCCATCCTGGTTTCCGTCCAGCCATTCCCAGACGCCGGTGAGATAAGTTCCGTCATCGTTTTGCCAGCGCCATCCGGTGGAATCGGAAACCCATTGTCCTGCAAAGGATGTGATTCCCATGGATACGGCCATGGCTGCGGTCAAAATGGTTGCTGCGATGTGTTTTCTCATATAGTTACCTCCTGAATAAAATAATTATTTATAAACTGAGAAGTGCTCATCTAAATATAAAATACCAGAGAAATGTGTTTGCATTGTGAAGAAAGTGCGTCAAAACAGGAAGAAAGTGTGGCAAATCCTGGGTGGGAGGATGGAAAAGCTTTGCTTAGAATTGCAATGCCGGCAAAAAACTGCAAAATAGGATCAATTTATTACTATGTGCATAAAGAAAGGAAGAGATCGTATGAGACAAGAAATTCCCTACAAAATCTATCTGGAGGAGAAAGAGCTGCCGAAGCAGTGGTACAATATCCGGGCTGACATGAAAAAGAAACCGGCTCCCCTTTTAAATCCCCAGACCTTAAAACAGATTACCGTGGAGGAACTGTCCGGCATTTTCTGTGCGGAACTGGCAAAACAGGAGCTGGATGATACAACGGCATTTTTTGATATTCCTGATGAAATCCGGGATTTTTATAAGATGTACCGTCCGTCTCCCCTTGTGAGAGCTTATTGTCTGGAAAAGAAGCTGGAGACTCCCGCTCATATTTACTATAAGTTTGAGGGAAATAACACGTCCGGCAGCCACAAATTAAACTCCGCCATTGCCCAGGCCTACTATGCGAAAAAGCAGGGCTTAAAGGGCGTTACAACAGAGACCGGCGCAGGTCAGTGGGGGACGGCTCTCTCCATGGCGTGTGCCTACTTTGATTTGGACTGTCAGGTATATATGGTAAAATGCTCTTATGAGCAGAAGCCCTTCCGCCGGGAAGTGATGCGGACCTACGGAGCTTTGGTGACTCCGTCTCCGTCCATGAATACAGAGGTGGGCCGGAAAATCAACGCACAGTTTCCCGGCACCACAGGAAGTCTTGGATGTGCCATTTCTGAGGCGGTGGAAGCGGCTATCTCCCAGGAGGGATACCGTTATGTGCTGGGATCCGTTCTGGCCCAGGTAATGCTCCATCAGTCCATCATCGGCCTGGAAACGAAAACAGCCCTTGATAAATATGGAGTTAAGGCGGACATGATCATCGGCTGTGCCGGAGGCGGCTCCAACCTGGGAGGTCTGATTTCTCCATTTGCAGGAGAAATGTTAAGGGGAGAGGCCCGGTATGACATTGTAGCTGTGGAACCGGCATCCTGCCCCAGCATGACCAGAGGTGTTTACGCATATGATTTCTGCGATACCGGCAAAGTCTGCCCTCTGGCAAAAATGTATACCCTGGGAAGCGGATTCATTCCGTCGGCCAGCCATGCGGGCGGCCTCCGCTATCATGGCATGAGCTCCATTGTCTCTGAGTTATATGACCAGGGCCTTCTTACAGCCCGGAGCGTGGAACAGACGGAGGTCTTTAAAGCGGCTCAGACCTTTGCGAGGGTGGAGGGCATTCTCCCGGCGCCGGAAAGCAGCCATGCCATCAAGGTTGCTATGGACGAGGCATTAAAGTGCAAAGAGACAGGAGAGGAAAAGAACATTGTGTTCGGACTGACCGGAACCGGATATTTTGACATGGTGGCATACCAGAGATTTCATGATGGAGAGATGTCCGATTGTATACCCACGGAAGAAGAACTGGCAAAGGCCATTTCTGCCCTTCCAAAGGTGGAGGGATAGGCGAAGGCCATATGCCTTTTGAGCATACGTTCACATACAGAATAAGTATTTGCCAGAGGAAGTCTCCAGAGCTAAAATAAGGAAGGAAACCGGAGGCCGAAAGAAGTGTATCGGCCTCCCACATAATGCGTGCCCTCTTTTCGCATAAAGCTTAAGGGGAAGCGCCCTTTAAAACACGGGAGGTATAAGCTTGGAGTATAGGAAACTTCCTCACGGCGGGGAAAAAATCAGTATTCTGGGTCTTGGAACCAGTTCCATTCAGGCAGCCGGGGAAAAGGAGATTCAGGAGACCATGACACTTGCGCTGGATAACGGAATCAATTTCTTTGATATGGCCTCGTCCGAGGCAAAACCCTTTGGGGCCTACGGCCGCGCTCTGGAAGGAAGAAGAAAAGACGCATATTTTCAGATTCATTTTGGAGCCAACTATGAGACGGGAGCCTATGGATGGACTACTGATTTGGATACCATAAAACGTTCTGTGGACTGGCAGCTTTCCGCACTGAAAACAGATTATATTGATTTTGGATTTATTCACTGCCTGGATCATGAGAAGGACTTGGAAAAGGTCGTGGATAATGGCATCATCGAACATATGAAATCGCTGAAAAATCAGGGAGTGATCCGGCATTTGGGACTTTCCTCCCATACGCCGCGCCTGGCGGCGAGGGTTTTGGACATGAAGCTTATTGATATACTGATGTTCAGCATCAACCCGGGGTATGACTACCGTCACGGTACTTATGGAATCGGAACGGTGGATGAGCGGATGAAGCTGTATCAGAGGTGTGAGAAAGAGGGTGTGGGAATCTCTGTCATGAAGGCTTTCAGCGGCGGGCAGCTTTTAAACGAAAAAACTTCCCCCTTTAAGAAGGCTCTGACGGAATACCAGTGCATTCAGTATGCCCTGGATAAACCCGGAGTTCTTACCGTGCTTCCGGGAATTCGCGGAAAAGAAGATTTAAAGCGCATCCTGGGCTTCCTTAAGGCGGCTCCGGAAGAGAAGGACTATTCTGTTCTGGGCTCCTTTACTCCGCAGGATGCGGAAGGGATCTGCGTATACTGCAATCACTGCCAGCCGTGTCCCATGGGGATTGACGTGGCTCTAATCAATAAGTATTACGATCTTGCTCTGGCGGGAGATGAACTGGCTAAAAATCATTATGGAAAGCTTGAGAAAAAGGCCGGGGCCTGCATCCAGTGCGGTCACTGCAATGGACGCTGTCCCTTCCATGTGGACCAGATGGCGCGTATGAAGGAAATTTCCGGGTATTTTGGGGAATAAAGGAAAAACGGCGGGGCTTCATCAAAGAATGAGGTCTTCGCCGTTTTGTTCAAGAATTCTCGTCGTCCGATGGATCCGGATCTGGGATAAAGGTGGCGATATCTGAGATATCATCACACTCTAAAATTTTGCACAACATATCCAGAGTGCTGGTGTAAACCACCTGGTTATGCTTCAGCCTGTATACCTGTGCGCGGCTGATACCATAGTTCTTATAAAGTTTATTCTGTGAAAGTCCTTTTTTCTTCAGAGTCAGCCATAGCTTATCGTAAACGATCATATAGATTCCCACATTTCTAAAGATTCGATTGCATTTTTCTCATTATCCCATTATTATGGAATCAAAAGAAGTTTCCGGCTTCGGAAACCCAAATACGAAAGAGAGGGATTGGGATGGATAGGAACAGTGAGGATTTTAAAATGTTGGTGTACGATTTGATGAACGGTTCCATTGATCTGGAAAAGCGTCCGGTGGAGGAAAGCAGGTGCGTGAAGAATGCGTACGAGGAGGGCTCTGACTGTGAGCAGGCCTATGCGGAGGCGGTCAAAGCCTGCGAGCGGCTTGGGGAACGTCTGGGAAATCCTTCCGGTGAAGATCCGGATGTGGAGTGCATCATGAACAGTATGCTTAAGATACAGGAGATTTTATGCATGAAAATGTATGAATATGGATGGTATTTTGCAAAAAGTGAGACAAGATAGAAGATGTGCCGGAGGCGCTTTGCCAGCCTGATGGCAAAAAAGGCAGGCCTGCTTTGTTTGGGTTTACAGCAAAAACTGGATGTGCTAAGATTTAGGAGACAAAAAACTGCCGGGAGAAAGGAAGGATACCATGGCTTTTTTAAAAGAACTGAACGGCTTTTATGGTACGGGGGAGAAAAACAAAGCAGGCGAGACGCTGGAGGAATTTTTGGACAGCTATAATCCTAAAAAATATGACTGTCCCAGCAATACAACAGATATTTTGGTAGTCCGCTGTAGGGAACAGTTAAAAGCCTGGGGCCAGCCCCTGAAGGTTTTGCTGGTGAAGCGGGGGAATCATCCCAGTATCGGCTTCTGGGCCACACCGGGCGGATTTGTGGAATTGCGGGAGGACCTTTATGAGGGAGCGGCCCGGGAGCTTTTTGAGGAAACCGGGATAGAGGGACTTCCTTTGCAGCAGCTTTGTACCTGGGGAGAGTATAGAAGGGATCCCAGGTGGAGGGTGATTACCACTTCGTTTCTGGCCCTGGTCGAGGGGGACGTACCTGTGAGGGCCGGGGATGACGCGGCAGATGCCCTGTGGATGGATGTAGATTTGCAATTGCGTGAAAAAGACAGTGAAAACAGCGAGATCTGGGAGCTGAGGCTGGAAAACAAGGAACATTCCGTCTCGGCATGGGCCAGGGTTCTGGTGACTCGTTCCGGACACAGGCTTTTACCTCAGGAAAAGTACCGTCTGCTGGAAAGTGACGGACTGGCTGTCGATCATGGCTGCCTGATCGTTCAGGCTCTTCTTTATCTCAAAAGGAAATTGCAGGAATAGACTTCTCCGTTTATTAAAAATATGCCTTGCCCTTCATGAAGGGAAAATCGTAAAGAGTATTATTGACCGGTACTACTGTAGTGTATCATTGATATTTTAAAGTCCAGTGCAGAGTTAAATTCCACTGGACTTTAAATTTACGCGAGCAACGAGCCAAAGTCCGTGCTTGCACGAGACCTTGGCGACTGCCGCGATAACTTGAGAAACTCGCAAAGCGTGTTTCTTATAGTTTCTTTGTTGTAACAGATAATATGTAGTGACGGGAGGTGTAACATCTCCCAAAAAGCAAAAA
>CAJUIP010000024.1 GCA_910586315.1 uncultured Lachnospiraceae bacterium | reverse complement strand
GCGGATTCCAGTGCCTGGCTTTCTGCGGTAAACGCAGAAACCAGATGCACAGGTATAATGTCTGGCGACATTATACCATGTCCGCAAGCGGCCATGGTGCCTCCGGCGGATTCCAGTGCCTGGCTTTCTGCGGTAAACGCAGAAACCAGATGCACAGGTATAATGTCTGGCGACATTATACCATACCAATTTCCAAGTTGCAATAGGGATAATTCGAAGGTGCGGTGAATATCATTTAGCAAACAGGCCGATTTTATGTTACTGTTCACTCCCGGGAGCCAGTATCATAATAGGGCCAAGGCATATTCAGTTACGAAAGGAGCGGGTTCATGGTTAGCCAAAAAATATGGCGTGTGATACGCACACTGATTATCACCTACATAATCTCCGGCATTCTTCTGGCCGGACTGGCTTTTGTTCTTTTTAAATTCCGTCTTCCGGAAAGTCAGGTAAATATGGGAGTCAACGGAGTGTATATTGTCTCCTGCCTCATTGGCGGCTTTCTTGCCGGTAAGACTCAGAAAACCCGCCGGTTTTTCTGGGGACTCCTCACCGGCGGGCTTTATTTTGCTTTTCTCTTTCTCATGTCCTTTTTTCAGGACGGCAGCATCACAGCAGAGCCCCTTCATGTTGCCACAGTCCTGGCTATGTGTACCCTGAGCGGAATGGCTGGGGGAATGTTAAGCTAAATTTTATCAAAGGACCTTGCTCAGGAAATTTTTCAGGCGTTCGTTTTTCGGGTGCCCGAAAAATTCTCCGGGCTCGTTTTCCTCCACGAAATATCCCTCATCCATAAACATAACCCTGGTCGCCACCTCTCTGGCAAAGCCCATTTCGTGGGTTACCACCACCATGGTCATCTTTTCTTCTGCCAGATCGCGCATAACGCTTAATACCTCGCCCACCATCTCCGGGTCCAAAGCCGACGTGGGCTCGTCAAACAGCATCACATCAGGCTTCATGCACAGGGAGCGGACAATGGCGATTCTCTGCTTCTGCCCGCCGGAAAGCTGGCTTGGGTAGGCACCGGCCCGGTCGGCCAGGCCGACTCTTTTAAGAAGCTGTATTGCTGTTTCTTCTGCTTCCTCCTGACTTTTCCCCTGAAGCTTCGTGGGGGCAATGGTCAGATTTTTCATGATCGTCATATGTGGAAACAGGTTAAACTGCTGGAATACCATCCCCATCTTCTGGCGGTGCCGGTCAATATCTGTTTTAGGGTCCGTGATGTCCACGCCTTCAAAAAAGATTTTTCCTGCCGTGGGCTCCTCCAGACGGTTTAAACACCTGAGGAAGGTACTTTTACCTGAGCCGGAAGGTCCCACCACAAAAACCACATCGCCCTTTTTAATCTCCACAGTAACTCCTTTTAACACATGAAGATCTCCAAACCTTTTTTCCAGACTTTCCACCTGAATCAGGGGCTTTTGCATCTTATCGCTCACTTCTTCTGAGCCTCCTCTCCAGAATCTGTACCAGTTTCGTGAATACCACAACCAAAGTCAGGTAAATAAGGGCTACTGCTATGAGGGGCATAAACGCGTCATAGGTACGGCTCCGGATAATATCGCCGCCCTTTGTCAAATCCTGAAGGGCAATGTATCCTGCAACAGAGGTTTCCTTTAATAATGCAATGAACTCATTGCAGAGGGCCGGAAGCACGTTTTTAAATGCCTGCGGCATAATGATATACCACATGGTCTGGGAATAGTTAAACCCCAGACTGCGCCCTGCCTCAAACTGTCCCGCCTCAATGGACATGATTCCGCTTCGGAATATCTCCGCCACATAGGCACCGGAGTTAATGCCGAAGGCCAGAATCGCCACCAGTGTCTTATCAATTTTCACCGACCCGAACACAACAAAATATATAATCAACAACTGAACCACCACCGGGGTTCCCCGGATTACGGTCAGGTACAGGCTGCACAGAACATTGAGAATTTTCATTTTTCCGGTCTTGTCATGGCCGGTCCGCACCAGCGCAATAAGAAATCCGATAATAATTCCTGCAATACCCGCAAACAATGTCACCTTTAGAGTTATCGCCAGGCCATCCGTAATATATTTCCATTGATTATCCGTCACAAAGTTCAGGACAAACCTGTTTGCTAGATTTTCCCACATGTTTTACTCTCTCTTATTCTGCCGTGATATACTTATCAACGATCTTCTGCAGTTCTCCGGACTCCTTTAAGTTTGCGATGGCAGCATTGATACCCTCCACCAGCTCTGTGTTGCCTTTCTTTACACAAATTGCGTACTCCTCAACCGTCAGGGCCTCATCCAGAATCTTTAAACCTTCGTTCTGAGAAACGAAAACCTTTGCAGGCTCGCCGTCAATGACAACTGCATCAATCTTATTCTGCGTCAGAGCCTGGACAGCTTCAAAGCCCTTGTTGTATCGTTCCACAGTTGCACCCTCAATATCACCGGCATAGATATCTCCTGTGGTTCCAAGCTGTACGCCTATGGTCTTTCCCTTGAGGTCATCCGGGGCAGCAAAGCCGCTATCTTCTCTTACGATAATTACCTGAGTCGCTGTCGCATAAGAGTCGGAGAAATCAACGCTCTGCAGCCGTTTCTCATCCACAGTCATACCTGCTGCGCCAAAATCGGCCTTGCCGGACTGTACTGCCGGGATAATGGAATCGAATGCCATGTCCTCTACCTCAAAATCCATTCCCATCTCCTCTGCGATGGCCTTTGCGATTTCCACGTCAATTCCCACGATTTCTCCGCCTTCATAAAATTCATACGGGGGAAATTCAGCGTTTGTTGCCATCACCAGCGTATTTCCGGAAGCCTTAGATTCTTCCGCGTTCCCGGTTGTTTCCTCTGCCTTTTCTGTGGTCTCCTCTGCCTTTGCTGCGGACTCTTCTGTCTTTTTTGTCTCAGCGGCCGTGGCAGTGGTCTCTTCCCCGCTCCCCGAACTGCAGCCTGCCAGAGATGCTGCCATACATACTGCCAACGCTAAGGTTAAAACTTTTTTCTTCATAATTATATCCTCCTCTTACCCGGGCGCCATGCACCCTTTTGCATAAATATTAATTCTAAAGCGGTAAATATACATTATAACAACTTTCCTGTTTCGTCAAGAGGAAATTTGTTTTTTTCGCGCAGGTATGTGGGTATGCGAAAAGGCAGCGTTCTCCGCTTTTCGCGAAGTTCAGCTGCCTTTGGTATTGCCGCCCTCACACATAGTTTTCAATGCGCTTTCAATACAACCGATTATCTGTTCCCGAACTTTGCCAGCAGGTAAACTACCAGCGCCAGAAGAGCAATTACAACAAAAATTCCTACCATACCCTTCCACATGATTTCGAAGGCCATTAACACAGTTTCGTTCATAGCTTTACCTCCCTACATAAAGAATCCAAGGACAATGCCGCCTGCCACTGCCGAAGCTACCTGTCCGGATACGTTGGCGCCGATGGCATGCATCAGCAGATGGTTCGTACTATCCTCTGCCACTCCCATCTTTTCAATGACACGGGCGGACATGGGGAAAGCAGAGATGCCTGCCGCACCGATCATGGGGTTCACTTTTGTTTTTGAAAACAGGTTTAAAAGCTTTGCAAACAAAACGCCCCCCACGGTATCAAATACAAAAGCAAAAAGTCCAAGGCCCATAATCATTAGGGTCTGTGCCGTTACAAAATATTCAGCCCTCATGGAAAATGAAATTGTAATTCCCAAAAGCAAGGTAATCAAGTTTGCCAGAGTACTCTGCGCGGTTTCTGAAAGGCTGTTTAGAACACCGCATTCACGAATCAGATTTCCGAACATCAAAAAGCCGACTAAAGATACGGAAGCCGGAGCCACAAGTCCCGCCACAAAAGTAACAATGATCGGGAACGCAATCCTTGTGAATCGGCTCACCTTCCCCGGCTGATAGGGCATTTTAATGGCCCGTTCTTTTTTCGTTGTCACCGCTTTAATCACCATCGGCTGAATGATAGGTACCAGCGCCATATAGGAGTAAGCGGCTACGGCAATGGCTCCGATGTACCTGGATTTTAATACCTGGGACACCAGAATAGAAGTGGGCCCGTCAGCAGCGCCGATAATGCCGATAGAAGCCGCATCCCGAATATCAAATCCCATGGCGGCCGCAAACACAACCGTAAGGAAAATACCAAACTGGGCAGCCGCACCAAACAAGAACATCTTCGGGTTGGACAACAGCGGTCCAAAATCAATCATGGCTCCAATGCCGATAAACAGAAGGAGGGGAAATGCCTCTGACGTCTCAATTCCCACTTCAAAAAGCCACTGCACAATTCCGCTTGTTTCCCCCACGCCGGCCATGACCTGATTCAAAGCGCCGCTTAACGGGATGTTGACAAGTATCGCCCCAAAACCCATGGGCAGAAGAAGCGCCGGCTCATAGTCCTTTTCAATAGCCAGGTATATCAGCACCAGCCCCACTGCGTACATGACTGCCTGCTGCCATGTGACCGACAGTAAGCCGCTCCACAGAAATTCCATAACAATTCCTCCTTTAATATAAAGTATTGACTGGTTTTTGGAAAAAATGCTTTCTTAATGACGCAAAAAAGACTTTTTGCAGAAAGCCTTTTCCCTTCTGCAAAAAGTCTCGTTACCCAAACCGGTATGCACCGCCAGACGTCACCGCCGCGTATGTTGACAATGCATTTCAACTACTCCCTTTTTGATTATCTAAAATATAAACGATATGAGAAAAAATGTCAATCCATTTTTTATTCATTTTCTGCTTTTTTTTCCTCACCCAACACATAAAGATGAATGGTGTCAATCCGGTTCCGCTCCACCTTTTCCACCACCAGGCGCAGGTTCTGGTAAGTCACTTCCTCGCCTTCCTCAGGCAGATGGTCTAACAGGCCGATGATGAAGCCGCCAATGGAATCATAATCCTCCGATTCAAGCTGTAAGCCAAGCTGATCGTTAAGATCGTCCAATTTCATGGCTCCTTCCACCACATATTCTCTGGAATTAATCTTTTTAATCAGATCCTCCTCATCCTCATCATATTCGTCACGGATTTCACCCACGATTTCCTCCAGCATATCCTCCAGAGTAATGAGGCCCGCGGTAGCCCCGTATTCATCGAGAACAATGGCAATATTGTTCTGGGTTTTCCGAAGCTCCACCATAAGCTCCGCGGTTTTCTTAAACTCATAAGTATAAAGCGGCTCTCTTAAGTAGTCCTGAAGTCTGAATTCCTTTTCATGTTCAATTAAAAGCAGGTCTTTTATGTTGATGATACCGATCACATTATCGGTAGTGTCTTCATAAACCGGATATCTTGTATATTTTTCCTGACGGAATACCTCAATAATTTCCTCATAAGTGGCACTTACATCAATAAATGTCATATCAATTCGGGGCACCATGATATCCTTGGCCACAGAATCTCCAAAATCGAACACATTATAAATCATTTTCTTTTCGTCCGACTCAATTACGCCCTCCTCGTGGCTCACTTCCACGATAGTACGCAGTTCATCTTCTGTAATTGCGTCCTGTTTCTTATTCGGATCAATATGAAGCAGACGCAGAACCCCCAGCGACATTTTATCCACAACAAAAATCACTGGTGTCAATACCTGCATGATAAAGTAAATGGGCTTTGCAGACCGCAGCGCCATGCTCTCCGAGTACAGAGTTGCACTGGTCTTTGGCGTAATCTCACCGAAAATCAGAACCAGAAGCGTCAGGATGCCGGTAGCCAGACCTACGTATTTATCGCCAAACGCGCGGGTCACAACTATCGTCATAAGAGAGGAGGCGGAAATGTTCACCACATTGTTTCCTATAAGAATCGCGCTTAACATTTTTGACTGATTATCGAGGATTTTTGTAAGAATCTGCGCCTGGCTCAAACCGGCCTCCGCCAGATTTCTCACCCGAATTTTGTTTACTGACATCATCGCAGTCTCCGATGATGAAAAAAATGCCGATAACGCCAAGAGCCCAATTACAATAAGCATTTGCAGGGCTTGCCCTGAATCCAAAAAAATCACTCCTATTTCTTTATAAATTTATTTGGCATTGATTGTACAATATACACCCGTCTGTGTCAACTGTTTTCATTCTCTGGCAAAGCGGCGTACCCTTTCCATGGCGCTTTTTACGGCCGGAAGGCCCAAAATCACCACAGTAATCGCAGCCTCTGCGCCAATATAAGAATAGTTATATGCGACAGGATAAAGCTTCTCCAGCGCTTTCGGGAAATTTTCCGGCATATATTCCATCCAGTAAAGGTATCCGCCCAGAGCATGAAAGGCCCCCCGCATCAAAGCCCCCAGCAGATATCCCTTCATCAGACCATTTTTCGCATTCATAAAAAGCCCGGACAGGCCCAGCGCTGCAAAAGCGAAAATATAGTCACAGCATACCTGAAAGCCGGACAGTACATATGGCTCCTGTAAAAACTGTAAGATGCCATACGCAACCCCCGCCATGATCCCGGTTTTCACGCCATACCAGTAGCCGATCAGACATACAAACAGCATGCTGCACAGAGTAACGGAACCGCCCCATGGCATTTTCATGATACGAATATAAGATGTGAGAAAGGCCAGCGCAATGGCGGCCGCACAGAATACCAATTCCCTTGCCATCATGGTTTTTCCCCTTGGCTTTCCGGCTTTAGAAGCCAGAATTGCCGCCAGCATTATGAACGCCGCGCCGGCGATTGTAAAAATGCCGTATCCGGTTCCTGTCAGCCCGCCCTCCTCTGTTACAAAAAACTGAGACATAAAAATTCCTCCTGTATAGGCATATCCGTATCATATACCCCGCCTTAAATAACTACACGTTTCACTGGTCTGCTTTCCCGACAGCACAAAGGAAAAGCATCCTCACAGAACACATTTTAAATCAATTTTCCATTTCTGTCCATGGGTCCGAAGCTTTTTATTCATGTTTCACGAATTCTGTCCATTCTTTCCCCGCATCGCGCTTTTTTGTCCGTATATAGCGGACACCGTATGTAAAAATCGCCAAAATGTCCGTCTAACGCGTAAAAATCCTTGAAAAATTGTCCATAATCGTTTATTCTTAATATATCTACTATAAATTCAGGACGGAGGTTCCTGACTACGGAGGTGTTACAATGAGCAATTCTATGATGTGGGCTTTAGTAAAAGAAAAACCCGAAGAAGGTCTCTGGATGAAGAAGGTTCCGGTTCCGGAAGTCGGACCGAACGATGTGAAAATCAAAATCCATAAGACGGCAATCTGCGGCACAGATGTTCATATTTACCAGTGGAACGACTGGGCGCAGCACACAATTCCCATCGGTCTGACCGCAGGCCATGAGTATGTGGGAGAAGTGGTTGAGACAGGAGCCGGCGTACAGGGCTTCCATATTGGAGATCTGGTATCTGGTGAAGGTCATATTACCTGCGGAAAATGCCGCAACTGCCTGGAAGGTCACAAGGAGAACTGCCGCGATGCCAAGGGCGTTGGCGTAAACAGAAACGGAGCATTCGCGGAGTATCTCGTAATCCCGTCTTCCAACGTGTGGCCCTGCAACCCCAATATCCCTGAGGAAATGTATGCAATCTTTGATCCCTTTGGAAATGCCACCCATACCGCGCTTTCCTACGATATGCTGGGTGAGGATGTGCTGATCACCGGCGCAGGCCCTATCGGAATCATGGCAGCCGCAATCGCAAAATTCTCCGGTGCAAGACATGTGGTCATCACAGATTTAAATAACTACCGTCTGGATCTGGCAAGGAAGCTGGGCGCAACCAGAACCGTAAACTTAAAAGATGAGAAGTTACAGGATGTCATGAAGGAAATCGGCATGACAGAGGGCTTTGATATTGGTCTGGAAATGTCCGGAAGCCAGGCCGGCCTCTCTGATATGATTCACAATATGAAACACGGCGGAAAGATCGCCCTGTTAGGCTTACAGCGCACCGACGCCGTTGTTGATCTGGAAACTGTAATTTTCAACGGTCTCAACATCCGCGGAATCTACGGAAGAAAGGTATGGGATACCTGGTACAAGATGTCCACCATGCTTCAGGCCGGACTTGATATTTCCGGAATCATCACGCATCGTTTCGATATCAAAGATTATGAGAAAGGCTTTGAGGCCATGATCTCCGGACAGTCCGGAAAGGTTATCTTAGACTGGTCACATATCAATGATTAATTAGGAAGGAGAATTCACATGGCACGGAAAAATGATATTTTAAGCATTTATACAAAAGAAGTGGAATCCATTAAAGAAGCCGGTCTCTTTAAAGGCGAGGCTCCCTTTGTATCCCCCCAGGGCGCAAGAGTAAAAATGGAGGACGGCAGAGAGCTTCTCTGCATGTGCGCCAATAACTACCTCGGCCTGGGCGACAGCCCCCGTCTGATTGAAGCCGCCAAGAAAACGTATGACGAAAAGGGCTTCGGCGTGGCTTCCGTTCGTTTCATCTGCGGAACCCAGGATATACATAAACAGCTGGAAAAGAAGATTTCCGGCTTCCTTGGAACAGACGATACCATTCTCTACTCCTCCTGCTTTGACGCAAACGGCGGACTGTTCGAGACCATTCTCACAGAAAACGACGCGGTTATCAGCGATGAATTAAACCATGCATCCATCATCGACGGCGTCCGCCTCTGCAAGGCAAAACGTTACCGCTATAAAAACAACAACATGGAAGATCTGGAAGCACAGCTTGTTGCTGCCGACGCTGCCGGCGCAAGAATAAAGCTGATCGCCACCGACGGCGTGTTCTCCATGGACGGCATCATCTGTAACCTGAAAGGCGTCTGCGACCTGGCTGACAAGTACAACGCCCTGGTTATGGTGGACGACAGCCACGCCGTTGGTTTTGTCGGAAAAACAGGACGTGGAACTGCGGAGCACTGCGGGGTTGAAGGCCGCGTGGACATCATCACCGGTACCCTCGGAAAAGCCCTTGGCGGAGCTTCCGGCGGCTACACCAGCGGACGTAAGGAAATCATTGACCTTCTCCGTCAGAGAAGCCGTCCGTACTTATTCTCCAATTCCCTGGCTCCCGCCATTGCAGGCGCCAGCATCGAAATGTTCAACATGCTGGAAGAAAGCACCGCCCTTCGTGACCATCTGGAGGAAGTAACTGCTTACTACCGCGCAAAACTGGTTGAGAACAACTTCGACATCATCCCAGGCACTCATCCCTGCGTACCGATCATGCTGTACGACGAAAAACTGGCTGTGGAGTATGCAAAAAAGATGATGGAAAAAGGCGTTTATGTTGTGGCCTTCTCCTATCCGGTTGTTCCCAAGGGAAAAGCAAGAATCCGTACTCAGGTATGTGCAAGCCATACAAAAGAAGATATCGACTTCATTATCAAGTGCTTCAAAGAAGTGCGGGATGAAATCGGCAAATAAGAAAATCGAGGGTATCGCCCAATCATCAAAATCAGACGATTGGGCGATACCCTTTTCTTCCCGAGTCGCATACTTTTCATTATTTTGTTGACTTGTCAACGTTTTCTGCATATAATGATGTTGGGACAAAATGTATTTTGCTCTCAATGATACCACGGAGGTGTTTTCCTATGGAATCATCCATATCCATTTACAGAAGCATCCGGCGGCTTTACCGCATGAGCCAGAAATATTCCAGTGCCAATATGAAGCATCCTGACCTTACTCCTGCGGAGTTTCAGCTTCTCCGCCATATCGGATTTCACAGAGAGGTGAGCCAGCGGCATCTGGCGGAGGATTTGAATGTGGATAAAGCCATGATCTCCAGAACTCTCCAAAAGCTGGAATCCAAGGGGTATCTGATCCGCAGGGAGGACGAAGCCGATGCCCGCTCAAAAAAGGTACTGGCCCTTCCGCCCGCGGAAGAAATCCATCTCCAGGGGCGCGGGCTCTCCGAACGTTTTTTTGATTCCCTGACGGAAGAATTTTCTCCGGAAGAACTGGCCCTTTTGGAATCTCTTCTGGAACGGATGGTAAAAAAGGGAAGGGAGATCTGTCTATGAAATATGTTCTGCGATATGTAAAGCCGCATATCCCCACGATGGCGTTCGGCTTTTCCATTAAATTTACCGGAACCATTCTGGACCTGATGATTCCCTATATCCTGTCTCATATCATTGATGAGGTCACACCAAAAAATGACATCTCCCTGGTAATCCGGTGGGGACTTGTGATGGTATTATGCGCCGCCCTTGTGTTATTCTGCAACGTCTGGGCCAACCGTGTGGCGTCCGCCGTTTCCAGGGATACCATCGAAGCCCTGCGCCATGACCTGTTCCATAAGATTTCCTACCTTTCCAGTTCCCAGGTGGACGCATTTACCATTCCGTCTCTGGTGACCAGAATGACCACCGACACATACCACCTTCACCGCACCCTTAATATGATTCAGCGTATGGGGGTACGCGCCCCTATCCTGATGTTAGGAGGTGTAGTGGTCACCATGATGATTGATCCATATTTATCAGGAATTCTTTGCTTTCTGATTCCTTTCATGACCATCGTCGTGGTGCGGATCAGTCAAAAAAGCATCCCCTTATTTACGAAAGCCCAGCAGTCCGCCGATGATATGGTACGCGTAGTCAGAGAAAATGCCACCGGAATCCGTGTCATTAAAGCCCTGAGCCGCACGGACCATGAAAAGAAACGGTATGATGCGGTCAACAGCCAGTTAAATACTGATGAAACCAGGGCCAATGTCACCATGGCAGCCTCCAGCCCCCTGATTAACCTGCTTTTAAACACAGGCCTGGTCGCCGTGATTCTCGTCGGCGCCTGGCGCGTTTCCACCGGAAATATGAAACCCGGAGCCATTGTGGCTTTTCTTACATATTTTACCATCATCCTCAATGCCGTCATGGCCGTCTCCCGCTTGATCACCATGACTTCCAGGGCCGTTGCCAGCGCCGGACGTATTGAGGAGGTCCTTACCACTCCGGCGGATATGAGAATCGGCATCCCGGCGCCGGAATCCGATGCCGGGGACGGGCCAAAACCGCCTCATATTTCCTTCCATCATGTAAGCTTTTCCTATAATAAGCGGGCAAAAAATCTGGATGATATTCATTTTACGCTGGAACACGGCCAGTCTCTCGGCATCATCGGCCCCACAGGAGCCGGAAAAAGCACTCTGGTTCAGCTCCTTTTGCGCCTTTACGATGTGGACAGCGGAACCATTTCCATTAACGGGCGGGATATCACCACGTTTCCTTTAAAGGAGCTGCGCCAGAAGTTCGGCGTGGTCTTCCAGAACGACGTTTTGTTCAAGGAAACTTTGCTCCAAAACATTGATATGGGCCGGAATCTTTCCTTATCCCAAATCGACGAGGCCGTTTCTGTGGCCCAGGCCGCTGAATTCATTGCGGAATCCGGAGGATACGAAAAAGCCATTGCCATAAAGGGTGTCAACTTAAGCGGCGGCCAGAAGCAGCGGGTTCTCATCTCCAGGGCTCTGGCCGGACATCCGGAGATTTTGATTTTGGACGACTCCTCCAGCGCTTTGGATTACAAGACCGATGCGGCGTTCCGTTCCGCTCTGAAGGATTCCTTTTTTGGTACCACCATAATCATCGCCCAGCGCATCAGCTCCATTCTGCACTGCGATAAGATTCTGGTTCTGGAGGACGGAATCCCCATGGGGCTTGGAACCCATGAGGAGCTTTTAAAGGTCTGCCCTGCCTACAGGGAAATATATGACATCCAGATGGGAGGTGAACATGCATGAAGCGAAAGGCTACTTTCATCCGCATCATCAGTTACCTGATGTGCCACAAAATACAGCTCTTCTTTGTGCTTGCTCTATCGTTAATCGGTAATCTTCTGGCATTAGCCGGCCCCAGACTCTCCGGCACTGCCATCAACCTGATTGATGAGGGTGCAAAAGGGAATATGAATATGCCTCTGCTTTATCGGTATGCTGCCCTGCTGCTGTTCTTTTATGTGGCCAGCTCCCTGATGAGCTATATCGTGAATGTCTCTATGATTGCTTTGTCCCGAAAAATCACCTACACCCTGCGAAAAGACATGTTCAACCATCTGGTCATCCTGCCTGTAAGCTTTTTTGACAATACTACAACCGGAGATATTTTAAGCCGGATTTCCTACGATATTGATACCATCAACGCCTCCTTATCCAACGACGTGGTGCAGGTTCTTTCAAGCTCCGTCACCATCGCGGGTTCCCTTTTCATGATGATACGTTTAAGCCCCCGTCTGGTGCTTATTTTTACGGTTACCATTCCTCTGGCCCTGGTGCTGGCTTCCTATCTGACCCGTATGGTCCAGCCCATGTTCCGGGCCCGCTCAAAGGCCGCCGGAGATTTAAACGGCTATGTGGAAGAGATGATTTCCGGGCAAAAGACGCTTCGCGCCTATACTCAGGAAGAGCGGGTCATCAAAGAAATGGATGTGCAGAACAAGAATCTGGCAGATGCCTATTACAAAACAGATTACTACGCCAGCATCATGGGCCCCTCCACCAATGCCATCAATAACCTGGCTCTGGCTCTGATTTCCGTCTTTGGAGCCATCCTGTATCTAAAAGGACAAATTGACATTGGCAGTATTTCCGCATTCGTTTTATATTCCAGAAAATTTACCGGGCCTATCCGGGAAATTGCGGAAATTTACGGGGAGCTTCAGTCTTCCCTGGCTGCTGCGGAGCGTGTGTTCCGGGTGCTGGATGAAGAGCCGGAACCGGCGGATCTTAAAGACGCTCTGGACCTTTCCTTCCCTGAGGGAAATGTAGCTCTTTCCCACGTGAATTTCGGATATCAGAGGGATAGGGTTATTTTAAAGGATTTCAGTATGGAAGCGCCAAAAGGCAGTCTCATTGCCATCGTTGGACCAACAGGCGCCGGAAAAACCACCTTTATAAATCTTTTAATGCGTTTTTACGATATCAACAGCGGAAGAATTTCCGTGGATGGACAGAGCATCGCGGATATCACAAGAAAAAGCCTTCGCCTCTCCTATTCCATGGTTCTTCAGGATACCTGGCTTTTTTATGGCACAATCTATGAAAATATTGCCTACGGAAGGCCGGACGCCACCAGGGAGGAAGTCATTGCAGCCGCAAAAACAGCCAGAATCCACACCTACATTGAAAGCCTCCCCCAGGGTTATGACACGCTTTTGATTGACGATGGGACTAATATTTCCAAGGGGCAAAAACAGCTTCTAACCATCGCCAGAGCCCTTCTCATGCATTCTCCCATGCTGATTCTGGATGAAGCCACCTCCAATGTGGACACCAGAACAGAGCACCAGATTCAGGCTGCCATGCGGAGTCTGATGGAAAATAAGACCTGCTTTGTGGTGGCGCACCGGCTGTCCACCATCCGGAATGCAGACTGTATTCTAGTGGTACGGGACGGAAACGTGGTGGAACGCGGAAATCATGAAGCGCTGATGAAGCAAAAAGGCTTTTATTATGAAATGCACCAGTCGCAGTATCAGTAAATTCAGAAAAACAGCGGGGGTTACTGCAAAATGGAAAAAACATTTTGCGGCAACCCCTTGTTCGTGCTTTCATACGCAGGCTCACACTGCGGCGGAAAGGAAGACGCCGCTGTCACAGAACCTCTTTATTAAATATTTCTTGCCGACAGTTCCCGGATATTCCCCTCATAGGGAGTAAACGGAATTTTCCCTTCATAGTTAAGGAAGTCAACCACATACCCCAGGGCCGCTGCTGCTCCATAGATCATGCCCCTTTCGTCCAAATCGAATTCCGACGTGTGGTGGTTGGCTCCGCATCCCAGCTTATCATTCTTAATCCCTGTGAAGGTAATCACGCCCGGCCAGTACTTTAAGTATGCCTGGAAGCTCTCACAGGCCATCCATGGCTGTGTCTTCGTGAGGGCCTCCTCCCCGATATACTTTTTAATGGCATTTCTTGCAATTTCACTGCATGTTTCATTATTGTAGTTTTCAAACAGAGGATCCCGCATGGAAATGATCTCATAGGTACACTGATTTAACTTGCACTCTGCCTCAACCACCTCCATAAACTGCTTCATGAAGCTGGCGCCTGCGCCCCCTACGTTGAAAGTGCGGATCGTCCCGGCAAAGGTCAGTTCATCCGGCACAATGTTCATGGCTGTTCCACATTCCACCTTTCCCACAGAGAAAGTCAGAATATCCGTGGGACTCACATATTTCATGCGTATCATATTCATATGGTTGTATATGGAATTAAAGCAGTCCAGCACACTGTGCGCCAAATCCGGGCGGGAGCCGTGTCCGGTCAGGCCATGAAGACGAATATGAAAGCCATAACCGCCGGAAAATACAGGTCCTGGCTCCGCCGAAACCTGTCCGGCCTCTACATCCCATTTTACGTGGGTTGCAACACAGGTATCAATGGGAAGCTTCATGGTCTCAACAATGTACGGAAGCAGATTTTCCACCTGTCCTCCGCCTTCCTCCCCCCGCTCAAAGCAGAGGACGATGGTTCCGTTTATTTCATCCCTGTGTGTGTTTAAAATCCTTGCCTCTCCAAGCAGCATGGCTGTATGGGCATCATGGCCGCATGCATGGGAAACACCTGCGTTCCCGGATACGCAGAGCTTACTGCAGGTCAGGTTTACAGAGTTTTCCTGAATCGGAAGAGCATCCATGTCTGCACGCATCAGAACCGTTTTCCCTGGTTTTCCTCCGTGAATCTGTCCTACGATGCCGCCATCCGGAACTTCAATGTAATCAATCCCCATATCATCCAGTTCTTTTTTAATTAACTTCAGGGTTTCATATTCCTTTCCTGTCAGCTCCGGATTTTCATGCATCTGTCTCCGTATCCGCACCATATAGTCAAATTGCTTTTTTGCTTCATTAAATATTTCCATTTTCCATTCCTCCCTATTCGAACAGCCAGTGCGCCGTACTTATTTTAGGTAAAAGTCCAGCCTTGCGTAGATTCCGAGCAGGCTTCCTGTTCTCGGTAAACAGGAAAGAGAACGCAGGGCTGAACTGTTATTATTTTATAACAACTCTGCGGAAGTTCTTTTTGCCGCGCTTTACAACAATCCCTTCGCCGGAAAACTGTTCCTTTGTAAATGTGGTTTTAATGTCCTTTACGGTTTCTCCATCCACAGATACGCCGCCCTGTTCCACGTTTCTTCTCGCTTCGGAACGGGAGGCGCAGAGTCCGGACTTCTGCACAACGGACAGAATATCAATGCCGCCGTCTGTGAAATCGTCATCTGTGAGCTCCGCTGTGGGCATTTCTGCCGCATTGCCGCCGGCAAACAAAGCTCTTGCGCTCTCCTGCGCCTTCTTTGCCTCTTCCTCGCCGTGTACCAGATTTGTGAGCTCATAAGCGAGAATTTCCTTGGCCTGGTTTAACTGGCTGCCTTCCCAGCGGTCCATCTCGTCAATCTGTTCAAGGGGCAGGAACGTAAGCATTCTGAGGCACTTTAATACGTCAGCGTCTCCCACGTTTCTCCAGTACTGGTAAAACTCGAACGGACTCGTCTTCTTCGGGTCCAGCCATACGGCGCCGGACTGGGTCTTTCCCATCTTCTTGCCCTCAGAATTTAAGAGCAGGGTGATAGTCATGGCGTGGGCATCCTTCCCCAGCTTTCTGCGGATCAGCTCTGTGCCCCCCAGCATATTGCTCCACTGGTCATCCCCTCCGAACTGCATGTTACAGCCGTATCTCTGGAACAGCTCATAGAAATCGTAGCTCTGCATCAGCATGTAGTTGAACTCCAGGAAGCTTAAGCCCTTCTCCATCCTCTGTTTGTAGCATTCGGCGCGAAGCATGTTATTGACGGAGAAATGAGGGCCGACCTCACGGAGAAAATCAATATAATTCAAATCCATCAGCCATTCTGCGTTGTTCACCATCATTGCTTTTCCATCGGAAAAGTCAATAAAACGGCTCATCTGTTCTTTAAAGCAGTCGCAGTTATGACAGATCGTGTCATTCGTCATCATCTGGCGCATATCGCTTCTGCCGGACGGATCGCCGATCATACCGGTACCGCCGCCGATTAAGGCAATAGGTTTGTTCCCGGCCATCTGAAGGCGCTTCATCAGGCAGAGCGCCATGAAGTGGCCGACATGCAGACTGTCCGCCGTCGGGTCAAAACCGATATAAAAAACGGCTTTTCCCTCATTTACCATCTTTTTAATTTCTTCTTCATTGGTGACCTGGGCAATCAGCCCCCTGGCCTGTAACTCTTCGTATACTCCCATTTGTTTCTCCTCTTTCTTTTTGATCTAAGAAAACCCGTCCCGGCTCCCCGGCCCCACATCGCCTCTTTCCTCCGCCTTGCAGATAAACGACTATCCTGCAAAGCGGAGGAAGGAGGCGATGCGGTGGCATCGTTGACTGACAGCAACGCAGCAGATGGAAATTCAGGCAAGTCATTTATCTAAATATAAATGAGCTAATACACTAAGACCGTGTGTGAAAATAATAAAACCCCGCCCTTATCAAAAGGACGAGGCTTCCATCTCGTGTTACCACCTAATGTTCCCATATCGCTTACGCCATACGGCTTCGCAAGTCACAGTTATGACTCGGGCACGATAACGTGTGCCAGCTCCGTTGCAGCCTACTTTGGTTTTCCGGTTCGGTGCAAAGCTCCGGGATGTATTCGCAGGAATTTCTCTATACGCCTCTCATCAGCCGGCTGTTTTCTGTTTAGAGAGCCATTCCGCTACTTGTTCTCTTCATCGCCTGTTTCTTATTTATAAGCCACATTATATGGACATTTACGGATTTTGTCAAGGGTGTCCGGGAAAAATCCGCAGTCCGGCTTCCGCTCCCCTACCGCAAAAACAAATGCACCAGCCTGTTATAAATCCGTTTATACGGCTGATACCGCATAGGAAGATCAAGCCATGTTTTCTTGTCTACGATGCTTTTGTAATGGGTAAAAGTGTCAAATCCGGCTTTTCCATGATAAGCTCCCATTCCGCTTTCCCCAAATCCGCCGAATCCCATTTCACTGCTAGCGAGGTGGATTACCGTGTCGTTGACGCATCCGCCGCCAAAGCCGCAGCGGGACAGGATTTTATCCGCCGCCTTTTTTCTGGAAGTGAAGATATAAAGCGCCAGCGGATGGGGCATGGAGCGGATATTTTCAATCGCTCCATCAAAGGTTTCATACGTCAGAATGGGGAGGATAGGCCCGAAGATCTCTTCATGCATCACCGCATCCCGAAACGTAACCCCATCCAGGACCGTAGGCTCAATTTTAAGTGACTTTTCATCAGATCTTCCGCCGAAGATAATTTTTTTCCCCTCCATCAGGGCTATCAGCCTCTTAAAGTGTTTTTCGTTTATGATTTTTCCATAGGCATCGTTTTTTAAAGGCTCTTTTCCAAACTGTCTCCTGATCTGTTTTTTGATCTCCTTCACCAGCTCATCCCGGATGGTCCTGTCACAATATACATAATCCGGCGCCACGCAGGTCTGCCCGCAGTTTAAGTACTTTCCAAAAACAATCCGCTTTGCCGCCAGCTTGAGATCGGCGCTTTTTTCCACCACGCAGGGGCTTTTTCCGCCCAGCTCCAGAGTCACAGGAGTCAAATGAACGGCTGCCCGGGCCATGACCTCTTTTCCCGCCGCCTGGCTTCCTGTGAAAAAAATGTAGTCAAACCGCTCCTTCAAAAGACAGGTGTTTTCTTCCCGTCCTCCCGTAACCACTGCCACATATGCCGGCTCAAAGCATTCCTCCAACATGGATTTTATAAGATTTGCAGTGTTGGGAGAATAGGCGCTTGGCTTCACCACTGCTGTATTTCCTGCGGCGATGGCGTCCACCAGCGGATCCATGGTCAGAAGAAACGGATAATTCCACGGACTCATAAGTAACACAACTCCCCGGGGCGACGGCTTTTGATAGCTTTTGGAGTGGAATTGTGCCAGCGGTGTACGCACGGTCTTTTCTTTTGTATAGACGTGAATGTGCTTTTGCATGTGGCTGATCTCACTGAGCACCAGCCCTGTCTCGCACATGTAGCTCTCCGCGCCGCTCTTCCCAAGATCTTTTTTGAGCGCCGTCCCGATTTCCTTTTCATGCCTCACAATGCAGTCCTTAAGCTTTTTTAACGCCTCCAGCCGTTTTTTTATATCCAGCGTCTCTCCGGAGGCAAAATATGCCCGTTGGCGCTCTAAAAGATTCCTGATTTCACATTCCGTCATATCTTTGTCCATCTCCTCCTCATCGCAGAAACTTACGATGCCAGATCGGACAGCTTCATTAAAAGTTCCCTGGCCATCCCCAGCATCCGGTCACAATCCTTATTTTTGTTCTTCTTATCCTGATAAAACATCATGGGCTTCTCTCCCTGGACAAACCGAAGGGCGTTTTTATATTCAGAAACCAGCGCCGGGATTCCCGCCACATCCAGTCTGGCTTTGGGATACAGCTCCAGGCGCACCTCCTGGCGGTTAATATCCACCTCTGTCACATAAGCCCGGCGGGCCATAGCCTTAAGCTCAGCCACCTGGAGAAGATTATCCACGGATTTCGGAATATCTCCGAAGCGGTCAATAAGCTCATCCTGCATATCCATATATTCATCGTCCGTCTCAATCGCGGAGATTCTCTTATACACATCCAGCTTCAGATA
The DNA here is from genome assembly GCA_910586315.1 of uncultured Lachnospiraceae bacterium. GTDB lineage: Bacteria > Bacillota > Clostridia > Lachnospirales > Lachnospiraceae > CANRXD01. The sequence continues at coordinate 36,098 of CAJUIP010000024.1, read as the reverse complement.
CTCATTTTTAATGTATCCATCCGGAATAAACGCATCAATATCACAGTCCACCACGGTCTCAAACCGCTCTTCCTCCGGCATCTTCCCTTTAAGAGCCAGAACCGCTTCATTTAACATTTTGCAGTAAAGGTCATACCCCACCGCCTCCATATGGCCATGCTGCTCGGCCCCCAGAATATTTCCGGCCCCGCGGATTTCCAGATCCCGCATGGCAATTTTGATACCGGAACCCAGCTCCGTAAATTCCCGGATGGCCTGGAGTCTTTTCTCCGCCTCTTCCTTTAGCATTTTATCCCTCTTATACATGAGAAACGCAAAGGAATTCCGGTTGGAACGGCCGATTCTGCCACGAATCTGGTATAGCTGTGAAAGCCCAAGACGGTCTGCGTCATGAATAATCATGGTATTGGCATTGGGAATATCCAAACCCGTCTCGATGATAGTGGTAGACACCAGCACGTCAATTTCACCATTTACAAAATCCAGCATAATTTTTTCAAGCTGGCGCTCATTCATCTGGCCGTGGGCAAAAGCCACCTGAGCATCCGGCACCAGAGCCGCCACATGGTTTGCAATTTCATCAATATTATTGACCCGGTTATATACATAATACACCTGACCGCCCCGGGATATTTCTCTGTGGATGGCCTCCCGTACCATCTCGTCGTTGTATTCCATCACATACGTCTGAATCGGCACCCGATCCACCGGGGGTTCTTCCAGCACGCTCATGTCACGGATTCCGATGAGGCTCATATGGAGCGTTCTGGGGATCGGAGTCGCCGTCAGAGTCAGTACATCCACATTTTGCTTCATCTGTTTGATTTTCTCCTTATGGGTCACCCCAAATCTCTGCTCTTCGTCAATAATGAGAAGCCCCAGACTTTTGAATTCCACATCTTTTGAGAGAACCCGGTGGGTGCCGATCACAATGTCCACATACCCCTTTTTTAACCCCTCCAGCGTCTTTTTTATCTCGCCCGGAGTCCGGAATCTTGACATTAAATCCACCCGCACAGGGAAATCCTTCATTCTCTGGACAAATGTATTATAGTGCTGCTGGGCTAAAATTGTCGTGGGAACCAGATACACCACCTGTTTCCCCTCCTGAACCGCTTTAAATGCTGCCCGCAGGGCAATCTCCGTCTTACCATACCCCACGTCCCCGCAGATCAGGCGGTCCATGATCTTTCTGCTTTCCATGTCTTTCTTTGTATCTTCAATGGCGGCAAGCTGGTCCTCGGTTTCTTCATACGGAAACATTTCCTCAAATTCCTTCTGCCATACCGTGTCCGGGCCATACTGAAAGCCCTCCGAATCACGCCGCGCCGCATAAAGCTCCACTAGCTCCTTTGCAATCTCCTTCACCGCCGTGCGGACCCTGGTCTTTGTCTTTCCCCACTCGCTTCCGCCCAACTTATTTAGCTTCGGTGCTTTGGCGTCAGCTCCGGCATATTTCTGGATTCCGTCCAGTCTGGTGGCCGGGAGATACAGTTTCCCCCCGCCTCCATACTCTACCTTAATGTAGTCCTTAATCACATGGTCCCGCTCAATTTTCTCAATTCCCCGGTAAATTCCCAGGCCATGGCTTTCGTGAACCACATAATCCCCGACAGAAAGCTCGGAAAAGCTGCTGATTTTCTTTCCCTCATAATTATATTTTTTCCGCTTTTTCTGACGTCTCTCATTTCCGAACATATCCCCTTCGGTGATAACAACAAATTTAATCAAGGGGTACTCAAAGCCCTTATGAAGCTTTCCATAGGTCACAAGGATTTCTCCCGGACTTACAGGCCTTCCGGCATCCTCAGGGCAGAAAGCGCGGAGCTCATATTCCCGCAAATCCCCTGCCAGTCTGCTGGCCCTGGTTCTGGAAGCCGAGAGAAGTACCACCCGGTAGCCCTCTTTTTTCCACCGGAGCAGGTCCTTAATGAGAAGCTCAAAGCCATTCTGATAAGAATTTACATTCTTTCCCGTGATACTGTACTTTTTCTTTGCGGCCAGACCGGGAAGCCTCTGGTCCAGCCCGGTCATAAACACGGTATCAGGAAGCTGGGCCTTCGCCAGCGCTTCCTTGGCGGAAAACAGGACATCCGTCTGGCCCGGAAGCAAATATCCGCCTTCCAGCCGATGGCTCATGCTCTCCCGAAACTCCATCTCCACAGTCTCCGCTTTTTCCTTAAGCCTCTGTGGCTCATCCAGAAACACAGCCAGGCCATTTTCCTTTCCGGAAGCCGCCTCTCTCACATAATCAAGAAAGGAAACTGTGTCTTTATAGAAATATTGAATGTATCCATCCAGATTCTGGATGGCAAGGCCCTCCCGCAGGGACTCGCAGAGCTCCCCCACCGCCGCCTTAATCCTGTGGGCTTCCTCTGCCTTTCCCTGGTTGCGGAATATTTTTTCCTGCTCCTTCCCCTCCCTTTCAAGCAAAAGAAGTCCGTCTTCGATCTGAGACCGGGTAAGCACCACCTCCGCAGCCGGAAAAATCCGAATAGAATCCATCTGTGCAATGGAACGCTGACTCTCCGGATCAAACGATCGAATGGAATCCACCTCATCCCCCCAGAGCTCAATCCGAACCGGAAGCTCTTCCGTGAGGGGAAAAACGTCAAGGATTCCGCCCCGGATGGAAAACTGCCCTGTTCCGTCTACCTGTCCCATGCGCTCGTAGCCCATGTTCGTCAGGGACCCCCTGATCTCTTCCATATTAAGGACGTCCCCCGATGCCACAGACAGGCAGCGGGCCTCCAGAACAGAAAGTGGAAGAAGATGGTCCATGAGGCCGTCCGCCGTTGCAACAACAATACCGCCCTCATCCTCCGCCAGGTGCTTAAACACCTGCATTCGCTGCCTCGTCAAGAGATTTCCATGGATATCCGAGCTGTAAAACAGCAGATCTCTGGCCGGATACAGCCATGTGTTTTTACAGAAATAGCTGAAATCATCGTAAAGCTCCTTTGCCCTGGCATCGTCATATGTCACAACTAACTTCCATGCCTTATCCGCGGAAAGCTCGTACATTACATGGACTTTTTGGGAATCCGTAACGCCGCATATGTGTACAGGTCCCCTCCCCTGATTTAAATCGCGCTTCATATCCCCGTATTCCGCCAGCTCTGTCAACGGATTTGCAAATATCTCTCCCATACTTCCCTTCTCCTGCTTTTTTATATCAGGTACTTCATGCCCTGTTATTTCCGCAAGGCAGTACTAATGTCTGAATATCATGCAGACAGCACATTAGTCCTCCCTTTTTCTGTTATGATCATTCATGGCATGCTCGATGCCCTCTGTGACAGCTTCCGCCACCGCATCCGCCGCTTCCTTCGCTGCATCCTCCATGATTTTTTTCTCGCTCTGGGAAAAATGCCCCAGCACATAATCTACCAGGTCCATTCTTGGCGGTTTTTCCCCCACTCCCACACGGACCCTGGGAAATTCCTGTGTTCCCAGATGGGCGATAATGCTTTTCATGCCATTGTGGCCTCCGGCGCTTCCCTTGGCCCGGATCCTGAGCTGTCCCGGCGCCAGATGGATATCGTCATATACCACCAGAATATCCTCCGGCTCCACCTTATAATAATCAGCAGCAGCCCGGATACTTTCCCCGCTGGAATTCATGAACGTCTGAGGCTTTAAAAGGATCACCTTCTGCCCCCCAATCACAGCCCGGCCGCAAAGGGCCTTATGCTTTTTTTCAGAAATATCAGCCCCCAGCTTATCAGCCAGGGCATCCAAAACCATAAAGCCTGCATTGTGTCTTGTATTTTCATATTCCTTTCCCGGATTTCCGAGACCTGCTATTATAAACATATTTAAAATTTTCTCCTTCATTCTGAAAATTACACGCCTTTTAGGGGCCTTTTTCAAGTCCCCTGGGGTTTTTATTCTATCGTAACCGTTCAGCCTTGCGAAGATTCCGAGTAAAAAACGTGTTGAAAGCTTGTTTTCATACATGTTTTTTACTCAGAATCTTTATAAGGCAGACGCCGCATGCTTCTTGCCCGCGTACTGCGGACAAGAAAATGCAGGGCTGAACTGTTACATTTTATCAGCTTTATGGTTTTCTTACAAGTAAAAAATCCTTTCTCTGAGCTTTCCTGGCAATAATTCGTTACTATTCACGCGAGGGGACATCTTTCCTTTCGCGAAAAAATCATGTATAATCAAAGCCAGGAGGAATTTTTCATATGAATATGCTACAGATGAGTGAGGATATGAGAAGCGGGCAGTCCATATCCTTAAAAAAACAAGTGCAGCTGATTGTTTCGCTGTCCATTCCCGCAATCCTCGAACAGTTAGTAATGACCTTAATGAGTTATATTGATACAGCCATGGTGGGAAGCCTGGGTTCCCGGGCCACAGCTTCCATCGGCGTCGTGTCCAGCTCCATATGGCTCTTAAACGGTATTGTGAGCGCTGTCGCCGTGGGCTTTTCCGTCCAGGTAGCCCAATATCTGGGGGCCGGGCGGGAAAAAGACAGCCGGAACGTCCTTTGCCAGGCTATCCTGTTTAATCTTCTGTTTGGAATCAGCCTTGCGCTTATTATTGTTTCTCTGGGCCGTTTTCTCCCAGCTTTTTTGGGCGCAGACCCGGATATCCGGCCTTATGCGGGAGCATATTTTTGCGTCGTGGGAGCCTTCTTTCCTTTTAATATGGCCTGTGCCATGTATTCCAGCATTCTCCGCTGCAGCGGAAACGTAACGCTCCCAAGCCTTATGAATATCGGCATGTGCCTGTTAGATGTTCTGTTTAATTTCTTTCTTATTTATCCTTCAAGGCAAATTGGCGGCATCACCCTCTGGGGCGCCGGCCTTGGCGTCACGGGAGCCGCCCTGGGCACCGGACTTTCCCAGGCCTGTATCGGGCTTTCTCTGGCCTTCGCGCTCTTAAAAAGCAAGGGGCCCATGGGACTTCGCGGCGGGGAGCGCTGGCGCTTTACAGGAACCTGTATGCGTAATACCCTTCACCTGGCCACTCCCACTGCCCTGGAGCGCATGACCCTCTGCTTTGCCCAGATCGTCATGACCGCCATCATTGCCGGCATGGGCACTCTGGCTGTGGCTTCCAACTATGTGGCAGTCCAGACAGAAAGCATCTGCTATCTTCCCGCATACGGCATTGCCGCCGCAGCCACCGCTCTTGTGGGGCAGAGCATCGGCGCCGGGCGCCCGGACATGGCCAAGCGCTTTGCCTATGGAACCACCGCACTGGGCTTCCTTCTGGTTACAGGTATGGGAATCGTCATGTTCCTTTCAGCTCCGTCTTTAACCGGACTTTTAACTGCGGATCCTCAGGTGGCCGCCATGAGCGCCCGCGTTCTCAGAATCGTGGCCTTTTCCGAGCCGCTTTTTGCCGTCAGTATTGTGGCCATCGGAGCCCTTCGGGGAGCCGGGGACAGCAGGGGACCTTTTATCATCAACCTTTGCAGCATGTGGGGGATCCGGGTGCTCAGCGTGGTCCTTTTTACCCACTCTTATGGAGTCATCGGTGTCTGGGTCTCCATGACCTGCGAACTGGTTTTCCGGGGAATTGTTTTCCTCATCCGGCTGCTGCGCGGCCGCTGGCTCTCCGCCCCGGCTTTATCATGAACTATGAGAAACACGCTTTGCGAGTTTCTCAAGTTATCGCGGCAGTCGCCAAGGTCTCGTGCAAGCACGGACTTTGGCTCGTTGATCGCGTAAATACAAAAAACCGCTGCCTGACAGGTTCTTCCTGCCCGGCAGCGATTTTTTACATTCCTGTTTCCCTGACATCGGCAAACATTACTTCATTTTCTTCTTCTCGTGCTCCGTATGTAGCAGCATGTGGGCCTTATGAGAATTTGGCTTTTCAAAGTATGTCTCATACATGGCAAGCACGTCCCTGTTTTCATGAGAATAGCGCAGGTTCGTGTTGACGTCCAGATAGTAAAGCTGCCTTCCTCTGTCAAAGGCCCTTTCCTCGCCGTCATGAATCGGCTGGCCGCCTCCTCCGACACATCCTCCGGGACACGCCATTACCTCCACAAAATCATACTGAACCTCTCCCCGTTCTATTTTGTCCAGAAGTTTTCTGGTATTTCCCAGTCCGCTGACAGCCGCCGTTCTCACCATAATATCATCAATCTTAAACTCTGCCTCCTGTACGCCGTCATTGGCATTGAAGCCCAGGCTGCGGACAGCGCGGAACGCATCGGCAGGCGCATTCTTGCCCTTAATCACGTAATAAGCCGTGCGGAGGGCGGCCTCCATCACTCCTCCGGTAGCACCGAAAATCACTCCGGCTCCGGTTCCATCCTGCATGGGTCTGTCGCTCTCAATATCCCTTAATCCCTCCGGCTTTATGTGGGCAGAGCGAATCATTTTTACAAGCTCCCTGGTTGTAATCACCGCATCCACATCATGCCCGGCGTACTCCTCATAGTAAAGCTCCATCTCGCTCTCGCCTTTTTTCGCCACACAAGGCATCACAGACACCGTAAATATTTTATCCGGAGACACCCCGAGCTTTTCCGCGTAGTATGTCTTCATAACCGCACCGAACATCTGCTGCGGAGATTTTGCGGTGGACAGATAACGGACCAGATGCGGATATTGGCTCTTAATAAATCGAATCCACCCCGGACAACAGGAAGTGAACATGGGTCTGTCCTTAAACTCGCCTTTCGTGAACCGCTCCACAAATTCATTGGCCTCTTCCATAATCGTCAGATCCGCCGAGAACACCGTGTCGAACACATAGTCCACTCCCATACGCTTTAACGCATCGAGAATACGTCCAATCGTAGCCTGTCCCGGAGGAAGTCCCAGTTCCTCCCCCCATGCGGTTCGAACTGCCGGAGCTACCTGGGCCACCACAATTTTCTCGTTATCCTCGATGGCATCCCATACTTTTTCCGTATCATCCCGTTCTGTGAGAGCCCCTACCGGACAGTGGGTAATGCACTGGCCGCAGAGAGAGCAGTCCGCTTCTTCAATGGTCTTATGTCCCGCCACATTGACTGTGGTTCTGGAACCGGTGCCCTCCACATCCCAGATGCCAAGGCCCTGGACTTTCTCGCAGATCTGAACGCAGCGCATACATTTAATACATTTTTCCGACCGCTTGATGAAAGGAAAATTTTTATTCCATGCCTGGTGCTCCAGCGTCTGTTTAAACGGCACCTCCAGAATATTCAGATCATTGGCAATCTTCTGGAGACTGCAGTTTCCGCTTCTCGGGCATGTGGCGCACAGGCAGTCATGCTGAGATAAAATCAGCTCAACGGTTTTCTTTCTGTGGCGGCGCACTTTGGGGCTGTTGGTATACAACACCATCCCTTCCTGCACCACATTGTTACAGGAGGTAATTAACTTTTCCTTCCCTTCCAGCTCCACCACACAGACACGGCAGGCCGCAATTTCGTTGATTCCCTTAAGATAACATAATTTCGGAATAGGAATCCCACACTGGGCGGCAGCCTCCATAATTGTCATGTCTGCCCTTACCTGAACCTTTTTTCCATCTATTGTAATATTTACCATATTTTGTTCCTGCCTCCCTTAAAGATTCCATATCCGAAGTGATCACAGCGCAGACATCTCGATGCCTCCTGCTTGGCCTCATTTTCTGTCATGCAGTTTTCGACGCCTTCAAAATCGCAGATTCTCTCACAGGCCTCGCGCTCCGTCATGTTCACACGGCCGCAGGGCGTTCTGTCTTCCAGATTTGCCTCCGGAATTTCCACGTCGCAGGAAATCACATGATGATAACCCAGATACTCGTCAATATTAGCCGCTACCACTTTCGCCGCTGCAATGGCGCTTATAGCGGAAGCAGGACCGCTGGCGCAGTCTCCTCCGGCAAACACGCCGGGCATATTTTCAAAGTCCCCCGTATTCTGCGTGAGGATTTTTCCATGTGCCACAGGGATTCCGGCTTCTTCAAAATGGCTCGTTTCAATATCCTGGCCAATGGCTCTGATTAAAATATCACACGGAATATAAACATCCGGCTCTCCGGTCGGCTTTACACTGGCTCTGCCATTCTTTATGAGACTGATCATCTGCGGAGTGGCATAGATGCCTTTAATCTGATGATTTTCTCCCACATCAATGGACGCCGGTGCCTTTAAAGTCTGAAGCTCAATTCCCTCGGCAATGGCTCCCTCAACTTCCGCCGGAAGCGCTGTCATATCGTATCTTCTCCGGCGGTAAAGGATGCTGACTTTTTTGGCCCCCATCCGCTTTGCCGTGCGGACTGCGTCCATGGACACGTTTCCGCCTCCGACTACGACCACTTCTTTCCCTGTCAGATCAAGGATTTCTCCTTTTCCCACGCCCCTTAAAAACTCGACTGCCGACAAAACGCCTTCCGCGTCCTCATTTTCCAGGCCCAGCTTCTTATCCGCGCTGGCTCCTATGGAAATCAACACCGCATCGTACTGTTCCCGCAGCTCGTGAATCGTAATATCGGGGCCGATTTTTAAGCCGTGCTTCACCTGGACTCCCGTCTTTAAGATTGCGTTAATATCGTCTTCCAGACGGTTTTTGGGAAGCCGATAATTGGGAATCCCATACCGCAGCATGCCGCCAAGCTCAGGCAGCATTTCGTATACGGTCACCTGATGCCCCATGAGCTGCAGATAATAGGCCGCGCTTAAGCCGCCCGGGCCTCCGCCTACAATGGCAACCCGTTTCCCTGTAGAGGGCGCGCACTCCGGCGGGTCCACTTCTCCGGCAAAATCAGCCGCCATTCTCTTTAAGCCGCGTATATTTACGGCGTCATCCACCATGTCTCTGCGGCATCTGGCCTCGCAGGGATGATCACAAATGAAACCACAGGTTGTCGGGAACGGATTGTCCTTGCGGATTAAGCGTATGGCATCCGCATATCTTCCCTCTCTCACAAGGGCTATGTATCCGGGAATATCCACATGGGCGGGGCAGAACGACACGCAGGGAACCGGCTGCTGGGTCGTGCAGGTGCAGCGGCCGTTCTTAATGTGTTCCACATAATCGTCCCGGTAGCCGATGAGTCCCTTATAAACCATGTTGGCAGCCTCGTAGCCAATGGCACAGTCCGCGGAATCCATGATGGAAAGAGCCGTTTCCTCCATTAACTTCAGCGTTTCCATTGTGGCCTTCCCGTCCAGCACATCCTGAATCAGATATTCTAACTGCCTCAGGCCAATGCGGCAGGGCACGCACTTTCCGCAGGTCTGCGCGTAACACAGCTCCAGAAATGCCCGCGCCATATCCACAGGACAGAGGCCCGGCTGGCTGGATTCAATTCTTCGCTCCAGATCCTTGTAAAGCCCCTCCATGACAATATCCGCCCTCGTGGGGGAAGCTATTTTCAATCTACTCATCCATTTTCTCCTCATCTTTCATAGTTTATTGCATGAATGCACACTCTTTTACTTCCTTATTATTAAGATTCTATCATGCTCTTTTTAATAAAAGCAAGCACTTTTCTGTATTTTCTCAATTTTCTTTAATTTTTGTTAATTTTAAAACAACTGTCGTACAGCTTAACGTAACAGCATATCCGGTCAATCAGCGGAGTGATTAACTGGAGTGTGAAGAGTAACAGGCAGGTGTTGCCGTGACAAACGTTATACCAGGCGGCTTGAAAACATGGAAAATATATGGTATCATTAACGAAATGTTTACTTGTATTTCTGGCAAAGAAAGGAGCAGAAAGCCTATGGGGATGACAGGAATCAAAGGAAGAAGAGTTTGTGCGGCGTGCCTGTCAGCGATGTTCATATTTACCTTGACAGGGTGCGGCAGCAAAAGTCCGCTGGACCCCAAAAACCCGGTGTCTCTGACGGTGTGGCACTACTATAACGGTTCCCAGCAGGCGGCATTTGACGCGCTGGTGGAGGAATTTAATGATACGGTGGGCCGGGAAGAGGGCATTTACATACAAAGCTATTCCCAGGGCTCCGTTTCCGATCTGGAATCGGCGGTGCGGGACTCCATCGGCGGCAAGGTGGGCGCAGACACGATGCCGGACATATTTTCTTCCTATGCGGATACCGCCTATGAGGTGGAACAGGCAGGCGCTCTGGCCAATCTGTCTGACTACTTAAGCCAGGAAGAGCTGGACATATATGTGGACTCTTACATTGAGGAAGGCTGCATTGCCGCCGATGGATCGCTGCGGATTTTTCCCACAGCAAAGTCCACAGAGATCATGATGGTGAACCTGACGGACTGGGAACCCTTTGCAGCGGCCACAGGCGCTTCTCTGGAAAGCCTGGCAACCATGGAGGGTGTTGCCGCCACCGCGAAGGCGTATTATGAGTGGACAGACAGCCTCACTCCCGATGTTTTGGAGGACGGTAAGGCGTTCTATGGCCGGGATGCCATGGCCAACTACTTTGTTATCGGAATGCAGCAGCTGGGTGTGGAGATCTTTCAGGTGGAAAACGGAGAGATAACCTTAAACGTGCCCAAAGAGGAGCTGCACCGCCTGTGGGAAAACTATTATGTCCCTATGGTCAGGGGATACTTTGGGGCTTACGGCTCCTTCCGTTCAGATGATGTAAAAACTGGGGATATCCTTGCCTATACGGGCTCCACAACCTCTGCCATGTACTTTCCCGATCAGGTGGAGCTTGACGGAGGAACCCACGCTATCGATTACGCCGTGCTGCCCGCTCCCGTGTTCGAGGGAGGGAAACGTTACTCTGTGCAGCAGGGCGCCGGCATGGTAGTCAGCAAGTCAGACATGCAGCATGAGTACGCCGCCGTGGAATTTTTAAAATGGTTTACTCAGCCGGAAAATAACCTTCGTTTTGGCTGTGTATCCGGCTATCTGCCGGTACAAAAAAATGCTGCGAACGTTGAAAAACTGGAGCAGGTTATTGCGGAACAGGGCCTGTCGGTGGCCCCCAAGACCTATGATTGTCTGACCACTGTCATTGAGGAAATGGAAAATATGACTCTCTATACCAATAAAAGTTTCCAAAACGGCTCGGCGGCGCGAAAAGTGCTGGAGTACAATCTGACGGATCTGGCCGAGAAGGACCGGGCGGCAGTGGCCGCGTCCCTGGCACAGGGAATGAGTCTGGAAGAAGCCTCCGCCCCCTATGTGACCGAAGCGGCTTTTGAGAACTGGTATACGTCGTTCTGTGATGCGCTGTATACTGCGTCAGGTAGGTAAGGTTATCATGAAGAAAAACCAACAAAGCAAGAAAAAATCAACAATTTTCCGCATGTTCCTCTTTCCCCTGATTGCCATTATGCTGCTGCAGGGCGTCATTACGATTGGCACCCTGATAGTGAAGCAGACAGCAAAAACCCTGGAAGAATATTCCGCAAATATGCTGAACCGGCTGGTGGAAAACCGGGGCGTAATTCTTCAGAATGATATGAACCAGCGCTGGTCTTCCATTCGCAGCCAGGAAGATCTGTTCGAAGAAATCCTGAAACAATATCTGGACAGCGGGAATGTAAATCTGGATACTCTTTTGAGCTCCGGCGAAAGGAAGCAGGAGCTGTTGGAGCTGCTATTTCCAGAATGTCTGGAAATTCTGCAAAACAACTCCACCACGGGTCTCTTTCTGATTTTGACAGAACCGGGGGCGCCGGCCGCAGGCGAATTTGACGGGTTCTTTATCCGTGACTCCGACCGCAACACAATCAACACCAGCCACACAGATCTGCTGCTGGAACGGGGAAGCAAGGAGCTGTCACGGACCTGGAATATTCCTCTGGATACCAACTGGACCCCCCGTTTTCATATGGACGGCCCAAAGAAAAATCCGGCGGACTTCTATTTTTACGAACCCTGGCAGGCCGGAACGGACTACCCGGACGCGAACACGGCGGATCTGGGGTACTGGTCTCTGCCCTTTTGCCTGGAAAAAGACAAGGTGGATTCCCATGAGATGATAACCTATTCCCTGCCTCTGCGTTATGAAGGAACTACCTACGGCGTTCTGGGGGTGGAGATTTCTTCCAGAAGCCTGTATGAATATTTTCCTGTAGAGGAGCTTAATGATTCCCGGCAGTCCGGATATCTGTTAACAGTCAGGAAAGAGGACGGCAGCTACGTGCCCCTTGCAGGCAAAGGCATTCTCTACGATCTGCTTCGGCCCCTTGAGGGCGGGTTTGAGCTGGAGGAGACGGGTTACAAAGCGCTTTGCCGGGTTCGGGAAACCAGATGGAACGACCAGGGCGTCTATGCTGTGGTCCGCCCGCTGAAACTTTACAGTAATAATGTCCCCTACGAATATACGGACTGGGCGCTACTGGGTCTTGACACGGAAATGGATCTTTTTGGCATGGGCCGACAGCTTTATTTCTGGATGGTCATTGCGGTTTTCATCGGCCTGGGCTTTGGCGTATTGGGGATTTATCTGGCTGTAAGACATCTGACCCGGCCTGTCCAGCGTCTGGCAGACTGCATCAGCGCAGGAAGCGAGGGACTTCTTGGCTATAAACCCCCCAATATTCTGGAGATTGACGCCTTGTATGATGTGGTAGTGGATCTGACACAGCAGCAAAAGAAGGCGCAGGATATTCTTCTTGAGGAGAAGGAGCGCTATAAAGTGGCTCTGGAATCCTCAACAGATACCTTTTTTTCCTATGATCTGCAAAGCCAGATGTTGGATATCGTTAATCATCCCTCTGAGAACGGCCAGCGGTTTTGCCCACAAACGGAAGTATGCTTTATCAAACCTGAATATATCTATGGCGAAGATCTGGCGACGGCGACTGAGGATGTGCAAAGGGATCCTGACAGCCTGTACACGGAATTCCGGATGCGCTGGCCAGAGGAGCCTGAGTTCATCTGGGTTGCCCTGTCAGCCAAAGTGGTCTACAACTCAGACGGGCAGCGGTGGAAACTGGTAGGAAGCATACGAAACATTCAGAGCCAGAAAGAAAGAGAAGCTGAACAATACAGAAAAAGCACGACGGACGGCGTCACAGGACTTTATAGCTTTGGCGGGGGCATGGAACAGATCATCCGATGCCGTAAAGATCAGCCGGAGGGCGTGATGATCTGTCTGTACATGAACCAGCTGAAACAGACCTGTGAGAAAAACGGCATAGTTTTTGGAGACATGATCCTGGAAGAGGTAGGACTCATGCTCCGGGAGAGCTGTCTGGAATTTACGGAGCGGACCGGCCTCCGGGCTGTGGCCCTGCGCCTCAACCGGGACGAAGCTGTCCTGTGGCTGGCGGGGGCGGACCGGACTCAGGCTGCCGAGTTTACAAAACTACTTCTGAAAAATGCGGCGGAATATTTCCATAAGGAGGCTTTCCACATTCAAATGTGCGCCGGACTGGCCCTGGGAGAGCCAGGATGCAGTACGGGGCGTCTGATCCGAATGGCAAAGCTGGCGCGGAGCCTGGTCCATCCCGGAACCGGGGAACAGGCGCTCTTTTACGAAACAATTCCCGCGGAGGAACAGGGTTCCCTTCCCCCGCTTCAGGAGCAGGAAAGCAGCCTTCTGGGATACGGCGAGGACGTGAGCCTGGTTTCGACAGCCTTAAATCTCTTTGGCAAGGGGGACAACTTCCATGTGCAGATGATGCTGATGATTCGGAAAATCGGAAGATACTATCAGGCTTCCGGCGTGCTGGTTTCTCAGCTGCGGACGGACTTCAACTCCAACTATCTGTCTTATCAATGGCAGCAGTCGGGAGCAACCATCGAAAAAAGCGTTCAGAAGTATGAAGAGCAGGAAAAGGATTCCTTCCTCCATTGGCTGGGCCAGGATGAGGTTTTGTACTTCTCGCCTGAGGACAGCCGTCAGGAGATTCTTCAGTGTTTCTTAAATGTCCTGCCAGGCCAGCAGGGGATTGTACTTCCCATGTACGACAGCGGAAACTATATGGGGAATGTCTGCATTCTGGGCATACCGCAGAGTCTCCTGGAAAACCCCGAGGAGTCTCAAAATCTGGCGGAACTGGGCCAGGTTATCCAGGGTCAGCTTAACCAGCAGCAGCACGATATTGCCAGCAAGGCGAAGTCCGAATTTCTCTCCCGTATGAGCCATGAAATCCGTACCCCCATGAACGGCATCATCGGCATGAGTTCCATTGCCCTCCAGCAGGGACAGGGAAAAGAACGGATTCTGGACTGTCTGCAAAAGATCCAGTCCTCCTCCACATACCTGCTTGGCCTTATCAACGATATTTTGGATATGTCCAAAATCGAGAGCGGAAAAATGAAGCTGGATCCTGCAGATTTTGATCTGTACGAGATGCTGGATACCATCCGGGAGCTGATCATGCCCCAGGCTGAGGCAAAGAAAATTTCTTTCGTGCAGGATATCGCCCTGACCCACCAATGGTTTATGGCCGATAAAATGCGAATCAGCCAGGTGCTGATCAATTTGCTGGGCAACGCAGTGAAATTCACTCCCGAACTGGGCCAGATTACACTAAGCGTAAAAGAGACTGACTCGTCCGGCGATACGCCCATCGTCCTCTTTGCAGTGCAGGACACTGGTATCGGTATTGCCAGAGAGGAACAGGAACGTGTTTTCCGTTCTTTTGAGCAGGCCAGATCGAATCCCTCCAAACAGCAGGGAACCGGCCTGGGCTTATCCATCAGCAGCCGTCTGGTTCAGATGATGGGAAGCAACATTCACCTGGAGAGCGCGCCCGGAAAAGGCAGTATATTCAGCTTTGCTGTGTCTCTGCCTCTGGGTGAGCGTAAAGAGAGCAAAACCGATACCGACGAACTTTCCTTTGAGGGATACCGTATTCTGGTGGTGGAGGACAATGAGTTGAACGCGGAAATCGCTCAGTGTCTTCTGGAGGAGCGTAATTTTGAAGTGGATTGCGTAGGTGACGGCGCGCAGGCGGTGGAACGCATCCGCACAACGCCGCCAGGCACCTATGATGTGATCCTCATGGACATTATGATGCCGGTGATGGACGGACTGGAAGCCACCCGGGTCATCCGTAACATGGAACGGGAGGACTGCCGCACCATACCTATTATTGCCATGTCAGCGAATGCTTTTGACGATGATTTGAAAAAGTCGGTGGAGTGCGGCATGAACGGCCATCTGTTCAAGCCGGTGGAAGTGGATAAACTGTATCAGGTCCTGGACAAGGCGCTTCGCCGTCCAGACATATCAGGATAAAAACACATCAAAAAGCCGAAGGGAGTTATATTATGAAGTCTGGAGAATATTTCGATGTAATCATCATAGGCGCCGGGCCGTCCGGCATCTTCTGCGCCTATGAACTGATAAAAAACAAACCGGCGCTTAAAATTCTCATGGTGGAAAAGGGACGTCCTATTGAAAAACGTGTATGCCCCAAACGCACCACCAAGGTCTGTGTAGGCTGTAAACCCTGCTCCATTACCACCGGTTTTGCTGGCGCAGGCGCCTTTTCCGACGGGAAGCTGTCTCTGTCACCGGATGTGGGAGGAACGCTGCCTGACATTTTGGGCTATGATAAGGCCCTGGAACTGATTAAAGAGTCCGACAATATATATCTGGAATTTGGCGCCGATAAAAATGTTTACGGAATTGACAAGCAGAAAGAAATTCAGGAAATCCGCAGAAAAGCCATTGGCGCCAACTTAAAGCTCATCGAATGTCCCATCCGCCATCTGGGTACGGAAGAAGGCTATAAAATATACACCCGTCTTCAGGAGCATCTCCTGGAACACGGGATACAAATCGTCTTCAACACCATGGTACAGGATATTCTCATTGAAAATGGCAGAGCCACAGGTATCGTGACCGATAAAGATGAGCGCTATTATGCCGGTGAAATTGTATCCGCCATCGGCCGCGAAGGTTCCGACTGGTTTTCCCATATCTGCAGGGCCCATGAAATTGAAACTCAGGTGGGCACTGTGGACATCGGCGTCCGTGTAGAAGTCCGGGATGAAGTTATGGAATTCTTAAACAAGAACTTATATGAAGCGAAGCTGGTGTACTATACCCCCACTTTCGACGACAAGGTCCGTACCTTCTGCACGAACCCGTCCGGAGAGGTGGCCACAGAATACTATGAAAACGGGCTTGCGGTGGTAAACGGTCATGCCTATAAATCAGCCGAATATAAAACCAACAACACCAACTTTGCCCTGCTGGTGTCCAAAAACTTTACCAGACCTTTCAAAACACCCATTGAATACGGGAAACATATCGCTCAACTTTCCAATATGCTCTGCGACGGAAAAATTCTTGTCCAGACCTTTGGAGATTTCCAAAGAGGACGCCGTACCACAGAAGAACGCCTTTGCAGAAACAATCTGATTCCCACCTTAAAGGATGCTGTTCCCGGCGATCTGTCCCTGGTTCTGCCCCACCGCATTATGGTTGACATAAAAGAAATGCTGCTGGCCCTGGACAAGGTAACGCCCGGTATCGCCAGCGATGAAACTCTGCTTTACGGCGTCGAGGTGAAATTCTACTCCAATAAGGTGGTCGTAAACAAAGACTTTGAAACCAATATCAAAGGTCTCCGCGCCATCGGAGATGGAGCTTCTGTTACCCGCGGCCTCCAGCAGGCTTCCGCCAACGGGCTGTCGGTAGCGCGAAGCATTTTAAATTCCCTGAAATAAAAGAGATATGATTAAAGTACGCCAAAAATCCAGAAGGAGTCCTAAATCAAAGGATTCTTTCCGGATTTTTTCATGTTTTATGTCCTGGGGTGCGCTCCCCGATATGCCGCGCGCAGCGCACTGTTCCCTGCGTAGGCTGCATACATTTGAGTGGTGGATAAATCCGCATGCCCCATCATGGTCTGAACTGCTTTTACATCGGCGCCGTTTCCTAAGAGATGGGCCGCAAAGGAGTGGCGCAGAGTATGGGGCGTAATATCCTCCTCAATTCCTGCTTTCTTTCCATAATACTTTATAATCTTCCAGAAGCCCTGACGGCTCATGGCCCCTCCGCTGCAATTGATAAACAGCCATTCCGACTGACTCCCCTTTAAAAGCTCTCCCCTGGCCTTCTCCAAATATTTAAGCACTGCATCCCTTGCCACTCTTCCAAAGGGTACAATCCGTTCCTTGTGTTCATCCCGGCAGGTTATGAAGCCCACTGGTATATTGATATCAGCCATCCTTAGGTGAACCAGTTCTGACACCCGGATTCCTGTGGCATAAAGGAGCTCCAGCATCGCTTTATCTCTCATCTCCTTGGCAGTGCCGTTCCCTGGTTCCGAAAGGAGGCGGCTTACCTCGTCAATGCTCAAAATCACAGGCGCCCTTCTCTCAATTTTCGGTGCACGGAGCCCCTCCGCCAGATCTTTTTTTATGACTCCATTCTTAAATTCAAAATGAAAGAAAGCTTTTATTGAGGCCAGATTCCTGGATACCGTCGCTGCGGCCTTCCCTTCCTTTTCCAACGAAAGAGTATAGGAATTTAACGCCGTTTTCGTCACCTTCCCCGGCTCCATAATTCCTGTTTCCTCCATATATTCCGCCATCCGCATTAAATCACGCTCATAAGAAACCTGCGTGTTTTTCGATGCGTTTTTTTCCTGCTGCAAGTATTCGATAAAGTGTTTTATTTCCTCTTTCATTTCAGTTCAATATATCCCCCAGATGGTATCATATCTGATGACATGATACCAGTGCCGATTCGCGTCCGGCCATACGACGAACAAAGTGCTGTTTCTCTTCATTATAGCCCCACTTTTTCATAAAATCAAACATATTTTTCCCACTTTTCATCTATTTTTCACGGATTTACATAAAAAACGCAACATCTGGCCACAGACTTCCCCACTTTGGCCAGATGTTGTGAATACTGCGAATAAAATTTTTTGCTGCAATCTTTTCATTTCCCCAGAAAAAGAACCGCAATCCAGGGATTTACAAAGCTTTCCGCCACTGCCCCCGCCGCGGCAAGCGCCATAAGAAGAGTACCCGCCGCCGGTGTCAGCCGCTTCTGTTCCCGGGGCATCCACCAGAATACCACATAGTAAATGGTCATATAAAAAATCGCCTGGGGAAACATAAGAGAAAGGTACTGCACAATTCCCATAAGTCCCGCATCCATGGTAAGAGCACAGACCACCACCGCTGCCGAAAATCCCAGATAACCGGAAAAGAACAAAGAGGCTGCCCTGGCCGCAGGTGTCATCGCCACAAGAATCACAAAAAACAACTGGCCAAACCGTCTGGATGCCACCTTAAAAAACAGCTCTCTGAAATTCATCTTGAGAAGGACTGCATTGGACAGCATGCTCCCTTCCAGCGCATGAAATTCCCCCTTCATCTGCCCATCCATCCGGTTGCAGAACAGACTCCCCAAAACGGCTCCCAGCATAAGAAAAAAAGACAGCCAGAATTCCAGGCTGCCTTTTTTACTTTCAACATAGTCATTCACGGCTTCACCTCATATGGCTTTTTACCACTATATGAGTGTCCTGTCCTGTCTATTCCGGACATTTCCCGCCATTTTTAACGGATTCCTTCCTTCTGTGCAAAAGCCATAATGGCAGCCACCGTTTTTCCGTCCGTCATCTTTCCTGTGTAAATAAGTTCCAGAAGATCTTTGACCTCCCACTCCTCAACATCAATGCTCTCATCCGCATCCAGGTTCTGTTTGGATGGAATCAGGTCCTTTGCGAGGAACACATCAATGGCCTCATCACAAAAAGCCACCGTAGTATTGATGGTCATCAGGTATTCCAGCTTTTCCGTGCGGAATCCCGTCTCCTCTTCCAGTTCCCTGTAAGCACACTCAATCCTTGGCTCGTCCGGCGCGTCCACCTTCCCTGCGGGAATTTCCAGCGTGAATCGGTTCAGGGCATTCCTGTACTGGCGTACCATGAGAATTTTTCCATCCTTTGTGACCGGAAGGACAGCGGCTGCTCCGTCATGGTGGATATAATCATAGACCTCTTCAATCCCGTTGGCCACAACCGTATCCCGGTAAATCTTCAAAATTGTTCCTGTATAGGCCAGGTCCCGCTTTAAGCGAATTGTTGCTTCCATACTATTTTAACCTCTTGTTTTTCTCATAGTTGGCGTCGCACGCCTTGATGATGGCGCCGCGGAAGCCTCCCTGTTCCAGAGCCGCCACACCCTCGATGGTAGTGCCTCCCGGCGAACATACCATATCCTTAAGTTCCCCCGGATGCTTTCCCGTTTCCAGCACCATTTTAGCGCTTCCCAGAACCGCCTGCGCGGCCATACGGTATGCCATCTGGCGGGGAAGCCCATTCTTTACACAGCCATCCGCCAGGGCCTCTATGAACATATACACATAGGCCGGGGAACAGCCGCTGGCGCTGGCAACCACATCCAGAAGTTTTTCCTCAACTTTTTCCGTCTTTCCAACGGCAGTAAACAGGGCTTCCACGGTCGCCTTCTCTTCTTCTGTAAACAGGGTCTCCTCATAGCAGAGACCGGTCATGCCCTCGCCCACCATGGCCGGAGTGTTCGGCATGGTCCGCACCACGCGCGCCTGTCCGCCAAGCCCTTCCGTCAGGTCGGAAATGGAATATCCGGCAGCAATGGAAATAATTACCTGCTCCTTTGTGATCACATTTTTAATTTCCGTGAACACCTTCGGCAATACCTGCGGCTTCACCGCCAGAACCAGATATTTTACCTGCCCTGCACATTCTGCATTGGAGGCCGCATGGGCCACGCCTGTCTCCTTTGAAATTTTTTCCATCCTGTCCGTGTGAGCGGATGAAAACAGAATTCCTTCCGGGGACATGGACTTTAAAAGCCCCTTCATAATCGCCATCCCCATGTTACCCATACCGATAAAGCCAATTTTTGCCATTTCCATTTCCTCCTGCCTTTATGTGTTACCGGTTCCTTCTTTACGAAAGGGGAACCACTGCGCCCTCGTACTTTTCTTCCATAAATGCTTTAATCTCACTGCTCTTTAACGCATCCACCAGAGCCTTGATTTTTTCATCGCTCTCATGGCCCTTCTGAACAGCCACAATATTTCCATAGGTGGTAGCGCCGATGGAGTCAGCATCCTCGCAGGCCAGCGCCTCACTCACCTTTAAGCCCGCGCCGATAGCGTAGTTTCCGTTGATGACGGCAATATCCACATCTTGAAGAGAACGGGGAATCTGGGCTGCCTCCATCTCAATAATCTCTACATTTTTGGGATTTTCGATCACATCCTGTTTGGTCGCATTTAAGCCTGCCCCCTCTTTTATCTTAATGATTCCCTGGGCTTCCAGAAGCAGAAGGGCTCTTGCCTCGTTGGTTGCATCATTGGGGACAGCCACCTGTGCCCCCTCGGGAAGGTCCTCAAAGGATGCCGTCACGGCTGTCCTTCCTGCATAAATTCCAAACGGTTCATAATGAATCATCCCTGCGGATACCAGCTCCATTTTCTTTTCTGCGTTAAACTGGTCCAGATACGGCTGATGCTGGAAATAATTTGCGTCCAAATCGCCCGCATCCAAAGCAACGTTGGGCTGTACATAATCATTATACTCCTTAATTTCCAGCGTGTAACCCTGTTTTTCAAGAATCTTTTGGGCTTCTGCAAGAATTTCCGCATGGGGAGACGGACTTGCCCCCACCACGATGGTTTTATCTTCCTCTTCCGAAGACCTGGAGCTGCATGCCGTAAGAGAACCCACAGCCAGAGCTGCCGCTAAAATCACATATATTGTCTTTTTCATAACCAAAAATCTCCTTTGATGTCTTTTCGTAACTGTTCAGACCTGCCGAACAGCTGCGTCTTTTTATTTTTATGCAAACCTCTCTGTCCCGTATCCTGCGCGCCGGGACCCAAGCCAGGGAGATTTCATACGAAACCGATTCGCATGCTGGCACAGGCGTCAGCATGCGTGGAAGCCGATTGCTCCGTGCTAGTGTACTGACTCGATTACATTTCGCCAAATGGCTTGCCTGAATTTCCATCTGCTGCGTTGTTGTCAGTCAACGATGCCACCGCATCGCCTCCTTCCTCCGCCTTGCAGACTGAAAATTCATTCTGCGTCATTTAGCTGAAAGTAATCGAGCCAGTACACTAGCGGACCCGCTTGTCCACTTTCTTTACAAGATACATTCCCAGGGACTGAATGACCTGTACCACCACAACTAGGAACACGATGGCAGTCCACATCACTCCGTCTTCCGTGCGGTAATATCCATAGTTGATGGCAATGGCGCCAAGTCCTCCTGCGCCTACGAAGCCTGCCATGGCTGAATATCCAAGAATAGTGGTAACCGCAATGGCCGCATTGAGAAGAAGGGACGGCTTTGCCTCCGGGAGCAGTACCTTGTAGATAATTTGCCAAGCGGAAGCGCCCATGGATTTCGCCGCTTCAATGATTCCATAATCCACTTCCTTTAAGGAAGACTCCACAATTCGTGCCACATATGGAGCCGATGCCAGAGTCAGCGGCACAATAATGGCTCTCACGCCGACTGTGGTTCCCACCAGCTTTCTGGTAAAAGACTGAATGGCAATCAAAAGAATTAAAAACGGAAGGGAACGGACCAGGTTAATAGCCACTCCCAGAATTTCCTGAGCCTTTGGTCTGGGACGAATTCCGTCCTTTGCCCAGATCACAAGAAGGATTCCCAGGGGAATTCCAATCACGTAAGCAAGAAAGGAGGACACAAAAGTCATAACCAGAGTATTTCTCAATTCCTCAAAAAACATGGAAAGCAGTTTAAAGGTCATTTTTCCCAACCTCCTCATAAGGTACTTTTGCCCTCTTCAGATAATCGAGGACTTTCTCGATCTCCTGTTCACTGTCCGGAAGTTCAATAATCATCTGCCCGGCGGCTTTTCCTTTAATATCCCTGGTCGCCGCATACATGATATTTACCGGAACCTTGCAGGCCATAATCACGTTGGAAATTACAGGCTCATTGGAAGCCAGCCCGTCAAAGATAATACGAAACAGCCGGCCGGTGCCGAATTCCACCTTCTTTGCCGCATCCCCAAGAATCAATTGACGGCCGATCTTAGACCTTGGCCCCGCAAACACCTGGGACACGCTCCCTATCTCCGCGATATGGCTCTTATCAATGATTGCCACCCTGTCGCAGATGGCTTCGATCACAGACATCTCATGGGTAATAATAATGACCGTAATTCCCATGGACTGGTTAATTTCTTTTAAAAGCTGCAAAATAGCCTTTGTCGTATTGGGGTCCAGAGCGCTGGTGGCCTCATCACACAGCAGAACCTTGGGGTTGGTAGCAATCGCCCTGGCGATGGCCACCCTCTGCTTTTGTCCGCCAGACAATTGAGACGGGTAGGCCGTTTCTCTGTCCTCCAGTCCCACCAGCTTTAAAAGCTCTCTGGCCCGTTCACAGGCCTGCCTTCTTGGAACGCCTGCAATTTCCATGGGGAAGCAGACATTATTTAACACATTTCTCTGGGCCAGAAGATTAAACTGCTGAAAGATCATTCCCATGGACTGGCGGGTTTTCCTTAATTCTGCATCCTTCATCTTTGACAAAGGCTTTCCATCATAATAAACCTCACCCTCGGTGGGCGTTTCCAGAAAATTCATGCATCGTACCAGCGTACTTTTTCCGGCTCCGGAAAGACCGATAATTCCAAAAATTTCACCGGGCATAACTTCCAGGCTGATATTTTCCAGTGCTCTCACGTTCCCCTGGCTTCCTTTAAATTCTTTTCCCAATTCTTTCATTTGTATAATTGGATTAAGATCTGCCATAGTCGTCTCCTTTGATCTTACTTTTATGCATTACCATAACATGGTCTTTCCTATGAAATAGCAAAAGCCGCAGTCCTGATTGGAACTGCGGCCCATTCTTTTATTTAAAGCACAGGATATTTTATTACACACAATCCATACAGGAATCTTTGCAATCTGAAATTTTTTCCAAGCAAAAAATCATGCCGCACATGTACATGCCGCACATCAGATTCATCATATTCACCTGTACAGTTATTGTCTTTTTCATTGCCATACCTCCGGCGAGTTGAATATATTTTCGAATATATTTTCACTCTCTCCTGCATTTATCCGCATTTTACACCAAAATTTCGGAAGCGTCAACACCTTTTTAAGAAAAGTGAAAAAAATCTTTCTCCCTTTTGTATAGTAACATAGCAAGGCCTTTCCTATGAAATTAAAAAAGATCCGAAGATACACAATCTTTTTGATTATGTAACTTCGGACCTTTCATAGACAAAACAACTTATTTTGCGTAATCAGTAACTCTGGACTCACGGATCACATTAACCTTGATCTGTCCCGGATATTCCAATTCATCTTCAATTCTCTTGGAAATATCCCTTGCCAGAAGGACCATATCATCATCACTGATCTGATCCGGCACCACCATGATTCGCACTTCGCGTCCTGCTTGGATTGCGAAGGACTTGTCAACGCCCTTGAAGGCATTGGTAATATCCTCTAACTGCTTCAGGCGGTTCGTGTATGTTTCCAACGTCTCTCTTCTTGCGCCGGGTCTTGCAGCTGAAATTGTGTCGGCTGCCTGAACGATGCAGGAAATAAGACTCGTCGGTTCAACATCGCCATGATGAGATTCCACTGCATTGATAACCACTGCCGATTCCTTATACTTTTTACAAAGTTCGGAACCAAGCTGAATATGGGAACCCTCCATCTCATGGTCGACGGATTTTCCAATGTCATGTAATAAACCGGCACGTTTTGCCATTCTGACATCTACGCCAATTTCAGAAGCCAGCAGTCCTGATAGCTGAGCAACCTCAATGGAATGTTTTAACGCATTCTGCCCATAGCTGGTCCTGAATTTCATCTTGCCAAGCAACTTGACAAGTTCTGGATGGATTCCATGGATGCCGACCTCTAAAATAGCGGCCTCGCCTTCCTCGCGCATCATATTTTCGACTTCCTTCTGCGCTTTCTCCACCATTTCTTCGATTCTGGCCGGATGAATACGTCCGTCCACAATCAAACGCTCTAATGCAATTCTTGCCACTTCTCTCCGGATCGGGTCAAATCCCGACAATACGACGGCTTCCGGAGTATCATCGATGATCAGTTCTACACCGGTCATGGTTTCTAAGGTACGGATATTCCGCCCTTCCCGTCCAATGATACGCCCCTTCATTTCATCGCTGGGGAGCTGAACAACAGAAACCGTAGTTTCTGCCACATGGTCCGCAGCACATCTCTGGATGGCTGTAACCACATACTCTCTTGCCCTTTTGTCAGCTTCTTCTTTTGCCTTGCTTTCCAGCTCCTTAATGAGCTTCGCAGTATCGTGCTTCACATCCTCTTCCACGGATTTCAGAAGATACTCTTTTGCCTGGTCCGTTGTAAGTCCGGAAATTTTTTCCAGTTCTTCCTGTTCCTTGGCAAAAAGTTCTTCTACCTCAGCAGTTCGCCTCTTTAAAGATTCTTCTCTGGATGCCAGACTGGATTCCTTTTTTTCCATAGCCTCCGTCTTTTTGTCCAGATTTTCCTCTTTACTGAGAACACGTCGCTCATAACGCTGAATCTCTGCCCTTCGCTCCTTGGTTTCCTTCTCAAGCTCATTTCTCGCTTTTAAATTCTCTTCCTTCGCTTCCAGGAGAGCTTCTTTTTTCTTCGTCTCTGCGGCCTTTAATGCTTCATCTATTATTTCTCTGGATTTTTCCTCTGCGCTTCCGATCTTACTCTCATAGCTTTTCTTCCGGTAAGCCACAGCCATAACCCAGGTAATAGGAGCCACAATAATTGCTGTTAACAACACGCTGATTATTGGTGACACAGGAGCACCTCCTTTATTTAGTTTTCATTGTACAACATCTCAATTCTAAACTGTTTTATACATTATGTCAAGTATATTGCCCCGAATCTGTTTTTTCTGTATACAATAGTCACTATGAACAGCAGCATACAACAAGTAACGGTTCAGGGATTATCTGAACCGTTGCTATTATTCCTATAATGAAGCAAAGCCGTTTGAATGGCTTCATAGGGGAATCCCTTTCTCGCAAGATATGCCGAAATCTTCTGCCTTTCCTCCCGGGAGGCCTCTTCCCCCGCATATCCCCGCTTTTCCAAAATTTTCTCTATCTGCGCCGCCTCATCTACGGGCATTTCTTCCAATCCGGCCTGAACCAGATCATCCCGGACCCCTTTTTGACGCAGTTCAAATTCTATCTGCTTCCTGCTCTTCTTCCGTCCGTTTCTCTCAATATACCGTCTCACATAATCTTCATCATCCAGATATCGGTACTGCTTCACAAAATCGATTGCCGAATCAATAGAAGCCGGCAGAAATCCCTGTTCTGCCAGCTTCTTTCGTAGTTCACTCTCTGTTTTAGCGGAAAACTGAAGATAGTAAACAGCTTTATTGCGGGCTTCCTGCTCCCATTCTTTCATTGTTCCTCCCAACAGGCTTTTTACTCTTTTCCTTCATTTTCATCAGAGACGGCCGGCGGTTCTGCGGCCTCCACAGCCACATGCTGGGCTTCCAGACCATGGATCTCTCTCACCTGGTTTTCGATTTCCTCACAGACCAGCGGGTTCTGCTGCAGATACAGTTTGGCATTCTCACGCCCCTGACCGATTTTAGCTCCTTTATAGGCATACCAGGAACCGCTCTTTTCCACGATATTTGCATCGACTGCCAGATCCAGAACGTCTCCTTCTTTGGAAATTCCCTTTCCGAACATAATATCAAACTCGGCCTCTTTAAAGGGGGGAGCTATCTTATTTTTCACTACCTTTACGCGTACATGGTTGCCGGTCACTTCACCGCTCTGCTTTAAGGATTCTGTTCTGCGGACGTCCAAACGGACGGAGGAATAAAATTTCAGTGCGCGGCCTCCAGTAGTGGTCTCCGGGTTTCCAAACATAACTCCCACTTTTTCACGAAGCTGGTTAATAAAGATAACGATACAATTCGTCTTGCTGATCACAGCCGTCAGCTTTCTTAATGCCTGTGACATCAGGCGGGCCTGAAGTCCTACGTGAGAGTCCCCCATGTCCCCATCAATTTCCGCCTTGGGAACCAGAGCGGCAACAGAATCCACAATTACAATATCCACAGCGCCGGAACGCACCATAGTTTCTGTAATTTCCAGGGCCTGCTCACCGTTATCCGGCTGAGAAATATAAAGATTGTCGATATCCACGCCGATATTCTTTGCATACACCGGATCCAGGGCATGCTCTGCATCAATGAATCCGGCAATACCGCCGCGTTTCTGCACCTCAGCCACCATATGAAGAGCCACTGTCGTTTTACCGCTGGATTCAGGTCCGTAAATTTCAATGACGCGTCCCTTCGGCACGCCGCCAAGTCCCAGAGCAATATCAAGGCTTAAAGAGCCTGTGGGAATCGTTTCTATATTCATATTGGCGCTGGAATCTCCTAATTTCATCACGGAGCCTTTTCCATACGCTTTTTCAATCTGGGTCAGTGCCGCGTCAAGGGCTTTCATTTTATCATCTTTATTCATATTCATCCTCCAATGCGAACAAATGTTCTGTTTTCTTGTTTAATCATAATATACTTGCTCCAAAAAGTCAACTGTTTCTTGCGGAATTCTCCTCCCTTTCCTCAATCTGATAGCAACCGTTCAGACGGCCACTGAACGGTTACGGCACACGCCACTGCGGCCACTGCGTTTTCGTACGGTCTGCGATAGAGCATAAGGGGGCATATGCTTTGATCCTTCCCAATCAAACAGCGGAGTGATTGACCGGGGAATGAACTGTAATTGTCTGACCTATTTCCTGCGAATAAACGGCGAACTGCCCGGAAACCTGCAGAATTTCCTAAAAAGCGGGCCTTGCGGCGAAATGATATATATACTATACGTCATTCCCCGCAGCCCGTCAATGTACATTTTCCACAAAAGAAAAGCTGTTACGAAACATACGATTTATGATCTCAGGGTTTCAGAAAATACCACCCGTATTTCCGTTCCTTTTGAAATCTGGCTATCCAGGAAAATCTTTGCCCCATGCTGGGCTACAATATGTTTTACAATGGCAAGCCCCAGGCCAGTACCTCCGGTTGCCTTGGAACGGCTTTTGTCTACCCGGTAGAACCGCTCAAAGACACGTTCCTGATGTTCGCCCGGAATGCCGATGCCTGTATCCTTTACAGAAAGGAAAGGAGAGCCGTCCTCTGTTCCTGTAGTAATCGTTACCTTTCCCCCCTGATTATTGTAGCGGATGGCATTATCACAAAGATTATAAAGCAGTTCCTCCAAAAGCTGCCTGTCACCAGAAACCACTGCGGAGCTTCCCCGGACCTCCATAGTCACATTCAGTCTCCGGGCATTCATGTTCAGCATATCCTCGCATTCCTCTGCAAGCTGAAGCAAATCCACATCCTGGTATTCCATCCGGCGTTTTCCGTCATCCAGCTGGGAAAGCTGGATAATATCATTAATTAAGGACAGCAGTCTCTCCGCATTTTTATGGATCTCCCCGGCAAACCGCTCCGTATTCTCTTTTCCAGCCATTCCATGTTCCATTAGCTCCGCATAACCGGATATGGCAGTCAGAGGTGTCTTTAATTCATGGGACACGTTGGCAGTGAATTCCTGGCGCATCTGTGCGCTCTTTAAGATATCCTCATGCTGCTGCCGGATTTTGGCCGCAAAGGGCGCCAGTTCACGGTATGCCGCCTCCTGTCCCGGCTCAGATAAATTTTCCGCCATCCGTTCTATGGGTTCCACAATGCTTTTTGTAACGTAACGGGCCAGAAAAATGCTCAGTAAAAACAGAAAAAAGAAAACTCCGGCCACCGTTGGCAGTAAATTCCATAGCACAGCAAAAAAACTGTCTGCTTCTCTGGAGATTCGCAGCACAGTCCCATTCTTAAGTTTCACTGCATAATAAAACAAATTTTTATCCAAAGTCTCCGAGCGCCTGGTACCGCTTCCTTCTCCGGCCTCAAACGCCTTTCGCACTTCCGGCCTGTCCTCATGGTTGGACATGGCTGCCGCGTCTGCATTGCTGTCAAAAATTACGGAACCGTTTTCTCCCACCACTGTTATCCGAAGACTTTCCGCATTTAAATCATAAGTGTCTGGGTGGACATCCTCGATATGGTCAAACACATGCATATTCTTAAGAACCCAGGCATCCGCTTTCAAGTCTCCCATAATCTGTTCCTGAAACAGACCGTAAAAGACAAACAGCGCAAACAGAAGTGTCAATACAATAGCCAGAGCCGATGTCGCAAGAAGTTCAATGTGTATCTTTCGTTTCATTTTGTCCTCCGTCTACTCTATCATGTACCCCACATTCCGCACAGTCCGTATCATGGCTCCTGCGTCCCCCAGTTTCTGTCTCAGCGTCCGGATATGCATATCCAGAGTCCTGGACTCCCCCTCGAAATCAATGCCCCAGACCCGTTCCAGAATCACTTCTCTGGTCACTACGATTCCTGCGTTGTAAAGCAGCAGCTTCAGCAGCTCATATTCTTTAAAAGTCAGGCTGCAGGGAGTATCCTTCACATACACCATACGCTTTTCATTGTCCAGAAAAATATCCCCCAGCCTCAGAAATTTTTCTTCTTCCACCGTGCGCCGCAGAATGGCTCTGACCCGCGCGATTAGTTCCATAACGCCAAAAGGTTTCGTGAGGTAATCATCCGCACCCACATCCAGCCCCCTCACCTTGTCGATTTCCGAAGTTTTCGCTGTCACCAATATAATTGGAAGCTTTTTTGTCTCCGGCCTTTTTCTGAGCTTTCCCACAATTTCCAGACCGTCCTCATCCGGCAGCATCACATCCAGAAGAACCAGATCCGGCTGTCTGGAATCCATTTTCTTATAAAAATCCCCGGCGCATTCAAAACCTTCCACCTGATAGCTGCTGTTTTTCAGGGCGAGCATCTCGATTTCCAGTATGTTTTTATCATCTTCCACCACATAAATCAATGCCATTTGAAACCCTCCTGCCTGCAATTCTTCCGGCTTTTACATGCAACATCATTATATCAGTGTCTTCCTTAAGTTGGAAGAGTATATTTTCTCCGGTAGCTCTCCACCATCGCCTGGAACCTGGGATCGTTGTCACGCTTTAAATTCTCCAGATATCCATGGGCGTCAAAGCCGTCCCGGTCAATCTCAATGACACTGATAGCAACATTGGAGCAATGATCCGCCACCCGTTCCAGATTCGTGGAAATATCCGAAAGTACAAAGCCCTGTTCAATGGTGCATTTTCCCTTACGGAGACGCCTGATGTGATTCGCCTTTACATAGGTATTGATATCGTCAATCACTTCCTCCAATGGCTCCACCAGGGCCGCCTGCTTTACATTATTGCCCTCAAAAGCAGAGATGGAAAGATCGAGAATTTCCTGCACGGCTGCCAAAAAAACATCCAGCTCCTTTTTGGCCTTTTTGGAAAATTCCATTTCCTTTTCAGCCATCTCCCTGGCGGCTGCCATGAGATTCATGCCATGGTCGGAAATCCTCTCAAAATCTCCAATACAGTGCAGAAGAAGGGAAAGTGTAAGGCTGTCGTTTTTCGACAGATTCTGGCTGCCCAGCTTCACCATATAGGTCCCCAGCTTATCCTCGTATTTGTCCACCAAATTTTCCAGGAACTCCACCTGATCCGCCTTTTCCTGCTCGTAATGATCAAATAGCCCGGCAGATGTGAGAATACATTTCCTGGCCAGCCTGGCCATACGGATTGTCATATGCCTGCACTGCTCCACTGCATAGCCCGGCGTCTCCAGAAAACGTTCATCCAGGAGGCGAAACTCCGCAAAAGCAGCCTCTGTTTCTTTTTCGTCCCCTGCTTCCGCCATATCCGGAATTGTAAGGCATGCCAGTCTCACAAGGCCATTGGAAAACGGTAAAAGAACCAGCGTGGCTGCCAGATTGAACGTGCTGTGTACCGCTGCAATTCCCATGGCATTGGCCGGAGCATTCAAAAATTCGAAATGAACAACTCCGTTTGCCGCGTAAAACACCAGCATGAACACCAACGTCCCTATCACATTAAAATACAGATGCACCAGGGCTGCCCGTCTGGCATTCTTACTGGCGCCGATACTGGAAAGCAGGGCTGTGGCACAAGTACCGATGTTCTGTCCCATGATAATGGGAAGCGCGCTGCCAAAGCTTACCGCCCCTGTGGCACAGAGCGCCTGTAAAATGCCGACGGAGGCCGAAGAGCTCTGAATGACAGCGGTCAAAACAGCTCCGGCCAGCATTCCCAGAAACGGATTGGAAAACATGGTAAGAATTCCTTTAAATTCTGGTACGTCGGCCAGGGGCTTTACCGCGCCGCTCATGGTCTCCATCCCAAACATCAGAATCGCAAATCCCACCATGATGGTCCCCAGATCCTTTTTCTTTTCCTTTTTGGAGAACATGATGAAAATAACACCAAGCATAGCCAGAACCGGCGAAAATGACGACGGCTTAAAAAGCCGCACAAAGAAATTATCGCTTTCAATTCCCGTCATGCTGAGGAGCCATGAGGTCACTGTGGTACCGATATTGGCGCCCATGATAATTCCCACAGCCTGGGTTAATTTCATGATTCCGGAGTTTACAAAGCCCACCACCATAACCGTTGTGGCGGACGAAGACTGAATGACCGCAGTCACACAGGTTCCCAGAAGTACCGCCTTAATGGGGTTGGATGTGAGCTTCTCCAAAATTTTTTCCAGCCGGCCGCCGGATAATTTTTCCAGGCCCTGTCCCATGATGTCCATTCCGTATAGAAACAAAGCCAATCCTCCAAACATAGTAAGCAAGTTAAAAAAGTCCATATATTCCTCCGTAAAATTATGATTTATATTGATACTGTTGATGTCATGACAAATCGTCCCGCCGATTAATCATGGGACAATACATCAGTTCCAAAGCATGTGCCCCATCGGCAATTTAAAATGAGCATATCAGCTTCTCTCACAGAACACCTGTGACTCGTGTTCCTATGCCTGCAGAATACCATCAGTATGTAAAATGTCCGCCGTCTGTATGTAAAATCTATGTAAATTTTTAAAAAATATACGGGACCAGCCGTAATATGAAATAAAAAATACCATCCGGCCTTTTAAAGCCGGGTGGCAGCGTTTATTATATGGAACAATTCAGCCTTGCGGCTTCCTGACCGCTTACAGCGGACAAGAAGTGCATGGCTGAACTATCACTTCATTAATCATTATAACAGAAGACGTTCCACATCCAAAAGGCCCCAGCCCTGCTGATTTTTGGGCAAGCCAATATCCCGGGACGTCTCCATGATCTTTAATTTTACATCTTTGTTGGTCATCTGGGGATACTTTTCCAAAAGGAGGGCAATGGCCCCGGAAACAATGGGCGTGCTCATGGACGTTCCGCTTTTTATGGCGTAGCGGTCCGGCCGATTGGAACAGCTTACCACACTGCACCCTGGAGCCACTACATCGGGCTTGCATACACAGGCGGCCGTGGGTCCCCGTCCGGAATAATCCACCATACGGTTTCCTCCCACCACCACCTCCGTATTGTCATCGGAACACCCTACCGTAATGACTTTCCGGCTGATTCCCGGTGTTGTAACGCTCATCCGCCCCGGGCCATTATTCCCGGCCGCCACTACCACAACCAGTCCTGCATCCCAGGCCTCGTCGACCCCCTTCACCAGCCCTGAATTTTCGCTCATTCTCCGTTTTCCGAAGGAACCCACTGAAATATTTACAATTCGAATTCCCAGCGCTTCCTTTCGTTCTAAAATCCAAGAAATACCCGCCAGAACATCCTTTGCGGACCCATTGCCCTTCTGGTCCAGAACTTTTACCGCTATCAGATTGCATCCGGGCGCCATCCCCTGATACCGCCCATCTGAAAAGGCGCCGCTGCCGCCTATGATACCGCAGATATGGCTTCCATGGCCACAGTCGTCATACGGCCTCGTTTTCTTATTCACCATATCGGCAAATCCAATGACCCGGTCTTCAAAATCCCGGTGCAAAAATACTCCGGTATCCAAAACCGCCACGCCCACGCCCTTTCCTGTAAGTCCCATAGTAAAAGCGTCCCTGCAATGAATCTGTTTCTTTACATGATTCACATGAATTTCCTGATTCCCTTTTATCATAGGATATTCTGCACTTCCCATTTTGGGAATGTGTCCCTATTCGGGCATTTTGTCCAGAAATGGAAAATCTTAAGAAATTCTTCATAATTCATTCAAAGAATATACAATCATTTTTTGAAACAACATGATATACTCTAGACATAGAAATTGCACGACACAAATGAATCCTTTATCCTAAAACCTTTTTGAAATCGAAATCCTAAATGATGAATCCCTGTACGGTATGTGCAGGGTTTTTTCATTTCATAGAAAAGTCCTGGTTTTCGCACTTCCCGCATACGAAAACCAGGACTTTTCTCATCTCAATTCCTTTTTTCTGTAACTGTTCCAATATTTCCTGAACAGCTGTGCTTTCTTACATTTTTCATAATATCACAAAAATCAAACGTGGCAAAATAGTCATCAGGGGTTTCCGCACGGCGAATCATTTGTATGTTCCCATCTTCCTTAAGAAGCAGCTCCGCGCTCTTTAACTTTCCATTGTAATTATATCCCATGGAAAATCCGTGTGCTCCCGCATCGTGGATAACCAAAAGATCTCCCATATCGATCTTCGGCAGCATTCTGTCTATGGCAAATTTATCGTTGTTCTCACAGAGAGAGCCTACTACATCGTATTTGCAGTCACAAGGCGCATTTTCCTTTCCCATTACCGTAATATGATGATATGCTCCATACATGGCCGGGCGCATCAGATTTACGGCGCAGGCATCCACACCAATGTATTCCTTATATGTGTGCTTTTCATGGATCGCTCTCGTCACCAGCACGCCATAGGGGGCCAGCATAAACCGTCCAAGCTCTGTAAACAGGGCCACATCGCCCATTCCCGCCGGAACCAGAATCTCTTCGTAAGCTCTTTTCACACCCTCGCCGATACTCTTAATGTCATTTGGCTCCTGCTCCGGGCGGTAGGGTATGCCAATTCCTCCGGAGAGATTGATAAATTTAATCTCTGCCCCGGTTTCCCTCCTAAGACTTACGGCCAGTTCAAAGAGAACCCTGGCCAGAGTCGGATAATACTCATTGGTCACCGTATTGCTTGCTAAGAACGCATGGATGCCAAAATTTTTCGCTCCCTTTGCCTTTAAGATTTTATAGGCTTTCACGATCTGCTCCCTTGTCATACCATATTTGGCCTCACCGGGATTATCCATGATATCCGTTGTAATCCGGAACAGTCCGCCCGGATTAAAGCGGCAGCAGATGGTTTCCGGAATCTTTCCAAGAATCTGTTCCACACACTCAATATGGGTGAAATCATCCAGATTTATGATAGCCCCCAGCTGATCCGCAAGCTTAAATTCTTCCGGCGGGGTGTCATTGGAGGAAAACATGATTTCATGTCCTGTAAACCCGCAGGCTTTTGACATTAAAAGCTCTGTCTCGGAAGAACAGTCTGTTCCGCATCCCATCTCCTTCAAAATTTTAAGAATAAACGGATTGGGGGTTGCCTTCACGGCAAAGTATTCTTTAAATCCCCGGTTCCACGCAAACGCTTCTTTCAGCGCCTTCGCATTCTCGCGGATGCCCTTTTCATCATACAGATAAAACGGCGTGGGGTGCTCCTCTGCAATTGTCTCCAGCTGTGCCTTAGTTACGAACAGTTTCTTCTCCATGTACGTCTTCTCCTTTATCAGTCTACTGTAACAACACGCATAATGTTGGTATCTGTTGCCGGATCATGTCTTCTGGAATGGCTCAGCACCCCTGCTGTGACCACTGCCAGGTCACCTTCCTCAACAATTCCCTTCTCCTTTAATAAATCAATGGAGTTCATAATCAGGGTATCTGTGGACTCCGCTCTTTTCGCCTGAAACGGCTTTACGCCCCAGTACAGCTGCATTTTCCGCACCGTTTTGATACTGGGGGACATTCCTATCAGCATGGTCTTGGGATGCCATTTGGAAAGCATTCTGGCCGTATATCCGCTGATGCTGGGAGCAATGATCACCCTGGCTCCCAGGGCCCGGGCCGTGGAGACGGAGGAATAGCACACGGCATTGGAAATACTGTGGCTGTTGTCATCGGATACTTTCCTTCTCTTATAAAAAATATCATCTAAATGAGATTCTGTCTCTTCTGCAATATGAGCCATCATCTTCAGGGCTTCCACCGGATATTTTCCGTTGGCCGTTTCGCCGGAAAGCATAACCACATCCGTTCCTTCGTAAACGGCATTGGCCACATCCGTAACCTCCGCACGGGTCGGTCTGGGGTTTCGGATCATAGAATCCAGCATCTGGGTCGCTGTAATTACCGGCTTACATGCCTCACTGCATTTTTCAATCATGGTTTTCTGGAGATGAGGAAGCCTTTCCGGCAAAATCTCCACCCCCAGATCACCTCTTGCCACCATAATGCCGTCACTGGCCTCAATGATCGCATCCAGATTCTCCAATCCCTCCGCATTTTCAATCTTTGCAATGATTCCCATATCTGAATCACCGGATTTTAAGATTTCCCGGATTTCCTCAATGGCCTCTGCGGAACGGACAAAGGATGCCGCAATAAAGTCAAAGCCCATCTCCATTCCAAACCGGATATCTTCCTTGTCCTTATCGGTCAGAGCCGGAAGCTTAATTTTTACTCCGGGTACATTTACGCCCTTTCTCTCCCCAAGCTCACCGCCATTGACAACCTGGCATATAATTCGGGAACCGGCCACATTTTTTACAGAAAGCTCG
Source organism: uncultured Lachnospiraceae bacterium (assembly GCA_910586315.1). Taxonomy (GTDB): domain Bacteria; phylum Bacillota; class Clostridia; order Lachnospirales; family Lachnospiraceae; genus CANRXD01. The sequence goes on along the minus strand of CAJUIP010000024.1, from coordinate 1,489 downwards.
ATAAGGCCATCGTCAATGAGAATCCGGTTGCCCTCCTTCACATCTCCTGCCAGTCCGCTGTAATTGATGTGAACGATCGACGCGTCGCCGGCCGTTTCCTCTGTGGTCAGGATAAATTCCTGCCCCTCCTTTAAGGTTACTTTGTTTCCGCCCTTCAAAACCCCTGTACGAATTTCCGGTCCCTTTGTATCTAAAAGCGCCGCGACAGGAATCCCTGTCTCGTCGGCCACTTCCCTTAACTGTAAATATCTTTTTTTATGCTCCTCATGGGTCCCGTGGGAAAAATTAAACCTGGCCACATCCATTCCGTTTAAAACCAGCTGTTTCATTATACCCCGATTGTCGCTGTTAGGGCCCATCGTGCAGATGATTTTTGTTTTTTTCAATTTCGTCTCCTCCTATTCCTTGCGTTTTGCCTGCCGGGGATCCATTCCACCTCTGGTCACATGCTGATGTGTATACAGATGATCCTGACAATATTCATAATCACCCTCACATTTTGAACAGTAACGGAAAACCAGATCGGGAGCGTCCAGGTCCGTCCGCCCGCAGACGGCGCAGCGATGATGCCCATTGGCTTTCGCTGCTTTCACGGCCTGACTTACCTGCGCTTTAAACTGCTGCTTTCGCTTTATTTCCTTCGGATTCAATTTCCCTCCCCTTGACATGGCAAAATAGAGAAGGAAATTAAACAAAGACATGGCAATGGCAATTCTGGCGGCCGCACCGCCGAAAATAAATCCATAGACAAAGTATGCCCCGTCAAACAGCGCCAGCCATTTCGCTTTTATCGGAATGACAAAAAAAAGCAGAAATTTTGCTTCCGGAAACGTAGCGGCAAAAGCAAAAAGCAGGGAAAAATTCAGGTAATCGGCGGTCAGGGGATAGACCGTGCCAAACAGCAGATAAATCACCAGCGCCGCCAGCACATGGCCCAGGATGCCCATGAAAAAGTACAAGTTAAACCGAAAAGAGCCCCAGACGTATTCCAGATTTCTCCCAAGATTAAAGTAGCAGTAAATCACCAGGATATTGACAAAAGGATCCCCGGAGGACGGCCACATCAAAAATGTGATCACTCTCCAGATTTGTCCGTGAAGAATGGCACTGGCATCCAGCATCAGATATTGGATATAAATCTGCGGTGCAAACATTTGAATCATTATACCTGCCGCATACAGGAGCACAATATAATACATTAGGTTGGGGATCGCATATTTCCCAAATTTTCGTTCCAGCTTACTTAAAATATTCATTCCAATTCCTTTCCAATACTTCTATGGACGCTATTATAATTCCCACATATTCCATTTGTCAAACCCTTTGGAATTCTTTTCCAAAGACGCCAAAACATTTACACACTTTTTACAGAATTTTAACCATTTTTGGCAAAGGAATCCCCATACTGTCGATTGTATTTGAGATAAAACTATGATATAATCCCGTTTTCGACACTTAAAAAATTTTAAAGAGAAGAATCCCCGCATAA
>CAJUIP010000023.1:61210-62430 GCA_910586315.1 uncultured Lachnospiraceae bacterium | reverse complement strand
TCGATTTGGTAATGGCGTTTTCCAGAGCTTTCATTGTTAAAAAAATTTATTCTACCACTCATTTTGTTGTTTCCTACTCTCTGTACTTTTGTCTTGATTTCCTTTTAACATCACGAAAACATCACGGAGCAATCTCTACCACATCCTCTATACTGCACTGCAGCTTAAATCTTATTCCGTTCTTTCTCAGACAATTGATAATATATTCGGCATTATTCTCCACTATTTCATATGCCCTCTCCGCAGAAGGGTAATTATACGTTGCGTTATATCCGTTATCTACTCCATCATACTGTAATATGAAGAAAGTTTCCAGTGCTTTTGTCTTTCTGGAATGATCTTTTTTATCAAAAGCACAGATGGTTTTGGTTTCAAACTCATCGCCAGCATCATAATCCATCTGTAAATCTCCAATATCATGATTTCCTTTCCGCAAAGAATAGTAATGACCTGCTATTCTGCGAACCGCATCAGAAGCCATGCCAACATACGCTTTTCCATTATGCAGATTCCGTATTAAATAAACGCATGAAGGTTCTATATCGGCAGATATATCTTCAATCCTGATTTCATTCACCTTATTCGAAATCTTCATCGTAAACGATCACCTCTTCCACCTTACACTGTAGGCGTTTGCATATCCTTTCCACTACATCAAGACTTACCTTCTGATTTTTTCCCATCTTCGCAAGTGTACCTCTGCTGACCGTTCCATCCTCGACCAAATCCATTTTCTTCATATCCTTATCAATCAAGGTCTTCCAAAGTGGTTTGTATGTAATCATAATCATCACCTCTTTTATATCTTATCAAAATCCATTCTAAAAGTCAATAAAAAATTCTAATTTCTCGAAACTTTTTTCTATAAACTATTGACACTCGCTGTGCATATGGTAATATGTATATAGCAAGAACACAGAACATAATTCTAATATATCAAAACTTTTAGGAGGACAAAGACATGTTAAAAAATCAGTTGTTCGGAGTGGAAGTAGAAATGACAGGTATCACCAGAGAAAAAGCAGCTACCATTGTTGCAGAAATTCTTGGCACCACGGCATCCAGGCCAGACAGTACTTGCTATCAAACCCGCATCATTGCAGACCAGGCAGCACGCAAATGGAAAGTTATGAGAGATTCCTCAATTACTTCAATCAGGAATGATGGCAGTGATGCCTCAATGGATGAATATAAGGTAGAATTCGTAACACCGCCCCTGG
>CAJUIP010000023.1:0-61110 GCA_910586315.1 uncultured Lachnospiraceae bacterium | reverse complement strand
GGCAGTGATGCCTCAATGGATGAATATAAGGTAGAATTCGTAACACCGCCCCTGGGATATGATGACATAGAGCTTTTGCAGAATATCATCAGAAAATTACGTGAAAGCGGAGCAAAATCTCATAGCAGCTGTGGCATCCATATCCATGTAGACGGAGCGAATCATAATGCGAATTCTCTTCGGAGGCTGGTAAACTTTATGACTTCCCGGCAGGATCTGATCTATGAAGCCCTTGAAATCGGGAGCAGGGAATCAGACTGGTGTCAAAAACTCAACTCCAATTTACTTAAAGCCATGAAAGAGAGTCAGGAACTTACAAAGGAAAAAGCAGAAGAAATCTGGTATAGCAATGCGAATGACGGATATTGCGGCGGTGTTAGCCATGAACACTATAACAGCACCCGCTATCACGGTGTCAACCTCCACAGCTATTTCTCCAAAGGGACTGTAGAATTCAGGCTTTTCAACAGCACCCTCCATGCCGGGAAAATCAAGGCCTACATTCAGTTTTGCTTAGCCGTATCCGCATGGGCCATCACATCACAGGAAAAAATCGTATTCCGCTCCATGGCCGGATATACAGCCGAGAAAAAAGTTACCATTATGAGAAATATCCTTACCCATCGGCTCGGCCTGTATGGAGACGAATTCAAGACTTGTCGGTTACACCTTATGACACCCTTAAAGAAAGCCGCTGGCATGGCCTGCAGGGCAGCTTAATATATCTGCTGGCCTATCGGCATGACGGGGAGAAAGGATAGATAACATTATGCAAGGTTCCAAGAGAAGCACAAAGCGCAGCTGGCTCCGCGGAAGAGGCCCTGGATCGCAGCGGGCGGAGTGTAAGTATTCAATTAAGCAACACAAGAAGTATCTGAACAGAAAAGCCCGTCATAACAAAAATCTGCCGAACGGGTGCGCCTACAAAAAGCTGGCAAAAGAAAAAGTATGGGAATATGTTTCATAGAAAGGAGATCTCATGGGAAAATTATACATTGCATACGGAAGCAACCTTAACCTGGCCCAGATGGCCGCTAGATGTCCCTCTGCGAGCGTTTATGCAAAGGGAGTATTAAATAACTGGGAGCTGGTCTACAGAGGCCGTAAGGCGAACTCACACGCCACAATCATAAGAAAGCAGGGCTCCACCGTACCGGTCCTTGTATGGGAAATTCAACCAGCAGATGAATGCCGCCTCGACATATATGAGGGATATCCGCACTACTATTTCAAGAAAGATATCATGGTATCTATTGCCGGAAAGAAAAGGAAAGCCATGGTCTATATCATGGATGAAAGGCAGCTCCCTGGCCGGCCATCCTCCCAATATGTCAGAACCATCCTCCAAGGGTATGTGGACAATGGTATGGATATCAGTGTTCTCAAAAAATCTTTGGAAGTAAATTCCATTGAATGTGCATAAAATTTGTGATATAAAAAAAGACGTTCGATCCGTGAACGTCTTTCTTTATGACAGCAGTGTTGCAGCACTATCTGTCAGATGTTGATGAAATCAGAGAGCCGTTCTTGGTATGTAGGACTTTTGGGCTTTCATCCGGCACCCGCACAATCAATTCATCGAGTTTACAGTCCAGGGCTTCACAAATGAGATCCAAATGTTCCAGATTCACCCTGTCAACCAACTCATGGTACAATTCGTTGATTGTGTTCGGCCGGATGCCAGTGGCCCTTGCCAAGTCTGCCTGCGTCCACCTGAGTTCACCGAGCTTAGTAGATAGTAAAATTCTTATCATACGTCGCCGCTCCTTCCGCTATAAAATATCATTTTTCGACACACTCATGTGCCTTTTGTTATTTTATAGCGGTTTGAGTTATATCCTATCATATACCGATAAGCGGAGCGGCATCCGGTCAGCTCAATATCTTCCCATATTCTTCATCAAGGGCGATCCACCCATCTTCATTGGTCTCATAGGATTTCAGCAATCCCCAGAGTTTCGCCCCAGGCCCGTCTTTGGTCTTTACGATAGTGAAAGTACCTTCGCCGGTATAGACAGCCTGGCCATTCTTCTTGTGATAATCAAAAGTGGTTCCTGGCCCTTTCCGGATTCGTAAATCAGAAATTGCTACACGGAACTTAAACTCCCGATCTGTTACATCAGCAGATACACACGGGTATATTTCATTTCCGGAATTGTCAAATACTTTATACCCGCTGTTCTGCTTGCAGAGTTCGATGGCGTTATTCTGATCCTTAAATGCGCCGATCTGACTCCCGGGATCTGCCCAGTTCATGCGGACACGGTAATACCCCGTCCCGGCCGTACTCGCTTTCTGCTCTTCCGTTGCCTTAAAAGAAACATAATCAGGGATAGCAGTGATAAATAAACCGCTTTCCAGCTTATACCACTTCTCGTCTGCAGAGACACCGACAACAGCAAAGATCCCTGTATGCACAATCTGATCCACCTCTGCTGTGATGCTCGGAGCCTTTCTGATATTCAGCCCATCGGCGCCGTTGTAGATGACTGTCACGGAGCCATTTAAGACATTGATCTTCTGCCCGCTGGTATCATCGCTCGCATTATCCACAGGAGCAGAGGGCACAGTCGTGACATTCTCACCGGCCATTGCCTTTTTAACGTCCTTCCGGAACTGATTCATGGAAAGACCATATCTGCTCCAGATATGCTCCACATCACCATGATTGGAGGCAATGCCCTTTACATTGCCCTCGTGATGGCTCATAAGCACATTGCTGTCCTCCGGGTTGAATCCAAACTTCTTGCAGATATGCGCAAAGAACTGTACTGCATTGGCATATGTGGCCAGTACATGGGATTTGGTATTCGCGCCATTTCCCGTCTCGATCCAGTTGGCGCCGCCGGTATATTTGATCGAGGCCGGCTCCGTCATCTCAATGCTGATCAGGCTATTGTTTCCGCTGCCTTTACGGCCTTTTCCGCAATGCCACCCTTTCATGTTCCAGGGGAGCAGTTGGTATACAACAGCATCCTTCCCCACTACAGCATGGACGCACACCGAACCGCCGCTGCGCTGCCAGTTCTTCACAAAAACCAGAGGATCCGGCTGCGGACACCCGACACTATGAAGCATCCCTCCTTTGGGAGCGATACTGACGCCCGCTTTGTAGCACGGATTCTGCGTGGCCATTTTTTCGATAATAGCAATGCTCATTTTTCCCTCACTTTCTGTCGCACCGGCAACTGTATCATACTTGGTAAGGCAATATCTCTCGATGATGCCGCATACCTTGGACACATACGATACATCCGTAGCATAGCCGCCATCCTTAATGATCTGGATAGCCGTTTTATAGTCCCTTTCCCCTTTCAGGCCGGCATATCGCAACTTTTTTCCATTCATGGCACCGTTCAAATAGCAGGAATGATCCCTCACGCTTGATTCCATATCCGGGTACTTTCTGAAATCCGCCGTGACGGTATATTCTCTCCCGTCAGGATCCTGTTCCTTTGTCTGCTTGGTATATTTGGAGGCACCGTCCCACGCACTGTCCCAGGTGTTCCCGCTCAAAGAACATTTCATGCCGAAAAAATTATTGGCATTTCGGGCAAGCTCGGTCGTCCCATAGCCTGATTCCAAAATTGCCTGCGCAATAGAAACGGAGGCGAGTATTCCGCTCGCCTCCATATCTTTTACAGCGCATTCGCTTACTGCCTGAATAAATTCCTGCTCTGACATATTTTCTCCTATCCTTTTGTTCTGTAGAATCGTTTCCAGATATCGATCAGGTAATCCCAGCCTTTGCAGCAGATAATCGCCACCAGGAAGGCCGCAAAGATAACCGCCACCAGGTAATACCAGACGAACGCAATCCCCGCATATGAGATATACGCAAAGAATGCGATTGTGCAGATGATGATCGACAGAGCCAGCACCTGGAGCGCCGTGGGAATCTTATTAAGAATCCCGATCTCCTTTGTAAACTCCGTGATCACGGAAATAAGGGTGCAGATGACCGCCACCACAACCAGAATCACTGATGCATTCGAGATAATAAATTCCATGTTCATAAATAATCCTCCTGTTTGATAAGTTAATAGATTTCATGTACGCTTTGCTCTACGAAAAAGTCTTTCTGCTCATGCTTGACTTTCCGGGCATACTCCAACGCCGCATGCATATCACCATTACAGTGTGCATCCGGGATCCTTGATACAGCCTCTGCAGTTGCTTCCCCCAGGGCGATTGCCGCCCCGATGCTTTTTACCATGAGTATCTCATTCTTTTCCCTGGCAGCCTCCTTTTCATCCTGCCTTTTTTCCCGCTTCTCCAAATGATTTTGCAGCATCCAAAAACAAAAGCCGGTAATCGCTGACGGGATACTCATAGCCACTATCAAAGCCGTTACATCCAATGTTCTCACCTCCTTCCCAAGAAAAAATGGCATAAAAAAAGAGCCTTACGGCTCTAATTCAGCTCTTGCTTCCTTATACTGTTCCACGACTTCCTGGGCAATCGCCATATCCTCTTCCAGCTTTTCATCCGAAAATTCACGGTCATTCTGCAAGAGTTTAATATCAGTTGCCTGTCTGGCAATGATTTTTCCCATCCGGTATATGATTTCATCCTGTTTTTCCACCATATCCATGTAGAAATCCAGAAGCTCCAAAAGGTTATCGTCCTGATTACCCATATTATACCCCTCCGCCTTCAGATAATGCCGCCATGACTTCGGCCTCGGTGAATCCAAGCTGCAATAATTTGCATGTTGGATTTACCTCCAGTACATACTGTGCATAGGTCTTTTCTTCCCCTTGCCCGGATTCCACGATCTTGTGCGTTTCATCTACTACTCCGTCATCCTCCGATTCCAAATTTCTCTCGAAGAACCAGTCCTTCATGGTATCCAGAAGTTTCTGCCAGTCCGGCTTCCACTCTTCTGCCGGGAAATTGGCCCTCACATACTCGTAATCTTTCTTTGTATTTAAATTTTTAGGATATCCTCTCATGATAAATTCCTCCTTATGAAAATGAATAATAGGCCCTGCCACCAGAGCCTGTGTGTTTGGCTATAACTGCTATATAGGGTTCGTCCTCCTTATGTCTTTTCGCCTGCTCGATCAGAACTGTGCTGCCCGTTTTGACAACATATTTGTGCTCAGGATCCCCCTCATAATAAAATTGGATTGTTAGGGCTTCTTTCCCCCGATCTTTTACGCTGTCGAATATATCCGTGGCCTCTACCACAATCTCCTTCCCAACAAGCTCGCTGATCAATGCCTTTTCCCCTTCCAGCCGCCGTACTACATCGTCAAATTCGCTGAAACGCTTCATTCCTTAAAATCTCCTCTCGCAATTCGCTCATTTTAAGACTCTCTGTCAGATTATGTGCATTGGCATGTTTGAAAATCCCATTTGCAGAATCAATCTGTGCAAGAGCTTTCGCCGGGGTAATGATACCGTGGCCCACCTCATAGGGTATTGCCTCGATTATCTTTTTCTGCCTCTTTGCAGTAGACTTCCGGACAAGTATGTATCCTTCCGGGAAGTGCCTGTATCCGAGGAAATCAACGCCCCTCGCCGTTGGGAATATATCTGCTTTACTATACCTCAATTTCAGCACATCGGACAGAAATTCCCCTATCTGCGCCCTCCACTCAAAAAGGCGCTCTTTATCGTTATCAAATAAAATGAAGTCATCACAATACCTCACGAACGGACTGCAGTGAAGTCTGTGCCTCACAATATCGTCCATCTCATTAAGGTAAATATTGCCCATCCACTGTGACAGCAAATTCCCAATCGGGCAGTTCGTTTCGCCTCCAGGGCTGTCGATGATTTCATCCAGAAGTGACAGCATGCGAACGTCTTTAATCTTCCGGCGGATAATCTGCTTTAGGACAGCGTGATTTATGGATGGATAAAACTTCGATACATCACATTTGAGGCAGTAGGAATATTTCATTGTCAATTCCATACAGTAAGTGCTCCCTGCGTGCTGCCCTTTCCCCTTTCGGCAAGAGTAAACCCCACTGTCCAGAACACTGTCCCATATTGGCTCCAGAATGTTCATAATGGCATGATGCACTATCCTGTCTGGATAAAAAGGAAGGATGAATATCTTCCTTTCTTTCGGTTCATATATGACTTTCGTAGTGTACGGAGAAGTCCTGTAATTACCGCTCAAAAGGAGTTCGTGCAGATTGTCAATGTAATAATCAGGATTGTCCTCTATCCTCCGGACTATCCGCATACCACTTGGGGTTTTCTTGCCTCTCTTCTTTGCCTTCTTAAATGCCAGCTTCAGATTGTCCTTATTCACCATGCTGTCATACAGATTTCCATATCTTCTCACCTTTCGCCCTCTCGCTCTTCAAAATATGCGCAGGCGGCTTTCGCTTTCGCTACTAACCGCTAACCAAGCCGTCACTCTCGAGACCACACAAGGCCCACGCATCTCCGTTGGGTATTTTGCCACATGGCAAGGCTGTAATATCCAGCCGTATTGGAGTTATACTTTTCCTCCGACACGTATCTGACGCACCCCGACCGCTGATGTTCGCATTCACGTTCGCCCCGAAGTTATTCGCATTCGCTGACTGGGACCTGCACATCGAAGCATTGCTCCAATTGCCGCCCGCCAGGAGACGAACCAAGAGAGCGTTGTTCGCCCAACTGGACCTCCCCAGGCGACGCAAGGGGTTTAAAACGACATTACACCCTATATAAACGGATTGCTCCGAATATACCTGAAAATTATTCTAAAACCGGCAGCCCTTACGGGCTGCATGAACGGGTTATTCGCGCGTCCGCGCCAATCGCCCATTCCGCCGACCGGGACCTACGGGACAGCGGCACAACGGCATTACGCCGCAGCTCGCGGCTCTGACGCACCCCGACCGCCGAAGGTCGCAGGCACGAACGCCCCGAAGTGATTCGCATGCGCCGACCGGGACCCGCACAGCGAAGCATGGCTCCAATTGCCGCCCGCCAGGAGACGAACCAAGAGAGCGTTGTACGCCCAACCGTAACTTCTCTCGTCCACATTCGGCTCATACACCGGCTCGATATGCCAGTTCGTATTTGCCTGAGCGTTTCCCAAAGAATCCTTTTCGGTACTGGCAAATACATTATGGTTGATGTATCTGTTGCCGGCCGTATATGCCGCATTGCTGTTAGTTGATGTGACATCAAATGAATCGTGCATCCACTGCCATAACGCTCCACAGCAATCTTCCAGCCCGTCATTTGAGATCATACGCCTTCCCGCGGTATCCCTATGCCCACCTGTCGTGCCCGGATCCGCCGCCCCACTGATCGATGTCTGTTCATTGCTGCCTTTCGCAAACACCATGAATTCATCCCAGCTCGGCAAATGCTTTCCGATACGTCCGAAGTCCTCATTAAATTTAAGCCCATGGTATTTTCTGGCGGACGCTCCATCGGCTATTGTGCCCCCATATGCCGAAACAAGCTTCGCCCCATCCCATGAGGCAAGGTAAATGTCGTACCACTTTCCTAAGCCCTCGACATAGACCATGCCCTCAGGCTCCGACACCGGCCTGTGTTTCAAATCCCACACGGATGCGGGCAGTATGTCTCCAGCGACATAACCGCTCAGCGGATGCCCGGAAATGATGCCAACATCTGCGCACAGACAATGGAAACCGCCGATCTTGCGGCTGTTATCTGCATCATACCCATCCGGAACGGTGCTGTTCCTTGACAGCACAAATTCCGGCTCATTCCCGCTTTCGGGGACGCAGGCGTAAATATACACATCTTTACCGGCCTGGGCCACCTCGGAGGTATTCAGTACAACATCGGCAGCGTTGCTATATCCCTTTCCGTTGATGTTGACCTGTGTGTCGGCATGAATCGTTATCGTGGTTTTTGCCGGCGTAAACAGGCTTCCTCTCGCATAATAGGACGGTGTTGCCCCTATTATGGCCTCCTTTATGATATTGGTAAAAATACCCGTTCTGATGATCTTATCGCCATTTTCTGAAGCGATATGCAAATAGTCTTCCTGCTCACTGATCGATGTAAGCTTCTCCAAATCCATAAACAACTGATCCATCTTTTTTCCTCCTACTTAAACTGAATTTTCTTCAACGCTTTGAAACCGTCCCCGTTTACGGAGACAAACCGATCTCCATCACCTGTTACCAGGCCTGACACAACATTGCCGGTCACGAGCATTTCTTCAAGGGAAGATATCGTAGCCTTCTGCTGCACTATTGTGCCTCTCAGGCCCTCTATCTCTCCCAATGCGCTTGTCTGCTGCCAGCAGATAGGATTCCACTCTCCGGTCGTTTCCTGCACGCATTTATAGAGCATGTTCTGATACAGGCAATAATCTCCAACCTGATAGGATACTTCCGGATCATAGTCCTCCGTAGACACGGCACTCTGTTTTAACTGCTCAATCGCCCGGCGATTGCAGAGAGTGTTCTGAAACACCTGAATCGGCGCCGTGTTGATGACGTCAGCGTGTGCCGGATCGGATGTTTCAGTAATCTTTAGTGCTTCAGAAAAAATAGGAGTATTGTTCGTGTAATCTTTCATTACATCCTCCTCAATATAACACATTTTGTTAGCGTCTTTATTTTCATGTTACAAAATAACGAAATACGTTATTTTCAGAGCCTAGAACTTATCCAGGATCTCAAATACCATCTCCATATCCCCATCCTTTCCTTTGTCTGAAAATGACTTTATTGCCAGCAAATCCCCGTCTTCATCGTACAAAGCAACCTCATTGATCGTCTGCCCTGCCAGGGTTTCTTTCGCCAATGTGGTTACATACATTGCACTGATTTCATCTGGCTGCAAAGTTACACCGTCTACCCGCTGCCGGTGCAATTCATGCTGCAGGGACGTATCCGTAGCCAGGGGCGTCCTGACTGCTGATCCGCTGGCCGCTCCATCACCAAAAGCCATCCCTATCGTCTTCGGAAGGGCCGGTATCAGCCCGGCCCTTGCCTGCACGATTTTCTTTTTTGCTATATTGGTAACTATACTGTCCGACATCTAAATTTCCTCCTTCCATTCTGCCGCATTCAGTGTTGTGCCTCCATCAAGGAAAATACTCCCATCCAAATAGTTAAGGTTCTTTTTTATCAAGATGGATTCTGCCTCAACGGATTCCTCCTGGGAAACTTCAACTCTATGCCGGTCCCTTACCGGAAATAGCTCAAGATGACTTCCCAACAGAAAACTTCCATCGAAAGAAGCGGTGCCATTCAGATATGTGATCCCGCCATTACTGTATAGATAAAAATCCATTCTATGGCGCACCCGTTCCACCGTCACAGTATTTGCAAGCTGTACCACTATGTCAAGTCCTTCTGAACCGTGATAAATGATTTCGATGTGGGCTGGCACTTTCCCTTTGATAAGGCTTCGGATATCCTCCATATATCTATCCGGATTGTCCTTAAACGTCATATTGATATACAGCTCGGCACCCGACAGCTGGATATCGCACTCGCAGTCTACAAACTGTCTTACAATCGCTTTAATCTTATCCGCAGAAAGTTTTCCAGAGCCTATCAGCAGGGCATTGATATAAGCCTTTCGCTCATCAAGTGTTTTGTTCGGATCTTTTGCAATTCCCAAAAACACTTCATACCTGGTAAGCGCTTCATCGTCCATGTATTTTAAGAATTGAAACGCCACCATATCTTCCATGTCCTGAGCCATAAGGTCAATAAGCCAGCCGGCCAGCCGGAATACCGCATCCATCTCTTTGATACTTCTGTAATAGCGGGGGCTGTAGGAGGCAATTTCCTCATACCCGCTTCGCTGCTGGTTATTAAATACAAGCATGGGCATCCCCCCTTATCTGTTCAAAACGGCAGCTTCGTTCATTGTCAGTTCTCCGAGGACAGGTATATTATCTGCCTCAATAATTACATTTTCAGCCAGCCCATTCAGCGTAAGGTTTGCCAGATCCTTAATCCCTGCCGTGTTTGCCAATATGCCGATCACCTTCATATACTGCGCCACCATATTCTCTTCATCAGGGGTATCCAGGGCAATACCCTTCATATAGCGAATCAATTCCTGTCGGACAGTTTCCTTTGTGCTATCTAAAGAATATCCAGAAGCAATGACCACATCAAACGAAATATTGACTGCCTCCTGCCCTGCTGCCACTGCATAAAACTTGCAACCGAGAAGCACTTTCCCCATGCCTACTCCTTCGGAACCGGGATCCATTTCCTCCTGAATCTGCTCAATCAGCGAATCCGGCGGCGCTGTGCCTTCCGAACTGATGATAAGAGCTTTTACAGTGCATGGTCCATATGCCAACGGTGTGATAATTGCCCTGCCAACGCCATCATAGGATTCACAGCTGGTCTTGTACTGCTGCTTATTCCAGTTTTCAGCAGGTTCAGAAAGGGCCTCCTTCCATCGTTGCCGCAGGTCTTCATCACTCTCTTGGTCCGTACCGGCAGCATACATTTCCCCCAGCGTGGCCGCTTTCAACCCCATAGTATTGCGTACCGGGATCAGCCTCTCGCCTTTGAGCAAATAGTTTGTCTGAGTACCTGTGATTTCGGATTGCAGATAAAAATCCTCCCCATCCTGTACCACCACAAAATAATAACCGCCGGCCATGAACCGATCTCCCACCAGATCTGCCGGTGCCACTCCATCAAATACCGGCACATAATAGGATGATGTTGCCGCTTTTCGGTATACCTGTTTCTGCGCCGCCCATTCGTCCAATACATCCCCCGTGCAGGAATCCGCAAACAATAAATCAAATACAGATCGAAGATCCTCATAGAACTTTGCCGCCCGGAGACAGTGACCGGCAGCTGCATCCATATAAACGCTTCCTTCCCTGGTATCAACCCCTAGTGCATCCCCCATTTCCCTGGCCTGCTCCATGAAATAATCTTCCGTAAACTGCTCAAACACTCAAATCACCTCCTTTACCGGGATTTCCCCATATATTGTGTCAACATCAAAGGTAATGACACAGCTGTCCTGCATGGGATAGGTATCTTTAAATTCAATCTCCACATTGTAAACTCGGAGCACCCGTGGATCATGAATCAGCGTATCTGTTACCAGGAAAGATATTTCCGCTTCGATATACTCCCTTGTCACCTCCTTATCCATCAGAGTTTCTATAATTTCACTCCCATACTGATTAGAATAAATCAGGCAGCGAAAACGGGGGGTAAGTATTGCCTTTTTGATATATTGGTTCATAGCTTCCTGTCCATCGACAAAGCCTATGATCCTCCCCTCGTCCCAGTCAATTCTATAAGTCCGGGAGGGTTTTTCCTGCTCATTTTCGATTGTCTCAAATGGAATAGGGATATCCAGCGCCATATGAATCACCCCCTTCTGTCCAGAACATAGTATTTTTTCCCATTGTTATAAGAAAGCAGATATACAATTTCACCTGCTTTCAGCCCTGTGTGAAGAATTATCTTGCCTCCCGTAAGTTGGAAACCTTTCAATTCGTGTGCGTGCTTTCCACTCTTTTCAATTCCCGGATGCTCATGCTCTCCTTTTTCATCCTTTGCCCCGGTAGGTGCATACAAGGCACCGTCATCTTTCATAATATCAGCTTCAATTTCATGGTCCGTTAAATGCTCTGGGACTATCAGAGAGTTAGCCGAAAGAATCATCTTGGCATCATTCGTGAGCGTTATTTCCAAAGGAGAGACATTTGTCACAGTTCCCTCGACTACCCCAGCCCCATCCGGCGACATACTCTGTATTATCTGCTTTAAGCTTGTCTGGTCCTCCATAATCCCTCCTATCCAGCAGAATCAATATCATCTGCAAAATTCAGTTTCAATGTCATTTTGTGGGATTTTCTTGTAAAGGTGTGTGTATCCTCGTCAATATAAAATGTCCTTTTTATCCCCAAATGAGGAATGATCACATAGACACAGCCTCCCGATACCGCTTCCGATATTCCAATGCCGGATACTTTCAGGGATTTTGATGGCATACCTTTTTCAGAGAATACCGATTGAACCAATTCTTTTATCTGAGCATCATTATAGCTATCGTCCACAGATTTGACCTCCATGAACACCCCTATCTTTCCCTCTAAGGCCGTATTCACTTCCTCATAGACAACCGCATCCTCCTTTGACAAAAGCCGCACTCTCGTCTTTATTCCCACGATACTTTTTGTATAATTATAATCTGTAATGTTGGCTCCGACCTCCAGTACCCACTGCAGAGCAGATTCAGCTCTGCGCTTCAGATGGATATTCCCCTTCTCCGAAGAAATATAATAACGGATGCCCGTTGCTTTATATGTAATGCTCAAGGCATCCAGTAAAACATCATAATATGTGGTCTTTGCTTTCGGTAACTCCGGAATGACATACCCAGTATCCACAGCACTTCCCCCGGTCATGCCGATCCGCGCCATGCAGTCATTAAAAATTTCCGTTGCAGTCTTATTCGTATAGCAGAAGGAATCCTTATTGTTCGCCAGATAGTACATATTATCATAAGCAGTGATCACAAGTTTTTTCTTATTGCTCTGTGTGTGGGACACAATGATTCCCCGGAACCGTTCATCTCCATTCTCGTACATTACACACTGATCTCCATCCTCGCAATCTACCGATACCCGTTTATGGCTGTCTCCATCATCATCCAGCAACGTAATCTTGACATTTCTCGGGGCGGCTCCTTTTCTGCCGCCCCAGGTAATTGTTTCAAAGCACTCCGAGACATCGTATCCTACAGTGCCTTTGATAATTATAAACTGTATCATGAGCACCTCCTACGCTGCCGGAATGGTAAGCACCTGCCCCGGATAGATCAGGTTCGGGTTCCCACCAATCACAGATTTATTGGCATTATAAATAATCGTATATTTAGCTCCGCTTCCATAAAATTTCTTGGAAATATTCCATAGGCAATCCCCTTTTACCACTGTATACGTCTGCCCGCCAGATGGCGCAGTATCTGTTCTGGATACCGGGGCCGATATGGTCGCCTTTTTCGTGGAAATCGACACCTTGATCTGCCGTATGGTTACTTCTCTGTATTCCTTTAAGGTAATGGAATAGTGGATTGTTTCAAGATCTCCGCCCTGTTCCTCCGTCTCAAATTTTTCTATCGTGACATACATAGATACATTCATACCGCCAGTAATGGTAAACCTTACCGGTTTTCCGCTGTTTTTCAATTCCAGAATCGTATTGACTGCAGAAAGAGGATCCGGAATATGTTTATAATCACACCCACTGAAATAATGCCTCGGAAAAAAGCTGGAGAACTTAATGCTGGCCGCCTCGCTGTCCTGAAGCACTGTTACCTCTCCAACGCCGCACACCCGCATTTTGTCATTGTTGCTCCCATAAGCCACCTCAACTTTTTCCGGAAGTACAGGGAAGCGAAGTTTTGTGTGCTGCTGTGCAAGGTACATCTGACAACTAGAACTCATATGACATCTCCCCTTCCTCCATGATTTCCTGTCGAAGAATATCCATCAGGACACCCCTCATGTTTTCCACAAGCACGTTTACGATATCCTCTTTGCTGGTACCACTACCACTGACTTTCATTTCCCCGGCACCCTCAATTCTAAGAGTAATGGTTTTATCGCCGGAATCATCCCCGCCCTCTGTTTCCTCTGGAGGAGAAACGTAAAAGTCTTTGTTTTCATTACCTCGCGCCAAAATATTCGATGTTTCAGCAGCGGTATAAACCACCTCGCCGCCGCCAAAGTTAACAAGCTCAGGGCCTTCCTCGCCCACAAGGGCAAGGCCCGGTTCCGCATCAAGCGTTCCTGTGGCATATCCATGGTATCCGCCACTGCTCAAAGTGTTATTGGCAAAATTCAGCGAATCAATGGCTGTCTGCGCTTTCGCCACTCCGGCCTGAATCTCGCTCACATAGGCATCCATCGTAGCTTTTGCATTGGCTTTCGCTTCAGCAGACAAATCCATCCCATCAACCATATCTCCCATCTCTGTCTGCATATTAGCCAGTTTTTCAGAGAATTCCGTTTCCAGATCGGCCACGCTTGCGGCTGTTTCGCTCTGCGCCGTCTGTAGGTCGGTGTACTGCTGGACCACAGCAGAAAGATCCGCATCATTCATGCTTTCCATGCCGGCCAGCATTGCAGCGGATTCCTCACTTCCATCTGCCAGGCTTGCCAGCATATCGCTCAATCCCTCTATGTCGCTGGCTCTTTCGGTAAGGCTGGCCATATTCTCGTTATAAGAATTCCAGTAATCAATCTGCGATTGAAGGGCGTCCTGAATGCTCTGAGAGGACATAGCAGCTACATCCTCCACCTCATCCCATAGGCTATACTGCCCCTGGATGCTCTGCAGCGCCGCCTCATAGGCAGCATCATATTCTTCGCAAAGGGATTGTAATGCCTCGGAATACTGGCTCAAAGCGTTCTGCGCCTCTGCGTATCCGTCAGATGTGTTTTCGACAGCCTCCTTCTCCTGTTCGAGTTTTTCAGTCATCTCAGTGGCGGAAGCACTTGCAAGGGCGAGTTCTGCCATCATTTCCTCTATTTCATCCTCGGAATATCCCATCTGCGCATAACAGGATTCGATACTCTCCGTCAAGGTATCAAAGTTCTCCTTGGCTCCGCTTGTTGCCTCCTTTGCCTGATCCCAAACATGGTAAGCATCCTTTACTGAACCGCTCCAGTTCATTTCAGCACCATCGGCCCAGCCAGTCCATGCTAAAATCGGATGTTCCTCAGCCCAGTCCTCTTCTAATGCGCGCTCATATTCTGCTCTGGCTGCCACTTGTGTTTTCATCGCTTCATCATATGTCCGTTGCGCCTCTTGATACTGCGCAAGGTAATCCATGAGTGCATCCATGTTGGCCTGCGCCCTTTCCTGCTCCGCTGATTCCGAAACAACAGCCCACAGATCTTCCACGGACATATTCAGTTTCCCATTGGTTTCATCAAGTGTCAGGTTTAATCCCTCATAGGAACCATTCAGCCGGTCCACGATGTTCTGCATGATTTCCAGCTGGCCACCCGACAGATCCGCACTCTCCGACATGGAAACCAGCTGCGCAATCAGTGATTTGGAATCCGATTCACTCCGGTCTATCGAATCCGCGGTTTCATCATAGGTATTCGCTATTTCATCCAGTGTGGTCTTGAGCTGCTCATTATATGCGATCAGATCTCCAATGGTCTGTTTATTATTCTCGAATGCTTCAGACAGTTCGTCTATCTGATTTTTCAGCTGATATGCTTCCACCGTATCAGCCGCTCCGGCCTCTGCAAGTGCATCATACTGCTCCTGCAAATTTTCCAGTTCATCAGCCATCTCCTGAGAAGATGCTGTCAAAGATGCCTGCGCCTTTTCCGCTTCATCCTCTGCATTTGCCATATAAATGACTGCTGCTGTGACGGCAGCTATCGCCCCCACGACAAGCATAATGGGGCCAAGTGCCACGGTCATAGTGGTTCCAAGTGCTGCGCTCGCCACCGCTGCGACTTTTGTGACGGCGATATATGCTGTTATCGCCAGCGTGACAGCCCCCACGCCAACGACAATACCTGTCAATACCGCAGCAATGGCCGGATGCTCATTGATCAGCTTCGTAAAGCCGTCCGTAATATCAGCAATCCCATTCTGGAATTGGCTTATAACCGGATTCAGATCATCCCCAATGGCAATAGACAGATTATTGAAGCTGTTCTCCATCCTCTCTGTACTGAAAGCGGTGGTATTTGTCATTGCCTCGTATGCCGCCTGGGTAGTCCCGGCAGAATTCGCCAGCTTCTCCAGATTGGAATTAAAGGTGTCCAGTCCCTGATTGATGATCGCATTTGCTGCTTTCCCGGCCTCGGCGCTGCCCCACAGGTTCATCATTGCCTCGCCGTCCCGGCCGGCGCTCTCATATACAATATCCAGTACATCCGCCAGAGTATATCCTGCGTTCATCAGCTGTCCGAAGGACATACCCGTTTCCTCTGTGATGATCGTAGCCACATTGGAACCGGCGCTGCCTAACTCATTAAACATGCTGGAAATATAGGTCGTGGATTCCTCCACGCTGATCCCGGCTTTTGTCAGGCTGATATATCCTGATTCCAGATTATAAAGGTCCACCGAATATGCCGATGCGGTACTGATCGCTTTTCCCATACTGCTTGCCATTTGGTCTATTGTCAGGACGCCCAGATTTTGGGACGTGACTAGGCTGTCGGAAATATTGGTAACTTCGGATGCCTCCAAGCCGTATGCGTTCAGTGTGGTTGTCAGCACGGATAAGGCTGATGAAGAGGAAGTAAAGCCAGCTGTAGCCAGCTTCGTGGCCTCCCCGACAGTTGCCACCGCAGATTCCGTTGCTACCCCGGCAGATATGGCATTATAGGACGCATCCGCCAGTTCGTTCACATTCCTTGCCGTCCCCATAGATAATTCCGATATCTGAGCAGACAGCTCTCCAGCAGATAGAACCGTGGTGTCCGCCACCGTGGATACCATGGCCACATTGGTCTCAAACTCTGCCGCCGCCTGGGAACACCCCATAAAAGCGCTGCCGATTGCGGTCAATGCCGCAACAATACCGACAGTAGCCAGCAGTTTATCCAGCCCTTCCACCGCACTTTGCGAACGTTCCCCGAAATCTTCCGCATCATCTCCGGCGTCCTCGGCTTCATCCCCAAAGTCCTCCAGGTCATCCGCCGCATTGTCCAGAGCATCCCCCAAATGGTTTAATGCCTCCTCCGACATGTAGCCCATTTCCACAAGTTCCTCTATGGAATAGATGGCCTGCATTGCTTCCCGGTCATAATTGCCTATCCTGTCGGTCCAGTAATCTGTAGCAGCTGCCGCCCGCTCCATGGCATCTGCGGCGCCGGCAGCTCCTTCCGAAATCACATCATAGGAAGAATCGGCGGCAGCCTCAATCCGGTCAAAGGAATCCAATGCCCTGGTACCGGCACTGACCATAGCGTCAAACCTTGAGCTGATTTCATCAACGGCCCTGAAGATTACAGATAATCCAGCCATATCTACCGCCTCCTTTCCGTTCTGCGATATATTGAATCTCTACGGCAGGGGGATTCATCCTCAATTATTTCGGACGCAATAAAAAAGCACTTCGTTTTCTGCGGCATGGCATCAAATTCCTCCGGGCGGAGATTATGCCTTTGCCACAGCCGATGTGCCCAGTATCCGTCTGTCCCCCTGCTCTTTATCAGTTTTTTGCGTCTTCTACCTCCCGTTCATTGCTTTCAGCTGCATCCATCAGGCCCAGGATCTCCAGAACCTTTCTGGACACATACCCGAATTCATCATTATCCGGGAAAACTTTCAGCGGCATATCGGTAATATCAACGCAGTCATAATACTTCATAAGCTCCGGATCCTTCAAATCCGGATAGACCAGCGCCTCCACGATGATATGGCGGGTTGCCTTTACGCTGTCCTTCTCGGTCTTGAACACCACCTCGCCATTCTGCACGATATAATTCCCCTTTTTATCCTTCATCGGGGTGCGGGACTTATACATGTCGTTGATCTTGGCGATGGTATCATTATGCAGCTTTTTGACTTCCATCTGCACGACCTCGCCTTTTTCATCCACAAACCGGGCCGGTGCCGGGACCTGAAAGATCTGCTCCTGTCTGGATTCTTCTCTCATAAAATACTTCAAATTCTTGTTTGCCATAGTGCATCCTCCTGATTTATCGCTACGGGCTCCTATCTTGACCTGTAGCATGATTTAAAGCCTGTCAACGGGTTAACCCACTGTTTTGCAAAAAACGGGCAGGAAAAGGCACACACAAAGCCTCCCCTGCCGTTTTTACTTACACTACATTCCGCGCTCCGAAAGCAATGGATTCCTTAACCAACTCTCCATCGGTATCGATATCCAACAACGGAATCTCACCTGTGATCACGGCGCCGGTCACGGTTACAGATTCACTTCCTACCGTCTCGTAGTAGTCCGAATCCGGATCAGTACGGATTCCCTGGAACGTAAACTCCGGCGTCTTCCCGTTGGAAATGTATTCCTTTACGATCCGCTCATACCGGGCGGTGGTCTTGTATTCATCCAGCGTACCGGTTATGTCATAACCTACCCAGCGCCGGTGTGTTCCCTTCTTCCCGACAATACGGTAATTCGCCACCTTGGGCACAAAGCGGATCGTCATTTTTACAGAATCCATTACCTCTATGCCATTGATATACGCCTTGCCCTCCACGGCGCTAAGCGGCTTGATATTTTCTGACATATCTTATTACACCTCCTTCTATCGTGTGGAAACAGAAAAATACAGTTTCTCGGCGGAATCCACCGCCTGCAGGCCGACATTGAAAAAAGTTTCGTCCCCCTGGCTGCGGCTCTGGTCCACATAAAAATCTTCCTCCAGGTTGATATTCATAATCGAGCCGTCCCCTCCATCGGATACCGGGCCATAGGAATTAAGCAGCTCCCGGCCCAGACCCTCCATGATAAGCCACCCATCCGGATCATTATTGAATTTGTTCGGCGGGAAGTTCAGGCGCAGATCCTCCGCAAAGGAATCATACACACGGATAACACGGTTCTTCGCATAATCGGAAGTCCGGTCCGTGGTGAAGTTGTGAAGAGAATTGATGTCATATTCGACAACAATTTTGTCTTCGTCAGAACGGGAAAAGAAAAACTCCCCATTCTTGATTGCCTCGATTGCCTCCTCATTGGACTTCACGCCGACAATGTCAATCGCCCCTGTGTACTCCACATAAGTATTGGATTGCGTTTTGGAGGCTCCCGCCGTTGCCCCTGCCACCCATGCACACGCCTGAGCAACCGTGAGCTGCTTGCCGCTTTCCGTCCCGTCATCCAGGATCACAGAATTTGTCACATTGATAATGCCCTCAAAATCAGCTTTGCAGTTCGGAAGAACCGCCTGCACATATTTCCCGACACTATTACGCAACATTTTGATCTTGGCGATACACACTGTCTGCAAAGTAGTTTCTGTGATCGGGAAGCACATGGTATTCCACCGAACCTTTTCCACCTTATCCAGGAAACCGGTAACAGCAGAGTTCTCCGTTGTCCCATTGTCTCCACCCGCCAGCCGCAAAGATGCAATCGCCTTCAAATCGACTTCTTCGGTAGTAGCCTTAAAGGTAACATACTTACCTGCAGATGCCGCGATCAGATCACCAAAGGTTTTCACTCCCTCATAGATCTCCACCTTTTCCGTGCCCATATAGACAGTTACATCAAACCCGCCCAGCACGTTCTCGGCAGATACAACAGAAAGATCATTGCCTCTGGTGCCGGGGTATGCCGCCGTTACCGTCAAACCATCCTCTGTGGTTGCTTTCGCCGCGATACCGGCATTGATGATATAGACATAACAGGTAATCGCATTTTTAAAGATCTCGCGCACCATCAGCATAAAGTCATTTGCATCGTAAACGCTTCTGCCGAGCTTATGCAGGTACGCATCCGGGGAATCCACTGACAGCTTGATAAATTCCCCATTCGGCCCCCAGTCATATCCGACAAAGGGAATCACCGCAATGCCACGGGTGGAACCCTTTGCTTTCTGCTGCCTCTTGGACTTTACATTGACATAGGTTCCGGGCCTGGTTTTTCCCACGTTGATGTCAAAATTTCCACCAGCCATTATTTTTTTACCTCCTTCTTTAACCATTCATCGATAAGGCGCTGCATCTCTGAGATGGAATATGATCCATTTTCCTTACCGATAGTTGCTCCGATAAAAGTGCTGGATGTTACATGAAACAGCCTCATGCAATTTGCTTTCAGCACCTCATACGGAAATTTTCTTTCATCAGAAGTTTTTGCGGGCTCTTCTGCCGCCCGGTCTGCCACATTTTCCTCCGTATTCCTTGTTTTGGCCACGTCAATCCTCCTTCCCTACCGGCAATCCATTCATAAAGATATCCCTGGCAAGAGTAACTTCCTTTGCATCATATCGTGTATGCCGGTTCCACGATAATTCCATTTGATAAACGCCATTCTCTACCTTTTTCAGTTTCGGCATGTTTACCCGGAAACTCCTGCCAGTCTGCTTCCCGGTTTCATCTACCAGCGGCACTTTTCTCCGCTTCCCCATGATTGCCTGCAATACCTTTTCACCCATTTCATAAGCTGCCATTGTGGAATGATTTATGAATTTGATATACATGGCAAACTCGGTCATATAAGCGTTTACCGAAAAACCTGATGCCGCCGGCGTTGGCGTAGGATAAAACACGCAAGGAATTACCATATCCAGCGGCACCTCTTCAAAATATGCCTGTGCCGTAATAATCCCGGCCACGAAATAGTAAATTGCCGCAATCTCATATTCCAACATGTCCTCACCTCACAGACTATAAAAAGTCCGAAAAAAATTGTCCTAACCACTGTTCTATTTTCCGTTCCATGAACTGCGGGGCCATCCTCTCCATGAGCCTTATGGCATCGTCAAAGTAATGACTACCCTCTATCCATTTCTGTTTTAACAGCATTCCTGTTTTAGCTCCGGGCTGATATATAAATCTCTCTCCCTGCCACTCCCCGGGCACCCACCGCATATCAACACCTCTCGGATTCAGCCAGTGCCCGTCATTCACAAAAGACGCATACTCCACATTGGTGCCTACTTCTATCTGCAGACCGCCTTCCTGGGCAATAAAAACATTTCCCTCGCCGCTTTTCTGAAAGCTGTTCAAAAGCAGCCGGGTGTCTACCGAACCGGCCTGTATGATAAAATCCTGCACATAGGAAAGGAACTCAACCGCAATAGCATCCAGAAATCGGGAGAGCTCCTTTTCAAATTCTTTGCCACGCCCGGCCTGATTCAGCCTTTCTATAAAACGCCTCAACTCCGTAGTGTCTATGCTCACATACCTTCCTGCCACTAAATCGCCCCCTTGACTTTCCCTTTCCGTTGGATCTGCACAATTATGTGATGATCCCGGATATTTCGCGGAACTTCCGCATAGTAGGAAATCCCGCTGCCAAGGTCAACGATTTTGTCATTTACCCGGACGTCTGTTCCGTAAGGCAGATTCAGCTTTCCAACCACGACATATTCATTGGCATCCTCCGTCTGTTCTAAGGTTCCCGTATCCGACACATTGAAATGGCATGGGATGGAAGCCTCGTCCGGCTCCATCGGATAAGAAAAACTATCCCCGTTTATTCCATACCCCAGGCTTTTGCTGTCCTTTTTCATATGGTATATTGCACACTTGTGATCCAGCAAATTTTCAAACGACATCCGGCACCTCCTACAGCTTCCGCAGTTTCATAACCACTTTACCATGATCTTCCGGCAGAACATATTCCTCCAGCATTGCGCCAAGCCCCAGGCTGTCTGCAATGTCCGCTCCCACATCAACGGTATATGAATAATCGTCAAATGTCTCTGAACTCAGTGCTCCCTCTCTCTGCACTATCGCCTGCTTCGCATAGGCCTCTGCAAGAAGGATGACTGCCATCGTCACATCCGATGGCAGCCCGCTCTCATATTCCTTTGAATCAAAATTGTTGTGCGTATGGAAGATTACATATTTTTCTGCCCTGGCTATATCATAAGCGAGCTGGGTGTCAGTTCTGGCCTCGACCTTTGGAGATGACGTGTAATCCCGAATCTGTTTGGGTTCTATCCAAGGTCTTTTCATGCTCCCCCCTATTCTTCGGAAGCCAGCCGCGCAAAAGCATTTATGTCCATTCCACTCTGAATCCGCTGGATCCGCTCTTCATTGTTCTTGCAGTCCGAAACATCGATACCCTGAGCCTCTGCAAATGCAATCAGCTCATCTTTCTTCATCGAAGTTATATTGGCAGATTTACCATCCGGAGCCACAGGTTCAGGATCTATGGGAACCGTATCTACAGCCTCAAATCGGCCGGTTTTCATAAGCTTTTCAGCAACATCATCCTCGACATCCATAACTTTTCCTTTCCTGCATGAAATGCCTTTGGCGACATAGGAAAGCCCTGTCTTCAAACATACTTTTCTCATAGCGCCACCTCCGTTATGAAAGATCCGTAAGAAGCGCCGGAAGGTTTGTGATCATTGCCGTGGCCTCGATCTCCTCAATGATCGCATCGAAGTCAAAGTGGATTACATAAAATTTCTTATCCTTCCGGATTGCCTCTACAGAAGTTTCATCTTTCCGAATCTTCATCGTGTAGGTGTTAACCTGGACAAAATTCTTCGGATTGGAAAGGATAACGGTATCATCCGGCATCATAGGAACGCCCATAGAAGGAATTCCCACGGGGCTTTTATATAAGCTCTCAGGGACGGCACCTCCGGCATTGATAACCTTATTGAGCAAGAACAGCTCCCACTGCTGCGCCCTGGTCGGACTCATCATCCAGCGAAGCGTTCCGTCATTGAATCTGGTTGGCATAGAGGCTACTGCCCTATAGAACATTTCAAGTTCCATTTCTTTTGCCCCAGAGGCATCAATGATGTGGCTGCCGCCAAGAATCTTGATAACACCGTCATTCTGGCCAAGAAATACCTTGTCTGCAGCATCTCCGATCCGTTCAGCATCTGCCGCATTCCATGCTCCCGCAGCATGGTTTACCCGAAAGCGGTATAAGCCACCGGCCTCTGTTACGCAGTCACCCGCCTTGTAAGCCGTACTGGCGGAAAAGGCTTCTGCCGCAGTTGCGTTTTCCTCTCCATTGAGCAGAAGATCTTCCGAATCGACACCGACCTGCTTCGTCATGAGATTGGTTACGACATCATCCATATTTTCGCCCTCGATATTCTGCCGGAGCGTTTCATTGGTGATATCCCAGTCAAGCCTTGTCGCTTCGCAGGCATATTTGACTACCCCGAATGTGGGGCTTGCGGTTACGCCGTCAAATGTATTCTCTACCTTCGGGCGGAGCAGTCTGTGACCGATACCGATCTTGTCAATCTCGCCTGATTTTTCCGTCCGTGTCACATGCCGGATAGCCTGCTGGAAAGGCGTGGCCTCAAAGGTCTGCACTAAAAACTTCTTAGCCTGATACGGGGTAAGCAGGCCGTGTGAGACCGAATCAGTTGTTATTGTATTTTTGATGATCTGTGCATTAGTTGGCATAATGTTCTCTCCTCCTTTTCTTAGACAATGCCGTGCAGGTAGTGCTGCTCCTGCTTTTCAACGGCTCCCGCTGCGTCATTGAGATTGCCGGGGATCGCCCTGCTTTTCATCACAGGCTCCAGCGCTTTCATCACAGGCTCCATGGCCTTCTTGATCTCTTCCCCTACCATCTTTGCTACTGCATCAGCCGACATATCTCCGGCGGGTGCCACGCTTCCAGATGCCGGAGGTTCGCTTCCGCCCTCCCCCTCCCCCTTAGTTACCGTGGCAATTGCTTTCAGCTGCTCCACAACGGGATCCATGGCCTTTTTCACTTCTTCGGCCACCACTACCTTTACTTCTTCACTTGTCATGTCAACATCCTCCTTCTGAACATTATTTGTTTCCGCCGGTTCCTCCTGGAAATCTGCCAGAAATGAACCGAGCGTATCATAAATGCCTTTGATGGCACTTAGATTCTTTGCACTGAGACTCTTACCCTCTTTATGGATGGGGGACGGAGCCGCCTTTGCGGCCTTTTCCAATGACTTCACGATACTTCCATCCGAAGTAAGAAGCTGCGTAACGATATCATTGAAATCCTCCAGTGCCTCCCGGATGGTGCTTTCATCGGAGTTATAACCCCATTCCCACATGCCTGTGTCCGGATTATAAAAATTCCCTTCCAGCGTGCTTCTGAGCGCATACCATGCAGAATAAAAATTATCCTCTTTTACTCTGCGCTGGAAATTCGCTTTTACAGCGCCCTTCTCCACCACATCAAATCCCATTGCTTTAGCCAGGCGCCGGAGCAATCCTTTGGGTTCATCCCTTTTTTCAACGGGAAGCTCTACGTCTTCTTCGGAATACACGCCCATTCCTCCCATGGAAAATCCTGTGATATCCCCTTTCTGTATAGCTTCCCACACATCGGTATCACTGATCTCCATAGTCATGATCCATGTACCCTTTTTGATGGCCTCGCCTTCGATCTCCATGTCGCACTTCGCAACATAAGATTCCACCACAGCGGCACCATCGCATTTTTCAAAACAGTGCTGCAGATCCACCTGGTTTCCATTCT
The DNA here is from genome assembly GCA_910586315.1 of uncultured Lachnospiraceae bacterium. Classification (GTDB taxonomy): domain Bacteria; phylum Bacillota; class Clostridia; order Lachnospirales; family Lachnospiraceae; genus CANRXD01. The sequence continues at coordinate 37,050 of CAJUIP010000023.1, read as the reverse complement.
TGGCAAACCAATAGGCAGCTTTTGTAATTTCTTCTTCCGTCATGTAATTGCCCTGGGTATCTTCCACCATAGGCTCATACACAATTCCGGTTACAAAGTGACTGTCTGCATCAGCCTTCAGGATCCGTCCGAATGTAGCGAAATTTGCAGCTCCCTTCTCAGATTTGGTAATCAGGAACTGCTTTTTATTCGCAGCCTTATTTACCAGAGACACAAAGCTGATCTTTGCGTCTGTAATTGCGTATGCTTTCGCAATCCGCGGCATAATCTCATACCTCCTTCCACTACTATCATTGATTCAATATCCAAAATTCCCGCGCTCCCTCCCTTCCTAAAAAATGCAACAAAAAAGACACCCTTTCGGATGTCTCCTTTCAGAATCCCTTATGCAATTTTATCTTCAAGCTCTCCGAGCGCATTATAAACATCATCCGTCATAAATTTTCGGTAAATGCTCTCAAAGCACCCTGAAACTACTTTAAGATCCCCGGGTTCCATTTTATCCAGATAGGACAGTATTGCGTCCGCATCTTCTCCAAACGCTTCCATAAGCGGATTGATAAGATGCTTCCCTATGTCCATGCCCTGGGTATCTGTTTCCTTCCACCACTTAACCAGGCTCTCTATTCTGTTTTCATCCATATCAATCACCCACCTCTCTTTGCGCCGCATCCGGAAAGACCGTATCTATATTGTGCCCCGCATCCTCGAATATACCTACCGTTACGCCGTCAAACTTTTGGAATTTGCGATATCCAATGATATCTCCGGCATCATTCCGAATTTCTTCCGTGATCGCCGGCCGATTTGCGGTGTACGTCCCTGCCACGGTAATCTTTTCCGTATCCCAGCTTTCTGGAAACCAGGATTGCCCTGACTGTCCCAGCCTTTTCTCCGGTGCCGTATGGTTTTCCACCCCGCCTATACGGACACCATTGTCATATGCCATTTCAATGTTGTATGCAATCCCTCGGTTTGAAAGCTCGTTGAGATTTGCCTGCGAGTGCCCACCACCCGTCATGTTGCCGCCATTTCGCCCGCCGGTCGGTTTCTTCGGATTCGCAAGGTTGGAGAAATCTCCCACCGTTGAATGCCTTGCGGCTGAGCTTCCTACAGTTAATATACCATCTTCCCGCAATTCCTGCAATGTGGATTTTTTAATCTTTCTCAACATTTCATCACTGTCGATCAGCCCGGCGTCATAAAGGGCCATTTTTGCCTTTCCGAGATATTTGATCTGTTTTTCTCTCGGCTTTTCCTTAAAGCTTTCAAGCGCAGAATAGGGTGTTATCCCGGCCTTTGCCTTATTCTGTTCATCCAGTTCCTTTTTCCATGCGCCATCATCCTCCTCAATATATTTTTGCTGAAGCTGTCGCCGCTCCTCCAGGCTCATTCCGAGAGCATCATCTGCCGCAACTCCCCTGTGGATACAATGGCAATTCACAGTTTCGCTGGCAGGGAGGATTGGATCTCTGGGATACATGGGATGATAGACAACACCATCTCTCCCCTGTAATTCAAACGGTTTATCCTTTGGAACAATCTGGCCGTCCATATCTACATGATTTGGACGAGGCTTATTTTTATGTGCCCCGGTATGCCGCCATTCCTTCCGATCCGTAGATGGGCTTTGCTGAATCGCCTCTTCTCTGGCAACCGAATGTGCCCGCAGCACTTCGGTAACAGCTACCCGCCGTGCCTGGTAATGTTCATTCCGCCAGCCTCCATCCATTATTTTCCGCGTAAGTGTCTCAATGCTTTCTCCCTGATCTATAGTTCTCTGGATAATATCCGTTATCTGCTGATGGGTATTTATTTTCATCAGCTGTCCCAGCCGTTGGCTCCATGAGGCAATCCAGCTTTTTGTTCTCTGCCGGATGACATCAACAACCAGGTCTCCGTCTGTTTCCTGCATATAAACCGTTGCCAGCTTAGGAACCTCTGTTTGGAACATATCTGCAGCGGCTTCCTGAACCTGCTCCGCAATATCATCTCCGTCAAGCATTTCAGATACTTTTTTCTGCGCCGCAGCCCATCCGGAATCCTGTTCCGCCGCCAGTGCTTCCACAAGATCATCTGTCTGGTTCTGAAGCGTTTCCGCTATCTCTTCCTGCATGGCATTGATTACCTCGACTGAATCTTCTGCATCAGCATACCCTTCATCAGCCAACACATCCGACAATTCATCATCAGCTTTTGCAAGATACTTGTCTATGGCCTCTATGATTCCATCGGCATTTGATATGAGAGCTTTTGCAATCGCCTGGTTATATTTTAACTGCCTCGGCATATCACTCACCCTCTTTCTCTCGATATCCTTTCAACGCCTTCCGGATTTCCAGCATAATAGGAATGATATCCGCATCAAAAACAGCTGCTTTCTGGATTTGCCCGTCAAGCTGCTCGATCTCTTCATCCGTGACCACTCTTTTTTGCCTCTGAGGCTCTCTCTTTTGACCTGTAGGCTCGTTAGTCTGCGCCGACAGGCTTCCCAACGGTTCAGCCGCTAAACCCGCCTGTTGGCTTTGTGAGAGCGTTTTTGTATAAGCAAGCGGAATGTCTCCCCATTCCCCTTCGTAGTCCTCGCAGCCGTCTTTCCCCAGAACTTCATAAGTCAGGGATTTGGCGGTATTGGGTGTCAGGCCGCCGGCCCGTTCCGTAATGTTCAGCATCTTCTGAATATCATCCGGATTGGTGATGTCTGGCTCATCGAATTGTGCCTCCACATGTTTGAAGCGATAACCATTCAGCAGTTTTTGATTGACTGCCCAGGCAAGGGATGTCCTTTCTGGCTGAAATACCTGTTTTTCAGTAACCTCCATTGCCGTCTGAGCCGTTGCCCTGTTAAAGTCTGTGGTATATCCCACATACAGATCCGGGAGTAGGAAAGCCGACTGCGTTTTCTTTCTTCCGTTCTCCTGGTACTCCTGAAACAGTTCATCTTTTTGTAGGATGGCAGCAAGATCCTTGATTTCTACTTCCGGCTGTTTCTGATCCGTAAATGCGGCCGTGGTCTCCAAGGTGTCCGTCTCCAATACCAAAAAGGAGTGCTGCCCGCTTTCTCCTTCAATGCCGTCCATATACGCTTGCAGTTTGGTAAATGCCGAGTCTGTCAGCGTTCCACCCTTGACCAATATCATAAGCGGCGTATGCCTCCCATGCCGGAAATAATTATTATTTAAAACCTCTGCCCTTCGGTTTCCGTCCACGGTAAGCACTTGCCCGATCCAGCGGACTTCTCCGTATGGCATACTTCCAATGCGGAATTCGATAATCTCATTGGCCTGGTCATCTATGTCGATAGGAGCATCAGCCTCTCCTATGTACTCACCATTTCTCTTATCCATGATACGGGGATCTCCAAACTCCTTGAAGTACACCGTCTTACCGCCTACATTCTGCCGGAACTTGCGAAATTTCTTTTTTCTGTTGATTGCTGTCCCCTTGTAAAAATACTCGATATCCACATATGGCCGAAGCGGATATGTCATATCAACGGACGGCGTATCGATAATGAACTGCAGCTCCACGACCTCCTGTGCCTGATTCCTGATAACCTCGCAATAGGATATTCCATACGTTTCCCGGTCACGGATAACATTTTCAAATACCTCTTTTGTCTGCATATCCATATTGAGAAGCGCTATGATCTGCTTCAGCGCATCCCATTCCGCTTTCATCTCCGGCGTTTCTGTATCATAATCTTCTGCGTATCTCACAGAAATACCAAAACCGGCAATATTGCTCTTATATGCTCTGATGCACTGCGGCAAAATCGTGGAATTATCAACCAGGATTTTCAGGCCGCGCATATCAATGGCATGTGGTATCCAGTCAGAAGCAGATATCTGTATGGACGGATCCAGCTGTTCGCCCTTATCCGACTTCTCCACCTTCTGCTGCTCATAAAATACTGTCGGTGTATCCATGCTGGAGGATTTTATTATTTTCACATCCACTCTTGGCGTAGGAGCTTTCTTTTCATCCATCAGCTCTTGCCTCCCTTCTTCTTATAATTCATTGGCAAACACACAAGCAGAATACAGTCCCCTTCATCCGGAGAGGAAAGCCCCCTGTCTTTCATATCCTGTTTGCTCTCTACTTTCTGTTTGGCATTACTCCCAAACTCAAATTTCCGGCAAGACAGCTGGCCGATAAGGTCACTGTCATCCGGCAAGATCACTTCTGGCACATGGGGACGCCCGAAATCATCATATGGCGCAATCAGATCCCTTACTACCCCCATCATATAGGTTGTCGAATCCGCATAATGCCGGTGCTTTATTGGCACTCCGAAATTCACTGCCAGAATAGCCATATCCCCAAACACTTCCGGATCAGAACGTTTCCAGTTTCTCAGCTGATCAACAACACCGCCTCCGACACCGCCATCATCGACTTTCACGCCAATCTGTCCCTGGAACCTAAACCGCTGCTTCAATTCCTTATAGAGCCGCGCTATCATGCTGGCCGTCCAGGTGGTATCCTTCCCGTTGTACTTTTTATAGATTTGGACTACTTCATTTACCCGGTACCCTATGCAGGTTTTATCATCGCCAAACCGGGCCACGTCACAGCCTATCTCAATCAGCTCCACTCCGCTCACATCTACTGGCTGGAGATTCCCGGCGCCGTCCCGGTATTTCCCGAATGCTCTGGCTGTAGGCTCTGACATTTCGGTTTTGATACTCTGCTCCAGAAACGAGATGGGGATAAACACATCATCTTCCTGCTCTGGAAACTCCCCATATACACGGACACGGACCACATTGCTGCGCTCCCCATACTTTCGCTTCATAGCATCGATATTCTCTTTATTGGTACGCTTGCTATGCTCCGCATTTACCGTATGACAGCGATACAAGGCCCTGTCTACAGTATGGCTTTCATAAAACGTGCCGCTGGTCTTTGTCGGATTGCCCATCAGCAGAAGTTTGTTATTGGCTCCAGCCAGAGTACCGGTAATTGCCTCCATAATCGGATCTGCTACGCCCGATGCCTCATCCACAATGAAGAGCATATTGTCCTCATGGAATCCCTGCATATTCTCCGGCTTGGTCGCTGTCCTTGCCACCGCAAACCAGCGTTTTTCATATCCAATCATGTAAACGTATGTTTTGGTCCATTTAAGGAGCATTGGGAGTAGCGGAGAATTATTCATCCACTTATCAACCTCAGACCACAATACATCGTGAATCTGCTGCTTTGTAGGGGCCGTGGCCACAATGCGCGGATACGGAAAGCAAACCAGGAACCAAAGAAGCAGTGCCGCTTCCTCACCGGTTTTCCCGACACCTTGCCCTGATTTGACTGACACTCTCGGATAATCCCTCAAATCATAGGCCACCTCGATCTGCCAATCATCCGGTTCAAACAGCAATACCTCGCGCATAAATAAAACCGGATCGCCTCGCCACAGCGGGATGCTTTCATCAAGGAATTCTTCAAGCCATTTTTCATTTTTCATCCCGCTGCCTCCTTGCCTCTAAAACTTTTTGGGCCCAGGTTTTCACAATATCATTGCCGGCCTCTTCATTCTCCAGCTTTTGGCTCTCCGTCCTGAGTCTTGACAGTGCCTCTATAGCCTTTGTCTTTGCCCTCTGCACTTTGGTTAATTCAGCCTCCAGGGTCATTATGCTGCTCATGACAGCTTCCGTGTGCGTGACGCTGGTTTCTGTCACCTTCTTATATTTTCCAGCACCGACACTCTCTCCATCAAAATCTGTCACATCCTCCACCTTTTTGGTCTTGGATGCCGCTTTTACGGATAGCCCATGGTTCTCCACTTCCAGCTCCCGATAGTGCTTGATCCTCTGCATCAGGCGGCGCTCCCGTATGGAGAACATTTGTAGCTGCATAAGCAGGTGTTCTTCCTCGGAATCCCCCATACTTTCAATCATGCCCAGTTCTTCATCGTCCAGGGTATCCCAGTATACCTTGGAATAGGATCCATGTGTTTCTGCATTTTTATTTCTTTTAGGGGTAGATGGGGCGTGGCCGGCAGCATTCTTATTCCCTCTCGGCGCTCCTTTTGGTTTCCGAGCGTTCGCTTTCTTTTTATCCGAGCGTTCGGTTTCTTTTTTTTTACTCTGTTCGCTTTTATTCCCATCCCATTTTTGGGTAGATTTCCATCTGCGGACAGTGCTGTCCGGTACGCCGATTTTCTTCGCAATATCAACCAGTTTCATCCCATCCTGGTATAGCCTTTCTGCTTCAATACTGCTTGGGCTTCTTGCTCTTGCCATTCATCACCACCTCGCTATTTGTTTTGTTTTCATAAAAACAGGGGGAGGCAATGCACTCCCCCATTGTTGTGTCATACGGATACCGATTGATTTAACATTAAATCTTCGTTATAAACTCCGCTTTAGAGAACCCCTGATCCGGCTTGATCATCATTTTCAAAAAGTCTTCTTTGGAAAACTCTGAAAGCCGGAAGATTTCCTCCGGCCTCATTCCCAGCTGCTTTCCAATTTCTTCCACGGATTTCCCCTCTGCCATCAGCTCCTTTACGATTGCTTTCATGGGTCCCAGCAGATGCGTACCTCTCGCCCGGTTATGGGTAACAGTTCCATAGATATTCCCGGCCTTATCCTTATGCTCCACAATTACCACCGGCACTTTCCCGTCCAGCATGGAAACCAGAGGCTCTTCTCCGGCAACCGTCCATCTGTGGAATCCGTCAATAATCGTGAAATCCGGCCTTACCACAATCGGCAGGGTCCAGCCATTGGCAAGTATGGATTGCTTCAGCAGTTCCAGGTTCTGTTTTGATACTTTGTTTGGGTTGTAGTCGTTCGGTTTCACACTCCCCCTGTCTACCCATCGGAGCGTTGACAGAGGGCCAGAAATCTTATTGTCCATTCGGCAGCCCCTCCTTTTTCTTGGCTTCTGTAATATATTTCCCGTAAATCCTCTGGTACAGCGCCCGGAATGTACGCAGCTTCGGATCTCCCGATATAAGCCCCTCGTAGATTGCCTTGCAGTCCTTATTATCTGCAATAGCAGAGACACCCATAAAAAAGTTGCGATACCGGTTCGCCACATACCGCTTATGCTCCGTCCGAAAATTCCCATCCATGTCAGAGAACAGCTCCAGAAGCGCCGCCTTGTAATCCTTTTCAGCGCTCCCCTTTTCATTCTGCTTTCTGGCTGTGGTATTTCTCCCGAACATCTCACTGTCCCAATAGAGGGCAGCGAGATAAGCGTTTGGCTCCCTACGGATGATCCGCTCCATCAGATCCGGATAATACTCATTCATTTTCACAAGGCTCTTGGCCGTGTCAATGGAGAAAAACTGCGATACCCTCAGCTGGCCCTTCTTTGTCCCGGACTGCCATAAAAACAGGTATATCTCCGGAATATCCACTTTTTCCCGCAGTAGATAGAGCCATACATCATTGTTGGTCCAATCATAAATCGGGAATACCTGGTGCTTATTCGTCATGGACTTTCCGGCTCTCAACATTACTGCGATATTTTGAAGGCGCTGTACGGATTCTGCTGTCCGGATTCCGGTTATGGTAATCCCCGCTGTGCATAGCCTCGGCAGAAAATCCTGATACGCATCTATGCGGGGCCGCAAGAGCGGATGGTCCCGGATTGCGAATGATGGGGGCTGCCTTACCCATACATCCTTTTTATATCTGTCCCAGCAGATGAAAGTTTCATCGTTGGACAGTTCGTTAAAGCAGTTGTAGTGTTTCACCTCAAGGCAGAACCACTCAAACTTTGCCCCAACTAATATGAATTTTTTGCGCCATTCCCGCACCTTTTCCTCCATGCACGGAAAAATGGCTTCTTCATCAATGAATTGCACAATGAGCTGCGCCGGATCGATCTCGCCAGTCTGAATCAGATTCATTACCAGCTGCGACATGCAAAGGCTGTCTTTCCCACCGCTGAAAGACATATAAACCGGGAGACCATTTCGGAAAACATTCCGGATCCTGATCTTTGCAGCTTCCACCACATCGATGCTGGCCGGGCATCTTTTTATAGCCATATCTTTTCTCCACATTTCGGGCAGACAACAAATTTTCTTATCTCGGTGGGATCTTCATTGTCTTCCGCCGGCTCCTGCTGCACTACTGTGGCCTGGGCCTGTTCTGACTGCTGCTCTCCCTGGCTGGCCTGCATCTGCTGATCCCTTTTCTCCGCCGCTTCCTTAATGCTCCGGATCTCATCTTCATCAAGGGTTCCATATTCAGAAAGCTTGCTTGTGATATCCTCTGCCTCCGACACCATCTGTTTCAGTATTTCTTCATCAAATCCGGGAATATCCAGATCGCCCTGCAGGTCCTCCAAAAAGCTGTTCAACGTCTCCAGGTTCTCAATCCCCAGGCTGAAAATCTTATTGTCGGCGATCATCAGCTTCTTTTTCTGATTTTCAGTGAGATTGTCATATCGGTACACATCCGCCGTGTCCTTCCCCATTGCAATAAGGGTATCATACAGGCCATTCCCCGCCAGAATGGTATTCTTTTCATCCACAACAATTGGCCTGATCTGCCCGAACATCTCCACGCTCCGGCGAAATTCTTTGATCTGCTGCTCTGTATGTATCCTGACATTCTTCTCAGGCTTTACCAGATCAGCCAATTTCATTTTTACTATTTTCATGTCTGCATCCTCCAAACTGATTTGGTAGGAGCGTCTGCGACGTATTATTTATATGCCATCTGCAAATAGCAAAAATTGACAGCTATTGCGGACATTTGCCTGCAAGTGCCGTCAAGTGAAAATATTTTATTTCAGGCTATTCAGAAAACCTTTTGCGCTCTGGATATGCTCTGCCGCCTCCGTTACGATAGAAGCATCTATCTCGTAGATTTCTGCCCAGGCATTTTCCACGCTGCCGGTCCACTGCCTAGCCGGCCATGGATGTGTGCCGCAGAGATACCCGTTTTTCCAGTCATAGATCGGCGGCATCTCCAGATTGTGATAATGGATATATGCCAGCATCTGTTCATGTGTCCAGTCGGAGAGCGGGCTGTATCTCGTCACGCCCTGATTGTTGGTATAGATATTGTCTCCCCTTCCCACATAGTTCCCATCTGCCCGCCGGCGTCCCAAAAGCATCATATCCAGCTGGTTCTCTTTGTAATATTTCGCCTGCCCTCTATGCTGAACAATCTGGAACCACATAGACGCATATTTGCTGTCCTGTGGGAAAAGCATCTGCGGATGGGCGGCCAGCCATTTCATGTCCTGTCCTGTGTTGATTATGGACAATTCCGGAGGCTTATGAGCATCCACCCATTCTATAAACGCTTTGTACTCCAAATTGCAGATAACGAGCACACAGGGGACTATCCCCGCCATACGGCAGATTTCCCCCAGGACCAGGGAATCCTTTCCGCCGCTCCATGCATATGCGGCTTTCTTGCCCCTGGTTTTCTTTTTGATCTCCTTCACGGTTTTATCCACCAGCTGATCCAGCTCTTTCCGGCTCACTGCCTGCTCGATCTTTGCGAATGCCTCGATCCATTCGGAATTTTTGATCCGCTGCTTTCTTCCGAGTATTTCACCCATGGTCCTCACCCCGCTTTCTGGTCACGGCCAGGGCCACGGCTCCGGAGAGGATAACGGTCAGAAGGCTCCCTGCAGTCTTGCAAATGGCGATCCCCTTTATATTTCCATACCCGAACACCGGCAGGCCGATCAGCATGGCGGAGATAACTCCTGCCACGATGCCCTGCGGCGCCAGCCTTACGCCTTTAAGGGTAAGAACCGTTGGCAACAATGTGGAGGCTCTAAGCGTTCCGTACATCAGGAAAAGGTGCGTTACCGTCAGCCCCGGGATATTTGCTACCACAATGCCGGCGGCCAACAGCAAGATCATGGAGAGCTTTGTTTTCCCCATTGTATTTTTCCGAAAAATGTCTGTTGTGAGGGAAGATACTGCGCACAGGTTACTGTCAATCGTGGACAGCAGGCCGGAAATGATCATAAACAAAAACGGGATAACCGCCCAGGCCGGAAATAATGTGCTTATCAACTCAAAATTGACCACCCCGGTATCCACCGCAACATACCCCATGCCGGCACCGATAAATCCGAGGATCCCCATCGACAGCGGCACAATGCCAAACAGCAGAGCTCCTACCAGAAATGCCCTGCCGATCCTGTCTTTTTTCACGCAGAAAGCCCTCTGCCAAAAGCACTGATCCCCAAACGGCCCGGATATAAGCCCGATTGTGGTCGGAAGCCCAAATCCGAGGAAAATCTCCAGTCCACTTGCCGAGAACAGGCCTCCGGCATCCCCTGTGGCCCCTCTTAAACCCGTAAGCAGCGTTTCCAGCTCTCCGCCATTCTTTACACCAAAAGCCACAAAACCTATGCTGGCGGCCAACATGAAGACCATCTGAATGGCATCTGTCAGTATCGAGGCCCTTATCCCGGAAAACTGGGAATAGGAAAACGCAATCGCCGCCATAATCACCGTCATGGCGGTAAACGGGATCCCGGTAAGCATACTTAAAATCTTGCTGCCTGCCAGCAGCTGCACCCCGGTAGATAATACCGACAATGCGCCGAGCTGGAGCAGGTAAATGTTCTTCACGGAGCCGGACCGGTATTTTTCATGCATATACCCGGAAAGAGTGATCCCCTCCGGCATTTCCTCCCTTATCCTTTTTGCAAAAGGGATGAACAGTATCAGGCAAAGCACATTCGGTACCAGGAACCAGAAGAGCCCTGCAAAGCCCTTTGTGTATGCGTTCTCGGTTGACGTGAACAGCGCCGGCGCCCATATCCATGTGGCGGCTATGCTCAGCGCGGATATTCCCCACCCGATATCTCTATTCCCGACACAGAACCTTTCGACATTGCCCTCTTTTTTTGTCATAAGCACCGTTGCCCCAAACATTACCACCGCATAGGCCAACAGCACGATCAAAGTGTAATTCATGGTATTCCTCCTTATTTTCTTTTGGAGGAGCCCTCATGCCATCCTCTCCCTGCTCCATCTCCTTTCCCGGAAAAATTGCACGAAAAAGGAAGCCCGGAATACTACCAGGCTTCCCCAACGTTCGATTTAGAATTTTACGAGTACAATTTTCCCACTTTTATATTGTAATGTCAATGGAAAGTTTTTTGAGCCGGAGGATTTATCGAACGTTCAATCCGTCCACCCCAAAAATGAGCGCCGTCAGTCTCTCAATCCCTACCCGGAGATCCGAATATACACTGTCCTTGGAAATATTCTGCTTTTCCGCAATCTCTTTGGCCGAAAGCGTATCCTCCGCCATATACATATCCCATACCACATTATACCGGCGCAGATCAATCTCCCTATTGGTGGACCTGTCGCAGTAAGAATAATACAGCCCGAACATAGTTTCGATATGGGATACGATGATAGCCGTCCTGGTGGCGCTGTTCTTGATACTCTGGATGATAACCTCATCATTATAGATGGACATCATGGATTCCAGAATATCCAGCGCCGACTCCTTCATCTGCGTCCGGCCAAAAACGGAATTTTCTGCATGCTCCTTCAGCATATGATAATTCCGCAGGAGAAGTTTGGTATTGCGAAGCCGCTTGTCGGCCCGGTGGCTGTACTCCTTCTTCCGTTCCTGTTCAAATGTCTTTAGCGCCTCCCTTGCCCCAATCGCAGCTGCTTTCTCATATATTTCACGAAGTTCTGTAGCTGAGAGACACACAATCTTCTCCGGTTTCGCTTCTTCCTCAGCTTTGCGTTTTTGTTCCCGGACCGGCTTTTCCGCATGAGCACGCAGAGCTTCTTCTACTGCTTCGGGCGTAATTCCCATTTCTGCGGCAATCCTCTCGGTTCTCCAGCCGGCCGATCTGAGTGCCGCCACCTTCCCGGCATCAATATTTTTGTTGTCTGTTTTCATGCAATCGCCCTCCTGATCCTATTTGAATTTCTATCAGATTATGTTATAATCTAACTGTCTGTTGGAGGGTTGCGAAAGCACTCTCCTTTTTTACTGCCCCAAAAGTGTCTGCAGATAATCTTCCATGGATATCTGTCCTGGGAGATTGTGATCGGCTTCCTCTGCTGGTACCGGCACATCGGCATCCCTGCGGCTTGCATGCGGGGCAATACCAAATTTCCTTTTATAGCAGACCGGCCCATATCCCAGCTCCCTGCTCTTTGGGTTCTTTAATTTTCTGCCGCAGATTGAACACTTCATAGCCCTCCCTCCGCCAGACGCCGCCTTATGTACTGCCGTATGACTTTTGAAACCGCCGCCGGCTCCATGCGCATTTCCGCCGCGATATCTTCATCGGTCCACCTGGCCCTTTTCAGAGCCATTATTTTTCCAATATCGATACGCTTTGGAGCCTTTTCTTCCGGTTTTTCCTTAATTTGCTTCGGTTCTTTGGATTTTGATACGCTCTTTGTCTTAGCCATTTGCTTCCACCCCTTTCCGCAGGGCGCATTCCGTACATAAGGCAGTGGCTCCCTGCTGAAGCACTACCGAAAGCAGCGGTGTTTTCCAGCATTCACACCCGCACGCCGGGCATTGCGTAAGTTCCCATCCGTCCCGACCGACCGGAATATTCTTTCTCATAGGCATCATGGCATATCCGCCTTTTTCCTTTGGGCCTCTCGGCCATATCTTTACTTCCACGCCTATCCCTTCCCTCCCACGTTTTGTAATTTCTGATCAATAATCGGAATCAGCATCCTTGCCGACACCCTCATGTGGATCCTGGTAGGCGCCTCCACAATCTTGTAAAGCATATCCGTATATACCTGCTCTGCAGATAATCCCCTGGCATATTCCTCTGCCTGCTCCCTGGTTTCATCCACAATCGGGATAGTGCTGCACTTCTCAGCAATCTCATGGATCAGCTGCCTTGCCTCGTTGGAGAAAACAACCGTATTGTCTGCTTTGACAATATCCATATCCAGAAGCCTTTCAATCATTTCGTCAACATCACGCATACCTCATTCCTCCTTCAATGTAACATCTATCCCATTCATTCCTTTTTGGAGATAGATGTATTTTTCTTCTCCCTCTGCCTCCAACTGATTTTTGTGTGTCAGTAAAACCGCCGTTCCTCCTGCGGCCTGCCGGACGAATCCGTATTTTACAGCTAAATCCATAACTTCTTTCCAATGGCTGTCGAGTTCCTTTATTTTTTCCATGTCAAGCATACTCATTCCTCCACCAATCTGTATTCCACATCCTCAATGGACATATCATTTGCCACCAAACCACAGCAATCTTTACAATCTTCGACAAGGCTTTTGGCAATCTGATCCGCTTCATCATACCAGCAATTCTGTAACGCCTTGACTAAATCTCCGCATACACGAAATTGCAGCTTGATGGTCGCTGTTACCACCGCTTCCTGTTCTTTCATTTCACTTCTTTACCTCCTTAATATGCAGTCTGTAATAATTCTTTCCCGGCTCAGCTCCCCATTCCGGATTTCCGTATCCAATAGACAGGCTTACCTTTGCGAAAAATTGAGGATTCTTCTTTGAATACCCATTGCGAAAAAGCACTTCAATATCCTTTGTTTTTCCTCCCCTGGCAAGCAATTTATGAAACCATTCTGTTTCACTTTTGGATAAACCAAGCTTTTTCATAAACCTACTGGTCCAATATGGTTTGATTTCTCGGTATTCCTCCTCTTTTTCCCCAGAACTGATCATGTCATACCATTTTTTCTTGATCGGCAATATCAAAGTTGATTCATTATCACTTTTTCTCATTTCTCCATCCTCTCCGCATTTTCCCTTCCATTTTTTCCCATACACTATCATAATGGTCTGCCAGTTTTTCAGCATATCCAATGGCATCATCCCGATTTCTAAAAATCCTTTTTTCAACCGCATCCTTTTTGAAATATCGCGGTGTTTTCCCGTCCGATAGCCTAATTTCTGTGTAACCATCCCTGTAATATCCTGTAACTTTCGCATCGACTATCAGATATTCTTCACGAGGCAACTGTCTCTCGTCATAGTAGATATGCTCTATTGGAAAGTAGAACACCTCTCCTATCTCTGGCAGCCCTATTTTCCAGCGTTCTTTTTTAGGTGGTTTTGGCTCGCTCTGCCTATTTTCCCGTTCTCTTATTTTGCTGATGAAAAAGAAGAAACCCATTGCACTCACTCCTTGTGACAATATCAATTTAACTAAATTTCCACGCATCCATTCCATACAGATTGTGGCTTTTTCCTGTCAGAGTGATCTTATCCGTAAATTCCTCTCTGCAGCTTTTCTTCGCTGCCCTTCTCATTCCCCGAGAAGTGCATCTCTTAATATGCCGTTTGTATCCAGGACCGACAAATCTGTTTTTATGATACATTCCCATAGGCACCTCCTATTTTTTTACCAGCCTTATCCTTTTTCTGTTCCTTCTGGCTCCATAATCAGACATTACAAATTCCACGCATTCTTCTTTGCGCTGATTCAGTTTCCGGCGGTCTCCATCATATACCCGGCAGTCATCACAGTTGAAGCACGGCTCCTGCATCTCCCCTGGCTTAATTCTGTCCAGTGACTGCTCCGCATTATTCACGCAAAACTCGCATAGACAGTTGGCGCATAGACATACCGGATCTCTTACCCTTTCAAACAGCTGCTCAAATTGTGTCCGGGGTGGCCTCTGTTCGCTTTCTGGCGGCTTTTCTATGAAATCAAATATATCCATCTGCCGATCCACGCCGTGCCTCCTACTGAATCCAGTATTCCTGTGGAACTTGCAGAAGCATATCGTCAAATTTTCTAACATCTTCTGCATATTTCCACTTGAATCCGTCCGAAATCTTTTCGGCAATCAAATACTGCTCCTCTATTCCCTTAACTATTTTAATCCGCTCCATGTTCTCCCCACGCAATATTTCGATTGCAGCCTCCAGACAATCATATCTATACCGGATTGCCATATATTGATAGGCAATTTTCAGGCACTGTCCGACAACTTCCAATATCTCCTTTTTGGTCAGTGCCATAATTTTCTTTGCCGCTTCATCTTCCGCAAATGAATATTCGTATGGCTCCAATCCGTAATAATCCCCCTCATACTGATCAAAGCCCAGATATCCTCCGGCATATCTTGCTCTCGCCGCTGGGAAGAATACATCAAAGTAATTCGATATATACTCACCAGCTAAATCATCCTGAAATTGTTCAAGCTCTGCTTCCAAATCTGAAAATGCCATTTTGAACTCATACGCCTCATCCTCGTCCCCATTCAATGCATTTACCAGCGATTCTTCATCGTTGTCATACCAATGGATATCTTCACAGGCAGAAATCATATCCCATAATTCTGACTGTATCGTATCCACGTTCAGCCCTCTTACAATCGGCTTCTTATAACGGAGCTGCTTCGCCTTATATGCTTTCATTTCTGCTGCTGTCATAAAACCTCCTCAGTTATGTGTGGCATTGAAATTTTCCATAGCCCACTTATTCCCCGTTGCCGCCACCACAAGCCGTGTGCGCTCTTGCGGTGTCAGGCTCCCCTGCGGAACACTGTCCAGCGCCTCCATGGTTCCGCAGTTATCACAGATCATAGTCTTATTGTCAATTCTCGATACGGCCAAGAGCCGCTCAAATTTTCTGCCACATTTCGGACATATTTTCATACCAAACCTCCAAAATCTTCAAAACTCATCTGACAGCGACCATTTACTTCCCAGATACTTTGCTATTGCTTTCATCGGCCTTACGCTCCCGGAGCCAATACCGGCTGATCGGCTCCACCAGCCCCATCCTCCCCCGCTTCTGCTGCCGCCTTCCGTATCTGTTTTAAAGCCATCTGATACCCAATGGCCCACAAATACACACGCCCGCTGATCCGCTTCCCTATATGTGCAAATTCTGATTCCCACCACGGATCCGCATATCTCTCTGCAAGTTCAACAAAGGCATCAGGATATGGAACATTTTCTCCAAAAGTCATTTCATCGCATAATCTGAGCATTTCTGCAAAGTCTTCCTCAACCTCATCTGCTGATATTCCATGATTCCAATTTCCATCATCTTTCAGAAATTCTTCCTTTATGCCCTCAAGGTCTGACACGATATCGCGCCATTGATAATCATATGTGTCGGAAGAACACTGGAATTTTCCCATGAAGTATGAGATATCATTGATATAACACGCCAGCTTATCCGGTGTTACATGATTGAACCAGCTGGCTATGCAGTCTCCCAGATCCCCACTGACAATCAGATTTCCCTTCTGGCAATCCACAATATATCTGACCGCATACTCTCCGCTGCCGCTCTTATCCCTCCAATCCAAAATCAGGAAATCCTCATTTTCCAGTACCACCGTAGCTTTATGATTCTTATATCTTTTCATGCATCTGTTTTTTATGCTTTCGTCCATGTCTACTCCTTTCCGGGCGGCAGCGCCCGCCGCCCTGGTTTATTTGTGTGATATCATTCCTTTCCGAGACCAATCGGAGTATGTGGCGCTAATTTATATTGCCACCGGGAGAACGATGGTCTTAAAATCGCTGTCCTCGGCCTCGACAATCATAGGCATCTTCGGGCCTCCAAAGGAAAGCCCTACATTCTCACAGTCAAACGCTTTCAGCGTTTCCAGTACCAGCCGGGCATCAAACCCTATCGTCAGCGTCTCCGCAATGTCCTCCTGAAGCTCTATCGTTTCATGGTAATCGGTGGTATTATCTTTAATACTCAGGCTCAGAGCGCTCCCATCCATTTCGAATTTGACCGGACACCTTTCCTCAGTACACATCTTCGCTCTTGTCATAGCATCCAGCAGGGCAATTCTCGATACGACCGTATGTAACGGAAGCTCCTTGAACAATGTCTGATATTTGAAATACTCCCCCTCGATCAGCCGGGTATATATTTCAAAATCCTCCGTGATAAATACTGCGCCCGTCTTATTGTGCCGGATCTGGACCTCTCCGGACAGCCCGAGTGACTTCATCTTATCAACCGTATTTTTCGGTATCAGTAGTTCAAATTCTCCGTCATAGTCTATTTTGTCCCATGCCAGCACATGGCCATCCAGTCCGGCAAAGTTCAGATGCCCGCCGGTCGCCTGCAGACACATGGCAGTCATTACCGTATTGGTATTCTGCGCCGGCACCGCATAGGATACACGTTTCATGGATTCCAAAAGCATTTCTGCTTTAATCCTCAGCTCACTCCCCTCATCCTGAGAAGCCGTTGTAGGAAACTGTGCCGGATCCAGCGTCTGATACTTATTCTTGATCTTGTCGGCCTTGATCGTGATGATATTGCCAGCCGCAGCGGAAATTTCCATCTCTCCATCCGGCAGGTTATTGATCAGGTCAAACGCCCTTTCCGGAATGATGAAGGATTCCCCCTCTGTGCCCTCTATCTTCGCCTTAACGGTCATTTCCATATTGCTGGCGATTAAATAACCATCCCGGACCAAAATACCCTGTAAGACAGGCATGGTGGTTTTCTTCGGCACCGCTCCCTTAATTTTGTTCAGCTTCTGAGCCAGGTCTGTTTTCTGTATTTTCATCTTTCAATTCCACTCCTTCCAAAATGAGTATTGTGCATTGCTTCTCCTGCAACCGGTACGGCTCCAGTTCCTGTTCCGTCATAAACTTATGCCCGAACAACTCTTTCATCTTTTTCCAGATATCCCAGGGAACCCTATAAAACTTCATCAGCCCTACGGACACCATCACATAGCAGTGGGCCCCAAACTTCTCATAAATATCAAGGCTTTTCCACTGGGTATCCGTAACGACATTCTGATTGATTCTGTCGGAATCCGTGTGCTTGGCCTCAAACATAATCCCGCTGCCATCACATAAAATGCCTTTATAATCCGGCTGCCCTTTCTTTTCATAATAACCACGGACAACTCCTCTTTCGTCCTTGCTGGTGATGTGGAACGGCTCCGGCGTCTTTTCTATATGCGCCCAGCCATTCCGCAGATAAAATTCACAGGCATCCGTGATCCAGCGCTCAAAGGTTTCTCCGGCAGCTTTGCTCCGCCTCCCGATCAGCTGCCGCCTCGGATCAGACATTGGCCTCACCAACCTTTGTCAATCCGTCTGCGGCATAACAACCTCTATAACCTTCGAGCCATACACAAAGCGTTCCACATACTTCCTGCGGTTCTACTGTAACAATAAACTCTTTTCCCTTATTCTTCTCAGGAACATGGTACTTGTCATTCATAACAACCTTATCTCCAACTTTTAACATTCTGCTCTTACCTCCAAATGCTTTTCGAGGATTGCCTGGATGCCCTCCAGCTTAGTTGCCCCGATTCCCCGGACATTTCCAATCTCATTGATAATTTTCTCAATGCTGATCGATCTGTATTTAGGCGCCTGAGCCTTTCCCTGGTTAAAACCCTCGCTCCTGGCTTTCTCCACCCGATCCTCCACGTAATGCACCAGCTGCTCGTCAGTCATTTTCCGCATCTTTACAGCCTTTTCGTGGATAATACTTTCGTCTGTTGTGCGCCTGCAGTTTCTCTTCTTCGCCATAGCAATCTTCCTTTCCTCTCTTGATACTCTCCCTATGGCTATGCCGGCGGTAATGTCAGCATAGCCCTCTCTGTTCCTATTCCATTTACCCATCTGTATCACCGGGGCCTATTGTAATGCTGTCTGCCAATTCCGCCAGATGGGGAATATCCAGCCCCAGATCCCGGCAGAATTTCTTGAAACATTCCTTGCACATAAATCCAAACTGTTTCGGCTGCTCTCCGCGCCTGGACCTCGCCAACAACGTAATCATGTCGCTCTTTTTCAGCCGGACCTTACATTCGGCACAGACATCATATATTTTCGCTTCCATCTTCGGACTTATCGCCGAGTGCTGAAGCTGCTTTGGAAATTCTCTCCGCATTCCGTCTTCTCCAACGATAGGGAGCAGACTATCCTTCATAAACACCGGGATCCCTGACTTCTCACACCATGCCACGATATCCTCTATCCACTCCTTCTGTGGGATGATCCTGTTTTTACTTCGCCCGGTTTCCGCACCGATAATTATCCAGTTAGGAGAAAATTCATCCCGCTCCCACAGGCAGAACGGCGCATGAATCGGCTCAATGCTCCAGAATGTATTGTGTGCATTTGACACGAAACATTTATCTTCCGGCCTGGTGAGCGTGGATCCGTACCACATATTTTTACCCGCCGGGAGGATTCCGGCTGAATCAATGCGCTCATATCTTTCCGGGTTCTTTGTGAGAAACAGGTAATTATGTATGGGGTACTTCCGGCAGATATTGAATATCTCCACAATCCACTCATCCGGCACCCAACTTCCAAACACGTCCGCCATGGCACCTACAAAAATGTTGTTTCCCATTTTCAACTTTGCCGGGGTATCCAGCCGGTACCGGTGCAGCGTGGGGGCAAATCCAAAGGGGTATACAAGCGGATTCCCTGTTTCATTCAGCATTGGGGCATCCAGCACATATAAGTCTTCTCCCCCATCAGCCGCCGGCACCATGGAATAATCCTTTTTTGCCATCTTATTAAGCCTTACATCACCGGAAAACCGGGCAACCATGCGCCGGGCATAGCAGTATTCGCAATTATGCCGGCATCCCGTAATGGGATTAAATGTGTGGTCACACCACTCTATCTTCGACCTGTTCATGTTCCCCGCCCCTTTCCGCAAACCCTAATTCCTTTTCTTCTTTCCATTCAGTTCCCTTGAAGCTGACTTTCTGCCCGCACTGATCGCAATATCTCGGCTGGTAATTCGGTCCTGCGTTCAGAATGCTTCCGCACCTGGGACATAAATGCTTCTCGCATTCTGTAATCACAAATCCGTATTTCAGATACGTTTCTGTTCTTGCCGCCGGCCTCCTGGCTATGTTCTTGGGAATCCAAACTTTTCTAAGCATCTGCATCCTCCTCCCAAAATTCCACGAAATACATTGTCTGCCCCTTGCCACCGGGGCGCTCCTTTCCGATCCGGGCAGCATATCCCGCTTTTATCAGCAGACAACAAAGAGTATTCCGGTCTTCATCATTCAGCTTCATAAGCAGATTTCTGATCTTATGCCTTGCCTTATCCGCCATGTCACCCCGCCCTCCTTCCCTTTACAGAATTTTCTGCCTCGCTCTCCTCTTTCATTTTTCGCTCGAAAGCTTTAACGAAAGCTTTAACATCTTTTGTCATCCCACAGTTCTTTTTGCCTCTGCATTGGACGACTTTTCCGTCTCTATATTCCAGTGTAAAATAAGGGATGTCCGGAGCAGTTTCCTTTCTAATAAACAGAATCATGGTTTCGCCTTTCGCAACTCGCTCTACATAGGTTCCCACACAGTGATGCAGCGTCCGGCCCTCTTCCTTAATCTCAGATCCGCTCTTGGGAAGAATGAGCATCAATCCTCTGGCCTTCATCATCATCGCCGGAATACCCTCGGCGGCATCTAAAGCTTTCTTGATCAACTTCTCTAATTCTTCTTGACGTTTCCGTTCCTGTTCATCCTTAAACGCCTGATATTCTTTCATTACCCTATCATGGGCCTTTCCAAAATCCGGAGGGAGCAATATATACATATCTTTTGTGTCATACTTCAATGTTGCACTCCACGAAATATAGTCCAACCAGTCTTTTGCCAGATTTCTATATCCCTCACGCATCCGTTCCTTTTTGCTGTAGCTTTCCGGAGAACACCATGCTGCGTGGCAGGGGACTTCTTTATGCTTTGGCAAGGCAGTTCTTTGCTTATCCATATATTTGTTAAACTTCCGTATGCTCATATGGGCATTGATAACCCCGATCAGTTCATCATTTCCTCCGAACCGTTCGCAGAAACCACGGATATCTTCTCCCTGCGGAAGAATATTATCGGATTCACACTGTTTCAGTAACCTTAATTCATCAGTGCCTCCGTCAATCTCTCTCAGTATTGAGATATATTTTTTAGATATCCCCAAAATGGTCTCTGGTGTCTTGCCATTTAAATCAAGCTGGTATGCATGCCCTTCCACAATTTCACCGGTCAAATTAACAAGGCCGGCCTTTAAAAACATTTCCAGATAGGTGTATCGAGGATATGTATTCATAAAGCGCCATACCGGTATTGGATCACAGGCAAATTTCTTTTGGTATAAGTCCAAAGCGCAATACCTGTAGAAAGTCCCCTTAAACACCTCTGGCAGGTTCTCTGTATAAACAACAGCACTTGCACAATTTTTATGATTCTGGTCTGGACACCAACGCGGAAGCCCATGCTGTTTGTATATCCCCCATTCATATGAATCAATTTTAATCTCCACGTTGTCTTCTTCCAAAAACGCTCTGCAGAGTTCGCCTATGCTAAACGATTCCTTGTAGTTATAATCTCTTTGGATATCCTGATGGACGTGAAAATATCTTGCCACAATTCCAGTCGAAACTTTTTGCATCAGGCATACCCATTTATTATCTCTCTGATAGGCTGGAAAGTATCCTTTGGGGATGAACGTTACAGGACTGCCACAGTTAGGGCAATTCCCCCGTTTTTTATTTCGAGGTCGAACAGATTTAACATCTATTCCGACAGTCCTTTTGCAATAAGTGCAGTATCCTGTGGTCATTTTCTTTTTGCTTGCAGCCTCATACACCAGATACCTTTTATCCCTCATCGCAATCTCATGCACCCATTTTTCAAATCCTTCCGGCTTTTCTGGTACCATCTCCATTTTCTTATCAATTTTGTCTGTTTCTTTTTTATGCTTAGCCTTCAACCGCCTGTCGAGAACTTCATCCTGAAATTTCCAGATTGCATCCCATACATTCGGATCTTCCCCCTCCAAATAGGCTTTCATATAATATTTCGCGCTGATAAAATCTGAATCTGATGCGAATGTGACATCATGCCCCTTTTCTTTGGTATTCCACCAATACCACCCCAAAATTGACTTGAAACTTCCAGTTTTCCATTTCACTCTTGCGCTAGATAAGTCCTGCGTGATATAATCGCTCCGGGAAATAAATGTCCTAAATGCTGCTCCTGTTTTCTCCTTGACGAGTTCTGACCTCTGGAAGAAATTCAAGAGCAGTATTTTTTCTCCATCCACATCAATAATTTTTGCTGTCGCGATATACCTGTCCCCGTCTGTTCTTTTCGCCAGACGAATCATATTTTCAGACGCCTTGGGCTTTTCTATCCTTGAAAGCAATCTCTTATTCATATTAACCACCCCCTACATGCCCATCATTGAGAACAGATCCATCTGGCCGTCCATCTCTTTCGGGTTTTTCTTGGGCTTCGGCGGCGCTTTAGGCGTTTCTGCTTTAGGAGGAACGGAAACCTTTTCCGTCTTCTCAGCATTTCCTTTCGCTTTAACCGTTTTTCGTTCTGTCGCAGTTTTTACCTTTTTAGCTTTTTCAGTAGCGGTCTTTTTGGCCTTGTCCTCGGCTGCCTTTTTGGCTTTCTTCTCTTCCTCAGCCTTATCATCCTTGTGGTAATAGTCCTCGGCCCATTCATATACCACATCATCACGGACAGCAGCACAATTCCCATGCGCCTGTTGTCTGGCCTGGCGATAGATATATTCAAAACACTTTTGCCAGGTCTTATGATCCTGCGCCACATCCTCCGCCATCCCTTCATCCTCTTCACACCGCTTCAGAAGATAGCTGATAATCGGATCCGCAAATAATTTGTCTTTGGCCGCCGCCAGCTCCTTTTTCAGTTTTTCCTCAGCCCTTTGCTTGATAGACTTAGCATTTTCCTCTTTAGCAGCTGCAATTTCCTCTGCGGTCGGTGCCGGCAATCCTGTAACAATTTCCTTCAAAGATGCTGTTCCCATAGGAATCACATCATCATCTGCCCCATTATCCGCATTGTTTTCATCCTCCTCCGTTTGCTCCGCCTGCGGAGCCTTGCCAGCTTCCGGATCTTCCTCCGTCTGTTCCACAACCAAATCGCTTTTCCCATCCGCATCATCATCCTCCCTGGTATTCATATTCTCCGCCGTATCCTCGGCACCGCTGTTCATCAGCCACTCATATTCCTTTTCAAGCCTCTCATTTGTCACGTCAAAGAGAGTGTCCCCGGCAGCGTCATAAAAGACCGTTACCTCCGGGCGCTTCAATGTCTTGTACGTCTCGCCCATCACGACAATATCAGGACTTTTATCCTCGGCATTATATCCGCTTTTCAGATACTCATTTACAACCTGGTTCCAGATCGCTCCATAGGCATTTTCCGCTGTGCATTCAGCCGTGAAGTGCTTAACCTCTTTTTTCTCTTTCATGCTATCCCTGACTTTCTGCCATGTTTCCGACTGCAGAGCCTTTTTGCTCTCTTCCGACAGATTCCCATCAAATCCTTTGATTTCCATACTGCGCCTCCTTTTCTTCAAAATCGAAAAACATATAAAAGTGCTCTTTTTCCACTGTTTTTTCGGTGGTTACGGTTCCACCCATACTCCCCAGCGAATGAAATATCTTTCGCCACTGCCACACATCCGACTGGAACATTGGCATATACCACATTTCCTGCCCCTCGTTTTCCCTGGGGAATAATACCGGGCCGGTCAAAGGGTTGGTAATCGTATTCCCTACGCAGATATAACCGGCGCATCCCAGAAGCGAAAGCTGGATATAGCACATCTGAGCCACCACCCGATCCACGTCCTGCCCCACGAAAAGCACATGGTTCTGAAAATTGTATTTAGATCTTTTCAGGGTATTTGCAGCCGCTATCAGTGTTGCCCCTGCGCCGCAGGCCGGATCACAAATGGATATGTAGCCCTGTTCTTCAATCTGCCTGTCAACGGTCCCCACCGTCATCTGCGACATCATTTTGCATATGTTATATGGGGTGAAAAACTGGCCTTTCCAGTGGTTCCCCAGGTTCAGATTCATATACATTTTTCCGAGGAAGTCCTGTTCCGGTTCATTTTCCAGAGCCATGACGATGATATTGAGTATCTCCGCTGCTATCTCCACCGAGCCGAGCCTCTCTATACACTGGGCATATTCCTTTTCCCTCGCCTCAAAATGCTTCTGCGTCCGATCTGTCACATTGCTCAAGGTACATGCGATTGCGCTTATCAAGTCAGCCCATACCTGCCAAGAGCTTCTGGAATAGCAGAGCCGGTTGAACACATCAAGGAATTCCTTTTCGGTACCCTGTATGATTTCACTCCGCTTTGCTTTAGCCACTTAAAATCCTCCTTCTCGCCTCCTCAAATTTCCTTGCCCGTTCCTCCATCTGCTCCTGTGTAAGTTCTGCCCTTGGATCCGGCGGTCTCTCTGCGGTCTCAATCCTCGGTGCCGGTTTCTCTTCAATGGCCGGAATATACTGCTCTTGCAGCATCGCCTTCCCCTTTGCCACGAACTCCGGCAGCTGGCGGCTATTCTGCAAATTATCAGCCCTGGCTTCATACGCTTCCCTGAAATTCGCTCTATCAGCTGTCATATTTTCACTGCAGCACAGCCTGGTCCATCCGAGATTTTTCACTATCGTCCTGGTAAGCTCATCCATGGTTTCAAATGCTTCCTGTGGACGCTCCCGGCCATATCTGGATATCGCTTTCTGCACCACGCCCCACGCTTCGTCAAAGCTCGGCACCGGCTGTCTGCACCGCTCCATGCACAGCTTCCGGATTTCCGCTATGTTCGGGGGAAATACATTGGTGCATATATGCTCCATAACGGCATTTTCAGCTACCTCATACGGAATGTCTTTCAACATCATGTACCAGAAATCCATAGAGGCCGTATCTTCCAGTATCTTCGAGGCCGGATAGGCGGCTTTGATTCCAATGGAGATTGTCGCAAACTGCTGTTTATCCATTATTCGCCCACTCCCTTGCTCCCGCTGCAAATTGCTCCACTCTGGAAGCGCCGGCCGGTTCCCGGTTCGCTATGGGCCTATATCCCTGCGTCCCTCCCCGATCCTGTTCTTTTTGCAGCCATGTTGTTATAAAGCGCGTGATTCCCCGTGCCGTTTTTCTTTTTGCCGGATTAGACATCAGCCAGCCTTTCATGTTCCGCAGACATTGCATGACATCAACAGCCGGATAAAGTTCCATCCACCCCGCCACCTCTTCCTGTGTGACGGAGTATTCCTCCCCGGTATTCAAGGGGAGCGCGATTACCGGCGGCTCCGCAGCTGCTTTCTGCTCGGAGCATATATCCGCATTGGATTCCGATTCGGATTTGGATTCCGATTCGGATTTGGATTCCGATTGGATTGGATTACGGACGCATTTGTTGTCCGATGCTTCCTTTTGCTGTCCTTTGCTGTCATTTGACAGCAAAAGTTCGCAATCGCATGTGTACCCCGGATATTTACTTTTCTGGTTACGGATCCTCTGATGTTCCGCCCAAGTTACCAATTGCAGGTACGGTCTTCCCTGTGCCTTATACACTCGGACCAAGCCTACCGCCGACAACTTATCAAGCGCCTTATCAATATCTTTTTCCGTAACATCCTTTAAGGGAAAGCATGAACCCTTGATTATCTTTGCCCTGCCGTCATATCTCCCAAAATCATCACAGATCACGATCAGCCTATAGAACAGAACTTCTTCAAACCAGGATAAGGAATCTATTTCTTCGCTTCTGCAAATGCTCTCTTTCAATATCCTGTTTGGCATCCCACCACTCCTTTCATTCCCGGAGAGCGTTTCCGCCCTCCGGCCAATTTTTAATAAATAACCTTGCTGCCCCTCTCAGTCTTTACGACATCCAAATTCTGGGGGAACCTGGCTTTCATGGTAGGATCGTGCGTGATTGCCATGATTTTAATGTTTCTGTACCGGCCCTGGATGGTTTCCAGTGCGTCACAGTATGCCTGAATACCGTCCCCGTCCAAAAACGGAGGTTCGTCAATAAAGAGCATCCCCAGCTGGATCCCGGCAGATGATGACTTGATCTCCGCAAGGGCAAGGATAACTGAGAGAGAGGATTTTACCTTTTCACCTCCTGACTTCGACAGATACGGCAGTACGGATTTCCCATATTCCTCAATGAAAATATCCAGAGAAACCTTTTCCTTTCCGTTTTTCTGCATCCTTTCCAGCCGGAACTCCACGCCCATTTTCCCGCCGGTCATCTGTCCCAAAATAGAATTGGATGTGGCCGTGAGTTGCGGGATAATGGAGCGGATAATCTGATGGGGGACACCGCTCTGGCTAAATGCAACTTTCAGGGCGTCATAATCTGCCGTTTCTTTTGCGTATTCCGTCTGCTTTTCCTGCAAAGCCACAATCTCCTTTTTCAGTTTGGAGATTTGATCTGATTTCTGCTGCAGAGCTCCGATCTTCATCTGCTTTTCCCGTACTAGGGCATTGATGGAATCCACTTCCACATTCATGCTGGCAACAATGCCGACAAGTTCCTCTATGCCGCTCATGGCTTGCGCCTCTTTGTCTGCCTCAGCCTGTTTTTCACTGATTTCCGCCTCGATCTCTGCCATTTCTGCCGCCAGTTCAAGCACCCGGCCCATTGCCGTGGTCTTTCTTTCCTCTGCCACCGGAAGCTGCTTTTCTTTTTCAATCCACGGACCGAGCGCTGTGATCGCACTCAGCACCTGTGCATGTTCCTCCGATACCTTGGCGTACCGGTCGCGCTCCCGCTCGGCCTCTGTGCCCTTTAATTTGGCCTCTGCAAGCCTTTTTTCTGCCCCGAGTATATTTGACTGCAAATGCTGTATATCGGCTTCCAACAGGGCAATCTTGCCTTCCCGTTGGTTGATGGCTTCAAGCTTTGTTATGTAGGGCTTCAACTCGGCTATCCTCTTCGATACTGCCGCCACTCTCCCGGCATCAAAGGGCAGTCCGGCCAGCTGCTCTTCTAACTCGGCAACCCGCTGATTGAGGGGCGCCGCCTGCTCCCCATAGGCTCTCTCCAGCTCTGCATAGCGCCCAGGGTAATCATCCAGTGCCTGTTTTGCGGAAATCGCATCCGCCAGAAATCCACATTTAGCCTGGGATATATCCACGCATTCCACATTAGAGAGCAGTTCCGCTTTCTTTTTCAGTCCGTCCTCTCCGAACTGCAGACGCTTTATGTCCGAATCATGCCGTGTGGTGATCTGCTGTAAATCGTACCTTGCCTGCGTCAGCTGTTTCTCCACCGCCCGGTATGCCCTTTCCTGTTCATATGCCTCATCCAGCAACTTCTTCTGCCGTTCATACTCCGCGGCGTTTTCTTTGATGACAGCATCCTGATCCGATGGCTGGGCCCATGACAGTTCATTTTCTTTTTGCTTCATCCTCGCTTTGAAAGCATCAATAGCCTCCTGCTCCGATGCAGCCTGCCTTGCAAAGCCTTCCGCCTCCCGCTTCTTTGCAGAATACAGCGCAGATTCACTGGCCAGATTTCTTTCACGCTCCATGAGGGCGTTATACTCTGCGACCTTCCCCTCAATCTCCTGCCGGCTGTCAAGAATAACCGAACAACTGTCTATAATCGCCTGCTGAGTGGCTCTATTTTGGCCTGTAGCAGCCTTTTTACTCTGCAGAGTGGTAATAGATGCCAACAGCTTTGTCCTCCTTTCTGCGGCTTCCTGTTGGTTTGTCAGGAGAAGCTTATTTTTATCCCGCTCTGCGGTCTTCGCCTGCAAGCTGCTCTCATATCCCGCCAGTTCCGTCCGGCAGTTCTCCAGCTCTTCATCCGGATTTCCAAAGCCGGATATCGTGCTCCTATGGATCTCGACCTCCTGCTTCAGCTCGCGGTTCTTTGCCCCATATACTTTTGCCTTATCCTGGGCAATCCTCTCCATGACCTGATAAACGCCCAGGCCGAGAAGCGTTCCGAGGACTTCCACCCGTTCCTCCGGCTTGGCCTGCAGAAAGAGCCCATACTGATCCTGCATGATCAGTGCACAGGACTTGAACGTGAAGCTATCCATGCCAATGATATTCAATATCTCCTGCTGGGTATCGTTTGCCCTTTCCTTTGAGCAGTCTTTCCATTCCCCTTCCATGAAACACGCAATGTTCAGCGTTACTTTCCCGGAGCGGGCCCTGGTCCTTGTCACCCGATATTTCTTTTCCCCGATACGGAATGTGAACATAATGGCGCCAGACCGGACCGATTCATCATTCCGCAGCCAGGGGGATCTCCCGGTATCGTCCTTGATGATGCCCTCCCTCGGCTGCTCATAAAGGCAGTCAATTATGGCGTCCATGAACAGGCTGCTCTTCCCGGCCCCGTTCTGCCCATTGATGGTGCAGAATGTGATATCCTCAAAATTAAAGGTTTCATCCTCATAGTTACGGTAATTCTTGACCGAAATCTCCACCGGTTCAAATATCCCGGTATTGGCCGCCGTTGGCATATTTGCCTCTGCCTCTGCGATAATAGGCCTTGCTTTCAGCACAAGCTCCTGCACCCTTTCCGGCTCTATCTGCTTCTCTTCAAGATATTTGATAAGATTGGCTTCCGGATCCGTGGCTCCGGCCAGCTCTGTCCGGTTTGCAAATTCATCTATTTTGTCCGGGAGGATCTCCCATACCATGAAAGCCCCGTCTTCAAGCAGCGTCCTCTCTATCAGCGCCTTATTCAGCGCTTTGCTGTTCTCCGCAGAGCAGCTATAATGGATCCGGACAATCTTATCTTTCACGGCCCCATTGTACTGCCAGTAATTGTATGCCACATCATCCATGTCTCCGAGATTGATCGCTGTGATATCCGTGTCAGTAAAATCAAAAGTGATGAATTCCCTGATTGGTGTCTTGAAAAACCGGCTGTCCCATCCCCCAAACGGCATATCCGTGTGGATCCAGAATCCCCGCTCCTGTCCTTCGTCATTGAAATTCATGGCATTTATGGCGCCGGAGTAAAACCAATACTGGTTCATCAGGTTCTGCGGTCTGTGGATATGTCCCAAGGCTACCAGGTCATACCCCGCCGCCAGCAGAGCTTCCTGGGGGATGATCGGCTCAAACTGTGTCAGCATCATCGTCTGCCCGCTTTCCGTATTGCATCCAGGGACGGTATAATGCGCCATAAGGATTTTTTTCTTACCAGGTCTGCACCGGGCCCGCATTCCGGTAACGATATTGGAGAGTTCCTGCGTGAACACCTCATTTTCTTCCTCGCTGGAGAGGCCAGGGAACTTTGCCCGGTAAACTCCCCTGTCAAATCCCGGTAGAACCGCTATGTCAGCATCCTCAAATGCAAGGACCTCCGGCGTGGTGACAATATGCACATTCAGAACGTCCTTGAACATTTCGGAGAGGACATTAAACTGTCCTGCTCCGTCATGGTTCGGCGTACCGCGCATGACCACTACCTCATTAGAAACAGCCGCAAGCTCCTTGATATAGTGGATTGCCATAATGATCTCTTCACAGCATCTGTCAGACCAGAGCCGGCCAACGTGGAACACATCACCGGAAACCAGAGAGAAATCCGGATGTTCCTCCTTTGCCACTCTTATCAGTTCATCCATGCAGCGTTTCGTATCCTCTGTGCGGAGATTTACCCCATCCCTGACCGGGCTTCGGAACGTCCCGAAATGCCAGTCTGCCGTATGTAATATTTTCATAAGCTAAACACCTCCTTTATCTCTTTCATTACCTCGATCATATGAGCCAGCTGCAGCTTCAGATTTTCAAAAACGGAATCCTCAATGCCGCAGAAATTTATCCCGTCACTGCCCCATTCCTCTCCGACAAAGAGAATGTTCCCCATGATCGGATGGCCGTGCCTGTCAGTTTCATAGAGATAACTGCCGACCGGATTCGGCTCGTTTTCCTTTAACAACCCCTCCTCGTCAATCAGCATGCTTACACACTGCCCCGGCACTTTTGTCGGGCGGTTTTTCATATGCAGCTCTGTATACAATCTGCTCGGCATGATATGCTCATAGATATCGCAATGGTTCCCGATCAGTTCCCGCAGAAACCTGTTCTCTTCCGCATATCCCCCGGAAGGGAATTCATGCACTGTCAACTCAAGATCCGGTGAAATTTTAATCAGCTTCATCACTTCCCCGCTCCCTTCTGGCACTTCATGCAAAGCGGCCTCCCAAATTTATTAAGGGAATACCCATACACCCTTTCGTTGATCTCCGCTCCGCATTCATCACAGAAATATCCGCTGGATTCTTCGCGGGGCGTCTCTGTCTGCTGGGCCGGCGGCTCCCGGCGTTCTGAGGTCTCCTGTGGCGGTGCCTGCCGGTATTGCTCCTGAATATCATCATCTTCTGTACTCTGCTCCGATGTAAAAGCCGGATTGCTCAGATTTTCCTCCGGATCAAAAGCCTCATGGACAGCGTCCTCGAAAATCCCCATAGAGCTGATTGCCGGCGGCGCTGCTGCCGCGCCGAACATATTCCCCATAGAATTCATTCCCTGCTGCAACATTGCCTGCCGCACAGTGGCATCCGAGTAATCCGGCGAGAATGTGACAGTGGGAACCGCAAACGGCTTTTTCAATTCGTTCAGCTGGTATGTACCTTTGATTCCCAGCAAAGCCCGGATAACCCGCAGGATTGCCCCCGTCTGTGCCTTTTCAGATGCCGTTTTCCTGAGAAGCGTCATGTTTACCAGAATGGAACGCTCAATGTATTTTTCCCGGTCACAGTCTGCAATCACATAATACTTTTCCGGTTTGTTCCATTTGTCCCGCTTCTCCGGATCCTCCCGCCATTCTCCTTTGAACATATCCGCTGCGGCCTTTGCCGCTCTCCAGTCATGGATCCCCATAATGGATTTATCCATGAATTCGAGGCGGTATTTGGATTCTTCATCATCCAGACAGATCCGCTTCGTTTCTGCGTGTGTCTTGAAAGTCCCGTCCGGGAGCCGGAGTGCTCCATATGCCTTGCCGACATAAGTATTTGCATTTTCCCGAAAGACCGTTGTGTACTCCGGATGGAACTGGACGCCCGCCGCAGTCGCAAGCTTCATCAGGAGCGGCTTTGCCGGGGAGAAAACGTCTGCATAGATTGCTTTTCCGTTCCGATCCTCCCCGGTCTTGATATTTCCGACCTTAAAAATATCGCCAGAGTTCTCAGAGGTGTCGGCCACAACCTCCATGACCGTACATTTGTAAAAGGGATTGATCTGCACTGATGTAGCTGCCGGTATCAGCAGATTGCAGTTCTGGTATTTTGACTGGATTTCAGTCAATGCATAAGAATTGTCCATAGATTTTCCTCCATATCGTCATTGATTTATTTGCTAAATCATGCCCTGATATGGTTTTCCGTAGAAGCCGCCCCGACAATCTGCCGAGTGCTCTTTTCCCCATATTCTGCATGTTTATAGCCATTTTCATTGTCCTCTTTACCATATTGAAAAATTCCGCTTGCTTTATCCGGCAGGAACTGCTACAATATGGTTATCCGTAGGGGCGCTCTGGCAACTTGCCGAGTGCTCTTTTTCCATGTCGCGCAGCGCCCTGCACAGATCCATCGTGAATTTTGAGAACGCAAGGCTCCGCACATACTCTTCCGTCAGCTTTACCAGATACCAGTGCTGCAACACCACCGGCCTCCGTTCCCGCTGATAGATATACTCCTGCTTGCGCCGGGCGCATTCCAAAGCCTCCTGAAGCTGTTCATCTGTTATTGCGAAGCCCAGCAGTTCCTCTACCTCCTGTCTTTTCACTTCCTGTTTCTGCATACATTTCATCCTCCAAAACATTCAAAAATATATTAATCAGCTTATAAGCTGCCCAGGCCATCATAGGGATAAAAAAGTACTCCCCTCCGATAGCATCATAGCCACGCTCCAGATAGGCATAGCGTATAGCCCATTTCCCGGCCATGTATGTAACTGCCACAACATAAACTGCCACAACGGCAAGCCGCCTGATCCACTTCCACCCGCTCATCTCCCGCCCTCCTTATCCGTGTAAAAATAATGATTGCCATGCTGGAAAAGAAACTCCAGATGTTCCTCATGCCAGGTGGATTCGCTTTCACTCTCAAAGTAGGTGGCGCCCATGCTTTCATCCCATCCATCCACTTCAATCAGGGAAAGAGCCAGCCAGCAATCGGCATCCGGCTCCACCCTGTCAAACCTTCCGCTGGCAACGGGGCTGAACTGCCTTGCCTGATAGATCACTTCTTCTACAGAATCAGGAAATCCACCGGCTTTCACACGGTTTAGAACCACCAGCATGACCAGCGCCTTCCCCTCCGTATCCTCACTTTCCGCCTCTGCCATAGCGATTTTGGCGAGAAGATAAGAATCCTCCGGGCTCAGGCTCCCGCTTTCCGTTTGTGGCGGTTCCTCTGCTGCCTCAGGCAATGAGACCGTTTCAACTGATAATCGCCCCTCCTTTTCTTTGATCGCCGGCTCCTCCTGACAGATCACAGCTTGCAGTTCCTCCCTCTGCCCTACTGCCGGACTTGCGCCGGCCGTGCCTGCCGTACTTATAAATGCCGCTGCAGACAACACCGCCAACCCTACCACCGTACCCAGGCTAACAACAACTTTTGCTTTCACACCGAACCTCCCCGCTGTCGAACACAAAAGCAAGCTGCCTCGCTTTCGGTTCCATTTTCAAGTGCCGGCTGAAAAACTCCTGCTTCCTTTCCGCTTCCTCCCGACAATCGCACTTTTCGCCCGGATCTAACGAGGCTCCGCAATCCGGACAAATTTTGTAAAATGCCATGACACACCTCCTATTCTTCAATCATGCACCGCTCCATAAAATACTTTCGCGGTACTTTTCCCTGCGGATACGCCGGCGTCAGCTTGCCAGCTTCTATGAGTTCCTCCCTGAGCTCTCTTATCAGCTCATAGGCTTTATTTTCTTTGCAGCCGAGATACTCCATAACCTCTGCAACCCCACAATAGTATTTCCCGGGGGAAGAGATCACGCCCGGCGCCGCTGCCAATGCTCCCATGCAATCCCTCCTTCCTACCATGTCGCACGGACAACATACGGATTATCATCAATTTCCGGATCGTAGTAATCAACCTGGACCGGGATGCCCGCGCGGACAGCATCAACAATTCCCTGCACTTCATCCAGCGTCCGCATCTCCGAGCGGGGCGGCGCCTCGATCTGCACCTCCAGTGCTCTCCGCAGATAAGCCATGGCAGCTTTCAGGTAAAAGTCTCCATAGTGTGTGTGAAAGTGCATATCCCGCTGCACATCACCCATTCCCTGCCCTTGCAGTGCATAATGTTTCAAAAACCCTTTTACGATGGCGTCCTCGTCCAGATCGTCATGCGCCAGGTCGAACAGCCATGTTGCCTTATCTTCCAACCATGCTTTTGCCACGGTCACACACCCTCCTTTGATAAATCATGCTTTACCATCTGATCCAGTGTTACACCGAAGAAATCAGCGAGTTTTTCCAGGTTCTCTATGGAGATCCCGATTTTCCCGGTTTCTACAGCGCATAGACTGCTTTTTCCACTAAATCCAAGGAAAACTGCCATATCTTCCTGCGTTATCTCCTTCTTCTTCCGCAAATACTTTATATTTAAAGCATAAAGCGGCAATGGCGGCTTTAACTCTTTCAGAACCAATTCATCCAGCGTTACATCGAAATACTCAGATAGCCGGACAATCATTTCAATATCTGGTTTCCTTTGTTCCCGCTCCCACATAGTCACTGCGCTACTGCTTAAACCAAAAATTTCAGAGAATTCACGCTGGCTCAGCCCTTTCTGCTCTCGCAGATACCTCAAGTTTTGTGCTAAATACAACTTTCCACCTCCCACTGCCTACCTGCATTGGATTCCGATTTGGATTTGGATTCGGATTGGATTACGGACGCACTTGTCAGCAGTTGCTGTCAAATGTCCGCATATTGTAGGCAAGACATTACAGATTTTTCTTTACCCACAGTTTGAGGCTCTGCGCTATCTGCTCCAGCTCCTCCAAATTTTCCAGCACCTTATTCAAATCTCCTTTTTCATCCTCGGAAATAACACCATCCTCTGTGATATCCAGTAACAGTTCCTTCGTTTCTCCGATTTTCCGAAATGTAGAAAGTGCCCTGATTGAGATCCTGTCGAGATCTGCCAGATCGGCTTTGGGCATTTCCCCGCCGAGAGGGCAGATATTCGTACAGTAATAGTTTTCCAGTTCTGGCGCATTATACAAATCCGCCATAAGACGTATTTCTTCAGGATAGGGATTGGCTATCCCGCTTTCAATCCTATAAAGGCGTCCCCGGTCAATGGACATTATGTCCGCTGCCCCTTCTCTGCTGCTTAATTGCTCATTGTGTGCTGACGCTGCGCAACGGGCCTTATAGAATACGTTGGAGCTCGTTTTTGCTGCTATATTTGCCATTTTCTTTTTCACCTCCCATTGATACAATCATATATATGGTTTACAGCTTCATTTCGTAGCATTTGTTGGCAAAAAAAATTTCATCGGGGAATAGCTGTTCAATGCTTGAATTAAGAGCCGTGGCAATTTTAGCAGCAATTTTAAGCGTGGGATTCCGATTTCCATTTTCTATAAGCCCATAGTAGCTTCTGTGAACACCAGCTGCTGCTGCCATATCTGCTTGCGTCAATCCAAGGCTCTTGCGAACTTTGATTAGCTCCTCTCTTTTCATGTAGCACCTCCTTTGTTTTTGCTTCATTATGAAGCATATCAAAACATTAGCATATGTGCTTCATTTTGTCAACAACTTTTTGCTACTTTCTGAAACATTTTGCTTTTGTCATTGCTTTGCTTCATTTTGTAGAGTACAATTGTACCGAAGGAGGTTATCTATGTTTGGAAAACGTATTGTAGAACTCAGAAAAAGACAAGGGCTAACACAAGCCGAACTTGCGCGATCTATAGGCATCAGTCGTTCTGCCCTATCTTTATATGAGATAGAAAAAAGAGAGCCTGATATAGAAACACTAAACAAACTTGCTTCACTGTTTATGGTTCCTGTCGGTTATATTCTCGGAAATGAATCTGAGGTTATTGATTATGCAAATTATACAATGAATGCTCCAGAATTCGGTTATGAGTTTAAATGTAGACTGCAAGATATTTTACGGGAAAAGAATATCTCATCTAAACAGTTTTCCGAAATGACTGGGTTCCATCCAGAAGATGTTGACCTATATCTATTCGGAAATAAAATACCATCACTTGAGGATTTAATCAAAATCGCCGGTTCATTGGATGTGTCCGCAGATTATCTTTTAAATATATCAAATCGGAAGAGCATCTCGGAAGATGAAAAAAAGCTCCTTCAGCTATTCAACCGCTGCGATGATGAATGTAAAAAATATCTCTTAGCAAAGGCAGGTGTTTTGTGCGTAGAAGGTATCTCGGCAGTTGCAGCTGGCGAATACGGAAGATACGCCGATGAAGAAAAAAAATCCCGTCCTTCGAGTGGTACCGGAGGCATCGGGGCTTAAAAAAAATAGAAATTCACGTATACGAAAACTGTGCTTAGAGGGGAAGTGGACACATTGAAAAAATATACCTTTATACTGCTTTGTTTTACTATGCTTTTCTTAGCTGCATGTGGATCTTCAAAAAAAGATAGTGTTCCCAGCGACAAAGCCGTTTCATGTGCGAATAAAGCAATCGAAACAGCAGAGAAATATCTATCCTATGAACTCGACTATAAGGAAGCTAAAGAAATAATAGATGACTTACAATCAGATATGGAATACGTGAGCGATCTTTCCACGGAGGATCCGAATTATTTTCCGGATTCTAATATTCACACTGCTATCATGGGATTGTCAATCCACCTTATAGATGATAATTTCAAAGGCTCCGATGAAACATATTCTAAAATTCAGGATGATATAGAGGAATTGAAAAAACTGATAGATTGATATGTAGGTACTTTTCCCAGGAAGGAGGAAGCTGCCGTGCCGGCCTACAAGTATACCTTAAAAGACGGAAAGACCACACGCTGGTATGCCAACTTCTACTTCACGGACTGGACCGGCGAAAAGAAGCATATCTGCAAACGGGGCTTTAAGACGCAGCGCGAGGCCAAAGAGTATGAGCGCTCATTTCTGGATCAGCAGAACAATACCAGCGATATCCTCTTTTCCTCCCTGGTGGAGAACTATCTGGAGGACATGTCGCACCGGTTGAAGCCTACCACAATGGAAAATAAGCGGTTCATCATAAAAGGAAAGCTGCTCCCCTACTTCGGGAATCTGAAGGTATGCGATATTGACACCATCAAGGTCCGAAAATGGCAGAACGAATTGATATCCTACCGGGATGAAGCCGGGAACCCTTTTTCCCAGACATATCTCAAAACCGTTAACAATCAGCTGTCCGCCATCATGAATTATGCCGTGGCCCATTACCGGCTCTCTGCTAATCCATGTCGGGCCGCCGGCAGCATGGGGAAGAGCCGAGCCGAGGAAATGAATATATGGACACAGGCGCAGTATGAGCAGTTCTCCGCCGCCATACAAAAATCCTCTGTAAAGCTGGCCTTTGATGTGCTCTTTTACACCGGGATGCGGTCCGGGGAGCTGCTGGCCCTTACCCCTGCAGACATCCTCCCTTCAAAACGGATTGATATCAATAAAAATTATGCAAAAGTAAATGGGGAAGAATTATTCCTGGAGCCGAAAACGCCCAAGGCTAAAAGGTGTATATCCATACCCGATTTTCTATACGATGATATTCAGGAATACATGGCAAAGCTCTATGGGATTGAACAGGGGGACCGGATATTCTATTTCACAAAATCTGCCCTGGATAAAGAGATAAAGCGGATCGCCGCCAAAGTGGGGCTGCCAATTATAAGAGTCCACGATCTGAGGCACTCACATGCCAGTATGCTGATTGAAATGGGTTTTGCCCCATTGGAGATTGCGGACCGGCTGGGGCATGAATCCGTGAAGACCACACTGGATACCTATTCCCACCTTTACCCGGACAAGGATCAGCAGCTGGCAAATCGGCTCAATCAGTTCCGGCGAGCGGCACCGCCGACAGAAGAAAATTCTTGAACTTTCCCGCAGATTGTGCTATTCTTTAGATAAAGAGAGGCGCCTGCTGGTAACAGACGCCCCACGGGAGCTACCGATAGACGGTTAGCCCGATTCATAAGTTTACAGCTATAGCCGCTTACCTTGTCACGGGAGGGCGGCTATTTCTGTGGCTTGTTACTATCTTTACCGAATGTATATCCGATACCAAAGCAGGTCAAGCCGAAACTTAACACCGCAATAAGTCCCAAAATATCCATATGGCTCAGCCCTCCTT
>CAJUIP010000022.1 GCA_910586315.1 uncultured Lachnospiraceae bacterium | reverse complement strand
TCTGCGAAACCTCAATCATCTTTTATAGCAATATGTCGGATAACTATGTATTATCCTCAACAAATTTCCATATATTTTTACTTATTATACCCCATTTCCCTCAAATGGTGAAGCCCTTTTTTCCATATTCTACCAATTTTTATAAACTTCTCTACCACAATCAGACCACCCCCTTAATTTGGAGCCAGCCTCTCCCTAATTCTATACCATTCTCCTCTATGCCGCTCGTTGAATCCTCATTTGATTCCTTGGATGCCTCTCTTTTAAAATCTCCATCTGCTTTTTAGAGGCTATATGCAAATAGATTTGTGTCGTCTTTATGGAGCTATGACCTAAAATCTTCTGTATATACATGATATCAACGCCCTCCTCCAGCAGATATGTTGCAACAGAATGGCGGAACATATGGGGCGTAATATGAATAGAAATACCTGCCTGACATGAATATTTCCGAATCATGCGCCGAATTGACTGTTCAGAAAAACGTTTTCCCTGCCGATTTACAAAGAAAAACCCGCTTTTATCTATTTCCTGCTGATTCAGCCTATAATATTCTTTCACCACCTCCAAGACTTCCGGACTCCCAATCTGCACGTACCGTTCTTTACTGCCTTTGCCAAATAATTTAATAATACCATTATCCAGATCAATATCTTGTATTTTCAAATTGGAAATTTCATACACCCTGGCTCCGGTTGCAAAAAACATTTCTATGACAGATAAATCCCGATAAATAGTTGCCTCCTGCCCCGACTGCTTCATAACGTCATACATATAATTTAACAGCCTTTCAATGTCATTTCTGGGAATAATCCGGGGTAAACTCTCTGCCTCCTTAAACTTTACCCTGATCTTGGTAAACGGATTACTGCCTTCCAATCGTTCTTCTTCTTCAAGATATCTATAAAATGCCTTAATACTGGCAATTTTTCTTTTTACCGTCTTTTGTTTATACTTTTTATGCAATTCTGTTATATATTCCTCAATTCTTGCTTTTAAAAGGAAATCTTTCTTAATAAAAGATAAATATTGCTCCAAATCAATCCTATAAGCCTTTAATGTGTTTCTATTCAATTCCTTACGATATTTGCAAAATTCCAAATACTGTTCCAATTCTTTTATCATATTCATGGTAATCACCCTCCTCATAGAAATTCCTTCTATTATATGACAAAATAATTCTAAATGAAATCCTACAAGTCAATGGGCCAGTGTTCTCTATCCCCCTACCATCATCTGAACACTAAAACATAAAGGGAGATGAAAGCAAGCATTACTTTAATCTCCCCTGAATGGTATCTAAATACCAATGTTTTTACCTAATTTTGCTAATTATGATTCCATATAATAAACCTTTACTTCCTCCTACTAAATATCTTCCCTCCACGTATCCCGGTAATGCTCCAACAGTCTCCTGCTTTCCTCCTCATACCCCCATAAAATCCCCTCCACTGCCTTCAGAGCGCTATCCCTCCACCGGAAATAAGTACTCCGGTTAATCCCTACTCCCTGAGACAAATGTGGCTCCAGTTTCTCCATAATCTCCGAAATATTACTCAGCTGGTGCGGTGTCATATAGGTATAATACAAAACCCAGTAATACCTCTCTCCCTGGGGATGATACAATCTCATCAGTTCCACTGATTCATCAATCAGTTTCAAAAACTTATTGGAGCTGCTGATCGCTTCCACCCTTGGCTTAATATTCGCCTCATCATCATTCAAGTCCATTCCTGCCTGATAAATAGATTCCAGAAAGCTGTCCACATCCGTTCCATACTCTTTCCGAAAACGGTGCTTCACCTGCCCGATCTGTACCTGCATACGCCAGGAAACTGAACGATAAATCTTAAACAGCACAATCACATTATGATACGCTTTATTTTCTTTGCTCTTCTCCGTAATAACTCCACTCTTACCCATAATAATCCTCCAAATCAAATTAAAAAATCAAACAAATTGCTCTGTTAAGTTTCAAAATTTGCTTTGGAGAATGAACCATCCTACCTGGAATCACCAGAAAACACTATAAAATATTTTTGCTGTTTTATCCCTTTTTTCCTCTACTATCCTCTTGCGCCAACGCAAAAAATTCTTCCATAGGTTTCTATTATGACGACACAAAGCTCATAATTATACTTTATGCCACCATGGCATAAAAGCTCCAATTTATGCTTTATGCCACTGTGACACAAGGAACTCCACTCTACTCATGCTTTCTGCCATCATGGCATAAAGACTCCTACTTTTTACTTTCTGCCATCGTGGCACAAGGCTTCCACTCTCACTTTCTGCCACAGTGGCACAAGGTTCCTATTCATACCTTCTGCCATCATGGCACAAGGCTCCCATCCATACTTTATACCACCATGGCACAAGGCTTCTAAATATACTTTGTGCCACCATGGCACAAGGACTCTCATCCCTGCTTTCTGCCACAGTGGCACAAAGGCATCACTATTCTTTCTACCCACTACCCACTTCCCTTTGCCCTCCAGGAATCCAAAAGGCTGTAAACGACCTTCTCAATCTCCTCCTTCGTATAATTCTCCGGAAAATAATCCCGAATCCGCTTTGCCGAAATGGTTATCCCTAATGCTTTCCCATTCCTGCACAAAATCTCCCGAACCTTCTCATCACTCAACTCCCCCTTACCACTTTCCACCCGCAGCAATTCCGCTTCCCCCTTTGACGGAAACACATTCCTCTGCACCACATAATCCCTCACCAGTTCCTGCTCCCCTTCCTTCAAAAAAGAAAGGCTTTCACCCACAACAACAGGAATCCGCTTCTGATCCACCAGTTCCAGCAATTCCGGCACTAAATAAGTAAGCCGGATATACCTATGAACGGTCCTGGCACTCTCCCCAGAGGCCTCCCCCAATACCGCCGCTGTATGCTGTCCTCCCTTCACCCCCTGATGTTCCATAGCCTCCATTTTCATCCGGTAAGCCCTTGCCTTCTCCGAAGGAAGAATATTCAGCCTCTGAATATTAGAATCCACCATAGCGATAACCGACTCATCATCCGTCAAATCCCGAACAATCACCGGTATATCCGAACACCCGGCCAACTCACTGGCCCGTTTCCTCCTATGCCCCGCAATAATCTCATATCCGCCACCCTTATCCGGCCGGACTATTACAGGCACCAGAACGCCAAACTGCCTCACACTCTCCGCCATTTCCACCATTTCTTCGTCTTCCATAACACGGAACGGATGTCCCTTAAACGGATGAAGCTCTGCCAGCGCCATTCTGACCACCTGATCTTCCGCTGTTTCCTTTTCTCCCCCTTTCGGCTCCTGCTCCCCAAACAGATCATCAAAGGAACGGAACTTAATCTTATCCGCACTACGACTCCCCACCGCCAAGCACCTCCTTTGTCAGCGCCGCATACCCTTCCGCCACGATTCCCTTAGGGGCATGGATAAAAATGCTCTTTCCCTCTGCGCTGGTTTCCGCCGCCTTAATAGATAATGGGATACAATTCTCAAATATATGTATCCTGTCCCCATAAGCTTCCCGGAGCCGGTCAGAGATATCCTTTGCGTAATTCGTCCTGCGGTCCACCTTGGTAAGCAAAATCCCTTCAATCTCCAGGTCCCTGTCAACTGCCGCCGCACCCGTCCAATGGTCTTGATCAGCTGCTGCAGCCCCTTCACCGATAAATAAGCCGACTCCACCGGTATCAGCACACTGTCCGCCGCCACCAGAGCATTAATGGTTATCATCCCCAGAGAAGGCATGGTATCCAGCAAAATAAAATCATACCGTTCCCGAACCCTGTCAATATACTGCCGTAGGATCGTCTCCCTGCTCATCATGTTCACCAGGGTTGTCTCCATACCTGCCAGTTCAATATTAGCTGGAAGAAAATCCACTCCCTCTTCATGGTGCAGAATCCCTTCATCAATCTCCCACGGTTCATCATTGACCACCTTCTCCATCAGGTTCACCAATGTAACATCCAGTTCATCCGGCTCTGCAATCCCCAGACACGCTGTCATACTGCCCTGGGCATCTGCATCAATCAAAAGGACTCTCTTTCCTTCCCTGGCCAGCCCAATACCCAGATTCACACAAGTTGTACTTTTTCCCACTCCGCCTTTCTGCGAAGCTATGGTTATGACCTTTGCCATCTTTTTTCCTCCGTCCATCGTTTCTCTTTAAGCTGCCCCGCAATACTCCGGATACCGAATCTTCACCGCCTGCCAGAAATAAGGCGCATAGCCACAGCAGAACAGTTCCTCCACCGTATACCGCCCACATTCCGTCAACTGCTCCTCCAAATCCTCATAATCGAACACGCTTGGAGTCCCATTGTTATATAAGTTGTAAGCCATTCGGACAATCTTCCTGCTCCCGGAAGTCTGCCACCCATCATGCAGGCACTCTGTCTTCACCAATCCGGTCTTGAAATCATAAATCTCATTTACATGATCCCTTGTATCCCTGTCGATTCCCAGACAGTACACCAACGCAGCATGATAAACATCCTGATACCTGCACCGCTTCAATGACCGAACAAAAAAATCCTTATGCTCCATGCTTGAATAAATCATTTTCTCTTCATTCATATCCTTTATCTTCCTTTTCTTTTTTTGAAGGTAACGATGTGGTCTTTTAATAATTTGAGTAAACTTCGCTAAAGATTCGAGATACTCATTTTACTCAACAAGTAGTTTGAGTAATACTCAAGTTGAAGTG
This sequence comes from uncultured Lachnospiraceae bacterium, assembly GCA_910586315.1. Lineage (GTDB taxonomy): Bacteria > Bacillota > Clostridia > Lachnospirales > Lachnospiraceae > CANRXD01. The sequence goes on along the minus strand of CAJUIP010000022.1, from coordinate 58,050 downwards.
ATTTCAGACGGTTTTATACGGTATTTTGCGGCTTTTTCAAAAACACGCAAAAAGCCCCAAAACACCTTGCATTCTCCGACAAATCGGGAATTTACAAGGCTTTTGGGGCCTTTTTCATATCATGTTAAATTTTCAGGGTTCAGGGCTTACATTCCCATCTGCTTTGCAACCTCAGCTGCAAAATCCTCATTCTTCTTTTCCATTCCCTCACCTGTCTCAAAGCGAACGAATTTCTTAATTGCAATCTTTGCGTTGTTTGCCTTAGCAACCTCAGCAATATACTGGGATACAGACTGCTTGCCATCTTCAGCCTTTACATAAACCTGATCAAGCAGGCAGATCTCTTTCATCTCTTTATTAATACGTCCCTGAATCATACCCTGGATTACCTTCTCCGGCTTGGAGGCCTCCTTCGGATCGTTCATAATCTGAGCCATCAGGATACCTTTTTCATGCTCAATGAATTCAGCACTTACTTCATCACGGCAAGTATACTGAGGCTTTAAAGCAGCACACTGCATAGCCACATTCTTAGCCATCTCTTTTACTGCATCATTGATAACATCTGTCTCCACATCAACAAGAACACCGATTCTGCCGCCAGCATGAATATAAGAAGCAACAAAACCATTCTCCTCCTTCACCTGCTCGAAACGGCGAATGTTCATGTTCTCACCAATAATGGAAATCTGAGAAGACAGGGCCTCTTTTACTGTCAAGGTAGTATCCTTAGCCCATGTCTCGGCCATAAATGCATCCATATCACCGGCCTCTGTCGTAAGAGCCTGCGCTGCCACATCTGCTGCGTAATTTTGGAACTTTTCATTCTTGGCAACGAAATCGGTCTCAGCATTTACCTCTACAACAACTGCCTTCTTTTCATCTTCTGTCATAGCAGTTACGACAATACCCTCTGCTGCAATACGACCAGCCTTTTTCGCTGCGCCTGCAAGTCCTTTTTCACGCAAAAACTCAACTGCCTTATCCATATCGCCTTCTGTGGCTGCAAGGGCCTTCTTACAGTCCATCATTCCGGCGCCAGTCATTTCTCTTAATTCTTTTACCATTGCGGCTGTTACTGCTGCCATGTTTGTTTCCTCCGATTTATGAAAATCAAATCTACATATAAGTTACTGGATCCTAAGCTTCAACAGCCTCTTCCGGAATAACCTCTTCAACTGCTTCCGCTTCACCCTGATTTGCCTCAATCACTGCATCAGCCATCTTGGAAACGATTAGTTTAACGGCTCTGATTGCATCATCATTACCCGGGATAACATAATCCAGCTCTTCCGGATCGCAGTTTGTATCAGCAATACCGATCAGCGGAATACCAAGAGTATGAGCTTCCTGTACGCAGATTCTTTCCTTCTTGGGATCTACAACAAAGATAGCATCCGGAATCTTCTTCATTTCCTTGATACCGCCAAGGTTCCTCTCCAGCTTCTCCCACTCTTTTTTAAGAGCGATGACTTCCTTCTTCGGAAGAACATCAAAAGTTCCATCCTCAGACATCTTCTCGATTGCTTTTAATCTTGCAACTCTGGACTGGATGGTCTTAAAGTTTGTGAGCATGCCGCCCAGCCATCTCTCATTTACATAGTACATACCGCAGCGCTCTGCCTCCGTTTTGATGGCATCCTGAGCCTGCTTCTTGGTTCCTACGAAAAGAATCGTGCCGCCCTCAGCGGCGATATCAGCGATTGCCTTGTAAGCCTCGTCAACTTTTCCCACAGATTTCTGAAGATCAATAATGTAAATACCATTTCTCTCCGTGTAGATGTATGGAGCCATCTTGGGGTTCCATCTTCTTGTCTGGTGTCCAAAATGTACGCCGGCTTCCAGAAGCTGTTTCATTGAAATAACGCTCATTTTCTTTTCCTCCATTTGGTTTTCTCTTCCGCCTGCATCCTACTTCCCAGAAGACCTTCAGGCTCCGCCTGAAAGCACCACTCTCAGAATCCGCAGACGTGCATAATATTAGCTTTTCAAATATACCACAGGAGTCCGGTAAACGCAAGCATTTTCTGTTGAATTCACCAAAAGTCAAAAATCCCCATCCTATCGTAACCGTTCCGATAGCTTGTGAACTATTACTGATGAATATACATCCTTGACAAAACAGATTCATCATTCCCCTGGACCATACATAGAAATTCCCATCCGTATTTTTCATAAAAGCCTGTATGATCCGTGAGCAGGTAGATTGGCGTTATCCCTTTAGATCGTAAATCATTTACAGCCATATTAAGCAGGAACCCTGCAATTCCCCTGCAGCGATACTCCTTTTCTGTATAAACTGCACAAACATTAGGAGTAAGGTCCTTCCTGTCATGGAAATCGTTTTCAATTACACCGAGACCTCCTATGATTCTATCCTCATCCAGGCAAAGATACCAGCCATATTCCGTTTTTCGCTTAAGATACGCTTCCATACATTCAAGATACGCTTTCTGCGGAACTCCCCATTTGCTATGAAACCATTCGGCGGCGCCGTCCCTCAGCTGAGGCCTTTCCCTTAAAGTAATATATGTGTACTCCCTCATATCCTCCTCCCCAAACGAAAATATCTGCTGGAGCCCCTGTTTTTCCCCTCATCACATTTGCCGTCCAGCTTTACTGCTTCAAAATGCAAGGCTGAACAATTGGATTCCTTCCCCAAAATGGCCGAAAATGCCATTTCCCCTGCACCTTTCGATTTTTTTACGCGCGTGCAGAATTAGCAGCCTTCAGTGACTTCAGCTCATCAAAAATTACATCGTTTAATACTTTAATATAAGTTCCCTTCATACCGGAAGATCTGGATTCGATTACGCCTGCACTCTCAAATTTGCGGAGCGCATTGACAATCACAGAGCGCGTAATGCCCACACGGTCTGCAATTTTGCTGGCCACAAGAATCCCTTCGTTCCCATCCAGCTCATCAAAAATATGAGTAATCGCTTCCAGCTCCGAGAAAGAAAGGGTGCTGATGGCAGATTTTACAATTTGTACCTTTCTCGTCTCCTCTGCATTCTCCTCATTGACGGAACGCATCATTTCCAGTCCTACAACGGTGGTTCCATACTCACTTAAGATAATATCATCAATATCGTACTGCTCATCTGATTTATAAATGAATAAAGTTCCAAGACGCTCTCCTGCAATATCAATCGGAGTGATAATGGCCTGATACTTTTTTACATTTTCCTCTGCGAAACCCAATGTGGCAAGGTTCACATTTTCTTTTGTGGAAAGTACGCTCAGGAGACGTTCATTGAGCATCTTATCAATATAGCCGCCAACCTTGTCCTCAATTAATTCATGGATTTCTTCTACTCCAGAGCAGATACTTACACCAAGAACTTTTCCTTTCTTACTGATGACCAGTATATTTGATAATAGGATCTCACTTAATACTTCACAGATGTCATTAAATACTACTTTGTGTGAATTGTTGTTATGAAGCAATTTGTTTATTTTTCGAGTCTTATCCAATAATTCTACACTCATTATCCGAAAACCTCCCTTTCTTCTCAGTATCGTATAATAAAAATCTTTTATCATCTAAATTGTAACACGACATTTCCCGAATATCAAGACTTTTCTGGTTTATTGCAATAAATTTATATCTTTTTCACAATCGTTTATCTTTTCGAATATTTCGTATATTATTCGCGGCTTCTGACCGATTTTCAGAAATTCGAGCCAGTCTGGCAAAGCCAGCTAACCGCCGTTGCCTGCCAGTACACTAGAACATGTCTGAAAATTGCTTTCCGTCAGAGGTACGTCACAATTTGTGAGAAATTGGGTCCGAATGAGGGAGGTGTAGTAGGCTGCATTGACCGAATGAGGGTCAAATTTCCCGCATAGTGGAGCGTACCGATGATGGGAATGAATTTTCAGATACATATTTGACTGAAAGTAAATGTGTCAGCACACTAACAGCAGTTCTGCCTTACAAAATATTTATCTGCAGCAGGACGCACCCTGTTAAACAGAAACGGTGGGCAGAAACGGGGCTGCCGCAAAATGGAAAAGTTCATGAAATATAGCATACTGTTCTCAGACAGAATCCTACATTTTGTATGAAAAACTCATTTTGTGACAGCCCCGTCTCCAATTTTCTACTTATTTTTTACAAAACCGCACTGTTCATTGGCACATGCCAATTTATTCCCTTTTTCTACCATATAACTTCCGCATTCCGGACATTTTTCCGCCGACGGTTTCTGCCAGGACATAAAGTCACAATCCGGATTTGCCTCGCAGCCATAATACTTCCGGCCTTTTTTGGTTTTCTTTAAAATGACCTCCTTACCGCACTTAGGGCAGGGGATTCCCGTCTTTTCCAGATAGGGCTTCGTATTCTTGCACTCTGGGAAACCAGGGCATGCCAGAAACTTTCCATGGGGACCATATTTAATCACCATCCGTCTTCCGCAAAGCTCACATACCTCATCCGATTCCTCGTCGGCGATATGAACCGTCTCAAGGCTTAATTTGGCCTCTTCCACCGCATCCATCAGATCGGGATAAAAGTTCCTAACCACAGTTTTCCAGTCCGTCTGTCCCTCTCCCACGCTGTCCAGAAGATATTCCAGATTCGCGGTAAACGTAATATCCACAATACTTGGAAAGCTCTGCTTCATAATCCGGTTCACCACTTCGCCCAATTCCGTCACATAAAGATTCTTATTTTCCTTTACAATATAACGCCGTGCCAGAATGGTGGTAATCGTCGGAGCATAAGTACTTGGCCGGCCGATTCCCTGCTCTTCTAATGCCTTGACAAGCGCCGCCTCTGTATAATGGGCCGGCGGCTGGGTAAAATGCTGGGCACTCGCCAGTTCATGAAGCTCCAGCTCCATTCCTGTTTCCAGCTTGGCCGGAATCTGATTCTTTTCTTCTTTTTCTTCGGCTTCCATATACACCGACATAAAACCATCAAATTTTATTCTTGAGGAAGACATGGAAAAGATGGTCCCGCCCGCGTCTATTTTTACGGATGTAGTCTCATAAACAGCATTGGCCATACGGCTGGCGGCAAATCGTTTCCAGATCAGCTGATAAAGGCGAAACTGGTCTCTGGGCAGGGAATCCTTCACCTGCGTCGGGGTAAGCTCAATATTTGTCGGCCGGATCGCCTCATGAGCATCCTGAATTTTACCGTTTGTCTTTTTTTCCGTTCCGGAAAGAGCCGTGTATTGTTTTCCATACTGCTCTTCAATAAATTTTCTTGCGGCCATGTCCGCTTCTTCTGCCACACGGATGGAGTCCGTACGCAAGTATGTGATAAGGCCGATGGTCCCATGGCCCTTCACATCCACGCCTTCATATAACTGCTGTGCAAGACGCATGGTTTTCTGGGTGGAAAAATTAAGAGCCTTTGACGCTTCCTGCTGCAGGGTACTTGTAGTGAAGGGAACCGGCGGCTTCTTAATACGCTCCCCGTCCTTGATTTCTGAAACCACAAATTTCCTGCCTTCCAGTTTTTTTACGATTTCGTCCAGTTTTTCTTTATTTTCAATCTCACTGTTTCCACTGCTGTCCCTGTAAAATTTGGCCGCCACAGGCTTCCTGGAACCAGGGACTTTTAAAAGTGCCTCCAAAGACCAGTATTCTTCCGGAATAAAAGCCGCAATCTCTTCTTCTCTGTCACAGATCATTCTGAGCGCCACTGACTGAACACGTCCGGCGCTGAGGCCTCTCTTTACTTTTTCCCATAAAATCGGGCTGATACTGTATCCCACCATACGGTCCAGAACACGTCTGGCCTGCTGTGCATCTACAAGGTTCATATCAATAGAACGCGGCGTTTTTAAGGATGTCTTTACGGCATTTTTTGTGATTTCATTAAAACTGATACGAAGCACTTTTTTATCCTTCACATCATCCAATTTCAGAGCCTTCATCAAATGCCAGGATATGGCTTCTCCCTCACGGTCGGGGTCAGTTGCAAGATATATTTTATCCGCTTTTTTCACTTCTTTCCTCAGCTTGGCCAGAACATCTCCCTTTCCGCGAATCGTAATATATTTGGGTTCATAATCATGGTCCACATCAATGCCCAGCTGGCTTTTCGGCAGGTCGCGAACATGTCCGCCGGACGCGTCCACTTCATAATTGCTGCCTAAAAACTTTTTAATTGTCTTCACCTTTGCGGGAGACTCCACAATCACAAGACTGTTCGCCATAATAACCTCACAACTTTCTGCAATAATATTGATTTCCAATTCCCTGAATAAGCCCTTTGAGTTCCAAATTTATCAGTCCTTCCATCGTCTCTGTAACAGACAATCGGCTCGCATTCATGATATCCTCCAGATGTCTGGGGCGCGAATCTAAGCAACTATACACCAAATTTTCTTTCTTGGCAAGTCTCTTTTCTGAATTTTTATGAACTATTAATTTTTTATCATATTTTATTCCCAGGTATTCCAAAATATCCCCGGGATTAAGACAAGGCGCTGCCCCGCTCTGCAAAAGACGATTGCATCCGGCGCTTAGAGGATCTGAGATGCGTCCCGGCACAGCAAAGACCTCCTTCCCCTGTTCCAGAGCCAGATCAGCCGTAATCAAAGACCCGCTTTTCTCCCGGGCTTCTATTACAACAACCGCATCAGCCAGCCCACTGATAATTCGGTTTCTTCTTGGAAAGTTCATAGATGCCGGCCATGTCCCCAAAGGAAATTCAGTCAGGATGCCGCCCTGAACCTCCATGTCAGAAAACAGCCTGTAATTTTCTCTGGGATAACAGACATTGATTCCACATCCCAAAACCGCAAACGTATTCCCATATTCCAGGGCTCCCTCATGAGCCGCGCTGTCCACCCCCAAGGCAAGGCCGCTGACCACCTGAACACCTTCCCTGGCAAGGGCAGAAGCAAACCATCTGGACATATTTCTTCCATATTCTGTACAGTTTCTCGCCCCCACCAGGGCAATAGCAGGCTTTTCCGCCTGCGGGAGCCTTCCCTTTACAAACAGGGCAGCAGGCTTATCTCCATACGGCAAAAGCCTTTGCGGATATTCCTTTTCAAAAAAGGAAATAAACCGGATATTTCTGCGTGGCAGTTCATCGTACTCCCGTTTCCATTCATCCTCCCTGATCCTTGCAGAACAAAGTGCCTGTATCCGCGTTTTTGTAAGAATACCTGTTTTCTGCAGTTCCTTTTCATCTGCCATCCAGATTTCCCGAAAACTTTTAAAATATTCATAAAGTTTACAGATGGAAACAGGTCCCATTCCGATTACATGAATAAGAAAATAAAGGTACTCTTTTTCTGTCATACTTTTCCCTCCTCCATTTTTCAATTTTTATAACCGCTCCGATACCCTTGAAAAATCATTGGCTTTATAAACGCTCAGCCTTTCTCCTTCCTGCCCGCTTTCTGCGGGCGAGAAGCAATTTTCATGCATGCTCCAGGACATCCATCCAATGGGCTGTTACTACTTTTTCCAATACTTCTCACGAAATCTGACAAAGGATACTGCTTCACACAAATGGACATGGGCAATTTGATCCTTTCCTTCCAGATCGGCAGCGGTTCTCGCCACTCTTAAAATTTTATCATGCATTCTGGCTGAAAGCTCCAAATCACTAAATATTTCTTCCATAAAGCAGCTCTCTTCCTTGCCAAGCCGGCAGAATTTATGAATTTGTGCTCTGTTCATTTCCCCGTTGCATCGGATGGATGTGCCCAAAAATCTTTCCTTTTGAATCGCCCTGGCCGCCTCTACTCTGGCCCGTATGGCGGCAGAATCTTCATTTTTTCCGGAATCAGACATTTCCTTATATGTCACAGGGGCTGCCTCCACACAGATATCTATACGCTCAAGCAAAGGTCTTGATATGCGTCCCAGATACTTTTTAATTTCCCCTTGCGTGCAGGTGCATTTAACCGGATCAGGATAATACCCGCATTTACATGGGTTCATGGCGGCGACAAGCTGAAAATTAGCGGGATAGCAAAAGGACCCGTGCACCCTTGAAATGGTTATGAAACGTTCTTCCAAAGGCTGACGCAAAATCTCCATCGCAGCCCTTCCCATTTCCGGCAGCTCATCCAGAAAAAGAATTCCTCCCGTAGCCAGCGAAATTTCTCCCGGTCTCGGCCTGCTCCCGCCCCCTGCCAGCGCCTGTGCCGTTATGGTATGATGAGGGGCGCGGAAAGGCCGCTTTAAAACCAGGGGCTGGTTCTCATTTAAAAGATGGCAGACACTGTATATTTTTGAAATTTCAATGCATTCCTCCAGATCCATTCTGGGAAGTATCGTCGGCATCCGTCGGGCCACCATGGTCTTCCCCGAGCCCGCCGGGCCTATCATCAGGAGGTTATGCATGCCTGCCACCGCCACTTCCGCCGCTCTCCGCAGCAGCGGCTGCCCCTGCACCTCTGAAAAGTCCACATCATACTGGTTAAAACCGGACTGTGGTTTTCTAGCGCTTTTTCTTCGTTTCTCTTTCATAGGAAGTCTTCCGCGCATCATGAAGGTGAGTGTCTCAAGATTCGAAACTCCTACAAGTCCAATGCCTCCGATGGACTCCGCTTCACATACATTTTCCTCAGGAAGAAAAATTCTTGAAAAGCCATGATCTTTGGCCCAGGCCGTGATGGCCAGCACTCCCGGGATGCCCTTTATTTTTCCATCCAGGCCCAATTCACCGATAAAGACAGAGTTGTCATAGGATTCCGGAGGAAGATACCCGTATGCCTCAAGAATGGCCACAGCAATGGCCAGATCAAATCCAGTCCCCTCTTTCCTGAAATCAGCCGGCGACAGGTTGATGGTTATTTTTTTAGGAGGAAGGGACAAATTTAAATTTTTTATGGCTGTCCGCACTCTGTCCTGGGACTCCTTTACCTCAGAAGCCAGATACCCCACGAAAGAACAGGAGGGCAGACCGTCACTGACATCCGCTTCCACGAGAACCCTGGTGCCTTCCATTCCCTGTAAATAAATACAATTTACCTTTCCAAACAAAAAAAGCCTCCCTATTATTTTTTTCATCTCAAATCACATTCCGGAATTACTTTCAAGAAAAAAGAACTGCTTATAGAAAAAAGATATTTAGAATGTTTTAAGATACTTTTACTATACAGGATTTATCTCCAAAAAACAAGTGCGAAATGCATGTTTCGGATATTTTGGATATCCTTTAGTTACTGTTCACAGTTCACAGGATGGGGAAAACCGGATGAAAACAGAGAGCGAGCTTACCTGAAAAGCAATTTTTATCCGGTCTCCCACATCGGGCATAAATGCACACACTTTTTTATCCGCCTTAAGGCGGACAAGAAAATGTCCCTCAATGAGCTTAACCATTCTTTTGCTTATTGACTAACTGGCTGGTCTGTCCCATAAGCAAATCTGTTTATTACTCTATTTGCCGTTCCAGCCATTGAAGAATATCTCCATATACTTCTTCCCGGTTGGTTTCATTTAAAATTTCATGGCGGGCTCCCTCGTAAAAACCCAGAGTGATATCAATGGCCCCGGCAGCATCCAGCCTGTTATATACACGCCGCACTCCTTTGGAATTTTCACCTACCGGATCTCTGTCGCCGGATAAAATTAAAAGAGGCATGTCTGTGCGGATTTTTCCGGCCTTTTCTGCACGGGTTCCCAAAAGCATAATGTGAAAAAAGTCACGATAAGCTCCCGCCGAAAACATAAACTGACAGTACGGATCAGCTCCGTATCGTCTGGCATACTCCACATCACGAGTCAGCCAGTCATGGGAAGTTTCTGTGGGTCTGAATTTTCTGTTATAATTACCGATGGACAGCTGATGGAGCATCCGGCTTCTGTAACGCTCTCCTTTTATCCGGCAGGTAAGCGCAGCCAAAAGATACCCGGCAAATATGACTCCGCTGCAGGGAGCCCCGGTTCCTAATAGAATCACTGCGTCAGGGCCGTCTTCATAAACAGAAAGATACCTTCTCACGAAGAAGGAGCCCATGCTGTGTCCCAAAAGAATATGTTTTACACCAGGATATCTTTTCTTTCCATACAGAGTCAGACGCCGAATATCCTTGATTATGCATAAAGAGCCTCCACTGGTCCCAAAATAGCCGAAATTTTTCTCTTCTTTTGCAGTCTTTCCGTGACCCAGGTGATCGTGGCCATAAACAAGAATTCCATGCTCCGCCAGCCAGGAAGCGAACTCGCCGTACCTCCCCACATGCTCAATCATTCCATGTGCAATCTGAAGAATTCCCCGTATTTCGCCATCGGGAATCCACTCCATACATCTTAATTTAAAATTTCCGTCACTCGACGGAAGGTAAAACTCTCGCGTCTTCATGATGATGCCCTCCTAACTATTAAAACCGTATTCTTTGGCGCCGGTACAATGTCTATCGACATTAAGAATTATACCACATCTGTCATAAAGTTTTTCAGAATCTATTGAAATTCCGTCATATATTTTCGATAGCGAAGCGGAAGCATGGTTCTCTGGCATCTGGGATTTGTCCTCTCTTCAATGGCGATAGTGTGAAAAAAGGTCTTCCACATATTCACGTAAACATCGCTGTTCCCTTCTCCCTTCCATTTCTCTACTGCCTCCTTTTCCACATTTTCCCGAATGACCCAGTGTCCGGTGCTTGCATGAAAAGCAGCTGCTTTATGCTTCTCGTCATAAATCATCCAGTCCATATCTGGAAAACGGTCGGCAAAGTGAACCGCCACCAGCTCCAGGACCTGGCTTTCCGGCCCTACTTTTCCATAATAAATCCCAGATTTGAGCCGTTCAAACCGGAGAAATTCCACCAGAAAATGAGCCTCGTTTCCCACATACCGGTTCATTTGAAAAATCTCGTACACCGCCGGATTCTGAAGCATCCCAAGCACCTTCCTCCCGGCCGTAAGTCCAAGGGCGATAAACTTAAAAATCCAGTTCCCGCGTTCCGGGCTTTTGTGGAGGGAGGCCCTGTACAGGTAAATATAAGACTCTTCCGACATGAAGCTTTTTATTTTTTCCGCCACTTTTTTTGCTTTCCAGGCCTCTAACGGCACTTCCTGATACTGAGCAAATAAAAGCGGTTCATATTCTCTCTCCAACTCCAGGCTGCAATCGGAAAGGGGAAGGCGGCTGGCATATATATCGTATACGCCGCAAAGAATTCCATCAAAACCATTTTTACATAAGAATACTGTCAATCCGGCACCTCCTCACATCTCACCGAAAAGCGCCTTCTTCGCATCGGTCACCTCCGGCACTGCATCCGGCTTCCAGTCTTCAAACAGTGATAACTGCCGGAAGGAGTTTTCATTTCCCATATCCCAGACCTTTTTCCGCTCCTCTCCCATTAACTGACTGGTGATAAAATTTTCTTCCATCCGCACCGGAATCATCATTTTTCCACAGCAGGTAAGAAAGAACACGGCTCGCTTTAATACCACTCCAAATTTTTTCAAATCTCCATAAGATAATCTTCCTGTTCTCCGGGCCATGACAATACGCTTGGCGGAGCGGACGCCCAGACCGGGGACTCTTAAAAGCTTCCCATAGTCCGCCGTCATAACCTCCACCGGAAACTCCTCCAGATGCCGTACCGCCCAGTCACACTTGGGATCCAGGAATATATTGAAATTCGGTCTTTCCGCCGACAGCAATTCATCCGCCCGGAACCCATAAAACCGTAAAAGCCAGTCCGCCTGATACAGCCTGTGCTCCCGCAAAAGAGGAGGACCTCCGGATACCGCCGGAAGGCTTTTATCCGGCACTACGGGCACGAAGGCAGAATAAAACACCCTCTTCAGGTTATAGTTTCGGTACAGCGCCTCGGCCACTGATACCATCTGATAGTCATTTTCCGGCGTGGCCCCCACAATCATCTGCGTACTCTGTCCTGCCGGAACAAATCTTGGCGCACTTCGGTAAATTGCCAGCTCATTTCTGTTTTCCGTGATTCCTGCCTGAATCTGACGCATAGGGAGGAGAATCTTCTCTCTTGTTTTTCCCGGACACAGCTTTTTCAAACTATCGGCCGTAGGCAGTTCCAAATTGATGCTCATGCGATCAGCCAGAAACCCCACCCGCTCAATAAGCTGCCGGTCGGCGCCCGGAATTGCTTTCACATGAATATATCCGCGGAATTTATGGATATTTCTAAGTTTCCATATAGCCTCATAGAGAAGCTCCATGGTTTTGTCAGCGCTTTCTACTACACCGGAACTTAAAAATAGTCCTTCAATATAGTTCCTTTTATAAAATTCCATGGTAAGCTCGCAAATCTCATCCGGAGTAAAGGCCGTCCGTATCACATCATTGGAACATCGGTTCACACAGTATTTACAGTCATAAATACACCAGTTAGTCATCAGTATTTTCAGAAGCGAAATACACCGTCCGTCTGCCCCAAAACTGTGGCAGATTCCGCCGCTGATGGTATTTCCGGTATATCCCTTCTTTCCTTTCCTGTCAACACCGCTGGAGGTACAGGCCACATCATACTTTGCAGCATCGGCCAGAATTTTTAATTTTTCCTCCAAGCCCATATTTTCCTGCAGCAGCATTTGTCTCTCCTTCTCTTTTTTAGAACATTTGTTCTTATCTTGAAAATATTATAACATACCTCTGGCAGAAATGCAACAGAAAACAGAACATTTGTTTGGTTTCGTTGTCTCTGCACTGCTGTTCACCCGTTACGTCACCGCAGGCAATCTTACCTGGGCATCGGCAATTGCGAGGTTGTCTCAAAAATCAGTAAATCTACAATATGAATCTAATATCTGAAAATATTGAAACTATACACTTGCAGGAATCTGCTGTTTTGTAACAGTGTCGCTAACATCTCATCAAAGCCAGACTTCCTTAACTGACCTGCATATCTTTTTAAACAGGACAGCGCTGCCGGCACAAATACTGGCACAGCTTCCTCCGTCCGGATATAAGCTGCCGCCGCCGAAAGGCAGCAAAATACAAAAACGTCTGCCGTTCCCGGACCCCGGGTTAGCGGCAGACGCTTCATCAGACAAAATTTTTTCTCAGCCTTTCTATGGCCTTTTTTCAATCCTGCTCACATATTCTCTTGTCAAGTTAGGGCTAAAAAATCTTCAACTTTTTATCAAAACCTCTTTCCCTTCAAAAGCAAAGCCATATTTCCGGATGCGGTCACCAGGAAATCCCCTGCTCTCCAAATCCGCCTCATATCGCTGCTCCTCAATCTGCTTCAGCGCAGCATCCGCAGTTTCCTCCAGCGATTTCTCTTCGCCCGAATCCCTCACCTTGAATTCCATTATGACCGCATTGTCCGTTCTGTTCTTCGGCTCCATCACCACATCATATCTTCCAAAACCGCTCTCTCTATTGGATGTAATGATGTAGCGGTCTGCCAACTCCACGGTGAGTCCCAGCACAAAGCCATGGTAGAAACGCTCTGGCTGTGTCTCCATGGAGGGATTTCTTCCGCTGTCGAAGTAACTGAACGTGGTCAGGGCTACACGGTTCATATAGGCGTTCATAGATTTTACATCATCCTGTAACAGTGCCTTGATAAAACCGTTGTAAATCGTCCCGGAACGGGTAAACCATTTCCGGATCATCTTTTGGAACATAATCTGTACTTCCTTGTTCGTCAGCGCCAATTCGTACAAATCTGCTCCCGTGTCTTCATTAAATTCGCAATTCTCCACTTTCAAGTATCCGCTTGCCAAAAACAGGCTCCAGATGGCGTTCTCATCTGCGTCTAATTGGTCGAAAACAATCTGTTCATCGACTTCCTTGTATAGGTGCTCGCCTTTCAGCAAATTCTCCATAGACATTTTTATGTCTGCGCTTCCCTCCCGTATCAGCTTATCTACCAATCCATTGCTGCTGGTGTTGGCCCAGTAAATGGAAAGCCTTTTTTTATCCAGATAATTGATAATCGACCAAGGATTATAGATATCCTTCCTTTTTCCGAATGTGAAACCATCATACCAGGCTTTTACAGCCAGCCTGTTTTCATACAGGCCACATTCCTGTAATGCCGTCCATACCTCTTCCTCTGTAAATCCGAAGCTATCTTCATATTTCTCTGATGTAGTGGTCACTACCTCCAAATTATTTAAATCAGAGAAAATGGATTCCTTGCTGACCCTTGTGATTCCGGTCATAACCGCCCGTTCCAGATGTGGATTTGTCTTGAATGTGGAATTGAACAGGCCTCGGATAAATTCTGTCATCTCTTTCCAATAACCGTACACCCAAGCCTCCTGAAGAGGTGTATCATATTCATCCAGCAGGATAATCACTTTCTTCCCATAGTAACCTGCCAGATAACCGGACAGATTCTTTAAGGAATACGCCGCTTCGGAATCCGTCATTTCGATCAAAGTCCTACGGAAAAGCTCTGACTCACCTTCCTTCAGGCTCCCTTCTGCCAACAGAAAACCATACTTCCGGTACACTTCCTTGATAAGCATGCAAATCTTTTCCCTTGCCATGTCAAAGGTATTCGCCTTTACATCCGCAAAGCTTAAGGATATAACCGGCCAAATTCCCTGAAGGTCACGGTACTTCTCATCCTCCCATATGGACAGCCCCATAAATACCTCTCCCTGCCCTGCATACTCTATGGAAAGAAATCTCTCTAACATATTCATGTTTAATGTCTTTCCAAATCTGCGGGGGCGGGCAATCAATGTCACATCGTCTCTATTTTCCCACCACTGTCTGATAAAATCTGTTTTATCAATATAAAAGCTGTCTTCCATTATCAGCTTCTCAAAACTCTGGATCCCTATCCCTACGGTTCTCGCCATGGCAATATATCCTCCATACTCAAAACATCCACATTGTTACCATAAATATACCCCATTAATTCTTTACCACTTAGTATCCTATGCAGCATAAGGATCTCAAACCTATCTTTATGGGATATTTTTATAGAATCTGTTTCCCTTACTCTCTCGTGTTCCTTTTTCTCCCCTTTAATCTTTTGATACCAATTATCTCTATGTTGAATCAATTCTTTCTCTGTAAACCTAACCCCTTTAGGATGCCTGGAATCATACTGCCCTGCTTCTGCATGACAATTCAACAGCATCTCCCACAAGCTGCCATGGCTTTTATCTTTGCTTCTCCTGAAAAAGCCATACCAGTCTTCTTAAAACAGCGACTTGAGCTGTCACAATTTTTCCAAATACCACTTTTTATGTCTTACTCTTAAAATCTGTCCCTCAATCAATATGTAAATTCATTATAACATCAAACTCTATATTTTCCAAATACAATTACACATCAAAATATAAAACGAAAACGGAGATAACGCAAGAAACCTATATAGTTCCTTAACTTTATCTCCATTCTAATTTCCCTACCCAGGACACCCCATCTCCCGCCTAAGCTTCTCCACCGCCTTCTTCTCAATCCTACTCACATAAGACCGGGAAATCCCAAGAATTCCCGTCAGTCGTAACACCCTCGGCCGCTTCGGTAGCACAACCGGTAGGTGTTGTACCACCGAGCCATCGCCCTGTTTTTGCCAGTTCATGCATATCCCATTATGTGACGCCCCTTGCGGTATTATGACATTGCGTATCAATAATCTGTAACGGCAGCATTGCTTTTCTTAAAAATGCATCATAATCATTGTTCAGTAATGATATTTCTTTCTCCTGATAATCATAAACATCACTGAGAAAACGACTGCCATTATTTCGGCAACTACAATCGAAATCCATACTCCGTCAATCCCCCAGACCAAGGGAAGCAGCATAACCGCTGCGATTTGGAACACCAGGGTTCTGAAAAAGGAAATGACTGCCGAGGTCACGCCGTCGTTGAGCGCAGTGAAAAAACCGGAGCTGAAGATGGCATATCCCATAAACAGGAACGAGAATACATAAATACGGAATCCCGAAACAGTCAAATTCATCAGTTTGGCATCATAACTCACAAATATTTTTGCTAAAGGCGTAGCCAGCAATTCTCCAAAAGCCACCATAGCGACGCCGAAAACAGTAATCATAATAATACTTTTTTTCAAAAGATTTTTCAGCTCCGAATAATTTTTCGCCCCGTCATGGTATCCGAAAATCGGCGCTGTACCGACAGAATAGCCAATAAACGTACCGGAAAAAACCAGGCTGACATACATCATAACGCCGTATGCCGCCACACCGTTTTCACCGGCATATTTCATAAGCTGAATATTATAGAGCATGCCGACAAGACTCATTGCAACATTGCTCATAAATTCGGAAGAGCCGTTGATGCAGGCTTTTAAAAGTGCCCTTCCATCAAATCTGGCTTTCCCCAGCCTGAGGAGGCTGCTGTTCTTCCTTGCGAAGTAAACCAAAGGAATCAGGCCCGCCACGGTCTGGCTGGATGCTGTCGCAGCTGCCGCACCGGCTAATTTATATTCCTGCGGTAATATAATAACAAGGACGGCATCAAGCACCATATTTGTCACGCCTGCACATACCGTCGTCCAAAAACCAAGCTGCGGCTTTTCTGCTGTAACAACAAAAGACATGAACAAATATTGTAAAATATTAAACGGCAGTGCAGTTAAGATAACGCGGGCATACAGCACGGAATCCTCTAAAAGCTGCCCCTCTGCGCCGAGCAGGGCGGCAATGGGACGTATAAATATGAAGCCAAGTGTTGCGAGGATCATGCCAAGAATCACGGAAGTATAAACGAACAGTGAAAAATGATTATTGGCCTTTTCTTTATCACCTTCTCCTAAGGTTTTTGCTATAATCGCAGAGCCGCCGGTGCCAAACATAAATCCTACCGTTGCCATAATCATCAAAAACGGCATGATCAAATTGACAGCCGCGAACGGTGTCTTTCCTGCAAAATTAGATACAAAAAAACCGTCAACAACTCCGTAGATGGATGTAAAAATCATCATTCCGATAGACGGCAGCGTAAAACGGATCAATCGCCCGTATGAAAAATGATCGGATAATTGAATTTGCTGTTTCATAATTTTCTCCCAAACCAGCGTGCAGCAAAATCCGCTACCGCCGGCACTAATTCTTTAATTTCCCAACCACTCGTATTAACGGTCAGGTGATATGCGCTGCGCTGTCCCCATGCAGCGCCGCCTATGAGCTCCCTTGTCTGAGAGCGCACCTTGTCGATCTGCTTCATCTTGCGGATAAGTTCTTTGACCGTCAGGTTTTCATCTTTCGGCGCCCGTTCCATGCAGCGCTTAATCTTTGCATCAGAATCCGCACAGACAAAAATATTAAAAGGGTTGTAATTTTGCAAGATCACATCCGCATTACGGCCAACAAGAACACAGTCCTTATTTAAATCTGCAATCTGCTCAATGACCTTCTTTTGCTCCAAAAGCAGATTGATTTTAGAGGATTGGACGTATGCAGACGAAGCAAGCGTTCCTCTGAATGTGATTGCCTGATTCTGCCATCCATGATTCGAAAGCGTATTCTCTACATAGTGCTCGTCCAATCCGCTTTTTTGTGCCACGGCAGAAATAATTTCGCTGTCATAATAGTCATAGCCGGTCAGATCTGCCAGACGTTTGCCAAGCTCTCTGCCGCCGGAACCAAATTCACGTCCGATTGTAATAATTTTCATAAATTGTGTTCTCCTTATAACTTTTCTGTTTCCTCACGAAGTGCGGCGGTGAGCCTAATCGTCATTTCAAGGTATGTCTTCAATTCTTCCTGCGTAAGTATTGAATAGGCGCGGCTTTCCGCTTCGATCAGCGGCTTTATCGTTTTTTCTGCCAGAGCTGCGCCTGCTTTTGTGAACAGGATCTTCTTTTGATTGCGTGTGCCGGAAATCACTTCAAGAGTAACATACCCGCTCTTTGTCAGATTTGCAATTGCACTGTTTACAGTCTGTTTTGCAAAAAAGCATTGGTGGCACAGCCCCTGCTGACTTACCGCCTCCTTCGAGGCATATACATTGTAAAGCACCCACATTGCCGTATCAGAAAGACCATACTTAACCGCAACATTATGATAGATGGAATCCTGTTCCTTGTTTTGTTGTTCTATCTGTTCAATATAATCAATCACTTCCATAGCATCCTCCCAGCAAAGCAAATGAGTCCTAAAACGGACTCTTCTGTTTCATTATAGTCCGTATTCGGATTCTTATCAAGCGTTTTCCCAACCCATTATTCTTTTTTAATGTTCGAAAATAATCTGTTCATCCACCAAGCCGTTGCCGCTGGTGTTGGCCCGGTAAGTGGAAAGCCGTCATACCATTTTTTAACTTCCACACGCTATATCCTGCATCCCGTACTCGTCCAATGCAGCGAATACCTCTTCCTCTGTAAATCCAAAGCAATCCACATACATCTCAGACATGGATGTCGCAAACCCTGTCATGACCGCCCGTTCCAGACATGGATTTGACATGCTTCTCATATAACCTATAAGAAAATCATACCAAATTTCTGGAATAAATGTTCAAAATCGGTTACTTTTCACTGGGAGAGGCATCTTCCCGCCCGCCTTCAGCGGACAGGAAGATGCCTCTCCCAGTTAGACTGACTCTGCCCCATCTTAGAACATTCCTTATCTTTCCCACAGGCTTCACCCCTGCTCGAACTTCTTCCGCAGCTTCTCCACTGCCTTTTTTTCAATCCTGCTCACATAAGACCGGGAAATCCCAAGAATCCCCGCGATCTCTCTCTGTGTATACTCCTTAGAATCGAAAAGGCCGTATCGCATGCGGATAACGGTCTTTTCCGTGTCTTTTAAATCCTGTTCATAGGCCTCATAGAGCCTTTTCACATCCTGCTTTAAAATGACCTGTTCTATAGCTTCCTTTCCCTCCACCTCCAGAACGTCCAGGAGGCTGACCGTCTCACCATCCTTGTCAGTTCCAATGGGGTCATAAATGGAAACCTCTTTTGAATATTTTTTGCTGGCCCGAAACAGCATCAGGATTTCATTTTCTACACATTTGGCCGCATAGGTGGCCAGTCTTGAGCCTTTATCCATGTCAAAGGTATTGACCGCTTTTATGAGACCGATGGTTCCCACAGAAAGCAGGTCTTCCATCTCATAGTCGGAACCCTGATATTTCTTGATGACATGTGCAACAAGACGCATGTTCCTGTTGATCAGCATGGCTCTTGCTTCCTGGTCACCCTCTTTGTATCGTTCCAGGTACTCTCTTTCCTCCCGTGCAGATAATGGTTGTAGAAAAGTCTTCAAAGAAAGCCACCTTAAGCATTCGTTACTATATCTTATGCTAAGGCGGCTTTTCAAGTGCTTTTACAAGATTTTTAATTCTCCGGAACCATTCAGCCTTGCGAAGATTCCGGGTGAAAAACGCGTTGAAAGTATGCGGGCAAGAAGATGCAAGGCTAATCGGTTACTTCTCCGGAGCTGCCGGCATCCATGCCTTTTCCATTACGTCTTCCAGATTATCCATGGAAGTGATGATACCAAGGCGAAGATATGCCTCTGCAATCTTTTCCAGTCCGGCCTTTGTAATCTCATCTGTCGGTCCGAATCTCAGACTCTTATTGACTGCTACGTTCATCTCAAAGTCTTCGCTGTTTAAGCCTTCTTCAATTAACATCTGCGTTGCCTCTTCCGGATTCTCATTCATCCAGATATGAGCTTTCTTTACACACTCCGTGATCTTCTTTGCCGTGATCGGGTTCTCTTTTACAAAGGTCTGATTCATGGCGATAATGCAGCAGGGAGCATCCTTCCAGTCATCGTCAAGCAGAGAGCGGATCTGACGAAGGGTTCCGTCCTCCACCATGTGATATGCATATGTATCAGATAAAAGAGCCGCTGCGATTTCGCCGTTCTGCATGGACGGAACGCAGGCGCTGGTCTCTACCTGAATCAGGTTTACATCCTCAAGGGGATTGATTCCATCGGAATCCAGCAGGCAGGCAGTGATGTTGTAATCGCTGGCGCCGATACCGTTGGGAACGGAGATCTTTAACCCCTTTAAGTCCTCTGTGGTCTGATACTCGCTGTCGCCAAGAACGTAAATGGACTTACAGCCAAAATGTGCACCGCCGGTAAAAGTTAAATCCACGCCATTGGTGGACGGAACCAGCATGGTTGCAATGTGGCCAACGGCTACATCGGCAGCGCCTGTACCAAGTGCCTCTGTATAGGAGGTGCCCTTTACACCTTCCGCTGTCATGCCGGCCTCTTCATAATAGCCAAGCTTATCTGCCATAACCGGACCGGAAGTACAGCCATCGGATAAGTAGTAACGTACAGGTTTACCGTATGCCGGCTCTTTCTTCCATGCCTCTTCCTCAGAAAGCTCTGCTTCCGTTGCAGCCTCTGTAGCGGCTGCTGTTGCAGCTGCCTCTGTGGCTGTTGTTGTGGCTGTTGTTGTGGCTGCCTCTGTAGCCGCTGTTGTGGCAGCCGCTTCTGTGGCGGCGGTATCCTTGGAGCCACATGCAGTCATGGACAGTACCATGGCTGCGCCCAGAAGCACACAAAGGGATTTCTTTGTTCTTCTCATAACACTCTTCTCCTTTAATAAAATTAATTTTTATTTTCTTTCGCGCCGTAATGCAGCATTTCCAAAATCTGGTTGCGGTATTCGACGAATAAAGAACTGCTTCGGTTGCGCGGATACTCCATCTCAATGGGGATCTGCGCTTTTACGCGGCCGGGGGCCGCATCCATGACAATGACCTTGGTTCCCATGTAAATGGCCTCATCCACATCATGGGTTACCATAATAAGAAGCTGCTTCTTCTCTTTCCATACATTCAGAATTTCATCCTGCATATTCATTCGTGTAAATGCATCCAAAGCTCCCAGGGGTTCGTCCAGCAAAAGGATTTCCGGACCGTTAATCAAGGAGCGGGCCAGGGCCACTCTCTGGGCCATACCGCCGGAAAGCTGCATGGGATAGTCGTCCTTAAACTCTTCTAATCCGATCAGGCGGATCATCCGCAGCACGTCATCCTCATGCCCCTTCAACTTTTTCTGCATTCTTAAGCTGAAAGAAATATTTTTTTCCACCGTAAGCCATGGAAACAGCGTAGGACTCTGGAATACCATCCCGCGGTCCGGTCCGGGACCTGCAATTTCCTTTCCGTTTATGGTTACGGTTCCCATCGTTGGGGTAATTAAGCCCGCAATCAGCCGGAGAATTGTGGACTTCCCGCATCCAGAAGCTCCCACGAGGCTTATGAACTCTCCGCTTTTCATGGTCAAATCGATATTGTCCAGCGCATTGGTAATATCGTCTTTTTCCACCTTCGCGAAACTTTTTGAAACGCCGTCCAGACGTAAAATCACAGAATTATCCACCTATTTCACCCTCCCCGTCTGCCAGCGCAGAGCATGTCTCTTGAACAGATCCAGCGCTATGGTTACTGCATTGAATGTGAGACAGATAATTACGATGGCGGCAAACATTTTATTGTAAGCAGCCCAGGCCTTTGCCCAGGTAATGTACCAGCCAAGTCCTGCCTCCACACCCATCATCTCCGCAATCATCAGAGAGATACAGGCGGAGCTCATGCCCTGTGTCATACCCTGTAAAATATTGGGCATTGCATGGGGAATCGCCACGCGGAACACAAGCTGGTGGCCCTTGGCCCCCAGAGTACGGGCGGCATCAAAATAAATCCTGTCAATGTTTGAAATACCGGTCATGGTGGCTGTGGTAACTGCAAACCAGGTACCAAGGGCCACAATGAACACAGAACCTCCAAACAGAGAGGAAGCCAGAATCATAATAAGCGGAATCCAGGTGGCTGTGGGGATAGGACCCAAAACCTTAATAATGGGAGAGACCCAGTAACGGACTTTCTCGCTGTATCCGCAGGCCACACCAGTGACAAGTCCTGCGGCCACGCCGCTGAAATATCCCATAAACAAAAGACGCATGGAAAAGACCACGCTCTTCAGCAGGTTTTTCCAGTCCAGAATGGCCACGTTGATAATATCGTTGACCCATGGAATAAAGGGCTGCGTCAGAAACCCGGTCTTCAAGGTCATAAAGTCAAACGCCGCCAGTAATAAGAAAATTGCTGCCAGAAGCGGAGCTTTATGGCGCTGTTTCTGATAGGGCTGGCGGTCTCCCTTACGGTAGTGCATGATGGCGGATGCAAGAGAAATTCCGTAAATCACAGCCGGAATAAGGAGCAGATAAAGATACCGCTCTGGATTCTGGTTCTTGTACTTATCAGGAACCAGTAAATATTCTGCAACGGAGATTCCGCAGCAGATTATCGGCAGAAGCGCAATCAACAAATCCAGAGTTTTCTGCCAGCCGCTTTTTTCCTTCTCCTCCAGCTCCCAAAGCTGATCACGGGTCAGTTTGCCTTCGGCGGAAGTTTTTAAATTTTTATTCATGATTCCATACACACTCCCTTCCATCATGAACCATTCGGCTCTATTATACTAGCTATAACTTTCTATTACCAATTGATAAACTCAATGGTCTTCCTGTCGTTCCATTTAATTTTTTGATGGTTTTTGGAAAATAAAAACGGCCAGAATCAAAATCCGGCCGTCTTTCTTCCTATTATTAATAGTAAACATCTTCTAAAATCAGCATGTAGTAATGGTCCAGTCCCTCTCCTGCGATTGCAAAATCAGCGGCGGTGGGCATATGTTCCTTACTGAAATTGTCAAGGAATTCCTTACTTAACACATCCTCAGGCTTTAAGTCGTTTTCATGCATATATTTTGCAAGCTCAATCTTAAACTTGGGAATGTAAACGGAAGACGGCATTGCCCATCCGGACAATCTTCCCGTCATTCCGGCCTCTGCGGCCTTCTCGGTGATCATGTTGTTAATCTTATCATAGTCTCCCAGGTCTTCCTCTGTGATTTCCAGATTCAGTACCGTGGGGTATGCCTGTGTGGGGGTGGGGCAGCACTGCTCTGCCACAATGAACTTTTTATCGAATGCCTCGTCGAGAATCACATCGTACATGGGACAGTTGGTTCCGAAAATATTCGTGTCGGGACCATACTTTTCAATCTGCCTCGGAATATCTTCCTGTAAGAACTGAAGCATGGCAGCGGGGCCGTTTCCTGTCTGGGGATCCGGTGTGGTGATCTCGATGAATTCCATCCCCAGCTTTTCGCAGGTTTCCTTCATGATATCTCTTCTCACGGATTTGCTTTCCGAAGCCATATGCGTCGGGAAAGAATAGTGGATAAAGGTCTTTGCTCCCATATCGTGCGCTTTTGTGGGGATGGTTTCTCCCCTTCTGTTCCAGTCGGTGCTGATGGCAATGTCCACATACTCATTTAAGAGCTTCGGATCATCATTACAGGATACCATAGTCACAATATCCGGTCTCTTTTCGCGGATGGTCTGGAACGCCGGGATAATTCCCTCCATGCCATTGTCGAAAATAATGTATTTCATCTCCGGGTCATCTGCAAGGCTTGTAACAACGGAAATACAGCCCTCTTTATCTGTGGCAAAGTTTTCCGGCAGCGTCTTATGCACAACAAGGTCCGGGTACTTCTGAACCATTTCGGCTGCCGCGCGGAACTCGTCCTCACTGACGGTCAGGGTAGGGGTAACAATTCCGATTTTGTAGGTCTCTTCTCCGGCTGCCTCTGTTGCGGCTGCTGTGGTGGTCGTCTCGGCAGCTGTTGTGGCTGCTGTCGTCTCCGCGGCCGCTGTTGTCCCTGCGGCCGTTGTGGCCGCCGCTGTCTCCGCAGCCGGTTTGCTGCTCTGGCACGCAGTCAGCATGGATGCTGCCATAGCCGCCGTTAAAACGGCGCTAACGATTTTCTTTCTCATATCTTCCTCCAAAAAATAATATTATTTTAAAGCTTTCGCTCCAAAACCAGCTCTATACTGCCTTTGCCTGTTCCGTTTTCAGGTTCATGATAATTGCAATGACAATCACTCCATAGGCCAAGAATGAGCGGAAATACTCTCCCACCGACGGATTGTGAAACAGATTCTGTCCCGCCATGGGGGATGTGATAAACAGGGCATGGAACAAAATTACACCCACAAAGCAATTCCTCATTTTTACCTTCCGGATGGAAGCGCCGCCCACTAAGATGGCCGCGGCCGCAAAGGTATCCAGGCCGAGATGCCCTGTATACACATTGATAGTACCAAAATCAGCCACAAACAGAATCTGGCTCATGGCCGCAAATACCGTGGACAGGATGATGCATATGCTGCGGACCCGGTTGCTTTCAATGCCAAGCTTCCCGGCCACAGCCATGTCCGTTCCCACTGCCCTTGCGAGAACTCCAAACTTCGTCTTCTGAATATAAAACAGAAGAAGGGTAAACAATGCAATCAGGATTAATGGGAACAGCGTATACGTCTTCCCGTCAAACTGAAAAGGAAGAATGCTTTTAAATACCCCACTGATATTTTTGGCATCCACCATACTTCTGACACCGATCCCGCGCTCCAAAAGAATCTCCTTGTTTTTCGGTTCAAACAGCATTCCGTAGGCCACCATGAAAACAAACTGATAGATGACGGAGCTTAGCTGGCCAATCATAATGGAAACTATCATTTCCTTTCCCCTGGCCCGGTTTAAAAGGGCCGCCACCATGGAACCGAAAATTACAGAAAAAACGACGCTGGCTCCGGTCACAAAAAGGAGAGCCGGGATTCCCTCCAGCATAAAATCCACCGACAGCACCATAGCCATCTGAGCGGATATGGCTCCCACCACAATGGCAAAATTAATTCCCATGCCGCAGGTAATCGGAAGAATCAGGGCCAGGGTGAATAAAATATTCCGGATAAACCGTGTGTACACCTCCGCGGCCAGGTAGCTTCCGCTGACGCCCGACAGCTTAAAGGACAGGATACCCAAAACAAGGATAACAGCAGGGACCATATTATTTTTGATGTGCTTCATTTCTCGTATCCTTTCTCTCAAATATAAATGCATAAAGAATAATGCCGCTCGTAACAATGGTCCTTAATATCTCCGCCATTTCCGGAATCAGAAGGGCATTGGCCACCGGAATGGATAACAGATATGTGGTCTGGTAGAGAAAGGTTCCGATGAGAGCATTGGCCACGGTGGCCTTTTTGGGGCTGGCACCGCCAATCACAATGGCGGAAACCGCCGGAAAGCTCATCATAAAGGGGCCGTCATACAGATGCAGGATTCCATAGCTCTGGGTATATACCACAACGCCCACAGCCGCCAGCACCGTGGACATGACGATTCCAATGGTACGGTACCGATTCACGCGGATGCCGGAGAGCTTCACAAACCGGTCGTTCTCCGCAATGGCTGAAAAAATCATTCCCGTTCTGGTTTTGGAAAACAGCCATAACCCCCCGCCGATTGCAAAGAAAAACAACAGAAGTCCCAGAGGAATCACGAGCTGACCGATCTGAATCTGCCAAAGATGATCCAGCACCTGGCCGAAGTAGTTATCCAGATTCACCTTGGGACGTAACCCCTGGCCGCCGATGGGATACAGCATCTGACGGTTGCTTACAGGCGCAAAGGTATAAAACAGATTCATAATCGGAATAAAGGAATACCCTGCAAAGGTTCCCACAATTTCCTCGTTGAGCTTTAACTGGTTTAAAATTTTCGCATACACAAAGCCGAACGCCACGGCAACGGCCATTCCCAGAAATACGGAAGTGAAAAACCCCTGCCAGGACGTGTACCTTGCGTTGACCGCAAAAATCATTCCTACCAGACCTGCAGAGAGGCCGATGGACATGCCAAAATTCCGCCCTGCCCCCACATTGATCATAGGAATCAAAGACAGCACAATGACACCGTTCATGGCCCATTTAATCAGCGCATCGTTGACCAGTCCCACCAGGTTCATATCCACAGCCGCCGCCGCAATCAGAAGAATCCCCATATAAAGAAACATGATCATCTGCGGAGGGTTTAAATACTTATTTCTCATGAAACTTCCCTCCCGTAAAGGGCCAGAGTCAGTTCCTCAAGCCCCGAATTCCCCTCAAAAATCTTAAATGCCTGTCCCTGGTACATGACGGCAATCCGGTCACAGATTCTTAAAAGCTCCTCCAGCTCACCGGACGCCACCACAATTGTGGTCCCGTACTCCTGGTTCATCTTAAGAATCCATTTAAGAATCAGTTCCTTGGAATATACGTCGATTCCTCTGGTGGGTTCCGAAATAAACAGAAGCTCCGGCCGGAAAGTCAGCGCCCTCCCTACACAGACTTTCTGCTGGTTTCCGCCGGAAAGTTCCCTCACCTTCTGCTCCGGCCCCCGGCATACAATATTTAATGTTTCAATCATCTTCTCCACATGGGCCGAGATGACTTTTTTATTAAGGAAGGAAAGGGCCGGGCAGGACTTTAAATGCAGGAATTCAGGGTGACGCTCCTCTGTGCCGAAAATCATGTTTTTCCAGATGGGGCTCTCCAGAAACAGGCTGGTCCCCGCCCGGTCCTCGGAAAGATAATAAATTCCGTTTTTAATTAAGGCCTGATTATCTCCTTTTCTAAGCTCACAGTCCTTATAGAAAGCCTGGCACCCGCCATCTTTTAAGTCGAAAAGGCCATCCAGAAGCTGGTCCTGTCCCTGACCCGCAAGGCCTGTAATTCCAAAGATTTCTCCCTTTTTTATATCCAGGTCCCCGCCTTTGCTCTGGATCTTTTTATACTGGAACACCACAGGCCCGTCCTCATGCTTCTTCTCTTTTTTGGCTTTCACAATCTCTTTCCCCACCATATCATCGGCAAACCGCCTGATATCAAACTCACTTTTCTCATAGGTAGAAATCAGCTCCCCGTCCCGAAGGACGGAAACGGTATCACACACCTCCATGATTTCCTCCAGGCGGTGGGAAACGAACAACACGGAAATCCCGGAGTCCGCAATTTCCCGGATACATTTTAAAAGACCTCTGGTCTCTGTGATATTGAGGGAGCTGGTGGGCTCATCCAGCATCAAAAGCCGTACCCTCCGGTTATCCAGCTCTCTGGCCAGCTCCACAAACTGCTTCTGGTTTAAGGACAGCCTGTCCACAACCTGGTCCGGATTCAGCTCGGAACCAATCCGTTCCAGAGCAGCCACTGCGTCCTCACGATTCTTCTTCCTGTCCACACAGGCAAACTCTGTAAAAGGCCCGCCTGTGAATTTCACGTTTTCATGGTTGATTTTTATATTTTCCGTCACGGTCATTCCATAAAACAGAGCCAGTTCCTGATGGACCATAGCGATTCCATGAGCTGCGGACTGACTGTGATTTCCAATCTTTATCTCTTCTCCGTCAATGCAGACGCTTCCTTCATATCCGCCGCTTCTGACAATGACATCATTCCCGTTCAATATATTCATGAAGGTACTTTTCCCCGAGCCGTTGGCCCCTATGAGGCCATATACCTTCCCGTCATCAATTTTTAAATGAATCCCCCTGAGCACATAATTTCCGTCAAAATTCTTTGACAGATTCCTTACCTCCAGCATACTCTCCCCCGATTCGACATATTGTATCTTTTTATTATAAAGTACAATATATATCCTTTCAAATTGTTCTTTTCAATATGCTCTCTGGAGTCCTATTGCAATTCCAAATACTTTGCGGCATTTTTCCCACTCGCCGCACGATCTAAGCGCTTCTTTAATGGTATAGTTACTATTGCATCTTTTTGCCCGCGTATTGCGGACAAGAAGCATCGGGCGTTCACCCGATGTGCGGGCTTGTACCCAAAATATGTTGACTTGTACCGCTGCAAACATTATAATACCCTTATAAACATGAAAGGAGCAACTTACTATGACCAATCAGGAAATGCTGGACGCCATGCAAACACTTTTGTATCCCATAAACAGTAAATTAGAAAATATAGATTTACAAATGAAAGCACTGGATGCAAAAACCGCCAATATTGACCTGAGATTAGAAAGCCTTGAACATAGAGTAAAAAAAGGCTTTAAAAAAACCGAACAGTTTGTTTTTTTTGACATAAAAATAGAACTGCTGCTTCACAAATGAATATTCATCTGTTTAGCAACAGTCCCTTACAATTTTTCTAAATTCTTATCTGTACAACTTGGCCATTATCCTGGTCTCTTTGACCAAGACGCAGCCCTTCCCCATCATTCAGCAGCTCCAAATACTTATCACACGCCTTACAATGCAAAAGAATCTCCGTTTTACCTTCCACAAAGACATATATCCCAGAATGCCCCTAGTGTACTGGCTCCTATCCCCTTACAGTTCCCTCAAAAATGCCTTCAAAATCTCAAATGTCTCATCAAAGGATTTCAAGTTCATCTGCTCTTTGGGCGTATGGGCGCCGTCGGTCTCTGCGCCTAAGGTCACCACATCAAGTCCCGGAATCATCTCGCAGAAAACACCGCACTCCAGGCCGCCGTGAGTGGCCAGGTGCTCCATGTCCTCCCCTTTCTTCTCCTTATAAACGCGGCATAAGGTATTTCTTAAGGAAGAATCCGGGTTATATTCCCATGCCGGATATTTCCCGGACACCTCCATCGTCATATCGTATATGCCTGCCAGAATACAGAGTTCTTTCTCCATCTGATCTCTGTATGAGCTTTTCTCCGCCCGCAGGGAATACTGGAAATTCACATAATCCTCCCCGCAGCGCACGGCTGCAAAGTTTTCGGAAGCCACCGGAAGATTTTCAATCTGGAGACTTCTGTGGCGAACCCCGGTGGGGAGCAGATACATGAGATCGATGAGATCCGCGCTCACTTCCTCGCAGACGGCGGACGCCCCGGCTGTTTTTTCTAATGTCACAGCAAACTCCGGCTCCTGGAATTTAATTTCATTGCGAATCTGCGCCTCCATTTTCTCAAAAGAGCGGCGGATGTCCTCCTCTTTTGCATCGCTGGCAAACACAGCCTCGCACTCTCTCGGAATGGCGTTATTCTTAAGACCCCCGTTTAAGCTTACGATCCGCATGTCGCAGTTCCCGGAAATCTCCTTTAAAATTCTGGCGCAGATCTTTAAAGCGTTTCCTAATTCCATGATGATGCAGCCGCCGGAATGACCGCCCTTTAAGCCTGTAACAAAAATCCGGTATGCCTGGCTTTCGCAGGACTCAAATTCCACCGGCTTCTTAAGGCTTACCATCTCGCCTCCCGCGCTGGTGGTGCAGGTGCCCTTTCCATGGCCGCCGAAATCCAGATTCACATACCGCTTTCCGGTGAAATATTCTGCCTTTAAGGCAAAAGCGCCGTATAAGCCAATCTCTTCCTGTACGGTGAAGGCACATTCCAGAGCCGGGTGGGGAAGGTCCTCCGCCAAAAGCGCCAGCATATACGCGCAGCCCATTCCGTCATCGGCCCCCAGGGTCGTCCCTCTTGCCTTTAAAATCCCATCCTCAATATAAAGGTCAATGGGGTCTTTATCAAAATCATGGGCGCAGTCAGCATTTTTCTCGCAGACCATATCCGTATGCGCCTGAAGAATCACTGCGCCATGATCCTCATATCCGGCACTGGCCGGTTTATAAATCACCACATTGTGAAGTGCATCCCTCTTATAGGAAAGACCATGGGCCTTAGCAAATTCCTCCAGATAATCGGCACAGGCCTTCTCGTTTTTAGACGCCCGGGGAATTCTGGAAATTTCTTCAAAATACCTCTGATGCAGCTTCTCATGATTCAAAACATTCATTTTCTCTTTCCTCCCTGCTTCTTTATTATAAACCTTCATATTTTAGTACCACCTTGCCCGAATTTCCATCTGCTGCGTTGTTGTCAGTCAACGATGCCGCCGCATCGCCTCCTTCCTCCGCCTTGCAGACTGAAAATTCATTCTGCGTCATTTGGCTGAAAGTAATCGAGCCAGTACACTAGTGTAGCAACCTATTTATATTTAGTCTAATATATAATGCCAATAGTATATATTTTAAACAGATTTATACGAATATATATTTAGCTAAATATAAACGAGCCAGCACACTAGCATCCTCACATAGCCTCCATAAAAATCTGTTTTACCTCTTCTTTGGAAAGCTCCTCATAGGTTCCCTTTAAGCGGGACGCAGATTTTTCCGCCATAATATCCAGATTTTTTTCATCAATTCCCACTTCAGAAAGCCTGGAGGGAAGTCCCATGGCCTTAAAATATTCCGCCGTTTTTAAAATAGCCAGATTCGCCGCCTCATAAGCGGGAAGCTCTTTGGAAATCTCCCACACATTGACCCCGTAGGTACGAAATTTTTCCACAGTCCGGTCGCTTAGCACATGGCGCATCCAATGGGGCGTGAGGATTGCAAGCCCCACTCCATGGGTAATATCGTAATATGCGGAAAGCTCATGCTCCATAGGGTGAACCGACCAGGGCACAGGCTTCCCCAGCTTTAAAAAATCGTTAATAGCCCAGCTTCCGGCCCACATTAAGTTAGCTCTGGCCTCATAATCTTCCGGGTTCTTCACTGCCCGCACACCGAATTCTATACAGGTTTTTAAAAGCCCCTCCGCCATACGGTCCTGCATATAACCTTCGCAATTGGAAAAGTATGACTCCAAAATATGGGACATGATATCGGCCGTCCCCGCCGCCGTATGCCAGGCATTAACCGTCTCTGTATAAACCGGGTCCATAATCGAAGCCTTCGGGCGCATCCATTCATTTTTTGTCCCCAGCTTATTGTTGGCGGACATATCGGAAATCACCGCAGTGGGGTCCATCTCTGAGCCGGTAGCCGCAAGCGTCAGCACCGTCACAACAGGAAGCGCACATTCGATAAGCTTACTGTTTAACACCAGTTCCCAGGCATCCCCGTCATAACAGGCCCCGGCAGCAATAACCTTGGCGCAGTCAATGGCAGAGCCGCCGCCGATGGGAAGCACCACCTCGATTCCTTTTTCCTTACAAATGGAAACGCCCTCTCTCACGGTCTCAATCCTGGGGTTGGGTTCCACTCCCCCAAGCTCTTCCCAAACAATTCCCTCGTTCTCCAAAATTTCTGTAACCTTTTGAAAAATTCCGTTCTTTTTAATGCTTCCACCGCCATATACGATCAGGACCTTTTTCCCGTACTCTGCCACGGCATGTCCCACATGCACAATCTGGCCTTTTCCAAAATAAATCGTCGTCGGAATGGAATAAATAAAATTCTCCATATTCTGTCCTTTCTTCCATAAAACTGCCTCCCCGTGCCGCCGGAGCGTGGAAAGTAAAATTGCGCGGCAAAATCTCCTGCCACGCAATTATCATACCAGATTTTAGAAACAGCCGCAACAAATTATTCGTTCCGGATAGCCGCCAGCGGACTTAACTTCATGGCTCTCAAAGCCGGGAACAGGCCAGCCAGCATACCGATAAAAATAGCAAAAACAACGGCAGCCGCGGAAAGCCAGAGAGGAATCCTGGAAATATCTCCGCTTCCCATTCCCATGAAGGAAGAGCCTAAAAAGCGGTTCACAAGCTTTGAAACACCATAGCTTAATCCAAGGCCCGCAGCGCCTCCCATGAAGCCGATGAAGCCCGCCTCCATTAAAAACATACTGCGGATATCTCCCATGGCGCAGCCCAGAACCTTTAATACGCCGATTTCCTTGGTGCGCTCATAAATGGACATCATCATCGTATTGGCAATGCCGATGGCCGCCACAAATAAGGACACCGCGCCGATTCCCCCAAGCACTGCCTGAATCATATCCATCTGCTCCTGGGCCTGCTCCAGCCACTGCATGTTGCTGTATGCCTGATATCCCATATCGGTGATGGCGTTCTGTACCTCCATCACGTTATCCATGTCATCCACATACACATAGGCGTTTTCATATACAAAATAATTATATGGCTTTCCCTTTTTGTTAGTGGGCTGTCCGGGAATCGCTTTCTTTTTGTAAATCCGTTTCAGCTGGGCCTTTAAAAGCTCAATATCCGTATAAACCCCATAGCTGTATTCCCCGTATAAGGGATTGCCGTCTTCGTCCGTTTCCTCTTTTACCATGCCGCAGGCGGGAAATATATACTTTTTCTGAGAAGGATTCTCACTGCTCCAATCCTGAATCACGACAAAAAACGGCTTATTATAGAGGTCCACGTCCGGCATCTCTCCGGTCTCCCAAAAGCCTTTTCCTGTTTTGGAATTATAAAAATCCCTGGACACCATATTGCCGATGACTAACTCCACGGTTCCTGACTTAGGATCAGGAAGGCTTCCCTCCCCAAGTTCAATCTCCGCCAGCGCATCCTGGCTCAAACCCATGAGTCTTGTGGACCCTTCATAGGCACCCTGCTTCAAATTAATGTAGGTACTGAGACAGGGAGAAACCGCCTTCACATGAGGCAGAGCCGCAAAGCGATCCATGGTCTTATCCGTAATAAAGCTGTCCTCATCATCGTCGGAGCCTCCCCAGCCATAATTGCTGTGAACTTCGATCTTTGTAAGGCTCCCATAAGACTCATATTGTTCCATGGTATTTTCCTTAAGGCCGATGCCTAAGGACACCATCACCACAATAGACGCCGTTCCAATCACCACGCCCAAAACGGTAAGTCCGGTCCTTAACTTCCGCCGCCGCAGGTTATTGATACTCATTCTGAGCAGATCAAAGAATCTCATCGTCCATTCTCGCCTTCTTCCTCTTCCGCTTTACGAGAACCACAATCAAAAT
The DNA here is from genome assembly GCA_910586315.1 of uncultured Lachnospiraceae bacterium. Classification (GTDB taxonomy): domain Bacteria; phylum Bacillota; class Clostridia; order Lachnospirales; family Lachnospiraceae; genus CANRXD01. Next base: position 25,597 of record CAJUIP010000022.1, on the reverse strand, counting down.
GACCAGAGCCGCGGCCGCGGCCCCCAGAGGAACCGCATATTTTTTCACAATATCAAGCTTTGACGGCTCCGGTTCAACCACATCCATATTGCCCACATCCACAAAAGACATATCGTCCTCAATCGGTTCTGTCACAAAAAGCTGTATCTCCTTTTCCACGGGAGTCACAATGCCGTTCTCATCTTCGTAAGTAATGGTCAGGGTGATTTTCCCCTCGTCCATCGTGGGCGCAGCGCCGGAAACCATGGCGTCCACATTGCCGCTTTCTCCCGGTTTAATGTTTCCCACGTAGCTCTCCGTCCGCTGGATGGAATCAGCCTCAAAGATTGCCGTCACGTTATACAGAGTAACCTTTCCGGTATTGTTAATGGGGAACATGATGTTTGTCTCGCCGCCCACCTCAATGGAATCCGGCATCACCTCAATGGTCCCTGTGTTCAGTCTGGCCTCCTGGCGGATGGCCACCGCAATTTTCACGCTCTCCTTGGCATTTTTAAATTCCGGGCTGTCATACTGCTCATTGATGGTGATGGTATAGGAACGCTGCTCAGCGCCAGGGCTGGAGGTAAAATGCATGGTAATCACTTCGGAAGCCCCCGGAGCCAGGCTGTTCACCACCACGGAGTTGGAGCCGTTGGCAGTCGTGAACACCGGGCTGTTTTCCACCGTTTCCGGATCGAAGGTAAACAAAATATTGCTGGCGGAAATCTGACTGGACGCATTTTTCATCTTCACCTTTAAAGTGAAATCCTGTCCGGCCAGAATCCTTGCCGGCTCCGTCTCGAAGCTGTCCACAATGATACGCGCCTTGGTTCTCTCGTTCTCTCCCGCATCGTCGGAAATTTCATCCTCTTCATCCTTTCCTATGATGCGGACGTAAAAAATATCCTCTACGGGCGCGGCGAAGGCTCCGTTCTCCTCTTCCCGGTACCGCAGTTTATATTTAATCGGATAATACCCTGTCTTCGCCTTTTCCCGTATGGCCATGCTGTATGTGACCTCTACGGTCTGGTCCGGATTAATATCCTGAAGCCACCGGTCATAATTCCCGTCATTGATCTCAAACGGAAACTTGGTGGTATCCTCAGAAAGCTCCATCTCCATCCGCACGTCATATGCCTTTTTGTATCCCGTATTCCGCACATTAATGGAGAAATTCATCACCTCATTATAAATTCCCTGGGGAGTCGGCTGTCCTTCCCCGAGGGCAAAAGCTACCGGCTCCGTACTTCCCTCGTCTGTCTCCTTGGTGGTGGAAGACTCTTTTGTTTCAGCCCATATGATCACGGTTTTCTGGAACTCGCCGGATAAGGCGCCTTCTTCCCTGCCGCGTTTGGATATGTAAAGGAGAACAGGATAATATCCCTGTTCCAGATTTTTCTTCACATTGACCTTGAGGTTTATGGTCTTTTTGGCTCCCGCCTTAATATGGCCAGCTTTGTAATGCTGGTTTAAGGAATCCGTAACTTCAAAAGGATAGGTGGCCTTCATGGTCTTAATCAGTTCGCCGTCTTCATCCTCCACCTCGTCATAATACTCCCTGTAATCGCTCTCCGGAGCAATCCAGATCTCGCTTTCCACCCAGTCCACATCACTTGTATTTTTTATGGTAACGGAAATAGTGGAAGATTTTCCGATGGTGACGCTTGGCGTTTTTCCGATCACAAGCCGAACAGGATCATTATCATCATCCTTATGAAATACCGCCGGCACATCCATATCCTCTTCATCGGCAAAGGCCGTAAAAGGCACTGCCCCCAAGAGCATGATGGCTGCCAGCCACATCACAAAAATCTGTTTCAGTTTCTTTTTCATACTTTCTCTCCGCCTTCCCCGTCAGACTTCTCCTCTGCATTTTCCGGCGCCATCAGGTCCGCCTCTTTATGGTTTTCTTCGATGCTGACGATTTTTCCATCTATAATCTTAAAAATCCGGTCTGCATAGGTAGCCAGATTGTTATCATGAGTCACCATCACCAGTGTCTGGTTCTGCTCCCTCACAATTTTCTGCATGAGTCTTAAGACTTCCATTGTAGTTTTGGAATCCAGGTTTCCCGTGGGCTCGTCGGCAAAGATAATCTGCGGATTCACCGCCAGGGCCCTGGCGATTCCCACACGCTGCTGCTGTCCGCCGGACATCTGGTTCGGCATATGGGTCATGAATTTTTCAAGTCCCACTAATTTTAAATACTGCCTGGCCCTCTTTGTTCTGTCCGCCTTCCCCATTCCCCGGAAGGATAAGGGAAGCGCCACATTTTCCACCGCGTCCATGGTGGAAATCAGGTTGTAGGACTGGAAAATAAAACCCACCCTCTCCCTTCGAAAGGTCACGAGCTGTTTTTCATTGAGCTTTTCAATATGCTTCCCGGCTATGACAATCTCTCCCTTGCTGGGGTGTTCCAGCCCTGCAAGCATATTTAAAAGAGTGGATTTGCCTGAGCCGGAAGGCCCTGTGATGGCACAGAATTCTCCGCGGCTTATTGTAAAGTCCACGCCGTTTAACGCATAAACCTTCGTATCGCCCATACGGTATACCTTATAGAGTTCCTTCACCTGAATCGCCGGCCCCCGCGTATCTTTTGCTTCCACTCCTTATCTCTCCTTAAACCCATACAATGATTTAAAATTGTTTCGCAGTCCTAGTGTACTGACTCGATTACATTTCGCCAAATAACTTGCCTGAATTTCCATCTGCTGCGTTGTTGTCAGTCAACGATGCCACCGCATCGCCTCCTTCCTCCGCCTTGCAGACTGAAAATTCATTCTGCGTCATTTGGCTGAAAGTAATCAAGCCAGTACACTAGTCAGGAACCGACCGAAATAGAATGCAGAAGGCTCCGCGACCGCCATATTTTCATACGTCAGCGCGTTGAACGCGCAGATTACCTAAACTGTTATTTTTTCATAATAATTATAATCGAAAGCCTGTCCCCGTTGATATAGAGAATTAATTAATATTCCTTACGAATTTTTTTCAGACATCGGCCCGGCTGCCACACATTTGCCGAACTCTTTTTTTTCAAAAAGTTGTAGAATTTCCTGTGCATATCCGCTATAATGGTCTAAATATAGGCAGCAGTTCAGGCTTCTGAACTGTTACAAACATAATTGCCCTTCAAAAACAGAAAGGAGAATTCATCATGAGACACCTGCTCAGTCCACTGGATTTCACTGTGGAAGAGACCGAAAAGCTTCTCACACTGGCTTCCGATATCGAAAAGAATCGCCCCCGATACGCACATGTATGTGACGGAAAAAAACTGGCGACTCTTTTTTTTGAGCCCAGCACCAGGACAAGATTAAGCTTTGAATCCGCTATGTTAAGCCTCGGCGGTTCTGTCCTCGGTTTTTCCTCGGCAGACTCCAGTTCTGCGGCAAAAGGAGAAAGCGTTGCCGATACCATCCGTGTTATTTCCTGTTATGCCGATATATGTGCCATTCGTCATCCCAAAGAGGGAGCTGCATTCGTAGCCGCCTCAAAATCTTCGATTCCTGTCATCAACGCCGGAGACGGCGGCCACCAGCATCCCACACAAACCTTAACTGATCTGCTCACGATTCATTCCTTAAAAGGAGGAATCGGAAATATGACGGTGGGACTCTGCGGAGATTTAAAATTCGGCCGCACGGTACACTCCTTAATCCACGCTCTGGTCCGCTACCCCAATATCCGCTTCGTGCTGATTTCCCCGCCGGAGCTTCGGGTTCCCGACTACATCAAAGAAAGCGTTCTGGATGCAAAAAATGTGGAATACCGCGAAACTGCCAATCTGGACGATGCCATGGAAGAGCTGGACATCCTCTATATGACGAGGGTACAAAGAGAGCGTTTCTTCAACGAAGAAGACTACATCCGCATGAAGGACTGCTACATTCTGGACAAAGAAAAAATGAAACTGGCCAAACCCGATATGTATGTGCTCCATCCGCTCCCCAGGGTCAATGAAATCTCCGTGGAAGTGGATGACGACCCCCGTGCCGCTTACTTTAAGCAGGCCCAGTACGGGGTATATGTGCGGATGGCTCTGATTATGACATTATTGGAGGTGGAACAGCCATGTTAAATATCAGCGGAATTAAGGAGGGCGTCGTTCTTGATCACATTCAGGCCGGAAAAAGTATGGATATTTACCGGCATCTGGGCCTGGGAGACATGGACTGCACCGTGGCAATCATCAAAAACGCCAAAAGCAGCAAAATGGGACGAAAGGACATCATAAAAATCGAAGGCTCCCTGGACTCTCTGGACCTGGATGTCCTTGGCTACATCGACCACAACATCACCGTCAACATCATTCGTGACGATAAAATCGTGGAAAAACGCTGTTTAAAGCTTCCGAACCGGCTTGTCAACGTGATTCACTGTAAAAATCCCCGCTGCATTACCTCTGTGGAACAGGAACTGCCGCATATTTTCTATCTGGCTGATAAGGAAAAGGAACTCTATCGCTGCCAGTACTGTGATGAAAAACACAGCTAACATCCCATGATATCTGTTCCTGTTTTTCTTTCCGTTCTGGCCGCCTATATTGTAAAAGGTATGTGCGGGTTTGCCAATACACTGGTATTCGGAACCCTGGCAGGCTTTTTCACCGACAATGTAAACATTTCCCCGGTGGATCTGCTTTTGGGCTATCCCTCCAACCTTTTCATTGCCTGGTCAGAGCGGAAGGGCATTGATTTAAAGGTCTGCGTTCCCTTATGCATCCTGGTGATCCTCGGTTCCATTCCCGGTGCATTCTTCTTAAAAATCGGGGACGCAAGGCTCATCAAGGTTCTGTTCGGCTTTGTGGTGGTCTTTTTGGGAATTGAGATGTACTTCCGCGAAAAGAATTCCTCCGTCAAAAAGGGATCCCCCTTTTTAATGGTCGTCATTGGACTTCTTTCGGGAATTATATCCGGCCTCTTTGGGGTGGGGGCTCTCTTAGTGGCCTATGTGAGCCGTACCACCAACAATCAGACCCAGTTCCGTGCAAACAACTGTGTGGTGTTCTCTGTGGAAAATACATTCCGCCTGTTTCTTTATCTGGCCGCCGGAATTCTCACAAAGGATGCCGCAAAAACAGCCGTCTGCCTTCTTCCCGCCATGTTTCTTGGCCTGGGAATCGGAATTTTCTTCCAGAAACGACTGCCGGAGCGGAAGGCAAAATTATTTGTGATTGCGCTTCTTATCATTTCCGGCCTGTCACTGGTTCTCAACAATCTGCTTTAGAGCGTGCTTGAAAATGCGTTCCCATCATCTGCACGCCCACTATGCGGGAAATTTGGCCCTCATCCGCTCAACGCAGCCCGCAAAATAGCAGCAGCGGGGGGAGTATCTGAATGATTACCTGAAAAAGTCTCCGGAGTCGCTTACGGCTTCCCCGGAGATTTTTTTACTTTTTATTTACCGTCTCCATTTTATCAATATCCACCGTCTCATTGCTTCTGGTAGCCGTAGATCCAAACTCAATAGCAAAGTCGGTTCCTTCCGGCAGCGCTTTTGCACGGAGCGTTTCTTTATATTTATTGGCATCCTTTACCACAACCGTGGAGTCTGTGCGGTTTGCCTCTGCATATACCCAGACTACAAAATCGCCCATTCCCAGTTCGTAGGGACCTTCCTCGGAAATCCACTGTACCTTCATTCCATACTGAGACATGCAGGTATAAATGTCATTGAGCGACAGATCTCCATCCTTATAATTTAAGAACAGGTCCTCTGCTTTCACGGATACCACACCACCTTTGTTTTTAGCATCCCGCAGGGTATCTGTATTGAATTTTAAGGATTTGCTTCCTGTGGAGAGGGTCGGTTTTGTTCCCTGGGAAGCGGAGGGTTCTTTTCCTGTTTCTGGCTTGTGGGAGCCTGCAGTCTCCGGCTCTTCTTCCGTCTCTTCCTCCTCGGACTCTTCCGTTTCTTCCTCTGTAGGAATCTGTCCGTCTTCGAGAAGCTTTCCGTCAGCGCCCACATGACGGCCGTCGGGAGCCACATCGTCCCGCATCATTCTTCCGTCGTCTTCAAAATAATACTCGCTGCCGTCAATGTTCTGCCAGCCCATAACGGAACGGCCGTGGTCATTTCCCGCCGCCGGGTTAAAGTAATACCTCTCCCCATCTTCATCGCTGTACCAGCCTGTCCGGAAGGAGCCGTCCTTATTAAGGCCATAGGTCCCGTTATCCGTAAACACGAGGCCCTCCTCAAAATTATCCGGCGCCAGAGCAAAGGCTTTTTTATAATTGGCCATGGCTCCACTCACATTTCCTTCCATCAGCATCTCCTCAGCAAGCATGTAGGCATTATCCGCCACCGTGGAGCGGTATCCCATAACCTGGTCCCGGAAATCTTCATTGTCTGGCCTCAGGGCTGCCGCCTTTTCCCAGAAGCTTAAGCATGCTTCCATGTTATCCTGCTCCCCATAGAACTCAGATACCACATTGAGGAAATTTTCAAAGCTTTCTCCGCTGGCAGCCGCCTCGGCGTTCATAAACCTGGAGAGGCACTGATCCACCAGAGCCTTCGCCTCGGCCGCCTGTCCGGTCTCCATATATACGGACAGCAGGATCGTATGGGCGTCCAGGTGGTTTGGAGCCAGCGCAATAGCCCTTTTTAAATTTACAATGGCGGCTTCGTTTTCCCCCTCATCATACTGCTGGCTTCCAAGTCTGGCACTCTCATCCGCCATGGCATTTTTTATGGCTTCATCGTCCTGGTTTTCAGCGCTTTCTAAAAGCGCAACCGCCTTTTCATGCTCTCCCATACCGGAATAGGCACGGCTGAGGGAAATCAGAATTTCAGGGCTCTTATCCCCGGCTTCCCGGAGCTTTTCCAGATAATAGACCGCGTTTTCGTAATCCTCCTCATCCAGGAACTGCTGTCCCATCTCGGAAAGATTTGTAAATCTGGTCTCCTTAAGCATCTCTTCTTTCGTGGCGGCATAGCCCTTTTCCAGAATCATGTCCGCGTTCTCATAATCCTCTAATACTATGTAAATATCATAAAGAGTCATGTAGGCATCCACGTTGGACTTATCCAAAGTTACAACCGCCTCAAAGGCTTCGATGGCCGCGTCATACTCCTCGTTGTCGTAATACTGATATGCAAGTCTTTCATAGCTTAAAGAATAAAGCTCTTTTAAGGAAGCGTCTCCCGTGTTTTTATATCCCTGTTTTAAAATGTTCACGGCTTCCTCAAACCGTTCCTGGTCCAGATAAAACTCTCCTAACAGCATGTAGGCATCCACATATTGATCATCGAAATCAATACTTTTTAAAAGTGCCTCAATGGCCTCGTCATACTGCTCTTCGGCCAGATATTTTTTTCCCAGCTCAAACTGTTCGGCAGCCTGAGGGCCCGCCTCAGCCTTACTGGAATCCACAGCCTTTTTTCTGCTGCATGCCGCAAAGAGAAACAATGCCGCAAGCATAATAAAAATAAATGATTTTCTGACTGTATGTTTCAATCGTTCTCCCATATCCTTTCATAAGGTCCATGTACCGGAAAAATGAGTTCTGAGCAAAACGATAAGCCGGGTTATGTCGCGGGTGATCATCTATCTAGGCCGCATGTCACCATGCGGCTCCAGCGACCTACCCGGGAGCAGACGGGCCGCCTTATGCCCCCTGTTCGGTCTTGCTTCGAGTGGGGTTTACATGTGCCCTTCCTGTTACCAGCAAGGCGGTAGTCTCTTACACTGCCTTTCCACCCTTACACGGAAAACCCATGCGGTTTATTTCTGTTGCACTGTCCCTGGAGTCGCCTCCGCCAGACGTTATCTGGCACCCTGCCCTGTGAAGCCCGGACTTTCCTCTCCTGCATCCTTTCGGTTATGCAGCAGCGACCACCTGTCTTACTCAGAACCAGTTCACTATATCATATTTTTTTCTGTCTGTCCAGCATTGTCCTCAGGGAAAGGATGGCTCCTGTAGCAAAATGAGGCATATGCTTTGTCTCCATTATGATACTTACACTTTAAGACAGCTCCCCCCGATAAATTCCCTGATAATGGAATTTTTGGGAATGTATTCGCTGTCAATTCCCAGAAAATAATCCAAAAACTTCAAAAGCCGCTTGGCCTCATCGTGCTCCGGCGTATTTCTTGGAATGTTAAAAAGAAGAGGCTCCGCATAAAGCTTCAGCACGGCCAGCTCATACACCAGAGCGGAGTTGAACATCACATCGGCCTCCTCCTGGAACGGGAAAATATTGTTATCCTCCCCCTTCCGGACCGAACCCCAGCGCCCTATAGTCTCCAAAGCAGAGGTCCCCCGGGTTCTGGCATCCCGCACCATACGCCGGATCAGCCGGCCGTCTGTGGTGGGAATCCGGTTGTGCTCATCCACATTTAACTGATTTAAAGCGCTGATATAGATCTTAAATTTACTTTCCCGCGGGAGCGAATAGGAAAGCCTGTCGTTCAGACAGTGGATTCCCTCAATCACCAATACGTCGCTGGCCCCGATCTGCAAATAATCTCCCTTATATTCCCTGGTTCCCGTCACGAAGTTAAATCTCGGAATCTCCACACGCTTTCCCGCCAGAAGCGCGTTCATATCCTCATTGAATTTCTCAATATCAATGCATTCCAGGGCTTCCATATCCAGATTCCCATTCTCATCCCTCGGATACTCTTCCCTGTTTTTAAAATAATTGTCCACGGCAATCGGATGAGGCACATAGCCAAGGGCCCGGAACTGGGTGGCAAGCCGGTGGCTGAACGTGGTCTTTCCCGAGGAGGAAGGGCCGGCGATCATCACAATCCGCTTATCTCCTCCCTTTGCCGCCGTCTCCGCAATTTTTCCGATTTCCTTTTCCTGAAGGGCCTCCTGCATAAGAATCAGCTCATTGCTTTTTCCCTCTGAAATCAGCCGGTTCAAAGTGCCCACATTGGATACCTCCAGGCTGTCGCTCCACCGGTAGGAATCACGGAGCACATGGAAGAGCTTTTCACGGATGCCCTTTGGTGTCACCTCATCCGCCTCCCCCTGAGGCAAAAGCAGAAGGAAGCCGGAATGATAGGGGAGCAAATCGAAATATTTCACATATCCCGTGTTCTGTACCATGTATCCGTAAAAATAGTCTTCAAAATTGTCAATTCTGTAAATATTGACCCGGGAAGCCCGGCGGTAAGTGAAAAGCTGTTCTTTATCATGCATTCCATACTGTCCAAACAGATCCACTGCCTCGTCCGTATTGACGCTTCGCTTCATGATGGGCACTTTCCGTTTTACCAGCTCCTGCATCCGTTCCTTTACCTTAAGGAGCAGGGCTTCGTCAGTTTTTACATCTCCCATAAGCTCCCCGTAAACTCCGTTTCCAAGGGAGAAATCAATCTGGATTTTTTTGATTTTTTCCCTGGGAACCACATCATAAAAAGCCTTCAGCATCAGAAAAATGGCGCTTCTCTCATAGGTTTTCTTTCCAACCGGATCACTAAAAGTGAGAAAGGAAAGCTCTGCATCCTTATGTACCGTTTTATGAAGCTCCTTTAACTTTCCATTCTCCCTCACCAGAAGAATGTCTTCTTTATATTGGGACTGAAACTCCTCTGCAATTTTCAAGAAAGCTGTCCCCTCGGGATACGTTCTCGTCTCCCCCAAAACCTTAATAACCGGCATATTGATTCCTCCTCGTCTTATACCACTGCTGCCGGAAACAAAACCGGCATGGTTGTAATTTCCACCTGGTCTCCCAGGGTATCCTTTAAGTATTTCTCCATATATTCCATGAACACATGCTCCAGGCCATAATGCCCGGCATCAATAATCATAAGTCCCCTGGCGTTGGCATCAATCCCCTCATGATGACCGATATCCCCGGTCACCAGTACCTGGGCGCCCTTATCCAAAGCCGCCTGAATGACGCTTCCCCCCGAGCCGGGACAGACCGCGGCAACGGTCACAGGCTTCTCCTCCCACATCTCTTTTCCATAGACAGTCACAAACGGAAGTCCAAACCGCTCCTTAATCTTCCCGGCAAGAGCTTTCCCTGTCACGGGCTCCGTAAGCGGTCCAATTTTTCCGATTCCAAAAGGAATTCCGTCCTCTTCCCCCATTTCCTCCAAGGGAGCTCCCCCGGCAATTCCAAGACGCTTTGCCACACAGTCCGCCATACAGCCGGGAGCGGCATCGAAATTTGTATGCATGGCAAAATAAGAAATATCGGCCTGAATCATTGTCACCAGCCTGCGGCCGATAAAGTCCCCGTCAGTCACGGATTTTATGGGTTTAAAGATCAGGGGGTGGTGGCTTACGATCATATCCGCTCCGGATTCCACGGCCTTCTTTACAGCCATATCATCGGCATCCACAGTCAAAAGGATTTTTTTTACCTCCTTCTCTGTTCTGCCTGCCAGAAGTCCCGGATTATCCCACTGGCACGCATAACGCCCTGGAGCCAGTTTTTCTAATATGTCAATGATCTCTCTGCATTTCATTCTGCACCTCCCTGTTTAATAAAAGTATTTCTTTTGTCTCTTTTAAACGTTTGGCCGCCCGCATAGAAGTATCCGCCTGTGCCCTTAAGGTTTCCGAAAGGGCCAGGAGCTTTCCTTCCTCCTCTTCCAGATACCTGATAAAAACAGGCGCTCTCTCCTTCAAAAGGAACTCTCCGTATCGGAACTGCTTCCGGAAATCTTCCCCGGGGAAAGCCGGTCCGTCCCAGGTCTTTGGGTTCCTCACATCCAAAATTGTATAGTATTTTTCTTCTTCATAGACCATGGATTCCCTTACAATGGGAAATTTGTGCTCCCACAGCCACCGGCGGACCTTCGGGATTTCCGAATGGGGAGAGCATACCCACTGGTTCACGGACTCCCACATACGTTCCCCCTGCTCCAGAATATGTATGAGCAGCTCACCGCCCATTCCGGCGATGATAACGGTCTCTGCCTCGCCGGGACGAAGCTTATTAAGGCCGTCAGAAAGCCTGGTTTCAATCTTTTCTTCCAGGCCCGCCGCTTTTACATTCTTCTCTGCCCTGGAAAGAGGGCCCTTTTGCACATCCATGGCCAAAGCCCGTTTTACCAGTTTCCGCCTCACAAGCTCTATAGGAACATATCCATGGTCTGTGCCAATGTCGGCCGCAGTCCCTTCACAGGCCACAAAAGAGAGTACCGTCTCCAGCCGGTCCGATAATTTCATCCTTTTTCCATTCCTTCCGTAGCTGTTCTACTCATCCAGATAATCCTTTAATTTTTTACTGCGGCTGGGATGGCGCAGCTTTCTTAAAGCCTTTGCCTCAATCTGGCGGATTCTTTCCCTGGTCACATTAAATTCCCGTCCCACTTCTTCCAGAGTTCTGGGACGTCCGTCGTCTAAGCCGAAACGCAGCCGTAAAACCTTCTGTTCCCTGTCCGTGAGGGTATCCAAAACCTCCATAAGCTGCTCGTGGAGCAGGGTAAAGGTGGCCGCGTCCACCGGCACTTCCACATGATCATCCTGAATAAAATCTCCAAGATGGCTGTCCTCCTCCTCGCCGATGGGTGTCTCCAAAGATACCGGATCCTGGGATATTTTCATAATCTCCCGCACCCGGTCCACAGGAAGCTCCATGGCGTTTGCCACCTCTTCCGGGGAGGGCTCTCTGCCCAGGGTCTGCAAAAGCTGCCTCTGGGTCCTCACCAGGCGGTTTATGGTTTCCACCATATGGACCGGAATGCGGATGGTGCGCGCCTGGTCCGCAATGGCCCTGGTAATGGCCTGCCGGATCCACCAGGTGGCGTAGGTACTGAACTTATATCCCTTCCGGTATTCAAACTTTTCTACGGCTTTTATGAGCCCTAAGTTTCCCTCCTGAATCAGGTCCAAAAACTGCATGCCCCGTCCCACATAACGCTTGGCAATGCTGACCACCAGCCTTAAATTTGCCTCCGCCAGCTTTTTTTTCGCCTCTCTGTCGCCAAGCTCCATCCGCTTGGCCAGCTCAATTTCCTCGTCTGAGGAAAGAAGCGGCACCTTTCCGATTTCCTTTAAGTACATGCGGACTGGATCCTCAACTCCGACTCCCTCCGGAACGGAAAGATCCAGGTTCCCCATATCAATTTCCTCGTCCTCCGCATCCTCCTCCAGGAACAGATCCGGATCCATATCATCATCTGCGGATATCCGCAGAATATCCACATTTTTATTTTCCAGGAAGTCATAAATCCGGTCCAGCTTCTCCGGCGTCAGCTCTTCTCCCGAAAAAACGTCAAGAATTTCCTGTTCTTCCACCACATTCTTTTTCTTTTTCGCCGTTTCCAGAAGACTGTCCAGTTTTTCCTCAAATGTAAGCGTTCTTTCTTCCATAATGTTCCATCCTTCCTGGCATTCAAATTATAACTGTGTGACCTTCGGCCAATCAGTTACGAACTGCTGCTTCAGATTCCATCCAGACTGATCTGCAATGTCGCTAATTCTGACTGCTGCCTGATGATTTTCTGTAATTGTGCAATGTCTGCCGCTTTTTTACTCTGTACTTCAAGACTGTTCTTTTTAATTTTTTTCACGGTTTCCGAAAACGCCTTTTTCTGCTCCTCATTGTTTAAGGACTCTGAAAGACTCGCATGAAAAAGCGCCGCCACCTCCCTGTATTGTTCCTCGCCCTCTATGAATTGATTCAGAATCTGGGCAGGACTGACCTTCCCTTTTCTCAGCTCTTCAAATACCAGGCCCGCCACCTTCTGGTACAGGCCGTCGACAAAATCCTCCGGACCGATGATTCCATCAATTTTTGCAAGCAGCTCCGGCCGCTCAATCAGCCACGTGAGCAGAAGTCTCTGGGATTTTTTTATTCCGTCTTCCTTATCTTTTTTCGGCCTGATTCTGGTTTTCTCATCCTGCGCGGGTTTCACTCCGGTTCCGAACCGGCCCCCCAGAGAAGCCACCAGACGCTTTAAGTCTTCCAGAGGAATCATATATTCCCTGGCAACAGCCTCCGTGTAATTGTCCCTCTCCAGTTTTTCCGGGAATTCCAGAAGCTTTCTGGCAGCCGCATTATAAAAGGCTGTTTTCGATTCCGGGTCCTGCATGCTGTACTGGCTCCGAATCACGGAAATTTCAAACATGAAGCTGTTGACAGCATTGTCAATCCGCTTCTGAAACTCCTCCTTTCCCAGATTTTTCATGAACTCGTCCGGATCCTTATATGGCTTCATATTCAGAACCCGGACCGAAATCCCCGCTTCTTTTAAAATCGGGATGGCGCGCAGCGCCGCCTTTGTTCCCGCACCATCACTGTCATACGTCAGGATCACCTGATTTGCGTACCGTTTTAAGAGAAGGGCATGCTGGGACGTAAAGGCTGTTCCCAGGGAAGCTACCGCATTGGTAAATCCGGCCTGGTGCATGGCGATCACATCCATATACCCCTCGCAGATCAGGATATATCCGGCCCGGGAGGTCCTGGCAAAATTAAGGCCGTAAAGATTTCTGCTTTTATCAAACAGCTTTGTCTCCGGAGAGTTCAAATACTTGGGCTCCCCGTCCCCCATAACACGGCCGCCGAAACCGATGACCCGGTTATTCACATCCAGAATCGGAAACATGACCCGGTTCCAGAATTTATCCCTGGCTCCCCTCTCTTCAATGAAAAACAGTCCGGTTTCTTTGAGGATAGAATCCTCATATCCCTTCGACCGCATATAGCGGTACAAGTCGTCAGACACCTTGTTGGCATATCCCAGGCCAAAGTGTTTGATGGTATCATCGGCGAGGGCCCTGTTCTTAAAATACTCATATCCAATCCGCCCGTTGGGCTGCTTTAACTGGTAGTAAAAATAGTTGGCCGCCAGCCGGTTAATTTCCAGAAGCGTATTTTTTAAATCCGACAGGGCTCTGGCTTCCCTGGAATACGTTATTTCCGGCAGAGTAATTCCGGCCCGGTCCGCCAGAAGCTTTACCGCCTCCGCAAAAGAATAGTTTTCATATTCCATCACAAAAGTAATCACATTTCCTCCGGCCCCGCAGCCGAAACAGTAATACATCTGTTTGTCCCCGGACACGGAAAAGGAGGGGGATTTTTCATTATGGAACGGGCACAGCCCAAAATAATTGGCACCCTTCTTTTTCAGATTTACATACTGGGAAATTACATCCACAATATCGTTTCTCGTTCGTACTTCCTCAATCACATCATCCGGATAATACATGTATATCCTCCAACTTCCTGTTACCGTTCCCAGGGCAGTCTTTGTCCGGTTTTCCCCCTCGGGCGGACCCCCTGCGCTTTTTGTCCGTCTCAGGGCAGGCAAGAAGATGCCCCGTAAAAAGCAACATGTTCTCAAACCTTCCAGGACTTCGGCACAAATAATTCTTCAAACTGGTCAATCGCATAACTGTCGCTCATGCCCGCGATGTAGTCACATACCACACGTTCCTTTTTTTCGTGGCACTGGTCAATCATAATGAAGTATTCCTCCGGAAGACGGTCCGCGTGATCCATATAATAGCGGTAAAGCTGCACGATCAGCTGCTGGGCCTTTCCCTCCTCGGCTTTGGCGGCCGGATTTTTGTACACATTCTCAAACATCCACTGCCGTAAACGTTTCATAGCCCCTTCCACGTCCGGGGACATGATAATCTCAGGCTTGTCCAGGCTGTTTATAATAATATCATGTATCATGATATTGAGCCGTTCCTTCACGGTATTGCCAAGAATATCCGAATATTCTTTCGGGATATCTTTTTCTGTTATTATTCTTGCCCGGATGGCATCGTCAATATCATGGTTAATATATGCAATTTTATCGGAAAAACGGACAATCTTCCCCTCCAGGGTTTTGGGGCTGCCGGAAGTTCTGTGGTTTAAAATCCCGTCCCGCACTTCCTTTGTAAGATTCAATCCCTTTCCCTTTTTCTCCACGACCTCCACAACGCGGACGCTTTGCCTGTAGTGGGAAAAGCCCTCCTCGCAGATCTCATTTAATATGTACTCTCCTGCATGTCCAAAGGGCGTGTGCCCCAGGTCGTGCCCCAGGGCAATGGCCTCCGTGAGGCTTTCGTTCATTTTTAAGGCCAGGGCAATCGTCCTTGCAATCTGGGCCACCTCCAGAGTATGGGTCAGTCTGGTACGGTAGTGATCGCCCTCCGGGGCCAGAAAGACCTGGGTCTTATGTTTTAACCGGCGAAACGACTTGCTGTGGAGAATTCTGTCCCTGTCCCGCTGATATACCGGCCGGATGTCACATGGCTCCTCCCATCGGTCACGTCCTTCACTCTCACTGCTTTTGGACGCATATGGGCTTAAAATATCGTGCTCCCTCTGTTCCATCATTTCTCTGATGTTCAAACAGATCGCCTCCTTCCAAAGACCCAGTGCCGGAAAATCCGGCATTTTACACTCTCAACGATACTATTATATCACAAAGACCGCCATTTTAGAACCCTTATTTATATACATTCGCCCATAAATACCACAAATTTTCTGAAAAGATTTCATAAATTTTTTATAAACCACTTTTTTTCATCTTTTTCGACATGTTTTCCTGTCATTCGAGGGCACTGCCCCATGTACTTAAAAATCACACATTCATGCACGAAGCACATTTTCTCTACCCGTCTAGTGCTCCATCCGGCCAGTAATCGCACTGCCAGTACCGAATATTTTGTCAGCCTGCAAGGCGGAGGAAGGAGGCGATGCGGCGGCATCGTTGACTGGCGGTGCTGTGTGCCAGTGGCACATGTTTAGCACGGACTGAAGCGGAGCGTAGACCAACGTGGCAGATGGCAAAATAGGCCGTGCGGAAATAACAGTGAAGTAAGTGCCAGATGTCTGCGTCCTCTATGTGGGCCTGTGCATAAAAACACCCTGCCGCAGGGATTTTTCATCCATAACGGCAGGGCATTATAATACTTCCGATTATTTACTCATCTCCAGCACATCCGCAAATGCCTGAATGGCTGTTTTCGCCTGGCCAAAGTCACGCATCTGCTGGTCGATACCAAGCTTAATGTGCGGAATCTTCGCATCGTCCAGGGCTTTCTTAAGGTACGGATACTCCATCTCCTCCGGGTCGCAGAACTGCTGCATGAACAGCACAAGGCCCTGAGCGCCGCTCTCCTTCACCAGGTTGGCGACAAACTCCCCGCGGCGGTTCTTTTCCGACTGCGGATCATAGAGAAGGACATCATGGTCAATGCCTGCAAACTGTTTTGCAAGTGCCATCATCGGACATGTCTCGTTCTCC
The DNA here is from genome assembly GCA_910586315.1 of uncultured Lachnospiraceae bacterium. Classification (GTDB taxonomy): domain Bacteria; phylum Bacillota; class Clostridia; order Lachnospirales; family Lachnospiraceae; genus CANRXD01. The sequence continues at coordinate 9,453 of CAJUIP010000022.1, read as the reverse complement.
GGAACGTCTGTCTTGAAGGAACGTGACTCGTGGGCAACGTCGTCGGCCGCGATGGCGATGTTGTTCTCCTCAAAGGCGGCAAGCAGAACCGGGTTATCGCAGATGATACCGGAGGTAACCACCTTCGTTCCCTGCCAGTTACATGCCGGAAGCGCCTCTAATTCCTTATTTAACTCTTCCAGCTTTGCCGTGTACTCCGGTTTCTCCATGAACCAGAACGCCTTTAATACCGCGGAACGCTTCGTGGGCGTCACAACGTCGCAGTGCTCGCCTGCGAGTTTCACGAAATTGCGGCGGGCCGCGCGGCTCTTATTGTAAACCTTAATTGCGTCCCAAATCGCTTCCTTTGTAATTTCCTTCCCTGCGATTTTCTCCAGCTCATTTTTTACATGGCTGTACTGGTCGATGCAGAACTGAAGGCCGAAGTCCTCAAAACGGTTCTGGGGATGAGCCAGGAAAATCACGGACATCTTGTCGCCCATGGCCACACGATAGTTCTGGCTCATAGGACGTAAGGTATCGCAGATCGTGGGAGTGATGATTCCGTCCAGGCCGTCCATGGTCCCGTCCAGAAGCATTTCTAACGCAAGCTGTGCGATTGTGCAGTAGAACGTTGCACAGTACTCTTTCGCGCGGCTGATGGTTTTCTTGTTGGAGCCCCAGATTCCCATGGGAACCATTCCGGCTGCATAAACAAGCTCTTCCGGCGCATAGTACGGCAGAACGCCGATTACTTTTTTGCCCTGCGCCTTATATTCTGCAAGCTGCTGCTTCGGAGTGGCAGCTTTCTCTTTAAATTCATCCAATAATGCATTGATACTCATTGCTTATGCCTCCTTTGCCTTGGCGTTTGCTTCCATTGCTTCCACAAGGCCCTGTACGCGGGTCTCATACTGTGCGGCATTGAAGTTACGCGGGTCAGCCTGGTCGCCGTCAAATCCTGCACACGGTACGCCCAGGTCAGCAGTAAAGCGGCGCTGCATCTCTGCCATGTATCCGCTCCACGGCTTACAGCTTCTGTTATAATGAACCAGAACGCCGTCAACCTTGTTGTCGCGGCAGATGCCTTCACGCCAGTCAACGCCCTGCTCGATGCAGACGGAGTTCGGTGCCTTATAGTACGCGCGCGCCATCTCGTCAATGTTGTTGTAAACGAAACCAAACGCAGGCGCATATACGACGGCCGTAACATTCACGCCATGCTCCTTTAAGGGCTTAAACAGAGCCGGAAGCTTCGGCCAGCACGGAATACCCTCAAACATAACGCGGTACTTCTCCGGGAACGGAGTCGTGGTCTCGCCCTTCTTGATTGCCTCCTCCAGGTTCTCAGCAAGAAGCTCGAAAGCCTCGGCCGCCTCAACTCTTGCGCGGGCCGTTACAACGTCCGCCATATGATTAAATAAATCAAATCCGCTGTACGGAGCCGGCTTGTACTGTAAATAATCACAGACCTTTAACCATGCCTTGGCGGTACGGTTCGCGTTCGCGCATGCCTGTTCAAACTTCTTTTCATCAAACTTCTTTCCTGTCAGCTTCTCTAACTGATGGATGGCCTGGTCAAACTGGGCGCGGACGTATTTTACATTGGCGTCGCCCACTTCTACTGTATTATTATAGGGAATATCAATCATGATAAGCGGAACGTTACACATACGGGCAATGTTCTCATACCATTTTGTCATACAGTTACAGATATTGTTGCAGCAGAGAACGAAATCCGGCTGCGGAATCTGCATCTGACGAATCGGGGAAATGGCAGCCAGACGCTTTTCCTTCTCCGGGCCGTCCGGCAGAGCCTCAATCTCTAAAATATTGTCAAGCTGAAGATAGGGAGTCTGTGTCTTCGGATCCTTCTTCGGCTTTCCGGTCGCTTCGTCCATCACCACATTGCCGTCAGCGTCCTTTAAGGGCTTTCCGGTGCTGGGGTCGATGATGTACTCCCCGGTCTCCGGGTCATACTTACGGGATACGCGGACGCCTTTGGCATAAGCCAGGCTGATACGCGCATAGCCGCAGATATCGTTATCATATCCGAGATCCTCGGCTGCCTGGCACATCATCTCGCCATAGCGGTTTGCCGCGATACCGGCGGCCTGATTCTCCGGATACATTACATTCAGATCAAACGCTGCCGCAAGTTCACAGGGGAACTTGGAGGACGACCAGCCTACCAGTTCGCCTCTTTTTTTGGCTTCACGCGCATCCTTATGGACGTCATCAACGACCTTACGAAGGGCGAGAACGCCGGGCATTACTTGTTTTGCCATAATAAATATCCTCCTTTATATGGAATGTGCCTTTGCACATCCGGCCCATAAGGGCCGTTTCACAATCAGCGGTTGGCTGCCTGCCACGCAAACAGGGCGGCACCCAGAGCGCCGTTATACTGAGTCAGCGGGGACGTGTTGATTTTACAGCCAAGCTCCGCTTCCAGAGCGCCTACCACACCGGAATTCTGCGCGACGCCGCCTGTCATAACCACATCCGGGACAACGCCGATCCGGTGGGCCAGTCCGGCCACACGTCCGGCGACGGAGCGGTGGATTCCGTTGATAATATCACATTTATCCGTGCCCATGGCCAGTTGGCTGATGACCTCACTTTCCGCAAATACGGTACAAGTGGAGCTGATTCCCACATCCTTTTTCGACATGGCGCCCAGCCTTCCCAGGTCCTCAACCTTCACCTCCAGAACACGGGCCATGACATCCAGAAACCGGCCGGTTCCGGCCGCGCACTTATCGTTCATCTGGAAATTTGTCATCGTACCGTTTTCAATGTGCAGAACCTTTACGTCCTGGCCGCCGATATCAATGACCGTATGAACGCCGGGAAACAGGAACGCGGCTCCTCTCGCATGACAGGAAAGCTCGCTCATCTGCTTGTCCGCCACTCCCATCATCAGGGAAGTGCGGCCATATCCGGTCGCCAGAGTATACGCCATATCTTCTTTTTTCATACCAGCCTCGGAAAGCACCATATCAATGGCGCGCTGGGGGCCGCTGGTGCCTGCTCCCACGTCGATTAAGGACTTGGCGACAATTTCTGTGCCATCTTTTAGAATAATACATTTGGACGCTGTGGAACCGACGTCGATTCCCAGTGTATACATTGCACTCATACAAACCTCCGGTTCTTTTTGGGCATCATTTTTTACGAGCCAAGTATACCATACACCGCGCTGCTTCCGCAAGCATTAACAAACATATCCAGACCGGAGTGATCCCCGGTCTGGACAAAAACAAACCCTCTGGCCAGAATTAAGCTTTCTTAAACGTATCGAACTCACGAATGGCACGAGGCGTAATCATCTGGTGCATCGGGCAGATCGACTTCGGATTCTGGTAAACCGCTTCGGTGAATGCCTGAATATACGGACGGAGCTCGGTCATGTCAACAATCTCGTCCACCATACCAACCTTGGCACAGTATGCCGGGCGGGATTTGTCATGGTAAAGCTGAATCATGTCGTTCATCTTCTTGATAATCGGCTCCATGTCCTCGCCGGCTTTGCTGGCCTTCACAAGCTTTCTGGAATACATGGCGTTTGCAGCGGTTTCACCCGGCATTACATAGTACTCACAGGCAGCCGTGCCCAGGGAGTATACGTTCGTATTGTTGCCCTGCGGACCGCCCAGTACATAGTGGGCAGCGGCGCTGGCCTTACGAAGGGTGATCTCCAGAGACGGAAGTCCGGAATTCTCGATAGAGTAAATCAAGGACTGGCCTAGGCCAAGTAACTCTGCCTTCTCCGCGTCGTCGCCGACATCAATTCCTGTCGTATCCTGTAACCAGATCAGCGGGATTCTGTCACGGGCGCAGAGCGTTACGAACTCATTCATCTTAATGAGGCCCTGACGGTACAGCTTTCCGCCGATGCCGACAGAATTCTCTTTATACTCCGGATAATTCATCAAAAGTCCCTGCACATTGGCGATGACGCCGACAAGAAGGCCGTTGACCTTTGCAAGGCCTGTCACCATCTCCGGACCGTAGCCCTTCTTGTACTCATATAACTGGGAACCGTCAAAAAGACGGCCGATTACATCATAAACATCATACGGACGCTTTCCGTTCATCGGGATGATGCTGTAAAGGTCCTCTGCCGGAAGCAACGGATGCTTCGGCTCATCCACGCGGAAGAACTCCAGATTGTATGCCGGAAGATAGCTGATGTATTTCTTGATTCCGTCGATTACGCCGTAATCATTCTCATAAACCTCGCGGAAGAACCCGGTCTCATCATAGTGAATCGGAACGGAGCCCGGAGCCGGAACCTTGTTCTTGCTGTTCTCAATCTGTGCGGCCACAATCTGGTCGGCAGCCTCTTTGTCGATATAGCCCTTCGGGTTCATGCCAGAAAGGATTCCAGCGCCGCCGACTGCCATATTGGCCTGGCTGTGTGCAATCAGGATGGTGGGGGAAATGCTGTGGTATCCGCCTCCGGCCGGGTTGGTTCCGTAGATTCCTACGATAACCGGAATGCCAAGCTGGTTTAACTCGGAGTTGCGGAAGAACGGCGTACCGCCGCCGCGCCGGTTGGGGTATACCTGGTCCTGGTACGGGAAGTCAACACCCGCGCAGTTGAGCAGGTAAACGAGCGGAATGTTCATCATCTTGGCGGCATCGGAGCAGCGGATCAGGTTCTCGGCCTGTCCCGGTTCCCATGTTCCGGCCATCTTCTTATTATCAGAAGCGATGATATAAACCCATTTGCCGTTTACACATCCAAGACCATTGATGATGTTGGTAGAACCCATCTTGTTGTCGTTGGGGTTAAACAGGCTGTTTAAGGGGCAGAAGGTGCCTGCATCCACAAGAGCGTTGATACGCTGCATAGCGGATAACTGGCCGCGCTCATTTAATTTCTCTTCCGAAGTAATTCCGGCGGCAAGAATTTCCTCAACCTTGTCGTGGATTTCCTTCTCGATTTTCCTGATCTCGCTCTCGTTTTCAGGATTCGGATTTACCAGCGCCTTCCCGACGGTCGGCATGTCCTGGAAATATTTAGGCATGGAAAAATAACCCATGTGTCTTCCTCCTCATTTATACACTTTGGTGCCGGGATACGGCCCCTGCCCCAGAGCAGATGCCGTTCCCGGTATGGTTTATGCCAGTGACGAACCAGACGGGCATGTCTCCATGCACACCGGTTCCGTTTCCAATTAAAGATCCTTCCGGATTATTTCTCCTTCGGCACCTTGATGAAAGCCTGGCCGGGGTCGATCTCTTCACGGATTAAACGAATAATCTCCGGATCCGGACCTTCCATCAGCTCGGCTCTTGTAATGTCGATCTCGAAGCCTGTGTTCTCCTGTACCATTTCCGGACTGGAGAATGGATAGTAGTAAGCCAGATACATTCTCTTAGTCTCTTCATCAAACTTCATAATGCCGAGATCCGTAACTACCATCTGCGGGCCGCGGTTTCCGGGAAGTCCTGCTCTCTCACGTCCGCCGGGGCCGTCCATCCAGCCGCAGCTTGTGATGTAATCCACATGATCCATGAATCTTCTCTTCTGGTGCTGCATCATGATTACCGTGTTACAGAAAGTAGCGATACCGTTTGCACCGCCGGAGCCTGTGAAACGCGTCTGGGGCTTTACATAGTCGCCCTTTCCAAAAATACAGGTGGAGTTCACGTTTCCATAAGGGTCAATCTGTGCGCCGCCGATGAACGCGATCAGGCGGTCCTCATCATGAAGCCACTCATTGGCCTCGAAACCGACGAAACGGACGTTCGGCCACTGTACGGCACAGTGAGCCATGAAACGGTTATCGCCGACAGAACGCGGTACCTCAACCGGAGAACAGTCCATAAGTCCGCTCTCCACGATCGGATGGCAGCTCGGGCAGACCGCGCGCTTTGCAAGAGAAGCGCCGATTAACGGAAGGCCGGTACCAACGATAACGATCTGATTTTCCTTAATGCTTTTTGCAATGGCATATGCCTGCATTTCCTGCTTTGTATACTTTGTATAATCAGCCATTTTTCTTTTCCTCCCCCAATTAGTGTCTGGTAGAATAGCCAAGGTGCGGCTCATTCTTAAGGTTCATCAGGCGCGCTCCGCCCAAAACGTTAAGAAGATCGTCCTGATCCTTGCAGCCATACACATATTTCTGAAGGTAATCCTTGAAGGTCTCCGGAACCTTTGTGCCGTCGGCGGCGTCTTTTGCGGCCTGGGCAGCCTTCTCAGAGGCAGCGGCCAGCTTTTCATCCTCAGGCTTTGCGGCAGCCGCCTTGGCCGCCTTGTCGGCAGCTTTCTGAAGCTGGGCCTTTGCATCTTCCTCATCCAGATACATGGAAGCCAGGTTGTACTCCTTCAGGGCCTTGTCATCGTCGTCATAATAGTTGTAACACTGGGACGGCCATGCGCCGTACGGTGCGCGCACAACAGCGTTTACGCACTCGCCGAAAATTCTTGTCTTCGTGGGATCGCGGCGGATATACTCGTCGCTTACGATTTCCTCACAGGTCACGATGGTGCGCTTGGCGGCAATTGCAATATCAATGTCGTGGAACTCGTCGCCCTCGATGATGCAGGTTCCGTCCGGGGACGCCTGCTGCACATGGATAATCGCGCAGTCCAGTTTCGGAACCGGAACGGCAAGGAGCTTTTCGCCCGGCTCAAGAGGATTCTCAATCTCGACGCACTTTAAGTTGTCAACGCCTTCCATGGTTCTTCTCTGTTCTTCGCTGATGCCCCAGAATTTCACAAGGCCAGAGCCCTGCATCATTCTTACCGGAAGATACGGAAGACCTAAGGACGCGGCATGAAGCTGCAGCATCAGAACATCCTGGGAATAGTCCTCATAAACCAGTTCGCCCTTCTCGATTGCTGCGCGGAAGCGGCGGGCAACGTTCGTATAACCAGAGTTTGCAGTATAGCAGTTAATATAGGCTCTGATACGGCCCTCGCCGATTAACATATCCCAGTCGCCGCCTGCAGGTCCGGACCAGCCTACAAAACCGGTCTTGCCCTGACGAAGAATCTCGTAAACCGCAGCATAGGGCTTGCGGTTGGTGGTAAAGCCGCCGAAGCACAGTACATCGTTGTCCTGAACGTACTTCTCTACGGCATCGTGTAATGACATAACTTTATTAGCCACAATAAAGCCTCCTTAAAATATGTATTTATTTTGATCTGTCCGGCCTAGAGCGTCCTAGACACCGGACAGATACAGAGTCCTGTACTTACTTGAACATTAACATGAAGTAGCCGGCAGCCACTGCGGAACCGATAACGCCTGCCACATTGGGTCCCATGGCATGCATAAGAAGGAAATTAGTCGGATTTTCCTTTGCACCCACAGTCTGGGACACACGGGCTGCCATGGGAACTGCGGAAACGCCCGCGGAACCGATTAACGGATTAATCTTTCCGCCTGTAATCACACATAAAAGTTTCCCCACAAGGACGCCGCCCACGGTGGCAAATGCGAATGCCAGAAGTCCCATGCAGATGATGGCAATTGTCTGAACGCGAAGGAAAATTTCCCCGTTTGCAGTCGCGCCTACGGCAGTGCCTAACATGATGGTAACGATATTGCAAAGCGCGTTCTGGGCAGTATCGGAAAGTCTTCCGGTAACGCCGGACTCACGGAGCAGATTTCCAAGCATTAACATACCAAGAAGCGGAGCTACGGACGGAAGCAGCAGGGAACAGAACAGTACCACGAATACCGGGAATACGATCTTTTCCACCTTACTTACCTTACGGAGCTGCTTCATAACGATCTGGCGTTCTTTCTTTGTGGTAAGAGCTTTCATGATCGGCGGCTGAATAAGCGGAATCAGCGCCATGTAAGAATAAGCTGCCACTGCAATCGGAGCCACCAGTTCAGGAGCCAGGTTATTGGCAATGTAAATGGCGGTCGGGCCGTCCGCGCCGCCGATGATGCCGATGGCGGCTGCCTGGCCAGGGGTAAAGAGGCCGGTTGCAAGCGCCAGAAGGAAGGCCACATAGATACCGAACTGCGCCGCCGCGCCAAGCAGTAAGCTGACCGGATTTGCAATCAGCGGACCGAAGTCTGTCATGGCGCCTACCGCCATGAAAATCAGACAGGGGAACAGGCTTGATTTTACACCGCTGTAAATAATTCTTAAAACACCGGACTGATACCAGACATCAGCCTCGTCCATAAGTCCGGCCAGAGGCAGGTTCGCAAGGAACATACCAAAGGCAATGGGAAGCAGAAGAAGCGGCTCGAACTGCTTTTTAATTGCCAGATATAATAAAATGAAGGAAATAAGGAGCATTACGACCTGCTGCCAGGTAATTGCGGCAAAGCCTGACCGGGCCAGTAACTCCCCGAATACTGAAAGTATATTCACGCGGCACCTCCTATTAGTTTAAGGTTACCAGCAAAGTACCTGTTTCAACAGCATCGCCCACATTTACATTTACGGAAGCAACCGTTCCCGCTGCCGGAGCAACGATCTCTGTTTCCATCTTCATGGCTTCCATAACAATCACGCACTGGCCATACCCAACAGCATCGCCTGCTTTTACCTTGATGTCAAGAATCTTGCCTGGCATCGGAGCTTCTACGGTTGTGCCGCCGCCTGCTGCGGGTGCCGGAGCTGCTGCGGGTGCGGGCGCCGGAGCGGGTGCAGGTGTCGGAGCGGGTGTGGGTACAGGCGCCGGAGCGGGTGCTGCCTTCGGAGCCGCTGCAGGTGCCGGAGCGGAAGCGATAATCGGAGCCGGGGCGCTTACGGTAACGCCTCTGTCAAGGGGCTTGTAGCCGTCTACCCTTTCGATTTCGATTTCATATTTCTTTCCGTTTAATGTTGCAACGTATTTCATAGCTTTCATACATCCTTTCCTTTTTGCTTTTTCTTTTTTAAGACTTTTCGTAACAATTCCGCAGACCTTTCACATGAACCGCTGCGATTTTCCTACAACTCTTTGATGCTTGTCACGCGAAACTCTTCTCCTGACAGCCTCGCTTCCTCACTGACCGCCGCGAGAAGCACTGCATAGGACTCCTCATCAATAGCCGGAGCCGGAACCGCCGCCGCAACAGCCGGTTGTTTCGGCGCATCCGTTTTAACAAGAATTCCGAGGATCTTGGAAATGATGATGATCGCAACTGCAAGCGATGCAAGGGCTGCAAACACCACCAAAATACCAAGAGCGGAAATCAGAACGGCGCCCGCCATGGTCACCTCACCAGTCCACATATACTCACCGCACCTCCTTCATTTTCGTTTCACTTTTGAAACTTTAGTAACTCGTATATTCCATATTGTGGAATGCATTCCATATTTTAATCAGCGCATAAGGGTACTTTCATTTCAGCACCCATATCTCGTTGTCGGCTATGCACTTTTCACAATATCTTAGCTGAAGTATATCAGATTTTCGCACAAAAGTCAATAAACCCTGAAAAAAATGCCAGGGTTGTTTCATGAAACTCCCAAACAACATCATTTATTACGAACCCACCGCTC
>CAJUIP010000021.1 GCA_910586315.1 uncultured Lachnospiraceae bacterium | reverse complement strand
GGCAGCCTTTAACTCTTCGATAATTGCTTCGAATCCAGCCTTTTTCGCCTTAGCAAATTCCTCGGCGGCAACCTTCTTCCAGTTATGCTTTACCAGGTTTGTGGCAAATTCCATAGCGCCTGCAATGACAGGAGCTCCGGAAGCACGGGATACGATCATGATTAATCTGTCATATCCGTCGCCGATGCCCGGGCCATAACCGAAGCCAAGGGATTCATAGCTTCCGCCTGTGGTGTATGCGGAGAAAATCTTCATCATCAGATTTCCTGTCAGAGAATCCATAACCATAATATCCGGAGTTCCGGCTAGCAGGTCATTTCCTCTCATGACGATTCCGCCGTCTGCACGGGCAGATTCTGCAAAATTAATGTCATAGCCCTGCTCTTTTAACTTGAGCAGCGCTTTTTCTGTCTGTCTCGCACCATCAATGTTTGCAATTCCAACGGTCGGATTTTCGATTCCGTCGGCCTTGGCAGCAATGATACCGTAAATGGCATTCTTTACCATACCGCTGATACGGTCGGTGTCGGAAGTACCTGTGGTGGTAGCAAGATACATGGGTTTGCCCATGCCGGGGGTAATTACCTTACCGACAGTGGAAACACCGATGGGGAATGGATAATGCATGGTAACGGCGGCGTCAATTTCGCCGGAATCCAGAAGAACTTCCATCTGTTTATGGATGTCCTCTCCCTCGATTAACCGTGCATCAATTCCCTTATATGCGGCCAGCTCCATGGCCTTTTTAATGTTGTCTTCTCCATGCTCACTGCCTTCGGATGCAAAGCCGATCACCGGCTTTTTGCCGTACTGTCCTGTTTCCAGGGCATCTGCAACTTCCAGGAAGGTTTCCGCAATGAGCGTCTTGATTCTATTATCTGACATAACGCACCTGTCCTTTCTGTACGCAGATTATTCTTCACCAAGAAGGCCGTTTGCAAATTCACGCATCGCCTGTCCAATCATGGACTTAACAGCAGCCTCGTCAAAGCCGGCAGCAGCCGGTGCGTTGGCAGAGCCGTCGTTTGCCTGTACCACGAAGGAAACACCGTCAAACAGGTTTGTCATTCTTCCAAGGAACAGACTTCCTTTGCCGATGATCATGGCACGCTTGGTTTCGCCGGCAAGTACTTCCTCGCGCAACGGTCCCACATACGGAACGCCGGACGGAATATGGCCCTGTGTGGGAGCCCATCCTGTCATACCGTGCTCTTTTACGAAGGTTGCGATATCGGCACGTCCAATCTGGCCTTTCTTCACAGCCAGAGCGGCGATCATCTTATAGTTGGCTTCCGGAACGTCTCCGGCTCCGGCAGGCTTTGTAATATCCGGGTTCTGCATTTCCGGTGAATACTTGTCCACATCGGTCATCAGAAGACCTGCTTCCTCAAGAGGAGCGGCCACAAGAGCGCCGATAACATTCTGCGGAGCAGAACCGGTTCCGATAGTATGTCTTCCGATAATATCGGTGCGGATCTGCGGGCTTACGCCGTCGTCTGCACTGACAAGTACGGAGAATCCTGCGATTGCATCCTCAAGGATCGGAAGGCCTTTCTTTACATGATCCTTACCATTCATACCAAGCTTTGCGGTACATCCTCCGGCAGTAACAACCACATGCTTAAAGGTACCGGCTTTTACAAGTGCGGCAGCATGTAACATCGCATGAGCCGGGCCTGCACAGAAGCCACGAACGTCAGAACCTGTTGCGTTGGTGAAACCTGCAATCTCAGCAGCGGCCTTTGCAAAGTTTCCGCCGCCTCTCTGGTTCATATCACCGCAGGCTTCCTCACAGCAGTCGATTACATATTCCACTTCGTCTGCACTGACGCCGGCCTTCTTAACAAGCTCAATCAATGAAAGTACATTGGAAGCCTTTGTAACAAGGTTCTCCAGCATTACATGCGCGGACAGGTTTGCATCCACATCATGGGCACGCTTTACAACGCCCACAAGAACGTTATTGTTGTAAAGTCCCTCAGAGTGCTCGTCATTTACAAGGGCAAGCAGTTCCTCTGCGGTGGTATTGGCATTTTTATCAAGAACTGCTAACTGTGCTTCGGTAAGAAGATTCTGAGCAGCCAATTTCGCTTTCACATCCTGGGCAAAGCTGCTTTCCAGCATTACCAGGTCAAATACGTCACAGATCTGCATCAGCCCGTAGAACTCGTCCTGCGGCATGATCTGGCCGTATTTTCCATCACGGGAAGCATTCTCCCATTTTTTATCATAATACGGGAATTCGGTTGCGGCAAGATCTGCCGGTTTCGCATTTCCGATATAAACCTGATTCGGTATGTAGGATACCGCATCCTCAAAAGATCTCAAATGTGCCGGAAGCTCCTTTAAATATTCAGAGTCCGGATTTACAACCATTTCTGTGGTCTGTGTCGTACCGTTATGGATTACCATATCCGGTGTAATCGCCAGTGTATAGCTGGCTCCCTTCAATACTGGATACCCGTTCATGAACACACCTCTTAAATTTAAAAAATGGGGCGCCAAAGAATCAGCGCCCCTTGACTAGTTACAGGTATTTACAGAACTCATCTCTGATGGAAGACATTTCGCTTGCGATGTCATCCACATCCATAACCATCTCCATCATGCTGATCTCATCTTCGTAAACACCAGCATCAACTTCAGCTTTGATTTCATCCTCACAAATGTGATATACAGTCAGTCCCAACTGGACTCCTGCTAATGGGCCTGCGAAAGTCGGATCACCCGCAGTAACGGTTTCAGCAGCTAAACCAGCAGCCTCACCCTCAGCAGCGCCAAGAATTACAACAACATTCTCTGCGCCGTATTTTTCTGCGAAGTCTTTTACTCTCTTCTGATTTTCCAGATCCATAGCACCTGCGGATGTTCAGACAAAGCACTCAGTAGATGAATATACAACATCTGCTCCGGCTGTCTTAACACAAGCTTCTATGGATGGCCCCGGAATACCGTCACGGTCTCCGATAATAACTACTTTTTTGCCATTCAAAATAGCCATAGCATCGTTTCCTCCTTAATTTATTTATAGAAAAACACGAATTCGTGTTGTTTCCAGCTTTACAGATGTGCCTTAATCATTGCTTCGATATTTTCTACTGTGGCATCGTCCTTTACGCACTCGGCGATCTTTTCGCCGCCCTTGTAAAGAGCAATCACCGGAAGGCCGAGAATCTTCTGACCGATAGCCAGACGGCGGGCCTTTGTGGTGTTGAGAGCTGTGAACTTAATGTCCTTGCCATAGGTATCTTCCATAGCATGTACGTGAGGCATAAGAGCCTGACACGGTACGCAGCCGTCGCCGTAGAAATCTACGAGAATGGTTCCCTCTGCTTCCAATACTTCAGCAGCAAATGTTTCCTTCGTTAACTCTAACATAATTAAGACATCCTTTCTTAATAACAGTGATTATGCCTCATGCTCAGAGACATACTTTTCAGCCTGCATAGCTGCGATAGCGCCGTCAGCGGCAGCGGTTACCACCTGACGCAGGCTCTTTACCCGGATATCTCCGGCGGCAAACACGCCCGGAATATTGGTGTGCATATTGTCGTCAGTCTTAATGTATCCATTTTCCATATCGAGCATACCCTCGAACAGCTCGCTTCTCGGATTATAGCCGATAAAGCCGAAAAGTCCGAACATACCGTCATCCGGGTCTGCATCGATTCTGGTAAGCTCACCGGTCTTTGTATTCTTAACGGTCATACCGCTTAAAATACCATCGCCGTGAAGCTCGTCCACAACAGTATCCCACATGAAATTCATCTTCGGGTTCTTGAAAGCCTTCTCCTGAATGGATTTGGCGGCACGAAGCTCGTTTCTTCTGTGGATGATCGTAACCTTTCTTGCGAACTTTGTCAGGTACATAGCTTCCTCAACGGCAGAATCGCCGCCGCCTACAACATATACCTCAAAATCCTCGAAGAAGTTGGCGTCACAGGTGGCGCAGAAGGAAACTCCCTTGCCCATAAATTCGCCCTCTCTCTTGCATCCGATGGGACGTGGGAAAGCGCCTGTGGCGATAATCAGGGTCTTGCACTGGTATGTATCCTTGGAGCCGTAAAGCTTCTTCACCGGTCCATCCAGCTCAACCTTATTAATTGTGTCATTGGCACGCTCTGCGCCGAATTTCTCAGCCTGAGCTGTCATTCTTGCGATTAAGGACGGGCCGCTCTCACCCTCGACAATCTGTCCCGGATAGTTTTCGATCTCGTCAGTAATCGCAATCTGTCCGCCGTCTTTTGCCTTTTCAATAATCAAAGTAGACAGACGGTATCTCCCGGAGTACAGGCCGGCAGCTAAACCTGCCGGGCCTGCACCCAGGATAATCACATCATAGAGCTTATCCATGAGATGTATCTCCTTTATTTCCACTCAAAAACAGTCTGATCCTCAACCGGGGTCTGTAATGCTTCCAGTGCCTTAGATACGATCTTTCTTCTGATTTCCTTCTCTTCCTCATGAGTCAGAGCGGGGTTTCCTAACGGATGTGGAATCGCAATAGCAGGAACAATACGGTTTGCACCTACCGTCTGGGAAATCGGAACTACGGTCGCAATATGAACAACCGGAATACCATAAGCCTCAATAGCTTTAACCATCGTTGCACCGCAACGAGTACAGGTTCCTCAGGTGGAGGTCAGGATTACGGCGTCAACATGGTCATCAACCAGCTTCTGTCCGATCTCCGTCGCAAAACGCTTCGCATTTGCTACTGCAGTACCATTACCAACGGTAGCGTAGTAATATTTGTGAAGGCTGCCGATCTTTCCTTCCTTAATCATTTCTGTGATAATGTCAACCGGAAGTACGCGGTCGGCATCTTCATTTGCATATACCGGGTCATATCCGCCGTGAGCTGTCTCATATGTTTCAGCTGTCAAATCGGTAACGCCCTCGATATCATACTGGCCGTACTTAGAAGCACTGGAGGATTCGATATGATCCGGGTTTCCCTTCGGAACGATACCGCCGGAAGTAACCAATGCAATTTTAGCCTTGCTCATATCCTTGATTGCCTCACCAGGAGCAACACGGTCAAAGCTGGGCATCTCATACTCAGTCACGAATTCCTTGTCGTTTAACTTCTTAACCAGCATTTCTACTGCTCTTTCGGAACCGCGCTTCTTCTCGAAGAAGTTCTTACGGATACCGTTGGGAAGGTAGCCTTCCTCGGCAGACGCGCCGATAGCCTCTCCCTTGGCAACCTTTAATGCCAGAGGAGCCATCTTGCTGACAGCGTCTCTCATACCGGCAGCGCTGTTCTTTGTGGAGATAATATATACCTCTTTCTTGAACATGTCAGCGCCCGGGTTCTCTTTGTACATACCGGTAATAACCGGAATGCCCTCTTTCTTAACGGCGGCAGCCACGGTACCGCAGGCTACGCCGTAACGTCCGGCGTTGAAAGCCGGTCCGCAGATTACCAGGTCCGGTTTCTGGCTCTTGATCATATCAAGAACGGTAGCGGTAGCAGAATCAACATTCTCGTTGAAGTAGGAGTCACCACAGATAACTGTAGCAACAATTTCTGCTTCCTCGCCAAAGTTCTGATTGAAAGCCATACCAGGTCCAACTACGCCTTCGCGGAGCTCTGGCTGGTAATCAGCTTTTTCCTCGCCGCCAATGTTGGCGAAGAACTGATTAATATAATGAACAACTCTTAACTTCGACATCATTTCCTCCTAAATTATCTGGCACTTAACGGGTTGAAGCCCATCTCGTTGGTAGCGCCTGTAATAACCTGAAGCTCGGCAACGATGGAACCGTCAGCCTGAAGGCTTCCGTCAAATCCGCCGGCAATGATATCCGCAACTTCCGGATATCCGATTACCTTGTCCATCTTCGGAAGATGGATCACTTCATTTGCGTTGCCGCCTGTTACTACTGCATTCGCTGCTGCGTCTGCATCGGCTAAGGACTGGGAAGCGCCGTCGCGTCCGGCGTACTCATCGGTGATGATTACCGTCTTAACGCCTTTGCCCTCAATCTTCTTGCAGTTCATAATCAGGTCTGTATCCGGGTTACCGAAACCTTCCTGAGATACGATAGCGCCGTCAAGACCAAGCCACTCGCAAAGCTTTGCGGACCAGTCAGAAGAACGCATCTTATCTGCCAGATATACATTCTCGTTAGTGATGATTACACCAACAAAGTTTAAAGTCTTGCCATGCTGAGCAAACAGATCTTTGATAACCGGGTTGTTCAGGTGATGGTATGTTGTGTTCTTATCGCATGCGGATACGCAGTTTCCGCTTACGATTGCACCATCCATAATCTCGGTCGGCATGATGATTGTGGAAAGAGACTGCTTGGCATCTACACCGTAAACGTAAGTGTCATGCATAAGTCCCTGGCTCTGAAGCATAAGAACATAAGCAACTCTCGGCAGGTTCGGCCACTTTTCGATTCCTTCCTTAACGGAAACGGTCTCGTATGTTTCAACCTCTTTTGCCTCGATATCCTTTGCCAGCTTGCCGATGTAGTCAGCAGCCTTTAAGCCTGCCATACGAACGGCTTTTTCATGAGCATGTTTTGCAAGTCCGTCAACCGGCTCACAGATAACCACAAGGTTATTGAGCTTGGAGAACGGTGTGTACTTGGAGCCTTCCCCGGTCATGTCGATAATACCTTCCTGGAAGCCCACGATCTTACCTGTTGTAACAACGGCGCTGCCGCGAAGTACGTTTGTACGTCCGCTTCCCACCGGAGCCACTTTGGAGATCATTCCCGGGAACATCGCACCTTCACCGTTTACCTTTACACGAGGCTCGATAACGTCCTTAACCGGCATAATGCGAACGCTCTCGCCCGGTCTTGCGATATCAAGTTCAACGGATTTCAGTGTTTCGTCCTCAAGAATAAGGGCTTTCAACTCGTCGGCATTCACATAGATGGTTCCGTTTTCCACCTTGGATTCTGCTCCAAACTGAATGTCGTTAATCGGAATGATTCCTAATTCGAGTTTCATTTGTTTAGTTACCCCGCTTTCTTAAAAACTACAAGATTTTTTGGATCGCTCCCTCAATCAGCGAAAGATCCACTGCCTGGAAATCCTCCAGGAGATTTTCAGGCCAGTCGGGAGTTTTCCGAATGGACTGAAATTTACGGCATGTCATAATACCGTTTTCAATGGTGATCTCCTGATTGTAGAATTCCTCTTTGTCCACAGGACGGTCGGATATCATCACTGACTTATAAGGAGTCTGATTGGGCTTCAAGCTTCCCGTCATCGGATGTGTTTCCAGACACCATTTTTTTTGAATATAGTCCCGGACAGTCAAAAGCACGTCCATGTAGCCTTTTCCTTCCAGATATTCAATTTGCACCTGGTCACCGTATTTTACCAGGCACATCGGGTTGTTGGTAATAATCCGATACATGCTGTTCACCCCTATTGATTCAGGAAATTCCTGTTTCAACCATATTTTTTTTATATTACAGAAATTCTCAATATTGATAATTTCTATATATAGACTTTAACATACTTTTCACAAAAAGAAAAGATGATTCCTGCTTTTTTCTTAACTTTTTTTATCATGGCAGGAAAAAAAGTTCTTGATTTCGAAAAAAAGTTCATGTAGAATGAAAAAAGAATGGAAAAATTCGTCAGGCGATTCTCATGGAAAGGAATAACTTCATGGACAGCAATGTTTTTACCTCAACTTATTATATGGATACAAAATCGGCCGCCTATGCACGGACCCTCTCAGACTGCAGGCGGGTGGCCGTTTCCAACGCCAATGTATTGCTGATTGGCGAATCTGGTGTAGGAAAAGATGTGGCGGCACAATATATACACGCTTTAAGCCGCCGGTCCGATAAGGCCTTTGTTGCGGTAAACTGCAATGCCTACACCGAGTCCCTGCTGGAGCCGGAACTTTTCGGCATGGAACCGGGAATTTTTTCCGACACCATACGACGGCGGATCGGAAAATTTGAGCTGGCGGACCACGGAACTTTATTTCTTGATGCCATTGGCGACGTGAGCCTGACGACACAGGTGAAGCTTCTGCGCGCCATAGAAACAAAAGAAATTGAACGGCTTGGCGGAAACAATAAAAAAATTCTGGATTTCCGCCTGATTACGGCCACCAGCCGGGATCTCCCCACGGAGGTCATAAACGGCAGCTTTCGTGAAGACTTTTTCTACCGTATCAGTACGATTGTCATCCGGATCCCTCCCCTGAGGGACCGAAAAGAGGATCTGGAGGGAATGATTCACTTTTTTTTACAGAAAGCTCAGGAGGAAAACGGCATACGCATTGACCGGATTGAAAATAAGGTCTGGGAATTTTTAATGAACTATGACTACCCCGGAAATATCAGAGAGCTTAAAAACACGCTGGACCGGATGGTGGTATTGTCGCAGAACCATGTGATTACCACAGAGGGAATTCCGATCCTCTATAATTTGAAGCGGCTGACTCCTGTTTCTTCCTATTCTACTCATGAACTGATCAGCTGGAAGGAGTTTAAACGGAGAAGTGAACGGGAATATCTGGAGTGGGCCTTAAGGCAGACGAACTGGAATATCAGTGCGGCGGCCAGGGAACTGTCTATCAGCACACGGCAGATTTTTAATAAAATCAACGAATACAATATCGAAAAGCCATTCTGAGCCTCAGAGCGTGTATAAAAACTGCCTTCCCTCAGATGACGCGAAGGAATGTTCAGACACGCTCCCGGTCCATGGCAGGAAGGAAAGGATTCATAATGAAAATTGTCTTAGAAAATCTCACAAAAAAGTTTCCGAGCCGGAATAAAAAAGAGCCAAAAGACGTGACGGCGGTCGATCATTTTTCCTTTGAATGTCCCGACGGACAGCTGATCAGTCTTCTTGGGCCCTCCGGCTGCGGAAAAAGCACGGCATTAAATCTGATCTGCGGCCTGGAAACGCCGACGGAAGGCCATATTTATTTTGGAGATTCCGATGTGACAAGCCTTACCCCGGAACTTCGGGGCGTGGGGATGGTATTCCAGAATTATGCCCTTTACCCCCATCTGACCGTGAAACAGAACATCCTGTTTCCCCTGGAAAACCGTAAGGGAAAAGACCGCCTTACCAGGGAAGAAATGGAAAAACGCGCCTTTCAGGCGGCGGAGCTTGTACAGATTAAGGAACTTATGGACCGAAAACCCCGGGAATTATCCGGCGGCCAGCAGCAGCGCACGGCCATTGCCCGGGCGCTTGTAAAGACTCCGAGTGTCCTTCTTCTGGACGAACCCCTGTCCAATCTTGATGCCCGCCTCAGACTTCGTACCCGGGAAGAAATTAAAAAAATACAGCGGGCCACCGGCATTACCACCATATTCGTGACTCACGACCAGGAGGAGGCCATGAGTATCTCCGATCAGATCCTGGTCATGCGGGACGGACGGCTCATTCAGGCCGGAAAGCCCCAGGAGGTTTATGACAGCCCCAACTGTCTCTTTGTCGCCAAATTCCTGGGAACTCCACCTATTAATGTATTCCGGGGGAGAATCCGCGATAAAACGCTCTATATCGGTGAGGACGCCATATGGAAAACGGATTTAAAAGACCAGGAGGTCTTTGCCGGCATCCGGCCGGAGGGCTTTCTTTTGGATTCCGACGGACCTTTGTGCTGCCGCCTGAACGGTGTGGAGGTTATGGGCCGTGACGTGAGTATCCTCTCCTCGCATCCTGCCTGCGAAGCGGCTTTTGTCCGCTCGATTATCGACTCGGAAAATCAGATGGACGTCTCCCGGGAGACCGTGCGTTTTTCCTTAAAGCCCGGTAAGGTCTTTCTGTTTTGCAAGGATACGGAAGAACGTCTTCCCTTCTCTGCGGAAAGGAGTTCCCTATGAAACGCCAGTGGAAAGCATTCTGGTACCTGCTGCCGGCCCTTTTGTTTCTTTTGGCCTTCCTGGTCTATCCTCTCGTGGACGTATTCGTCTACTCGGTAGAAGAAGGGTATAATTTTGCCTCCCAGACGTATTTTGGCGTGGGCGGCTATAACTATTCTTATGTACTCCATGACCCGTACTTTCTCCAGGCGGTGAAAAACACCTGTATTCTGGTTGTCGTCACCGTCCCTTTGTCCACAGGCCTGGCTCTTCTCATCTCCCTGGGGCTAAACTCCATAAAGCCCCTGCGGAATTTGTTCCAGACCATTTATTTCCTGCCTTATGTTACCAACACCCTGGCCGTGGGTCTGGTATTTATGATTCTGTTTCAGAAAACGGAATACACCGACGGCCTCATAAATCTTCTGATTCAGTGGTTTGGAGGTTCTTCCGTAGACTTTATTGACGGGCCCTACTGGGCGAAAATGTTTGTGCTCTGCTTTTATACCGTCTGGGTGGTCATGCCCTTTAAGATCCTGATTCTTACCAGCGCGCTGGCGTCCGTGAATCCAGACTATTATAAGGCGGCCCGGGTGGACGGCACCTCCCGGACCAGGGTCTTTTTTTGCATCACCCTGCCCATGATCTCCCCCATGGTCTTCTATCTGGTAATCACAGGATTCATCGGGGCGTTCAAGGCTTACAGTGACGCGGTGGCGCTTTTCGGCGCCGACTTAAATGCCGCCGGAATGAATACTATCGTGGGCTATGTCTATGATATGCTGTATGGGGACAGCGGCGGCTTCCCCTCCTATGCTTCCGCCGCGGCAGTCATTCTGTTTGCCATTGTCCTTACCATCACCTGCATCAACCTGCTGGTAAGCAAAAAACATATTCATTATTGAGAGGGAAACGATTATGGAACATGAATTTGATTATAAAAAAGCAGAGGAAGCCATCCGCAGAAAACAGCGGGCCGTCCGGATTTTTACCTACTGCTGTCTTATTATGTGGGCAGGCGTTGTCCTCTTCCCCTTTTACTGGATGGTCCTGACCTCCTTAAAAAGCTACGGCGCTTATAACGGGGAGCGCATCCCCTCCTTTTGGGTGTGGCCTCCTGTCTTCCAAAACTATAAGGATGCCTTCACTTTGGTTCCTCTGGCCGGATATCTGCTCAATACGGTAATCTTCACCGCAGTCACCACAGCCATCATGGTGGCCGTGATTACCCTGGCGGCTTACGCCTTTGCCCGCCTTAAATTTCCCGGGAAGAACCTGTTATTTACCCTGCTTTTGTCCCTGATGATGATTCCCGGCGAGCTGGTCGTCATTACCAATTTTGCCACCATCACAGAACTGGGGCTGCGAAATACCTTCACCGGTCTGATCCTTCCTTCTGTCACATCGGTCTTTTATATTTATCTTCTGAAGGAAAATTTTGAGCAGGTCCCGGAAGAACTCTACCGGGCGGCCAAGGTGGATGGAACCTCAGATTTTAAATATCTTTGGAAGGTAATGATTCCTATCTGCCGCCCTACCTTCGTAACGATTGTGATCCTGAAAATCATCGAGTGCTGGAATTCCTATGTCTGGCCCAGACTCATCACGGACGATCCGGCTTATTTCCTTGTTTCCAACGGCATTCAGGAGATCCGGGAAAACGGCTTTGGCCGGGAAAACATCCCTGCCATGATGGCGGCGGTCGTCGTTATTTCGCTTCCGCTGATTCTTTTATTTTTAGCTTTCCGTAAACAGATTATGGAAGGTGTGTCGAGAGGAGGGATTAAAGGATGAGTCAGGAGAAACACCAGAAGATAACTCAGAGAATATACCAGAAAATACATCAGCGGACAGGAAATGCTGTATACAAAATTTTAGCGTCTTTTTCCATGTCCGGGAAAAACCTGCGTCCTGCTCTCCTGCCGCTCGCCCTTTTCCTGCCCCTGCTCCTCTCCGGGTGCCACGGCTCCCGGGAAACCGCGGATTTTTCCGTTCCGGAGGCCTTTGATGAAACTAAGAATTATGAAATCACCTTCTGGGCAAAAAATGACACCAATAAGCTTCAGACCGATATTTATAAAAAGGCCATCGACGATTTCCAGAAGCTGTACCCCAACATCACGGTTCAGCTCAGGCTTTACACCAATTATGGAAAGATTTATAACGACGTGATTACCAATATTGCCACAAACACCACCCCCAACGTCTGCATCACCTACCCGGATCATATCGCCACCTATCTCACCGGTAAAAAGACGGTGGTTCCTCTGGACGATTTGTTTTCTGACCAGGGGTATGGTCTTGGAGGAGATAAGCTGCGCTTTGACAGTCCCAAAAAGGAAGAAATCATTCCTCAGTTTTTGTCCGAATGTTCCTTTGCCGGACATTATTACGCCGTCCCTTATATGCGCTCCACAGAGGCCTGCTACATCAACAAAACATATGTGGAAGCCCTGGGCTACACTCTGCCGGAAACTCTCACCTGGGATTTTGTCTGGGAGGTGTCGGAAGCCGCCGCAAAAAAAGACGGGAATGGCGTATATCTCTTAAACGGGCAGGAAGTCATGATTCCCTTCATCTATAAGTCCACCGACAATATGATGATTCAGATGTTACAGCAGAGGCAGGCGGGCTACTCCAATGCCTCCGGGGATATTCAGATTTTCAATGACGTCACCAGGGAAATTTTATATACCATCGCCGAGCATGTGAAGACGGGAGCATTTTCCACTTTTAAAATATCCAGCTACCCTGCCAACTTCCTCAATGCAGGCCAGTGCGTATTTGCCATCGACTCCACAGCGGGAGCCACCTGGATGGGAGCCGACGCTCCTCTTTCCGATATCAGTGAAGACGCCCTGGTGCAGTTTGAAACGGAAGTCATGGCCATCCCCCAGTTTGACCCGGGTAATCCCCAAATGATTTCCCAGGGGCCCTCCATCTGTATTTTTAACAAGGACGATCCGCAGGAAGTGCTTGCTTCCTGGCTGTTCACCCAGTACCTTTTATCCAATGAGGTACAGATCTCCTATGCCATGACGGAGGGCTATGTGCCTGTCACCAGCAAGGCACAGGCTTCCCCCGAATATCAGGATTATCTGTCCCGGCAGGGAGAAGATACCAACACATATTACGATGTAAAAATCAAAGCCTCCAGGCTGCTTCTGGCCCATATGGAAGATACCTTTGTCACGCCTGTGTTTAACGGCTCCGCTTCCCTGCGGGATGCCGCCGGCCAGATGATTGAAAATGTCGCAAAATCCATAAGGCGGAAGGAAACCGTGGACGATATTTATATGGAGAAGCTGTTCGCCGACGTAACTTCCCTCTACCATCTGAGCGAGCATTCCATGGACGCCTCTTCCAGAGCGGATCTGGGGCCTCTGCCCTTCACGGCAAAAGCTCTTTTAAGCGTTCTTCTCTGCGCCTGGATCCTGATAATTTTTTACCTTCTGGTTACCGTTCACGGGGCGGGGAAAAACAGATAAAAACAGGCATCAAGCTTGCTTGTAAGACTGATTTTATCCGTTTTTCCACATCGGGCGAACGCCCGATGCTTCTTGTCCGCTGGAGGCGGACAAGAAGATGCCCCCTCCTGTGAAAAGTAACACATTCCCGGAGAGGAACGGAAAAAAAGGAAGAAAAATCATTGATTTTAAATATTTTTCCGCTATAATAAGAGCGTGCTTGAAAATTGCTTTCCACCAGATGATGGGAATGAATTCTCAAATACGCTCTACAGAACATATTTCATAAAAAGTGAGGAGAATGATTATGAGAAAAACAGTTATTACGGCTCTGACCCTCTCTCTGGCCCTTTCCCTGGCCGGATGTGCAAAGGGCGGCGATGCCGGGGAAACGGTCTCTGCAGCCGGAAGCACGGCGGCTGAGACGACGGCGGCCGAAACTACAGCTGCCGGGACCACAGCGGCGGAAACTTCCGCACCGGCAGAGACAGGCGCGGCAAACACCGAAGCAGACGGCGCAGTGATGAGCTACGAGGAGTACATGGCAGCGGACCTGGATTCCCAGGTAGTCATTGAGACCTATGTACAGGCCAAGCAGTCCTGGTGGGAGGATAAGGCAACCCTGTATACACAGGATAAAGACGGCGCTTACTTCGTTTACAACATGGCCTGCTCTGAGGAAGACTATGAAAAGCTGCTTCCCGGCACAAAAATCCGGGTTACCGGGTATAAAGCGGAGTGGTCCGGCGAAATTGAGATCATGGACGGTACATTCGAATTCGTAGAAGGCGGAGACACCTTCCTGGCGGAGGCCCTGGATGTCACAGAGCTTTTAAACTCCGAGGAGTTAATCAACCATCAGAACGAGTTCGTATCCTTTAAAGGCATGACAGTGGCTCCTGCAGGTGCAGATGACAAAGAAGCCGCATTTTTGTACAACTGGGACGGCTCCGGAACCGACGGCGATGACCTGTACTTTAACGTTACATACAACGGAGAGACCTACTCTTTCCTGGTAGAGTCCTACCTCTGTGACAACACCACCGATGTCTATAACGCGGTGAAAGAGCTGAAAGTGGGCGATGTCATCGACATGGAGGGCTATCTTTACTGGTATGAGGGCGTAAATCCCCATA
The DNA here is from genome assembly GCA_910586315.1 of uncultured Lachnospiraceae bacterium. GTDB lineage: Bacteria > Bacillota > Clostridia > Lachnospirales > Lachnospiraceae > CANRXD01. The sequence continues at coordinate 50,866 of CAJUIP010000021.1, read as the reverse complement.
TCGTTTCCATCAGTGCTTCCAACTAAGGGAAACAAGCGCAGTGCGATACGAAGAACGAAGTACATAAGGAACGAAGTACATAAGAAGTATGTAAAAAATATTTTTGTGAAACCAAGGGGCTGTTTCAAAAAAATTCATCAAAATAAGGGATCCTGTTCTCAAACAGGTGCCTGTATCTTGTATGAAAAACACATTTTGAGACAGCCCCTGTTTGTCTGAACAGTTATGATTCGGAAGATTCGAACAGGCAGATTCTGGACATGTCTGTCTGGATGCGAACCAAGTCCCCCTCGTTTCTCTCATGACAGGAATCCTCCATAACTGTCACAAGGAAGGTTCCTGTATCTACCTCGTACTGGTTTAAAGCCCCCAAAAAACTTTTCTTTATGATTTTCCCCCGGAGAGGCCCGTTCTCAGAAAAGCGCATGGCTTCCGGGCGGACGTAAACCTCTCTTCCATCCTGGTCAGTAAATTTGTTTGCCTTTCCGAGAAAATTCATGACAAAAAGACTGTTGGGATGGTGGTAGATTTCCTCCGGAGAACCGTGCTGAATCACTTTTCCCTCTTCCATAATCGCGATCTGATCCCCAAGGGCCATGGCCTCCTCCTGATCATGCGTTACAAAAATCATGGTCATACCAAAACGTTTCTGTATCTGGCGGATCTCTTCCCGGATTCTTACGCGCAGCTTTGCGTCCAGATTGGACAGAGGCTCATCCAGAAGCACCATTTTAGGATTTACGATCAGCGCCCTGGCCAGGGCTACTCTCTGTTGCTGCCCGCCGCTTATCTTCTGTATTCTTGCATTGGCGTATTCAGAAAGCCCCACGAGCTCCAGATATTCCATGCCCCGGGAAACAGCCTCCTTCTTTTTCATCCCTTGAAACTTAAGCCCGTAAATCACATTTTCCAGAACCGTCTTATGGGGAAACAGCGCGTAGGACTGGAATACGGTGGAAACGGGACGGCGCTCCGGCTCCATGTCTGTAATATCTTCCCCGTCAAGAAGAATACGGCCTTCGTCCGCCTTTAAAAAGCCTCCGAGAAGCTGTAGGGTTGTTGTTTTTCCGCAGCCGGACGATCCCAGAAGACAAAGAATTGTTCCCTCGGATACGGAAAGGTTCATATGGCTCACGACGGTCTTTGGGCCGAAGGATTTACTCAGATCATTGATTTCCAGATACATGTACTCTCTCCTTTCCTCCTATTTGCTTCCTTTTCCTTCCAGAACCTTTCTCATCTCTCTCTGCAAAAAGGAGGGAAACACCGCCGGATACGGCAATGGTAATTACAATAATAATAGAAGAAATCAGGGATGCCACCCCGTATTCCCCGGAATTAATTGCGTCAAACAGTGTATACACTGCCACCTTATGACGCGCGCTGATCAAAAACAGGACAGCTCCTGCCGTTGTCATGGAACTGGCGAAATTGTAGATAAAGCCCGTGACAAAAGCTGTTTTCAGGTTCGGGAGAATCACATCACGGATTACGGAAAGCCGGCCGGCGCCCAGATCTCTTGCAGCATCCTCCAATCGTCTGTGAATCTGCGCCAGGGAGGCGCTGCCAATCTTTGTGATGGCCGGAAGCTGTTTAAAGGCCATGTTTAAAACGATAATTGCAGCGGTTCCTGTCAGTTTTAAAAGTCCCCTGTTAAAAGCCATGATATACCCGAGGCCGAAGCAGGTTCCCGGCAGCAGGTAAGGAAGGGAGGCCAAAAAGTCCCATCCCCATTTTCCGGCGACTTTTCTGCGTTCCAGATAATAGGAAAGCAAAAGGCCGAACAAAGTTCCGAATATGGCCACAAAAAAGGAATACTCCACACTCCGCAAGATACTGCTTTTGTGGAATTCCGCAATCTTTTCCACATGCTCGAGAGAAAAGCTGTACACGCCCTTTCTTGATTTTAAAAATCCAGTGATAAAAATGCAGAAATACTGTAAGAGCATCATACCATAAAACAGCCAGACACCAAGATTCATAAAAAGGTTCAAAATCCCCTTAAAGCGGATTGGAAACTCTCCCCCGGTTCTTCCGTTTTCGGATGCCAGCATCCTGTCGCTCTGCTTCATTAAAAAACGGTAAGAAATAAAAGCGAGGACTGCCGGGATGAAAAGCAGCATATTCATGGCGGCAGCTTTTTCTGTTTTGGCGTATCCAATGAGCTGCATATAAATTTCAGAAGCCAGTGTGCTGTAACGTCCGCCAATGACTGCGGGGGTTCCGAAATCAGAAAGGGAACGGACAAAAGAAAGAATCAGGCATCCCCACATGGCCGGCTTAAGCATGGGAACGATGATCTGAAAAAAAGCGGCGGTTGAGGACGCTCCCAAATCCCTGGCCGCATGGATGATACGGTGATCCAGCTTTTCCATGATTCCTGTCATGAAAAGCGCATTGAGGGATGTAAAATGAATGCTCTGCATGGCGATGATTCCCCATTTATTGTAGGGGTTGATGGACAGGCCCAGAAGTCTCCAGGTAATCCAGCCTCTCCTCCCAAAGAGCTGAATATAAAAGAGGGAAGAAATAAACGGGGGAGACACCATAGTCATCAGCAGAATTGCCCTGTAAAAAAGCTTTCGCTTTCCCCTGGACACAGAAAGCTTCATGGCCACTAAAATCCCCAGAATTGTGGAAAAAACTGCGGAGAGGGACGCTGTAAAAAGACTGTGCTTCAAAGGTACGGCATTCTTTGCAAAAAGATTTTCATATTCCTGTAAAGTAAGCCGGCCGTCGATCAGAATGCTTTTTAAAGACAGGCAAAAAAGCGGATAAAAAATAAAGACCGTCAAGGCTGCCATAAGAAACAACAGGATGCTCCAGTCCGCAGCCCTTCCTAAAATATCAGAAAAAAGGGTATTTGCAGGAAATACCCTTTTGTTTAAACGCCTGTTCATTACTGCTCTGCCTTTGCTCCCGCCATGGCATCCCATTTTTCCAGAATGTCATCTCTTTTGCTTCCAAACAGAGAGAGATCTTCTTCCATCATGGTACTTGTATCAAACGTAAGCGTAACCCCCTGTAAATTCGGCTTCACTGCTTTTACAGTATCTTTTCCGTCAATCTCAGCCAGGGTTTTTAAATTTTCATCGCTGCTGTACAGCCATTCGATAAACTTCTTCGCGCCTTCTGCGTTGGAGCCATTTTTAAATACGGCAACACCCTCCGGTACAAACGGAATACCGTCCTCCGGATAGATTACTGTTACATTCTGCTCTTCTTCCAGTTTCAAAATGGAGTTGTCAATATACGTAATGCCAACTGCAACCTCTCCTGCCACACACTTTTCGCTGGGATCTTTTCCTCTCTTGGAGAAGTAATCTACGTTTTCATTTAACGCCTCAAAATATTTCCAGCCTTCCTCTTCGCCCTTAGCCTGAAGAAGTGCGTTTACAACGGCGTAATTGGTACCGGAAATGGCTGGATTGGACATTAATATCTCGCCCTTATAAGCCGGATTTGTTAAGTCATCCCAGCTTTTCGGAGCTTCCAGGCTCTTCTCTTCAAGGATGTCGTTGTTTACCAGAAAGCCAACCACAGTAAGGCCCTTGGAGAACCAGTAATTGTCAGCGTCTTTATACTCGGGAGCCAGATCGGCAGCCGCATCAAAGTTTACCTGCTCCAAAAGGCCATCTTCCTTGGCACTCATGAACGCATCAATTCCGCCTCCGAACCATAAATCGGCCATGGGAGTTCCGCCTTCCGCTTTTACTTTAGAAAGAACCTCGCCGGAAGACATGGATAAAAGCTCAACGTCAATGCCTTTCTCCTCCGTGAAAATATCAAACAGCTTTACATAGTTTTCGCTGGTGGCAATTACCTTTAAAGGCTCGGAGGAAACTTCCTCTGCCTTTGTGGTCTCTGCTTTTGTAGTTTCTGCCTGGGTCGTCTCCGCCGCTGCGGCAGTCGTGGCCGCCGTTGTGGTTTCTGCCGCTTTCGTCGTCTCCGTTTCCGCGTTTCCAGAATTTCCACATCCGGATAACATCAGGGATGCAGCCAGTCCAATTCCCATCATTCCTGCTAAAAGTCTCTTTTTCACAATAATCCTCCATAAAAATGTATTTATCCCGGCATTGTATGTACCAGAATGGTCCACACAATCCACAGATGATTCTATCACGATTTTGCTGAAAATCAATAGCCGCTGCGACTCCTTCTATTGATTTTATCTATTTAAGTAATGTTATTTATTATATTTTTAAATACGGCTTTTCTTGCACAGGGAATTTTTTTTTGTTATACTTCTTCCATGAGATATACTTACATACGGAAAAGAGGTATCTTTGATATGTTCGTTGATACACATATGCACGAATGCACGTACTCCACAGACAGCTTCCTTTCACTGAAGGAAATCGTGGAAATTGCCAAGCAAAAAGGTCTGGATGGCATCTGTATTACAGACCATGACAGCATGGGGCTGAAAGAAACGGCCGAGGCCTATTCCCGTGAAACCGGTTTTCCCATTTTCGTGGGAATCGAGTATTACTCTCTCCAGGGCGATATTGTGGCCTTTGGAATTGAAACATACCCGGACAGGCGGATTGATGCCCAGGACTTCATCCATATGGTAAAAGCTCAGGGCGGTGTCTGCTTCAGCGCCCATCCTTTCCGCAACAACAAACGCGGACTGGAAGAAAACTTAAAAACCGTACAGGGCCTTGACGGGATTGAGGCCTTAAACGGGAGCGCCTCCTATGAAGCCAATAAAAAAGCTTATGAATATGCGGCAAAACTGGGAATTCAGGCCGTCGGCTCCAGCGACTGCCATGTACCGGAAAAGGTGGGAGTATATGCCACTTGGCTTCCGGAGTATGTTACCACTCTGGAGCAGTTTATCGAAGTATTTAAGAAAGGACTCTGTAAGCCGGCAGTTTATGAAAACGGCAGGTACCGAATTGTGGAATCCCTTCTGTAACGAAAAGGATTGTTTCACATTCACGAAAAAAGCGTGCAGGCCCGGTGTGCTGACACGCTTTTTTTCGTGAACGCGTCAGCACACCAGCTTTTGCACGCTTCTGCACTCTGTGCATTTACTTCATATTCCGGCAGATTTTCACCAGCATATCCCCGCTTCCCACATTATACCCGCTGCACGCATACACGGCGTTTAACGTTCCTGTCGTCACCAGAATCAGGGGCAGCTTATCGGGATCCACATACATTCTCCGGGCCAGGGTCTCAACGTTTGGCACGAAGCTGTCAAAGCAGACGCGAATCCGCCCGAAGGTATCAAGCACCTTTTTAAGCTTGGCGTTCTCCAGCGCTTCCCTGTTCTTTACTATAAAGACAATGTCCGAGGAAATTTCTTTAAAGTCTTTCTCCTGCTCCAGCATCTCATTTAAGATGTGCTCCGTCGGTTCCTTGCCCTGCTCAAGCCACATAAGAATCGCCTTGTTCTTCGTGAGCTCGCTTCCCAGGACCGTATTTCCGTTCTCGTCCTGTACCTTAAACTCATCCAGTGCAAAATTATCCAGCATGTCGGCCAGGTTCGCCTGATATTTCTGAAGCCTTACGACCTTTGTTTTGCCGGATTCCAGATGGAAATGGTACTTACCCGCGAACAGGTTTCCGTTTGGCAGACGGTTATCGGTGATAATCCGGTAGTCTCCGCCGTGAACGGTGATGGAAAGACGGTTTTCATCCCACGCCTCGTTCATCAGATCCAGGGTCTCGTAGCTTCCGTTACTCAGATGTCCCACGGTAAAGTCGGAATAATACAGCCAGTTCTCGCCGTCTCCCTTCTCAAAGACGATAGTGCTGTCTCCCTGATCAAGAGCTTCCACAGGTACAAAGCGGCCGTCCCTGTAAAACTCCGCCATCTTGTTCATCGGGTTGATTCTGGAAGCGATTCCAAACGTACGGCAAATGGCCACAAAAAGAATCTTCCTGGAAAGCTCGCTGGCGTTTTTCACAGTCAGCGCTCCCACCGGCCCGGTCACAATCTGTCCATATTCGATCTCCGGGTCAAAATGGATGGTCTCATTGATGTATGTCCACACGCTCTGTGGGTCGTTTTGGAACTTCTCCTTCTCTTCCTCTGTAAAATATGAGAGAATAAACCGGCGGTTTTTCCTTAAGGGCTCTAAATGCGCCCGCGGGCATACCACATACTGGTAGAAGAGCTCCTCGTCTTCCATCTTATAGCCCTCGCTGCACTCTAACGCCTCCACGAGGACCTCCGGGTCCACATCTCTCCGGTCCTTCTTCGAAAGTGTAAGCAGCAGTTTTTCCTTCGCTGCCGGAGAAAACCTCTCATCTTCTAAGAACGCAAGCAGCCGGTTCCCGTTGCTTCTGCTCTCATGAAGCAGAGCATAAATTTCCTCACTGTAGCCGTACGTTTTAACGACCTCTTTCGCCCTGGCTTCGTCAAACATTTTAGTCACGCGGGCTTCCCGCTTTGCGTTGGCGGCGCCTGTCTTTTTCAGGCACAGCTCCTTCTGCTCTTCCGTCGGTTTTGCGCCGTTTACGATCTGGTCCTTCGGGGCCGTGGAGACGAAATTCTCCCAGACATCGAGGGAAACCGGCTCGCTCTTTAAAACCATCTCAACCGTATCCACATCCGGCGTATAGACCATCTTCTCGCAGAACACGCCGTCCTTTTTTACATGGACATTGATAGAGCCCAGGCCGCAGGTGATTTTGCAGCGCCCGTCCTTGTCCGTCTTCATGATGGCCGCGTCGAAAATATTCGAATAGTTGAGGATCCCAAAGCCCACCTCGGCGCCCTCGACGGGATTATGATTTTCGTCTGTCACATGGACGGTAAGCTTTTTTGTCACCGCGTAAAGCTTTAAGTTGTTGAGGAATGACGCCATCCCCACCTTTGAGATGACTTCCTCGTCCTTTGCGGGTTCTCCAAAACAGCGGCTGTGAATCAACATCGCCCGGCTGGCGGCGTTGGTAAACCACCCCTTATTTAAGACCTCCTCCGGCTCGCAGGCCCCGAGGAAATGCCACGCGCCGTCGCACCAGACCTCCACCCAGGCGTGATTGTCGTCACAATGGGCCCAGCGGGGCGTGTAAATCTGACGCGCCGGGATTCCGATGGCCCGGTACACATTCACGCCGAACGCCGACTCCTCGCCGCAGCGGCCGTATGCCGAATAAAACGCTCCCAGAGCGGAAATCGTCCGCCCGTCGGTAGCCTGGTACATCACTTTTTCCGCATTCCAGTAATTTGTCTCAATAACCGCGTCGTGCATCGAAAGGCCGTTCACTCTGTCCTTAAGAAGCCCGTAGAAAAACTGGCGGCAGTCGCAGAGCTCCTCCTCGTTTACACGGATATGGAGCACATAGTTTAAGAAAATGTCCTCCGGAATCTCCCTGGCAAAGGGAGAGTTTTCTCTTAAGAACACGCCGTGCTCCGCACACGACTGAATCATACCAAAATCATAGTTTGCCATATCGCTTAAGGGGCTGTTGGCATACATCCACCGGATCGCGAACATCACGTCCGGAGACACATTTTTTTCCGCTTCCGAGAGACGGGAGAGGATCTCGCTTCTCTTCTCCTCTCCCGCCTTTAAAAGCAGCCCGTTAAATTTTATCTCTGCGGCTTCCACCGCATGACTGGAAAATATCACTGCTTTCTCTCCTTAAAATCTTTTTTAAAAGGCATGAACGATCTGGGCGCACTCTCTGAACTCCTGTTCATCGGTCTGCCAGATTTCATATTCGGACAGGCTCGGCAGCCCCATAGCCACGGTGCTCTTCCGGTACTTCATTCCGCTGTCCAGCGCGCCCTTTCTTCCGGTCGTATGGAACACGATAATTCCCGCATAATCGTGAATTTCCTGAATGTTCCATTTCTTTACGCCGCAGCCGGCCATAATATCAATGCGGCCCGCCGCCTTTTCGTAAACCTCCTTCAGAAGCTCCTTTCCTGCCACCACATCGCTCTGCTGGCCGGAAGTCAAAATCGTTTTGCATCCAAGCTCGATGGCCTGCTCTAAGGTGGCAATCGGATCCCTTGTCATATCGAACGCGCGATGGAGCGTCACGTCGATGCCTCCGGCGCAGTCCATCATCCGCTTCATCTTCTCCAGATCCAGCTCTCCCTCGGGGGTCAGCGCGCCGATGACAACGCCGTTGGCGCCCAAATCCTTAAAAACCTTAATTTCCTCGCACATAAGCTCCATCTCTTTTTCGGTGTAAAGGAAATCACCGAACCGGGGGCGGATTAACACGTTGGTCTTAATGCCATCGCAGTCCTCCTGTACCTGGCGGAACACAATGGGAGACGGCGTGCAGCCGCCGATGGCAAGATGCGCGCAGAGCTCCAGGCGGTCTGCGCCGCCCTTCCAGGCGTTGACGCAGGACTGATAGGAATCCACGCATGCCTCAATCAATGGTTTATTCATGACTAACTATTCTCCTTCTCTGTTACAATAACATAAATGAAACCGTCCGGCTTCTAATTTCTAATAGAGGTGGCAGGCGACTACATGTCCCGGCTCCACTTCCTTTGGCTCCGGCCTCTTCTCCAGACATTCCGGACGACAGTGGTTACAGCGCGCGGCGAACGGACAGCCCTTTGGAAGGTTGATTGTGGACGGGATATCTCCCTCCAGGATGATCCGCTCTTTGTGAAGCGTCGGATCCGGAATCGGCACGGCGGAAAGCAGGGCCTTTGTGTAGGGGTGAAGCGGCCCCTTATAAAGCATATCCTTCGGAGCCGTCTCCACGACAAAGCCCAGATACATAACCGCAATCCGGTCAGAGATCATCTCAACAACCGACAGGTCATGGGAAATGAACACATAGGTCAGCTTATAGGTTTCCTGCAGGCGGTGCAGAAGGTTTAAAACCTGGGCCTGAATCGAAACGTCGAGGGCCGAAATGGGCTCGTCGGCGATGACTAATTTCGGGTTTACCGTCAGCGCACGGGCGATGCCGATACGCTGCTTCTGGCCGCCGGAAAACTCGTGTGGGAAGCGCTGTGCGTGCTTTGCGCTCAAACCAACAATTCCCAAAAGCTCATTTACGATTTTCATCCGGCCTTCTTTATCAAGATCCGTATGGATTAAAAGCGGCTCCTCGATCAGCTCTGAAACCCGCATACGGGGATTTAAGCTTCCCGCCGGATCCTGGAAAATCATCTGCATGTCTTTTCTCAGAGGGCGCATCTCATCCTGAGAAATCTTTGAGATTTCCTTTCCCTGGAACCAGACCTCTCCGGAATCCGGAATCAGAAGATGGTTGATCAGGCGTCCCGTCGTGGACTTTCCGCAGCCGGACTCGCCAACAATTGAAAATGTTTCCCCCTCATAGACATCGAAGCTTACATTGTTCACCGCATGGACAAATTTCGTTGGTTTTCCCAGAAGGGTTTTTCCCACGGGGAACGTCTTCGAAACATTTTTTAATGAAAGAAGTTTGTTCTTTTCCATAATTATTTCCCCTTATCCTTCCTGCTTCAGCCAGCATCTGCATTTCTGGTTCTCACCGATATTGACAAGCTCCGGCTCCTTCTCCCGGCACTTATCCGTCGCATACTTACAGCGCGGCGCGAACCGGCATCCGGTCGGCATGGACGACAAATCCGGAACGCTTCCCGGAATGCTGGGGAGCACTTTTACACCGGAACCCAGCTTCGGGACAGAGGCGATAAGGCCCTGGGTATAGGGGTGGGACGGATTGGCAAACAGAGTCTCCACCGGAGCCTCCTCGACGATTTTTCCGGCGTACATCACGATAACCCGGGTACACATCTCCGCAACCACGCCCAGATCATGGGTGATTAACAGAATGCTGGAGTTCTCCTCCTTCTGGATTTTCTTCATCAGATCGAGGATCTGGGCCTGGATGGTAACGTCCAGGGCCGTTGTCGGCTCGTCAGCAATCAGAAGCTTCGGATCGTTGCTTAATGCCATGGCGATCATGACACGCTGGGACATACCTCCGGACAGCTGATGGGGGTAGTTTTTCAGTACCCGCGGCGGATCCGGGATACCAACCTTTTTTAACATATCCGCGGCATGGGCTAACGCCTGCTCCTTTGTCATATCACGGTGGAGGCAGATCGTTTCCACCATCTGCTTATCGATCCGCATGGATGGATTCAGGGCCGACATGGGCTCCTGGAAAATCATGCTCATTTTACCGCCGCGGATGTCCCGGATCTGGGCATCATCGGCCTTTACTAAATCCACGCCGTCTAAAACAGCGCTTCCGTTTGTAACCTTGCCCGGCGTATCCTTTAAAAGCTGCATGATGGAAAGGGAGGTAACGCTCTTTCCGCAGCCGGACTCTCCTACCAGTCCGAGGATCTCGCCCTTATAGATATCAAAGGTAATATTATGGATCGCAGTCACACTGCTGGTTTTACTTGAGAAAAACTCCGTGCGTAAATCTTTTACGCTAAGTAATACTTCCTGTGGCATATTGGTTTCCTTTCCATATCAGATTTACTTGATCTTCGGGTCAAGAGTATCTCTTAAGCCATCGCCGAAAAGGTTAAACGCAAGGACTGTAATAAAGATTACAAGACCCGGCAGATATACCATATGCGGTGCGGTGTTTAAGTAGCTGCGGCTCTGGGACAGCATTGCGCCCCACTCCGGATCCGTTACGTTGGCGCCGAAGCCCAAAAAGCTCAGGGAGGACGCAGCCATGATGGCAGAACCGATTCTCATGGTAAAGTTTACGATCAGGGACTGGAGTGTTCCCGGGAAAATATGTACGAACAGGATTCGTCCGTCTTTGCATCCCAGGCTCCGCGCCACTTCCACATAAAGGGAATTCTTTACGGTCAGCGTTGCGCTTCGCATGATACGGGCGAAGCTTGGCACCGTAAAGACGGCGACGGCAATGAACACATTGATGATTCCAGGTCCCAGAAGGGCCACAATCGCAATGGCAAGAAGGATATCCGGGAAGCTGAACAGAACATCGGCTCCACGCATGACTAACATCTCAAGCCAGCCGCCGTAATATCCGGCAAGAAGGCCAAGCACCGTTCCGAGGGCGGCGCCTACAATTACGGATGATAAGGAAACACCGAGGGTTAAAGGTGCGCCTGCCAGAATACGGCTGAAAATATCGCGGCCGAACTGGTCTGTACCGAACCAGTGCCGGGCACTGGGACCGGCGAGAATGTTGTCATAGTCATAAGCATCCGCCGGATAGGGCGCGATGCTCGGGCCCACCACTGCGATTAAAAGCAGGAAACACATGATGGCGAAGGCGACAACGGCCGTCTTTCTCTTCATGAATTTTTTTATAAACTCTTTTGTTTTGTTTGTCTGGACGCTGACGTTCTCGTCAATATAATTCTCTTCAAAAGAGGGGTTTGTATTCACCTGTTCATTCTGAGTATTTGACATTGTTAATCCTCCTCTTAATTCTAGTCGAAACGGATCTTCGGGTTAATCACGCCGTACAATACGTCAACCACAAGGTTAATGAGGACATACTGAAGGGCAAAGATCATTAATAACCCCTGGATCGCCGGATAATCGCGATATGCGATGGAGTCCACGAGGAGACGTCCCATACCCGGGATGGAGAAAATTGTCTCCGTAATTACAGAACCGGATAAGAGGCCGCCGATCTGTAAGCCGAGGATCGTGACAACCTGGATCAAAGAGTTCTTGAACGCATGACGGAACATAACAATGGACTCCTTCTGCCCCTTCGCCCTTGCGGTACGCACATAGTCTTCCCGCAGGGTCTCAAGCATGGAGGAACGGGAATATCTGGCCAGTGTGGCCATGATGCCGGTACCCATCACAAGAGACGGCAGTACCAGGCTCTTCCAGGAATCCAAACCGGCCGACGGGAGCGCACCCAGTTTTACAGAGAAAAACTGGATCCCCATAAGTCCCAGCCAGAATCCCGGGGCCGACAGGCCGCAGATCGCCAAAAGCATACCTCCCAGGTCTGCCCAGGTCCCTCGTTTGATGGCGCACATGACACCAATAAAAATACCAAGAAACGGCGCCCATATGAGCCCCGCAAACACCAGCTGAATCGTAAACTGGAATCTGGACCAGATCAGCTCGCTGACCGGGATATTGGACTTTAAGGAACGTCCCATATCTCCATGGAACAATCCCACAATATAGTCCACGTACTGGACGATCAGCGGATCGTTTAAACCAAACTCCTCCCGAACCGCCTCAATTTCCTCCGGAGTCGCCTCTACTCCGGCCAGAGTTCTCGCCGGATCGCCGGGCAGAAGATGAATGAACATAAAAACGAAGATGGAAATGACGAACATAAGCGGAATTGTTTCCAGCAAACGTCTTGCTATATAACGCCCCATTAAAATACCTCCCTGAGGAAAACGGAGCAGCTCACACCGCTCCGTTTTCGAAATCTGTTATTCGTGATCCAGACCGACAGTTCTGAAGACCATAACTCCGCCCGGCTTATACAATAAACCAGTCACATAGGTCTTATATGCGTTAATCGTATTGTCGTTTCCTAAGAAGATCCACGGGCACTCCTCCCATGCGATTGCCTGTGCCTTTGCATAAGCGTCTGCGATCTCTGTTGTATCAGACATCTTTAACGCATCGTCAAGGAGCTGATTAAATTCTTCATTATTCCAGAATGCAGTATTGTAGCCGTTCGGCGGGAACTTCTCTCCGTGGAGGATGTTTCTCATGGAGCCGTCAGCCTCATAGGAGCCGGAAGCCCAGTTTACATACCACATCTGAACAGTTGTGCTCTCAAGCGGAGCACTTGTCTTCTCTGCGTTGGCAGTGGACTCATTGGGCAGAAGCTTTACATTAATTCCGATCTGGGAAAGCTGCTGCTGTACAAAGGTAGCGCCCTTCTGCTCAACCGTTGTATTATCAACGATAATCTCAACATCGAAGCCATCCGCATACCCTGCTTCCTCCATCAGGGATTTGGCCTTTGCGATGTCCGCGGTGTACGGAGTCTGCTCGGCAAAGTACTGAATGGAATCGGAGAAGATGGAGGTCGGAGCCTTTGCATAGCCGTTAAATACTACCTTTGCATAGGCTTCGCTGTCAAACGCATAATTGCAGGCCTGACGGACTCTCTTGTCGGAGAACGGCTTTCTTCCATCCGGAAGGGCCCATTCGGTGTTTAAGGTAACATACCGGTATGTAGTTGCCGGAGCCACGTCAATAATGATGGACGGATCATTCTCAATCAGGGAAACGTCCGTTACCGGTACCGGATAGATAATATCGGCCTCGCCGGTCTGAAGCATTGCGATACGGGCAGCATCCTCAGGAACAACCTGGAAGGTCAGGGAATCCACGCCGGGGCCTTCTCTCCAGTAGTTTTCGTTGCGGACCATCTTGGTATAACCGCCGTCCACACGCTCGGAAAGGACGAAGGGACCTGTTCCTGCGGAATTCTTTGCAAGGTAATCGCTGGCATTCTCCATCGCCATCGCCTTCGGGGATACGATGCGGAACTGGGTAATTTTATTGACAAAAGTATTGTTGGGTTCTTTTAACTTGATTGTAACCTGATATTCGCTGTCTACAACCACGTCCTCCCACGCGGAGATGGTTCTCTGAAGCGTTAAGCTGGGATCCGCAAGGCCTCTCTCATAAACGGCTTTTACAGACTCGGCGTTAAAGGGCTCGCCGTCATGGAACTTGATTCCCTCATTAAGAATAAAGGTGTAAGCGCAGCCGTCCTCAGATACAGACCATTCCTTCGCCAACATCGGAATCACGTTGGTATTTTCATCGAAGCTCAACAGGCACTCATACATCTCATTTGTAATCTGGTTGGACGCGCCGTTGCTGGAAACGTGGGGATCCAAATGGGTCGCATCTGCCTGAACGGCAACTACAATGTCGTTATCCGCAGATTTTGCGGTGGATGCCTCCTGCTTTGCCGCCTTAGATGCCTCAACTGCCGCCGCGTCCGCGGTCGTGGACTCTGCAGGCGCTGCCGGTGCTGCTGTCGTACCGGCCTGCTGGCTGGAATTGTTTCCGCCGCATGCGGCAAGGCTCAAAACCATCGCTCCTGCCAGCGCAAGTGAAATAAATTTTCTGTTTCTCATAATTCCTTCCTTTCTACTAATAAGATTGCAGCCGTCCCTTTTTCAAAAGTATCGGCTGTTTTCATTATAGCTTATTTGTGATAATTTAACAACTGTATTGTACAAAAATGTTTTATTTTTTTATATTCTGCCTATTACATTTCATTTGGAGCTATACAATATATACAAATGCTGCCGTGACAAATTGTATTTACAAAGGACAGGGGGTGTAGTAAAATGAAAAAAACGCAGGTGAAAGGAAAGGTATTAGAAATGAAGCGAGTATTCGTTGCAGCGATGCATCATGAATCCAATTCCTTCAATCCGATTGTTGCCGGAAAGAAGGAATTTAACGTAATCCGGGAGCAGGAATTTTTCCAGAATTTCCGCCCCAATGATTCCTTAAGCGGAGTCGTAAAAACTCTTATGAATGCGGGCTATGAGGTGGTTCCGGGCGTTTCCTGCCGGGCAGTCCCCAACGGAGAGGTTGATTATGACTTTTACCAGGGAATCAAAAAAGAAATCATTGAAATCGCAAAACGGGAGAACGCAAAGAAACCCTTCGATGCCATCACCCTCTCCCTCCATGGCTCCATGCGGATTAAGAAATTAGGCGAGGCCGAGGGCTATCTTTTAGAAGAGCTCCGCGCTCTGTTTCCTGATATTCCGATCTTCTCTTCCCTGGATATGCATACGACAATGACAGACCGGATGCACAAAAACTGCAACGGCTTCGTCGGCTATAAATGCGCGCCCCACACGGACTGCTATGAAACCGGAGAACATGCGGCAAACATGACGATTCACGTCCTTGAGGATGGCGTGAAAGCCCATACGGCATGGGTCCGCGTCCCGATTCTGATCGCCGGGGAACAGTCCTCCACGACCGTAGAGCCGATGATTACCCTGATTCACGAACTGAGGGAAACAGAAAAGAAGCCCGGCATCATGGCCGCTTCCTATCTGATGGGTTTCCCCTGGGCCGACAACGAGGACAGCTCTGTGGCGGTCCATGTGGTTGCGGAAAGTAAAGAGCAGGCCAATGCAGAAGCCGTCCGTCTGGCGGAATTTCTGTGGTCCAAAAAGGACGAGTTCTGCTTCCAGACAGAAGCGCTTCACGAGAAGGAGGCCATCGACGCCGCCATGGAATCTATCGAAAAGGGCATACAGCCGGTCTACTTCTCCGATTCCGGAGACAACCCGACCGCCGGCTCCTCCTCCGACGTAACCGAATTCCTTAAAATCATGCTGGAGGATCCGCGGATTTCCGCCTTAAAGAAGCCGGTGCTTTACGGCGGCTTTTACGACCCAGAAGCCTGTCTGGCCTGCAAAGGAAAGGTTGGACAGGAGCTTACGCTGACCTTTGGCGCCAAATTTGACACAAAGACCTCCTCTCCAATTACGGCCACCGGAACCATTAAAAATTATGTGGAGGACTTAACCCTCTTTGGACGCAGCCAGGGAGCTGCCGCCGTTTTCTCTACCCACAACATTGACATCATCATCGCCGAAAAGCACGTCGGCTATGCCGGGCCCGAAATTTACCTGGCCATGGGAATGAAGCCGGAGGAAGCCGCGATTGTGGTCTGCAAGCTGGGGTATCTGGGCGAAGGCCACGAGGCCTACGCCAAACGTGCCATCCTGGTTCTTACGAAGGGCAGCACGAACGAGGACTTAAAGACGCTGCATTATGAGAAAGTGCCGCGCCCGATTTTCCCGCTGGACGACGGCTTTGCGTTTGATGCAAAGGCAAATTTGAAATAGCGGCAGGGGATTTTCGTTTCTATGGTTTTGTGACCATAGATACAGAAAACATGGATGCAGGAAACATTGACGCATAAAACGTTGGTACATAAAAATTAAGAAGGAGAATATTCCGTGGGATTTGGACTTTTTAAGTCCTGAATCTCCACGAAATCGTCTCCTTCTTTCTCTTTGGCTGCTGCCGTTTTGGATTTTATCTTAAAGTCAGCGCGTCTGTCCCCTTAAACAATGTTCGCCGCCGCCCGCTCAGCTTCCAGTCCGCGTGTATAGTTTTTCATATACTGATTCATTTTTCTGCATTCTTCTTCATCCGGAAGAACCGTTTCAAAGGAAATTCCCCGGTAGATTTTCCCGCTCAGAAAATCTTCCAGACTCTCCCCTTCATCTCTTTCCGCCATGTATGCAGCAAGAATTGCCATTCCGTTCGGACCGCCCAGATCGGCATTATATAAGGTCGAGACAGGAATATGAAGGGCGGAGGCCATGATCTGCTGCCCGGCTCCGGAAGTCTTGAAAAAACCTCCATGGCCGACGAGATTTTTGATCTCCAGCTTTTCGTTCTCAATCAGGCTCTCGATTCCTGTTTTTAAACCGGCAACGGCTCCATAAAGTAAAGATCTGGAAAAATTCGCAAAGGAAAATATGGACTCCGGTTTTCTGACCAGCATCGGTCTCCCTGTCTCAATTTTGCTGACAGGCTCTCCGGAAAGGCAGTTATAGTTATAAATATCTCCACAGTCACTGCTTCCCTCAGCTGCCTTTGCGTAAATAACGCCAATGATGTCCTCGTATGTGTATTCCATTTTCATGGCCTTTATAAATTCCCAAAAGACGTTTGCCCATGCATCAATGTCAGAGGAACCGTTATTGCAGTGAATCATCGCAACATTTTTTCCGTCGGGTGTAACGACCATATCCACTTCCGGATATGGTTGAGAGAGGGCTTTATCCAGAACAATCATCGCAAACATACTCGTTCCGGCAGAAATATTTCCCTGGCCGGTTCCGATACTGTTTGTGGCCACCATTCCCGTACCGGCATCTCCTTCCGGCGGACATAAGGGAATTCCCGGCTGCAGCGTGCCGCCTGGATCGATTCGTTTTGCCCCCTCCTCTGTCAGCTTACCGGCATACTCTCCCGCATATAACACATTTGGCAGAATTTCCTTCAGCCTCCAATGATACTCCTTGTCCCGGATCATTTGATCAAAGATTCTGATTTTCTCTGCATCATAATCATGGGTCTCCGTATCGACAGGAAACATCCCCGATGCGTCGTTAACCCCCAAAACCTTCTCCCCTGTTAACTTCCAGTGGACATATCCTGCCAGCGTGGTTATGTAATGGAGCTGCCGGACATGGCTCTCATTTCGGAGGATATTCTGGTACAGATGTGCAACGCTCCAGCGCAGAGGAATCTGAAACTGCAGCTTATCGGTCAATATGTCTGCCGCCTCGGCGGTATTGGTATTTCTCCATGTGCAGAACTTAGACAGCAAATTCCCATTTTTATCAAACGGAAGATATCCATGCATCATGGCAGACACTCCGATTGCTTTTAAGGTTTTTATTTTTACATGGTACTTTTCTTCCACCTCGAAGCTAAGGCTTCTGTATCCCTCCTGGATTCCCTTCCAGGCTTCCTCGAGCGAATACGTCCATATGCCGTCTTCCAGGTGATTTTCCCAATGATAGCTTCCAGATGCAACTGGCCGGTGATCTGAGCCCAGCAAAACCAGTTTGATTCTCGTGGACCCCAGTTCCATCCCAAGAACACACGCTCCCTTTTCTATGTCATTTTTTATCTGCTTCAAAGAATTCACCTTCTTAATTTGTAGTCCTTGGGGAATTTTGAAAGAAGAAATTCATAAGATTTCCAAAGATTCCTCTCCCAGTTATCTTCGTCCGTGTCCCACATCTCCATTGTGAATCTCCTCACCCCCATCCGAACAGCCGCCCGGATTATTTTATCAAACTCCACATGACCTGTCCCAAAAGGAATCTCCCGGAATTTGCCCGGGATTGTTTCTTTTAAATGAATCGCCAGAATATGCCCGGCTCCGGTTTTCAGATCACTCACCGCATCGCCGCCCTCCGCAGCTGCCGCGTTCGTCATATTTCCGATATCCGGATAAATCTGGAGCCACGGCGAATTTACCAGCTCAATATAATACATACATTTTTTTACGGTGTTTAAAAACGGTGTCTCCATCGTTTCAAACCCCAATATCACTCCCCGTTTCGCAGCCATTTCCACGCTTTTTATCAGGTTTTCCAGAAACCATTTCTTCGTTTCCTCTGTTGACTGCTCATAATACACATCGTAGCCCGCGATCTGAATGATTCTTACTCCTAAATCACAGGCCAGATCAATGGCGGATTCCATAATCTCCATCCCTCTTCTTCTGATCGCTTCATCCGCACTCCCCATGGGAAATCTTCGATGTCCCGAAAGGCAGATGCTTCCCACAGGCAGATTATGTTTCATCCCTTCCGTGACAATCTTCCTTCTTTCCATCCGGGACATCTGAAGTCTTGATAACCGCTCGTCGGTTTCATCAATACTCATTTCAATATAGTCAAACCCGATCTTCTTTGCGAGCCGCATGCGTTCGTCCCAGGTCAAAAACGGAGACATCGCTTTTTCATAAATTCCAAGAGAATAATTTTTCATACCTAAAGTTATTACATCGTTTCTTTAATAATAACGGAACTAATTACTTGCCGAACGATTACTAATATCCCTCCATATATTTAACGGTTCTTAAGTATTCCTCATATTTTTTCTGATAAATCTCCCCGGCCTTCCTATCAGGATAGACGATAGTTTTAATATGGACTGTCTGCTCCACCGCCTCATGAAAGCTGTGAAAATGCCCGCACGCGATTGCCGCAGACATGGCAGCACCCAAGGTTCCCGGTTCTTCTGTATCCTGCAATTCCACTGGTATTTTTAAAACATCCGCAAACATCTGCACCCAGAAATCCGAGGCGCATATACCGCCCCCCAATCGGACCGCGCACGGCTTTTTACGGGTTTCCAGCAATTTTTCCAAATGCTGCCTGTGGCAGAATACAATCCCTTCCATGATACTCCGGATCATATGGGAATAGGTATGATTGGCCTGTAACCCAAGAAAGCATCCAAAAGCGTTTGAATGAGCGGGGCCTCCAAACAGATACGGAAGAAAAACAGGGATATTTTCATGAATATCAAGCTCCTCCGCGAGATGGTCCGCATAATCATACAAATTGTCCCTCGTATGCGTTCCCATCCACTTGTCACGCACAATATTCCTGACAAACCATTCAAAGTTTGATACAGATGTGGGACTGCTTTCCTCCACCAGATACCACCCTTTTATGCAATAACAGGAGTTCATACCTGTCCTGCTGTCTTCCACATATTTTGTAGAAATATATTCATGAATCCCCCAGGTCCCCGCCAGTATCGCGATTCTTGAATGATCTGTAATTCCCATTCCGATGGCGCAGGCGTCAATGTCAAATAGGCCGGCCGCACAAACGATCCCTTCCGGCAGGCCGGCGGCTTTTGCCGCTTCTTTTGTAACAAACCCGGCAAGCTCCTCCGGATTCAGCAGAGGAGGACACTTTTCCATCAGATCTTCCAGGCCGGCAAGCTTCAGAACCTCGTGTGAAATACACCTGTTATCGAGATCCATCATCCCTGAGCCTGAATAATTTGTAAGTTCCCCTCCCGCGATTCCTGTCATCCGGTATCTTATGTAGTCGTTCACCCCAAAGATCCATTTAGTATGAGCAAGTGTTTCCGGTTCCTTTTCCGCCAGCCATCGAAGAAGACAGATTGGCTGACATGCCCTTAACGCCTGATGCGTATGTTCATACATTTTTTCGGCAATTCCGTTTTTTTGCCATGTCTGCACGATGCCGGACGCCCTGGCGTCTGTGGACAGAATTCCTTTTCTGACCGGACGGCCTTTCTCGTCCACCAGGTAGATCCCTTTGCCATGGCCGGAAAAAGAAATCGCCTTTATATCCTCAGGCGCCACATCTGAAATTCCTAAAACCCGCTTCAGTGCCTGACAATTTGCCTCCCAAAGCTTTTCCATATCCCGTTCTGACCATCCGGGCGCGGGAATTTCCATTTCCAGAAGCTCCCGGGCACAGGCCACTCTTTTCCCGTTCTCATCGTAAATCGCTGCCTTTACCAGCGTTCCTCCGTTATCAATTCCGATAAAATATTGCATAGGTACCTCTATAAAGCGAATGATCGAAGTTCTAAAAACACATGTTTCATTGCCGGATAGATTTTTTTAAACTTCTGATATTGAAGCTCATACTGCTCTGTGAGTGTGGGATCCGGTTCAATGACTCTCGTGATCTCCACAAGGCTTTCAACGGCTTCCTTCACATTGCGATACTCGCCGCATCCAACCATACTTAGAATAGCCGCTCCATATCCGGGCCCCTGTTCGGTTTTCACCATATCGAGAGGCATATGGAGAACATTTGCAAAAATCTTCTGCCACAAGGGACTTTGGGCGCCGCCCCCGCAGAATGTACTTTTTGTCACAGAAAGAGGCAGGGATTTTATTACCTCAAGAGAATCCCGGATTCCGAAAGCCACACCTTCCAAAACGGCCAAAACAAGGGCCTCCCTCGTGGTGTCCATCGTAAGTCCCGTAAAGCTTCCTCTTGCGTTACTGTCGTTCACAGGACTTCTCTCCCCCATGAGATATGGAAGAAAATATACATGGTTTTTTCCCAGAATATTTTCTGGTATACGGCGCTGTTCTGCCGCATAATCCGATGTATGCAGGATGGTATCACAAATCCATGTATTACAGCTTGCTGCCGACAGCATACACCCCAGAAGATGGTATGTTCCGTCCGCATGTGCAAACGTGTGAATCGCATGTCCGGGATCCATACGGCAGTCTCCGGAAGAAATCAGAACCGTGCCGGAGGTTCCAAGGGAAATATTACACTTCCCTTCCCCTGTCGTACCTGTCCCGATGCCTGCCGCCGCATTGTCTCCTGCCCCTGCCACAACCTTAATTTTCTCGCTCAATCTGCATTCTTTTGCTGCTTTATGGCACAGACTTCCGATTACCTCGAAACTTTCATAAAGCTTCGGGAGCTGACATTCATGGATTTCGCAAATCTGCAGCATTTCCTTTGACCAGCACTTCTTCCTGGTATCTAAAAGAAGCGTGCCGCTCGCATCAGAATAATCACAGCTGTGAACGCCTGTCAGCTTGTAGTTAATATAATCCTTTGGCAGCATGATTCTGCATATTTTATCAAAATTCCAGGGTTCGTTCTTTTTCATCCATAAAAGCTTTGGCGCTGTAAAGCCGGCAAAGGCTGCATTTGCCGTATAATCTGCAATTTTATCTTCCCCGACGATATGGTTTAAGTACCAGACTTCTTCCTCTGTCCTGCTGTCATTCCACAAAATCGCCGGTCGTATTACCACATCATTCTTATCCAGAATTACCAGTCCATGCATCTGTCCGGCCGCGCCGATTCCGCGGATTTCGTCCATATCAGTCCCGGCAGTCAGCTCTCTTATGCCGGCAGTACAGGCGCTCCACCAGTCATCCGGATTCTGCTCGCTCCAGCCAGGCCGAGGATAAAACACCGGATATTCCTTTGTTACGGCATTTACAATTTGTCCCGTTTCATCGACAAGCAAAAGCTTGACCGCTGACGTTCCCAGGTCGATTCCTATATAAAGCATGCATTTCCCCTCTTTTCACTACCACGGCATTAAAAAACTTCCGTGCTTGCTGGTTTCTGATGAAAACAAATACAGATTTTCCGAAACTGTTTTTCTGAGCACTTCAATAAAATAGTCCATATATTGTGTTCTTTTACGGTCTTTCCGAAACATGATGGTTACGGTATTACAGTTTTCCAGTCCCGGAATCGGAAAAATATTGATTGGGTTATCCTGTGAATGTTCATTATAATTTTTAATATTCGGGATCAAAAATTGAAGAACGAATGTGGCAACAATATCACACAAATTAATGTTCAGTTCATTGCTGTCGGTTGTCACCATGAAAGAAAGGTTTACTTTTTCTTTTTCCAAAAAACTTTTAACATAATTATCAATGTGTATGGATGTGGGATTAAAACAAAACGGAATATGCTCAAAATCATGAAGATTCACACCGTTTCGGAATGCGTAGATACAGTCTGGATACTCATTCGGAAAATATATCTGAAGCAGCCGGTCTGAGATTCCCAGATAGATACTCTCCGTCGTTATCTCTAACATCTCAAGATCGGAAGACGGCTCCGGAGAGATCCCCAGAGCAATATCCATATCTCCGTCCAGGATCCGCTGTCTTGCCTGTGCCGTATTAATCAGATCAATGGATATTTTTACGGACGGATAAATAGTTCTCATTGCCCGGACCACCTTGGGAATGACTGCGAACGAGCGGCCATAAGAGATTCCAAAATTCATCTGTCCATCAATTCCATTTTTAATGCAGTCCAGTTCCTGCGATAATGTGTCTGTCAGCTGCTGCAGCTGCTTGGCCCGTTCGAACAGAATTTCTCCTGCCGGAGTTAACCGGAAAACAGGTTTCCTGTAAAACAGCTCCGTCCCGTACCGTTTTTCTAAAGATTTTATATATTTGCTCAATGCCTGCTGAGAGACAAAAGCTCTCTGCGCCGCCTTCGTAATATTAAGCTCCTCTGCAACAAGAATAAAATATTCAAAATCCTTGGGGAGTATATCTGACGCCATGGAATCCTCCTGTTCAGTGAAAGACAGGCGGCCGGGAATCCATATCCCGGCAGCCCAAACGTCTCTGTCCTCTCCTCTTATGATTTATGAAGTATGAAGAGAGGAGTCCAATTCCTTCATTTGCTTAAAATATCCCTGTAATGTTTCCGCCTTTTCCTTATCAAATCCTTCTGTAAACTCTGTTTCCACAAACACTTCCAGCATACGGCAGGCAAGATCGTATGCCACAACATTTCCGCCCATGGCGAGTACATTGCAATTTGTGATCGTCCTGGCCATTTTTGCCGTATCATAGCTCTCCACGAGGCCGCAGTAAACGCCGGAATAACGATTGGCCACAAGGTTGACCCCCATTCCGGAACCGCAGACTACAACTCCCAGCTCATACTCCCCTGAAGAAACTGCCTTCCCAACGACGGATCCGACTTCCATATATGTCATTGTGGGAGTCGAAGTTGCGTCTGTGAAATCGTATCCCTTTTCTTCCATAAATTTAACCAGCTTCTCTTTTAAATGAAATGCAGATTCTTCTCCTGCAATAATAATTTTTTTACTCACAATTTTCTCCATTTCCCTGCCCTGTGACAGAAAACATACGGCCGGACCGAGCTGTTTGGAATCACTCCGCCATGGGCCGTATCATGCTCATTGTTCCCCTTACTTTAGGATTCCATGCCTTGCAATAATCGCATCTGCAAGCGCAATCGTGCGTTTTGCTTTTTCAATAACCGGAGGATCCACATATACCCCGTCTACCCAGATTTCAGTCAGACCTTCCTCAAGTCCCTTCTGATACCCGTCAATGATATGGCGCGCACGCGCAACATCCGATTTTGCAGGAGCGAAAATCCCATTTATGATATCAATCTGCTGCATGATGGAAACAGACCTTCCACTAAAGCCCATCTGCCTGATGTTTTCTGTATCCGCTTTAATGAAAGCATTCATCTCATCCAGCTGTTCCGGCAGGCACACGACCGTTGTGTCATAGGCCTGGATTCCGGCCGCGTTGGCAGAACAAACCAGTTTCTGCTTCGCATATAAGAGCTGAACCGTGCCGGGAGTCAAATCCCGGTCCACATTCAATGCACAGGTAAAATCTCCCGCTCCGAATCCCAGTCCTGTCACTCGCTTGCTGCATCTTGCCATCTCGTATGCATTCATCAGCCCGAGAGGGGTCTCGATCATCAGAATCAGCTCCATCCTGTTTCTGGCGATTCCATGCGTCAGCTCATATTGTGTGAGAATCGCGTCAACGCCAATGACGTCATCCCTCGTTTCGCATTTGGGAAGGCGGATGACATCCGGCACACACGGCAGAATTGCTTCCAGATCCTCTCGTCCCCACTCCGTGTCAAGTCCGTTGATGCGTACCCCTCTTTCTTTCCCCTTAAAATCCCAGTTTTTCAGGGCTTCCACCGTAAATTCTCTGGCTTTTCGTTTATGGCTTGCGGGACACATATCCTCCAGCTCCATGACAATCGTGTCTGCAAAGCTGTGATCAATGGCTTCCCGGAGCTTTTTCTCATCATCACCGGTCACCCACAATAAAGTTCGTCTGAGTTTCATCGTTCCTCCTCGTAATGATTTCAAATTAACATCCATCAGACAGGTGGGCAAGAAGCCATTCCAGTCCGTTCTTCATACACCGCTCCGGCTGTTCCTCGTAAACATACGGGTCGCGGCTCCCGCGCATATTCAGGGAAACGTATCCTTCGTATCCGGCCCGTTCAAAACTCTTTAAGCATTTTTCCAAATCCAGATTTCCCTCCCCCGGAGCCAGATGCAGGGCGCCAGACTTGCAGTCAGCAAAATGTACAAGGAATATGTTTTCCAGACCCAGCTCCCGGATAAATGTTTCCGGTTCCAGCGCCATTTTGTCAAGATAGACCGTATCCGCCACAAAGCCAAGGGAGCCTGACGGGATTTCTTTCTTCAGCCTTTTTGCTTTTTCCACACTGTCAAGCAAAGAGCTTTTCCGTGAGCCCGTAACATAAAGGGCAATCCTGACCCCAAAGCTTTCCGCAACAGAAACAAGATACGCCACAGCTTCTTTCGCTCTTGTCCAGGCGGCTTCGGTGTCTGCATCCAGGGGGGCCTGTCCCATATTGAACGATACGATTGGCGCATGTAATTTCTCCGCGTACTGTATGGCATCGACCAGATACTTTACCGTTTTCGTCCTGGTCATGATGTTTTCCGATGCCAGATTCATCGGGTATTCCATCGTCGGTGCAGTCAGGCAGATGATTGTAAAACCCTTTTCCTCTAACTTTTTCATAAGTTCCTTTGTATCCGCTTCCGTCACATCTTCAAAATAGAAGTGCGGCTCACAGCATACAAACTCAATCGTTTTTATCCCAAGCTTTTCCATGGAATGCAGCGTAAAGTCCAGAGAACATTTGTGGTACGGATAATTTGTAAGAGCAATCTGCGTTTTTCTAAGACCCATTCTTATTCTCCCCTCGATTCCTGTTCGTTTTCCATATGTTCGCACATCCACCGGTATCCTTTTAACATGGCTTCATGGGCAGTGTCTTCTGCTCCCTGCAGCTCAAGGGACAGATATCCGCAATAGCCTTCCTCATCAAGCACCTGCAGGATATGCTCCAACGGAAGCTTTCCTTCTCCGGGGACCATATGTAACGAAGAGGTTGCGTTCCCCAGTCCGTCTGTGAAATGTACATGTCTGAGATTTTCAATCCCAATATTTTGAACGGCGTCCTCAATCGTTTCCGGAATTTTTACCATGACAACCGTATCCGTCATGCCTTTATACCCAGGCGAATTGACTTCATCAATCATTCTGCGTAAGTCTCTGGAACTTTGCAGGACCGATTTCCAGGTAAAAACAGAATATTCCGAGGTAATCACCACATCCCTCGAAACCGCGTATTCCGCCAGTTCGCGCATGGAATCCGCAGATCTCTTCCAGGCCTCCTCCGGTGATTCATCAATCAGGGAATAGCCGACATGCATCTGAATGAAAGGCGCGCCAAAAACATTCGCGCAGTCAATGGCTGTCTTTAAATATTGAATACTCCTTCTTCTGGTTGAAAGGCTGCCTGACGCGAGATTGACAGGGTAATTCATCACATCCGGAGTCACGCAGATGCATTGAAGATTGTGATCGGCAATTTTTTTCGCAATCCGCCTCATATCCGCGTATCCGATATCCTCGAGACTAAGAAGCGGATCGACCGCCTGAAATTCAAATGCCTTCCCGCCGATGCGCTCAAGGGAATCCAGCGTATAATCCAGAGAACAGCGGTTATACGGAAATGTGGACATCGCAATCTGTGAACGTTTCAAATTTTTTAATTTCATAACTTCCCTTCCATTTCTGCTGTGATTTATCTGCTGGTATGCCAGCCTAGCACACCTTTACCTTCCTGCTGATGGCTTCCGCCAGCTCAAGGATATATTTGCTGCTTACATAGTCATCCGGATCGATCCATTTCCCGTTCAGATATGCATCCGCTTCTCTGGCTTCCTTGCTCTTCTCATACGCCGTAACGATAGTCCTGGCTATTTCCACTTCCTGAAAACTGGGCGCGAAGATATCATTGATCATGTCCACATGATCCAGGGTCCCTACAGATCTCCCTGTAAATCCCATTTCCTTATCCACTTCCGTATCTTCGCGGACAAAATCCTTTATTCTGGCAAGCTCCGCCGGATCATTGGTTCCTACCACCGTATCCGTCACTCCGATTCCTGCGGCTTTTGCATCCAAAACCATTTTCTGCTTCGCGTATACCAGCTGAATATTCCCTTTCCGGGTGGATCTCTTCACATGCATTGCCGTTGTAAGATCTCCTGCCCCCAGCCCTACTCCGGTCACTCTCTGGCAGCAGCTGTCCAGTGCGTAACCGTTCATAATGCCCAAAGGTGTTTCAAGAAGAATCAGGATCTCAATCGTATTCCTGGGCAGCTTATTTTTCTTCTCAAACTCGGTGATAATTTTATCGACCTTCAAAATCGTTTCCACATGCTCTGCCTTTGGAATGCGGATGGTATCCGGCATACACGGCAGAATTGCATCCAGATCATCTATTCCCATCTGTGTATCCGGATGGTTGATACGAACGATCTTCTCTTTCGTTCCAAGATCCCGTTCCTTTAAAATCCGGCACAGGTTTTCCCTGGCGCGAAGCTTGTCCGGCCCGGGACAGTGCTGTTCCAGATCAAACTGGATCGCATCTGTGTTTGTTTTCAGCACATCATCAAGATTGGCGAAATCCGGTCCATTCACCCAAAATAATGTTCTTCTTACTCTCATAACTGGTCTCCTTTATGCTTTATTCGTAACGGTTTGGCGCCCCCGCCGTTACTTCTATTCAAGATTTGCATGCCGTTTAAAGGCTGCTGATTTTTCATATCCAAGAACGTCGCTGTGTTTTGCTATCATGGCATCCAGAAGGATGAGCATACTTTGCTCAAAAAGCTGTGTTCCGTCTGAATCGTTTCTTTCATTCACCTTAAAATGTAGTTCTTTTCCTGCTTCCACACGGCCGTTCTGGTCTTTCGTCAAAAGGAATACGTCCGCCCCCTTCTCTCTCATCTGACGGATCACCGTTTTTGTGGCCTCATCCCTGCCGGACGCATCCGAAACAAGGAAAATGTCGGATTCCTCCGGCTCCGGGCAAACCGTATCTCCCCAGACAAATGCCTTAACGCCCATATGCATAAGCCGCATCAGGTAGCAGCGCATAAGCGTAATCTGGCGCGGAGCAAAGGACCATACAAAAACACGCTTTCCCCGTTTCGCTGCCAGACTGACTGCCAAAAACACTGCCTCCGCCCGAGCTTCCTCCAAAGTTCCGATTACATTTCTGATATCGGCAGTCAGCCTTACCGCAGTCTCCATCAGCTTCCCTGGAGTGAGCTCTGTTTGTTCCTTTTTTTCCGCACTGTAGCATTCTGCTATCGCCTCCAGCAAAAGGAACATGCTCTGCTCATACTTTCCTCCTCCCGGCTGTATGGAAGTTCCGATCCCGCCGCAGGCAGCAGTTCTTCCGGGAATTATGACAACGTAGTCAGAAACGCTCTGGCACAGGGATTCTTTCACAATCGTCAGCAAAACGACCTTGGCGCCAAAGGTGCGGGCCCGTTCTCCGATACTGGCAACTCCGATATTATGGCCTGCGCCGCTTGCAAGGATTAACAGATCCCCTTCCCCTATCGCCGGAGTAATGGTATCTCCCACAACGTATGCCGTTTTTCCCGCCTTCGTAAGCCTTGCGATAAAGCATCTGAGCATTGCCTGGCATCTTCCGGGCGCCCACACAAATACCCTGTCAGCCTCTTTGATATCGCGGTAAAGTTTCCCTGCCTGCTCTGGTTTTACCTGTTCCAGGCATTCCTTCAGTTCATCCGTTATCGCACAGGCAAATTTTTTTATGTCCGTTATCATACGCACCTCCGCCTATTTAAAGTTCTGGGAAAGGATTGCCATCAGCAGGACAAGTCCCGTAATCATATCCTGCCAGTATTTTGTCATCCCTGCCATGGTAAGCATATTTCCGATCATCCCGTAAATCAGAACGCCTATAATGATTCCGCGAATGTCTCCGCGGCCGCCTCTCATCCGTGTTCCGCCGATAACAACGGTGGACATCATGGTAAATCCCCACTGGCTGCAGCTTGCCGGGTCTCCCACACCGGTTCTGGCAACCAGAAACAGGCCGGCAATACATGCCAGAACGCTGCAGATAAAGTGGGTGATCATCTGTGTTTTCACCACATGGATTCCCATCATGGACGCGCTCTCCGCATCCCCGCCGATGGCATAAATGGCTCTTCCTGTCGATGTTCTTGTTGTAAAATACCAGAACGCAAATACGAGAATCAAGAAGATACAAAACGGAGTCGGGAGGAATCCAAACAGGCTGCTTCTGCTGATACTGTAAAACAGGTTAATATAGGGAGTCTGCTTGGAGATATAAATAGTCGAATCATTATTGATAATCAATCCCAGTGAGCTGAGGATCCATCCAACGGACAGCGTGGCGATCATGGCCCTCACATGGAGCTTTGCGATAATAAAGCCGTTTATCATGCCCACAAACGGCCCGACGCATAAAGCAATCAGCACCGCAATCCATAAGTTTAAACCAAGCTTTGTAATACAAAAGGTGAAAATCATCCCCGTAAGCATGGCGGTATAGCCCACGGATACGTCACGGCCGCCCGCGATAATACACAGGTTGACGCCGATGGCGGCGATTCCGAACCAGCTCATCTGCCTTAATACATTGGATAGATTGCTCCATGACATAAATGTGCTTCCAAATGTACATGTAGAAAAGAGTATCATGGCGATAAGTACGAGCAAGGTCCCTTTTCCGCGAAGACAGTTTCTCACGTTTTGCATGGTAATTTCCTTTTTATTCACGTTTTGGCACCTCCTCATGACCTGTTGGCCGACTGCATGGCAAGAGCCATGATAATAATCACTGCTTTCAGCACATTGGCCATCTGATACGTAATATTGGTAAAATTAACGGTCATCGTAATCAGCGTCATTAACAGGGCTCCCGCGGCCGCGCCAAGAAGCCTGGCCTTTCCTCCTCTCATGCTCGTACCGCCGATGGTGGTAGCCGCAATGGCGCTCATCTCATAATCAATGCCAATCGTATTTGCGTCCGTGGCTCCGCTCCGGAATAACTCAATCATTCCGGCCATGCTGGCGAAGAATGCCGACAGCAGATAGACTGCCATAATTGTCCCGGTCACAGAAATTCCGCACAGATACGCTGTTCTCTGATTATTTCCGACTGCTTCCACATATTTTCCAAATCTGGTCTTTTTTACAATAAAAGCCGCAAGGCATATGATGAAAACCATTGGAATCACAATAACCGGCATTCGGAACGAAAACAGGCGTGTCTGGGCAATCAGTCTGCCAAAGGCACTGTTTACCGTCCGCGCAATCCCTGATGTGTAAATCTGTGCCCAGGCCCTGTACACCATTCTTGTAACCAGCATCGCCACCATCGGCTGCAGGTTACACTTCGCAACCAGCGTACCGTTGACCAGGCCGCAAAGCAGGCATGCCGCTATGGCTATGAGCATGGCAAGGGCCTCGTTTCCGGTAGCAAGAATCAATTCGCCGCAGATTGATGAGGAAATCGCCATGATAGCCCCGACAGAAAGATCGGTGCATCCTGCCGAGATAACAATCGTCATCCCCATTGTCACAAACATCAGGGATGCTGTCTGTGAAAGCATGTTCCAAAGTGTATTGATTTGAAAAAACTTTGCTGTAAAAACAGAATTATAGATAATAAGAATCACGCACATCAGGATGGCCGCATTGTTAATAATGAAATCTATCACTGAAGTTTTACTGATTTGCTTTCTAGACATGAGCGCCACCCCCTTCTTCTCGATGATTCTGTGCATGAATACGTTTTCCTCCGGCCGCTATGGCAGAAGAAATATTTTCGCTGGATATGGCGTCTCCTGTCAGCTCCTCCACAACATGTCCTTCATATAAGACAAGGATCCTGTCACATCCGCGTACCAGTTCCTCAAACTCGGAAGAAATATAAATCACTGACAATCCATCCGCCGCAAGCTTCTGGATCAGCTTCTCAATCTCTCCCTTCGCACCTACATCAATTCCTCTGGTCGGCTCATCAAAGATAATGAGCTTTGTGTCCATACACAGCCATCTGGCTACCAGCGCTTTTTGCTGATTTCCTCCGGACAGTTTCCTGATTTCCATTTTGGCGGAAGGAGTCTTTACAGCCAGACGGTCAATAAATTTTCTTATGACTTCCGCTTTTCTGCCATTGTCAATCACGCCAAACCTCGTATAATTACGAATGGAAGGCATTATGATATTGTCGTCCACGCCCATCAAGGCAAAAATGCCCTCGCTCCTTCTTTCCTCCGTACAATAGGCAATTCCGTTTTTTATGGAAGCCGCCGGAGTCCTGTGTTCTACAGGTTTTCCCATAAACAGACGTTCTCCGGTGAAATCCGCATCATCGCCAAAAATTATTTTTGCAAGCTCTGTTCTTCCGGATCCAAGGAGGCCTGCCAGGCCCACAATCTCTCCCTGCTTGATATCAATATTGACATCATATAATCTGTTTTTCTTATTGATATTCTTAAGACTGTAAATAACGGGAGCACTTTTCAGGGCATCGTTTACTTTTTTTCTCTTTATCTCCGCCCTGCCGACGGCATCTCCGATCATACTGGTAACAAGCCCGTTCATATCGATATCCGCACTGTTATAGACGCCAATCAGTTTTCCATTTCTAAGCACGGTAATTCTGTCGCTGATGGTAAAGACCTCGTTCATTCGATGGGTTACGTATATAATTCCAATCCCTTTTTCTTTCAGGCGCCTGATTTCCTTAAAAAGCACCTGAACCTCGTCCTCGTCGAGAGAAGAGGTCGCCTCATCCAGAATCAGGACTTTTGCGTTTATCATCACTGCTCTGGCAATCGCCACCATTTGCTGTAAAGCTGCCGTCAATTCCTGCAGCGGACGGGTAACGTCAATCTGTATCGACATTTCGGCCAGTATGCGCTCTGCCTCTTCGTTTGTTTTTTTCCAGTCAATAAACCCACGGCTGTCTTTGACTTCATGGCCAATAAAAAGGTTTTCCGCTACGCTTAAAAACGGGCTTAGATTTAACTCCTGATAAACACTTCGGATTCCCATGGACTGAGATTCCACGACAGTCTTCGGATTTATTTCCTTTCCGTCAAGGAGAATCTTTCCGGATTCTTTCGTATACAGGCCGGTAATTATTTTTATCAGCGTGGATTTTCCCGCGCCGTTTTCTCCCATAAGCGCCATGACTTCACCGGGACGTACCGAAAAATTCACATCAGACAAAGCAGGGATCTGAGCAAATGATTTGTTGATATGCAGCGCTTCCAGTACATATTCCTGTTTATTCTGAATGTTATCCAACGTATCACCTCAATTGTTGTTTTTTTAGGGCCGGCATACGAAATCTCCACCCATATACCGGCCCCGCATCACATGTTATCCTTCCATCCTTAACCCGTATACCCGATAACGGTATCGTATTCGTTAAACTTGTCATACCATTCCTGCGCGTTATCTTTGTCGAAAATTGTCGTCTTGATCTCATAATATGGTTCCAGCTTCTCACCCTGGAAATATTTTTCAATCAGCTCAAGCTGCTGCTCGGCATAAAAGCAGGGGGACTCGACTGCAATGTAGAGGTCGCCGTCAATAATGGCCTGAAGGTCTTCCTTTACACCGTCTACCACAATAATATAAATGTCCTCATTGGGCTTATATCCCATATTTTTAACGGCCGCAATCGCGCCAATCGCACAGTTATGTGTCATGCAGACAATAGTGTTCACACCTTTTTCGGCTTCTGGTCCTCCGGTGCTCATAATGTAGTTTTCAACGATTGACTGCGCGTCCGCTGCCTTATTGTAGGCGGTCTGCACGCCAATCGTAACAATGCTGTCGTCAGAGAAATCAATATTGTTATATCCGTTGATACGGTCCGTCGCACTCTGCATACCGGGCGTTCCAAAGGTTACGACTGCATACGCGGTTCCCTGAAGCTCTTCTTTGGCTACTTTCGCGGCTGCATGGCCGGCGTTTTCCCCCTGAAGAACCATATCTGACTGCAGCAATGTAACGTAATCCTCTCCCGCGGTATAAACCTCCGGATTCAGCTTATTTCCCATAATAAATACCGGGATTTTGGCATCCTTGCACTGTTGAAGCACATCCTCATACCCCTCCATCTGGCATGGATCCAGGATAATCGCATCACAGTCCTGTTCAATCAGGTTCTCCACATCCGCAATCTGCTGCTCCACACTGTTATTGGCAACAGCATACGGTACTTCGCATCCGGCTTCTTCGAAAACATAACGCAGATAATCGAGCTGGCGGATAGCAGAAGCGCTGGCATATGCATAGAAGGAAACTCCAATCTTAAGTTCCGATAACTCCTTCTTTTCAAAAGCATCTTCTGTCTTTTCCCCCGTAGCCGCTGTTGTATCCGCCGCGGCGGGAGCTTTCGTTGTCTCTGCCGCTGTCGTGGCAGCCGCAGTCGTTGGATTGGTATCTGATGATGAGCACCCGGCCAGCGTCCCTGCCGCCAATGCAAATGCCAGTAAATAAGCTACTGTTTTTTTCATATTCCGATTCCTCCTGTTTTCGTTATTTTCACACGATCGGCCATTTGATAGGTAAATTGTACAATTTATTTCCATGTCTACATTGTATCTTATCTACATTTTACTGTAAATCAAACTTTTCTTGTTCACCAACAACCAAAAGTTGTTGCTTTCGTGCGATTTCCTGTCCATAATACGCATCTTCTCCATGTTTTCTCCTGTAATGTTTCTCCAGGATATAGGGGGCCAGACAGGCATCCGGATTCAGCATCAGCGTTTTTAAATTCATCTCTGCAGCCTTCTCCATCACAACCGCATGATATACTGCATTTTCAGGGCTGTCGCCCCACGCGAAAGGCCCATGGCCTTTCACCACGATCCCCGGAACCGCCATCGGGTCGTATCCCATCTGTTCGATTGTCTCAACGATTACCTTCCCTGTGTTCGATTCATACGCCTCTTCCACTTCCGCTCTGCTCAATTCTCTTGTGCATGGAATGTCTCCATAAAAGTAATCGGCATGGGTCGTGCCTAACGCCTGTATTCCTCTTCCCGCCTGTGCAAATGCCACAGCATTTACAGAGTGGGTATGCACAATACCCTTTATGCCTCCGTATTTTCGATATAGCTCCAGATGCGTTTCTGTATCGGAGGAAGGTCTCTGCCTTCCTTCCATAATATTCCCCGTTTTAACTTCAACAATCACCATATCTTCCCACTGCATTTTGTCATAATCAACGCCGGACGGCTTAATTGCCATATATCTCCTGTCGTCCGATATGCCACTGACATTTCCCCACGTATAAATTACAATCCCTTTCCCGGCAAGGGAGAGGTTTGCGTTCCATACCGCTTTTTTTAGTTCTTCCAACATATGCCTACCCCCGTTTCTTTGCTGTATGGTTATAACCGTCCAGCCCTGCATCTTTCCTGCTGCCGGCTTGTCTGCTGGCATTCCGGCATTTTGCGTATATTTTTATCATAATTCTTTTTTGCTTTACCGTAAAACAGCAAATATTCTTATATACACAACTTATGGTTGTAAGGCATACGCTGAAAAGGGACCTTTGTGAAGCCGGGATTTTTGTCCATAAAAGGGAATCCTGCTTTGAAATAAAAAATCCTTTTCAAGATACCTAAACCTGCTTTTAGTATCCTGAAAAGGTTTTTTCTTTCGCTTCCTTTTATCCTTCAAATTCCTTTTTTATTTTTTGCAATAGTTCTGGTTCGCAGATCACCTGATATCCTGTCTGCGCCATGGCAATGGCGGCGGAAACCATCTCGCCGGCGGCGAAGTCCGTCATTGTGGCCGCCGCAAATTCCGGATTATGCAAAGCCAGTCCGCCGGTCCGCGTAATTCCGATCCAGCTGTGAATCGTTGGAACCACATTGCTGACATTGCCAATATCGGATGTCGCGGCGTATCCTTCCGGCTTTTTCAGGCGGAGCGTTGTCAGCTTTTCATAATTTTCTTTGAACACATCGGCCAAAGTATGATTGGTCACCAGGTTTTCCACCCGTTTTTCAAATTCTGTCACCGTAACGGAGACCCCTGATGCCTGGGCCGTATGGCGCACACAGTCGGTTACCCTATCCATATATTCCTGGAGCTTTGCCTTACTTGCCGCCCGGATGTAATATTTCATGGAAGCGTAGTCGGGAATGATGTTAGGTCGGTCTCCTCCATGATCAATAATGCCGTAAATGTTAGCCTCCGGAATATACTGTTTCAGATTATTAATGTTAAGGTATGACATAACCAGGGCATCCAGGGCGTTCCGGCAGTTTTCCTTTGGGAGAGCCGCGTGAGCAGAAACTCCATGGAACTCAAACTGAAGCGCTCCAAGCCCAAGCGTAGCCCCGCTCTCCTCTGATTCCGGATAGGGGTGGCACATAATAACCGCATCAATCGAATCGAACGCATGGCCCTCTACAAAATTCACCTTTCCACTTGTGGACTCTTCATCCGGCGTTCCGAAAACGACTATTTTACCGCCGATTTCATTCAGAACGGATTTTAAGCCGCAGGCTGCTCCATAACTCATTGCCGCAATCATATTATGCCCGCAGGCATGCCCGATTTTCGGCAACGCGTCATATTCACAGATAAAGCCGATGGAAGGGCCGGCTTTCCCACTTTCATATTCCGCCCGGAATCCGGTTTTCAAGCCATACACTCCTTTTGTAACGGAAAATCCCTCCTTGCGGAACATATCCGTCAGCAATTCCGAAGCCATGGTTTCTTCAAGGCCCGTCTCCGGATTCTCATACAGCTCTCTCCGAATCCGGTACATATCTTCTTTTTTACCAAGGATATCGTTCTCTATTTCTTTTTTACCCATTTTCCTGCTCTGTTCTCCTGATTTTATGATATTATTTTTAGAATGGCCCAAGCTGGATAAATTGGGCAATTACAACGACAATAGCGCCTCCCAGATACTGCAGTCCAATAAGGGGAAGAATCCATTTTACCCATTTTTCCCACGGTATTTTGGCAAGAGACAAAGCAGCCATAAAATATCCTGAAGTTGGAGTCAGAATATTGGAAATCGCATCTCCCAGCTGGAAAGCAACGACGGTGGTCTGCCTCGTCACCCCGATTAAATCCCCCAACGGCGCCAGGATAGGAATGGAAACGGCTGCCTGACCGGAACCGGAAGGAATCAGGAAGTTTAACAGACACTGGAATACATAAATTCCCAAGCTGGAAATTGTGGACGGAATCTGAGACAGCAGAGAAGAAGAAACAAATAATATAGTATCAATAATATTTCCCTGTGTCATGATAACGAGAACCGCTCTGGACAGCCCCACAACGGTGGCTCCGACAGCCAGGGATTCCAACCCCTGTGCAAAGGTTACTGCATACTGATTAAAACGCATCCGAAATACAACCGCAGACAGAATAGAAGCCGCCAGGAACAAGGATGACATCTGTGTAATTCCCCATCCCCATTTCATGACTCCCAGAACAAGAATAGCCATCATGCCGAAAAAGATTGCCAGTACCGCTTTATGTCTTCCCGTCAGCGCTTCCAGCTCATCCAGATTCAGAACATCGTTTCTTTGCCGGTCGATTTCGTACATCAGGCTTAACTGGGGATTTTTCCGTACTTTCATTGCATACCGGTACACATAGCTGATTGCAATCGTTAACATCAGGACAAGTGCACACATACGGAACTGCCAGCCACTCAACAGCGGAAGCTCTGCAATGGTCTGGGCAACCCCCACTGTAAACGGACTCATTGCGGAACAGGATACACCTGCACATGCTCCCACAAGCGCTATGGCGGCTCCCGTAATAGAGTCAAATCCCATGGATATTGCTAGCATTACCATAATTGCGATGAATGGAAGCGTCTCTTCCGCCATTCCAAACACCACACCTCCGGCTGCAAACGCCATCATTAAAATGGGGATTAAAAATTTATCTCTACCACTTTTTGCACTGGATACAGCAATGCGTCCAATGCCAATTTTAATGGCATCTGTGGACTGGATTACCTCGAAGCTTCCTCCCATGATCAGAAGAAACGCAATAATCTCTGATACTTCTCCAATTCCAGTGGTAATACAATTCAGAGCCTCAAAAATTCCTACCGGTGTTCGGGCAACGTAGGTAAAGGACCCCGGATCAATGACCATCCGTCCCCCTAATTCCACTCTTTCAAAATGACCGGCCGGTATCAGATATGTCATGATTGAGGCCAGGATAACCAGCGTAAACAAAATAACAAATACATGTGGAGCTTCAAACTTACCTTTACTCTTCTTTTCCCTAAGCATGTTGTCTTTCTTGTAACTGTTTCATGCTCTCGCAGTTACTTCTCCTTTCCGATTTTTTGGAATTTACAGTTATAAAGATGCATCTTTATTCTTTTATATTAGCAATGTTTATGCCATCTATAAGTTTTTTTGAAAAATAAAACAAAAAAATCAAAATTTATAATGGTTAAAACAATTATTATATGCAAATCGAAGGGAATAAGTAAAGATTTAAAATTTCATTTCGATAAAATACGACATAAAATGACAAATCTATAGATGTTCTGTCAAAATTGAATTGACAATAATGGCAATTAATTTTCAATTTATAACAAAAAACACGGACCCCTGCAATCGGATCCGTGTTTTTCACCTCCTGCTTTCGCATGAACGGCAGCCGTTCAGCCCTGCATCTACTGAGGTTTCTTCACATCTTTAAATTTCTGTGCGATCTTCACAAGAAGGTCCACCGATTTTTCCATGGACTGTACGCAGACAAACTCATACTTTCCATGGGCATTGTGGCCGCCGGCGCAGAGGTTCGGACAGGGCAGCCCCATATAGGACAGCCTGGAACCGTCGGTGCCGCCGCGGATCGGGCGAATCACCGGAGCATCCACGCCAAGCTCCTTAAAGGCCTCAGCCGCCACATCCATTAAGTACATATGCGGACGAATCTTTTCCGCCATATTATAATAATTGTCGGCAGTTTCCACAATAACGGTGCCCTCGCCGTATTTCTTATTTAAGAACTCTCCGATTGTATGTCCCAGAGCCTTTCTGGCCTCAAACTTTTCCCGGTTATGGTCACGCACGATATAGTGAAGACTGGTCTCCTCCACATTTCCGGACATGTTGTTTAAATGGAAGAATCCCTCATACATCTGGGTATACTGGGGCTTTTCCGCCTCGGGCAGCATGGACTGGAATTCCATACCGATTAACAGGGAATTCTTCATCTTGTCCTTCGCGCTGCCGGGATGGATATTCTGGCCGTGGATGGTCACCTTCATATAAGCGGCATTGAAGGTCTCGTACTCCATGGAGCCCCAGGCTCCCCCGTCTACGGTATAAGCCACATCGGCGCCCCAGCCCGGAACATCGAAGAAATCCACGCCGTGGCCCACCTCCTCATCAGGAGTAAAGGCAACCTTTACGGCTCCGTGGGGAATTTCCGGATGGGCCATGAGAATTTCAGCCATGGTGATAATTTCAGCAATACCGGCCTTGTCGTCCGCGCCCAGAAGGGAGGTTCCGTCTGTGGTGATAAGGTCCATTCCCACATAGCTTTTCAAATCCGGGAAAACCTCCGGGCTCATATGAATATTCAGGGCCTTATTTAAAATGATATCGCCGCCGTCATAATTTTTGATTAACTGGGGACGTGTGTTTTCATCGGAAAAATCCGGTGAAGTATCCATATGGGCTAAAAATCCCACTACAGGGCAGTCCGCCTCCACGTTGGCCGGAATGGTTCCGTACACATATCCATGTTCGCTCATGGAAACGTCTTTAAGGCCCAGCTCTTTTAACTCTTCCACCAGAAGCTTTGCAAGAGCAAACTGCTTTTCCGTACTGGGAACGGTGGAAGCGCCCTCTGCGGACTGGGTATCCAGGGCAATATACTTAAGGAAACGATCAACAACTTTGGACATAACACATTCTCCTTTTCTTTTAGAAGGTAACCGTTTGGAGCATCCATACGCCGTTACCTGAGAAATTTTATCAACCAACAAGAAGCTGCCAGGGCCAAAAGGGGGTTCGCGCTGCCTCGCGGAAATTCCGGTTTGGTCCTGTGCAAGTAAAGTATATCAAATTTTTCGAAACATGTCCATGGCCCTGTTAATTTCCCTGCAAAATTCTGGCAAGCTCCGAATTTTCGTTTAAGATGACGGTCTTGTTGGCGCCCTTAAGACTGGCCTTTAAAGCGTCCAGGCTGCGGATATAGTTGTAATAATCGGCCTTGCTCTCATCGTTATAGGCCTCCGATAAAATCCGCATGTACTCTGCCTCTCCCTCGGCCCGTATTTTTTCCGCCTGCGCCTTTGCCTCGGAAATCAGGACGGAAACCTCGCGGTCCGTGGAGTTTTTAATGACGTTGGACTCATACTGTCCATCCGCGATATATCCGGCGGCAATGTTCTGACGCTCGGAAATCATGCGCTGATAGACCGCCTCTTTGTTGGAGTCGGGAAGGTCTAACATCTTGGTCTCCACCTTCTTTACGGTAATTCCGTAACTGTCCAGGGACGTGCCGATTTTTTCCGTAATCATCTCCGCCAGCTTCCCGTCGCGGCCGGAAATCACATCGGCCTGGTCTGTGGAGGAAATCACATTTTTTACCGCATTATAAACCACAACGGAAATACGGCTCTCGGCGTTCGCCTTGTTGGCGCCCAGACGGGATAAATATTTCAGCGGGTCTGTCACACTCCAGAGGGCAAAGGAATCCGTCACCATAACCTTTTTGTCTCTGGTGTTCACTTCGCTGGGAACCAGGTCATAAATCATCTCATAATTGGGGATGGACTGGGTCGTCTGGATGAAGGGAATCTTAAAGCTTAAGCCCGGGGTGTCAATGACGCGGACGACCTTTCCGAACTGTAACACCAGCTTATACTCGTCGTTGTAGGTGCTCACCATGCTGGAACTAAGAACCACCAGGGCAAAAACGGATATCAAAATCATCATCACGTTTCTTCCTGCTTTTTTCATATTGGCTGTGCCTCCTTACTGTTGAAAAAATCTGCTCTGCAGAATTCTCTGTCTGAAAAAGACCGCGGCATTTTCCTTTCTGCCGCAGTGCAAGCCTGAGCAGAGTGATTTTTATGCAGCAGGATACGCTTTCCTGCTGCATAAAAACGGTATACTTTCGCAAATACATGTGCCGGGCGT
Organism: uncultured Lachnospiraceae bacterium; assembly: GCA_910586315.1. Lineage (GTDB taxonomy): Bacteria > Bacillota > Clostridia > Lachnospirales > Lachnospiraceae > CANRXD01. The sequence goes on along the minus strand of CAJUIP010000021.1, from coordinate 11,576 downwards.
ATCCATATGCCGGGCGCATGGAGGTTTACTGCGTTTCTTCGGAGGATTCCGAAGAAGAGACGGATGCGCCGGACGTATCCGGGACAGGCGCTTCCGAGAAAGGCTCTAACGGCAGCATGGTCTGGGTGCCGCTTCCATTGTCAATAATGACCTTAAGATCCGGCAGCAGCTCCTCCATCGTCTCATAAAACATACGTTTTTTTGTAATCAGCGGATATTTGATATATTCCGCATACGTATCCTCAAACCGCGCCACCTGCCCGGTGGCTTCGTTGATTCTCTGTTGTTTGTAGGCCTCTGCCTCCTGCAGGAGCTTGTCGGCCTCCGCTTTGGCTTTTGGTATATTTTCCGACTTATACTTATTGGCTGCGTTGATGGCTGTTTCCATGCCCTGCTTGGCATCCTCAACCGCTTTAAAGGCATTGGCCACGTCGTCTCTGGGCATTTCAGAATCCTGAATCGACACATTATAAATGCCATAGCCGATGTTTTCATCCACCAGACGTTGGGTAAGCTGCTCCTTTATCCGTTCCTGAATCTGTGTCTTCCCTGTGGTGATGACATCATCCACATTAAACATGCCGACAGTATCGCGGATATAGCTCTGAGCCAGATTTTTGATAATGCTCTCATAAACCGTGCGGTGGCGTACGGCCTGAATGGGGTCGGTGACCATGTACTCAATGTAAAAATCCACATTGGTTAGGTTAAAATCCTTCGTAATCATAAGACTCTCATTTTCCAGGGAAACCGGATATTCCGTGGATGCTCCGGCCGCACGCTCCGGATCTGTCGTGTAGCCGATCTGCATTCCGGTAATGGCCTTGGAGACTTTTGTGACTTTCTGAATCAGCGGAATTTTGAAATGGAGGCCGGAGGCTTCCACCACCGCCGGACTTCCGAATGTAGTGACCACAGCCATCTCCTGCTCGGAAAGCGTGTAATAGCTCCCCATCCCGAGGAAAAGGACGAAAAGGACAAAGAAGACAAGGCCTGCGCCTTTGGCGGCGTTCCGTGGTTTGAATCCGCTTTGGGGCTTGCCTGCCTTTTTTCCGGCGGCGCCTTCCTCCTGCTGTTCATAGACCACATTGTCTTCTCTGTCCTGCTTTCTTTTGGCGGCACGGCCTGTCATCCCATCCAGCTTTCCGCTCTTAATTAAAGATGAGAGGGAAAAAAGAAGAATCACTGCCATCCAGATTATAAACTCAATCATTTATTTAACGTTTCCTCCTTTTCTTTTCGGTCCAAATCCATCTGGAGTTCCTCCAGATAGTGGACAAACATATCCCGGTGGCTCCGTATTTTCCATGCCTTCGGCACCACCTCTTCGTAGGTAAAGCTTTTTCTTCCGCCCTCTTCCATCCTCTTCCAGAACCCATGGATGACATCAAAGGGGACGTAATATATCTCACCTTCCCCCGTAAAGGAAAGGATAATGAAGGCCACGCCGCCCTGCTTTTCAAACGCTTCCATGAACGCGATCTGGTGCGGATGAATGTTCTGAAGAGGAAAGGTGCGGACGGCACATTCCTTTGCGTCGAAGCAGACAGGGATTCCCTGTACGGCGCCGATGTAGTCAACCGTACTCTTCATATCAAAATAAGCCAGGGTGATATGGCGGCTGACCTTGTCAATTTCAATGGGGGTAATGGGGGTGGGAATCTTCTGAATCAGCGCCAGCTTTTTTTCCCGGTAGCTTTCATTGGTATGGTTGATCAGATCCTCTAGTGTAGAACCCCTTAAGCCCCTGGTTTTCCATGTTCCCATAATCGCTCTCCTGCTGCCATCCGCAAAAATTCATCCGGAAGAGGAGCCTCAAAGCTCTTGTTTGAAAGCCGTTCAAACGGTCCGCAAAGCTTAGGAAACTCCAGACGATAAGAATGGAGAAGCTGGGAGTGAATCCCGTAAGCTTCACAGACCTGCGGCAGGGGCATGCTTCCGTATTTCCTGTCTCCCACGATCGGATGGCCCATGGAAGCCAGGTGGGCGCGGATCTGGTGGGAGCGTCCCGTGAGGAGTGTTACCTTAAGAAGCGTAAACGCCTGATTGGAGGCCAGAGGCTCATAACGGGTTAAAATCCTAAGTGCATGCCCTTCTTTGTCCGCTTCCTTTAAAATCCGTACCCGGTTCGTTTTTTCATCCTTTAAAAGCCAGCCATCGGCGGTTTTCGGAGTTTTCATTTCTCCCTCCACGATGCACTGGTAATATTTATGAATGGTCCTGTCCCGAAACACCTCTGACAGCATCTGGAGTCCGGCAAGAGATTTCCCGGCAGCTACAATGCCGCTGGTATTCCGATCCAGGCGGTTGCATACGGAGGGTTTAAAGCTCCGCAGGGAGGCTTCCCTGACCTGCCCGGTATCCAAAAGATATTGAATCACATATTCTACCAGGGAAGTATCCGTATCCTTTGCCTTCTGGGACAGCATTCCCGATGGCTTATTAATAAGAAGGATATCTTCATCTTCATATAAAATGTCAAGCTTCACCGCCTGGGTTTTGGGGGACTGGGTCCGGGAAAATTTTTCAATGGTTTCATCCGCCAGAAAAAGCTTCACCACATCTCCCTCAGAAAGCATTTGGGCCCCCTCACATTTTTTTCCGTTGAGTGTGATGTTTTTCTTCCGCACCATTTTATAAAAAAAGCTTTTGGGAGCCAAATTCATGTATTTGGCCAGGAATTTATCCAGCCGCTGCCCGGCTTCATTTTTTCCAATGGTGATTTCCTTCATGATGTCCGCATCCTTTCCGGCCCTACATAGACAGGCTCTTTAAAAGCTTCTCCACATGGGGCGCGCTTCCGTCGTCGTCCTCTTCGGCCACTGGCTTTAAGGAAGCCAGGCGGTTTAAATAATTTTTCTTTTCTGTCATGATTTTTGCGTTGCCGTCAAGCTTCCATCCGGTGAGCATTTCATTCAGAAACTTTTCCGCCTTTTTCGTATCGGCAGTTTTCACCGGGCAGAACATATAGACCCCTGTGGGATGGATGACGGAAACGTCAATGGGGAGAATGAAGTCCGGCGACGTGATAATCAGGTCATAAAGCACCGGAAATCTTTCCTCATAGGGGCGGCAGGCCTCATAAAAATCCGCCGGAGTTTCCGTGATTTTCCAAGAAGCAACCAGAGGGGAGGCCAGATTCGCCATGGGAAGCACGGTTAAGATGGCGCTGATGGTCACAAGATTCCTGAGGGAATCCCGGGTAATAAACGGACGCGCCGCCAGCAAAGCGGCAATCACCGCCAAAAACAGGAAAACAATAAGAATCTGATTCTTTTTATGGGCGTTCCGGTATCCGTACCTTCCTTTTTCTATCCTTTTCAACGTCATTACCTCTCTTTTCTTCCAGTAAGTTCCGTTTCCTCCCGAACGTTTACCGCGCTGTTCCAGACAGACGGCAAATAGCCTTAATCAGAATCCCGTGCGGAACCAGTCTGCACAAAAGGAAAAATGCCTTCATGGAAATTCCGGGAATGGAAATTTCCTTTCCGGCCATGCCGTCCTTTAAGGCCTTTCGGACCGTCTTTTTGGCATCTGCCATAAAAATCTTTTTATATGGCGCCAGGGTTCCCTTTTGAAGGGCCCTGTCGAAAAATTCCGTATCCACCGGGCCCGGGCACACGGCGGTGACAAAAATTCCCCGGCCGGAAAGCTCGGCGTTTAACGCCCGGCTGTAGCTTAAAACATAGGACTTGGAAGCCGCGTAAACCGCAAACCCCGGCTGGGGCAAAAAGGCGGCGGCAGAGGCGAACTGGAGAATCCTGCTGTTTTTTGACATATAAGGAAGCACAAGCTCCGTCACGGCCGTGAGAGCCTCTGCATTGAGCCGGACCATACGGGAGGAAGTCCGAAAGCCAATCTCCTCTGCCGTCCCGATTCTGCCAAATCCGGCCGCATTTACCAGAATCTTTACCTCCGGCTTCTGTTCTTTTAAGGCTTCCTCCAGGGAGGACAGCCCGCCGTCGGCTGTAAGATCCAGAGGAAACACCCTTACAGGGACAGGAACCCTGCCGTCAAACTCCCTAAGCCTCTCTTCCCTTCTGGCGACGGTCCAGATTTCCCTGATGCCGCCAAAACGGTCAGCAATCTCAAAGACCATTTCCCTTCCCATACCGGAGGAGGCGCCTGTTACCATGGCGATTTTCATTTATCTGCCCTCTTTCTTTCCTTTTGATGGTTTGTGGACATTGCGGATGGTTTTCTTTTTTCCGGGATGTTTTTCGGCCTTTCCCCCGGACGGCCTTTCTTTAAGTTTTCCCCCGGGATTTCCGGCAGCTTCTGCACCCCTTTGTCCCTTGTTCCCGGTTCTCGGGCGAATCAGGCACCGTTTTTCGTACCCGATTAAATCCTCTCTCCCGGCCTTTTTGAGGGCCTCCTCCACCAGAGCATAATTTTTCGGATCCCGGTACTGAATCAGCGCTCTCTGCATGGCCTTTTCATGAGGGTTTACAGGGACGTATACGGGCTCCATGGTCATGGGGTCCAGGCCTGTATAATACATACAGGTGGAAATCGTGGAGGGAGTCGGATAAAAATCCTGGACCTGTTCCGGCATGTATCCCAGATCCCTTAAATATTCTGCCAGTTCCACGGCTTCCTTTAATGTGGAACCGGGATGGGAGGACATAAGATACGGCACAAGATACTGCTTTAACCCGAGCCGCTCATTCATGGCCTTATATTCCTCTGTGAACCGTTGGTACACGGACGCCTCCGGCTTCCCCATCCGTTTCAGCACCTTGTCCGCCACGTGTTCCGGGGCCACTTTAAGCTGGCCGCTTACATGGTACATGCATAACTCCCTTAAAAAGTCCCGCTTTTTATCGGCCAGCACATAGTCGAAGCGGATGCCGGAGCGGATAAAAACCTTTTTCACCTTTGGAAGGGCCCTTAACTTCCTTAAAAGTGCGATATAATCGGTATGGTCCGCAGTCAGGTTGGCGCAGGGCTTTGGAAACAGGCACTGTTTATCGGGACAGGCGCCCTTTGTCATCTGTTTTTTGCAGGCCGGAAACCGGAAGTTAGCCGTAGGGCCGCCCACATCATGGATATACCCCTTAAAATCCGGTTCCTCTGTCAAAAGCTCTGCCTCTTTTACAATGGATTCATGGCTTCTGACCTGTACAATCCTCCCCTGGTGAAAGGTCAGGGCGCAGAAGCTGCAGCCTCCGAAGCAGCCGCGGTTATTAATCAGGCTGAATTTCACCTCGTCAATGGCCGGAACGCCGCCTAAAGCCTCGTACGAGGGATGTGGCTTTCTCACATAGGGAAGTGCATATACATCGTCCATCTCCTGGGTAGTCAAAGGCTTCGCGGGCGGATTCTGAACCACATAAAGATGGTCGTGATACGGTTCGCAGAGCCGCTTTCCTGAAAAAGCGTCCGTATTCTGGTACTGGGTAAAAAAGCTCTTTGCATACGTCCTTTTATCCGCCCTGATTTCCTCATAGGACGGCAGCATAACTGCATCATAGACGGAATCCGGACGGTCCGTTTTATAGACGGTTCCATCTATAAAGGTAATATCTTTGATATCAAGTCCGGAATTCATAGCGTCCGCAATTTCCACAATGGACCGCTCTCCCATTCCGTAAGACAAAAGATCCGCCTGCGAATCCACCAGAATGGAATGCTTCACCTTTCCGGACCAGTAATCATAATGGGCAAGACGGCGCAGGCTGGCCTCAATGCCGCCCAGGATTACAGGTATTTTTTTATAGACGGATCGGATTAAGTTGCAGTACACCACGGCCGCATAATCCGGCCGCTTTCCCATGACGCCTCCGGGCGTGTAGGAGTCCTTTTCTCTTCGCCGTTTGGACACAGAATAATGGTTGACCATGGAATCCATATTCCCGGCGCTTACAAGAAAGCCAAGCCGCGGCTTGCCCAAAACAGTAATGCTCTCCTTCTTCTTCCAGTCCGGCTGGGAAATCATACCCACTTGATAGCCGTGGGCCTCCAGAACACGGCTGATGATGGCATGTCCAAAGGATGGATGGTCCACATAGGCATCCCCGCAGACATAGACGAAATCGCACTGGTCCCAGCCCCGTTTTTCCATATCTTCCCGGCTGACCGGAAGAAACTCATGCATCATGGCATCTCCTTACTTTCCCGTTTCGTAACGGCTCTGTCCCTCTGCCTCATTGTCCAAAAGTCCAGGTTTCATGGTCCAGAAGTTCAAAATAACTGTGGAGGAAGCCGTCGGCAAGGGAACGCTTTTCCTCTGTCAAATCCCGCGAGTAGGCGTCCTCCACGGCGATCACCGTCATTCCTGCCCTCTTTCCGGCGGTAATTCCCGCCGGAATATCTTCAAATACCACACAGTCCTCCGGAGAAACGGACAGCCTTCTGGCTGTTTCCAGATAAATATCCGGTTCCGGCTTTCCCTTTGCCACCTCACATCCGGTGGTTATGGTTCCCAGATATTCCGTTATGTTTAAAGCTTCCAGAACGGCGTCCACCATATCGCGTCCGTTGCTGGTGGCAATTCCTGTCTGAAGCCCTGCTTTCTTACAGTACTTTAAAAAATCCAGGGCTCCCTCTTTTAGGGGAACCTCATAGCGGTATTTGTCAATAGACATCTGAATCCAGCAGGCTTTGATTTCTTCCAGAGACAAAGGAAGCTCAAACCGTTCTTTAAAATAAACGGCCGTTTCCGAAAAACTCATTCCCTCTATTTTTCTCTGAAGATCATCCGGACAGCCATAGCCAAAGCGGCCTAAAAATTCAATGTCAATTTCCTTCCACATCCACATGGAATCCACCAGCGTTCCATCCAGATCAAAAAGCGCCGCCTTTTTTCCTTTCAGCAGTTCCTTTATCATACTTGTTTCAACAACTCCAATTCCTGTTTGGTGAGAGGCCTGTACTCTCCCGGTTTCAAGGACTCATCCAGAGTCAGGGGCCCCATGGACAAACGCTTTAAAAAAAGAACCGGGCAGCCGACGGCTTCCATCATACGTTTCACCTGATGAAATTTCCCCTCCCGGATCGTGAGCAGCACTTCGGTTTCTGTCTTCACACCTTCTGCCTTTTCGTTTCCAGTCTTTCCATTTTCTTCCTTTTTATATTCTGTTTCTCTGGATTTTGTCTTCTTATTTTCCGTCTCTCCATTTTCTGTCACTGACAAAATCTCAAGAACCGCCGGAAGACATTGAAAACCGTCCGGCAGAAGAAGTCCCTCTGCAAAGGAGGCGGCAGCCGATTCCGGAACTTTTCCGGCGCACCGGGCAAAATATACTTTATCCACATGACTCTTTGGCGCCAGGAGCTTATGGGACAGGGCGCCGTCATTGGTAATTAGAAGAAGTCCCTCCGTATCTGCGTCCAGCCGGCCCACAGGAAACAAATCCTTCCTCTTTTTCTGGTCAATCAGATCCAGAACGGTACGGCGCCGTCTATCCTCTGTGGCAGAAAGAACGCCTTGGGGCTTATTTAACATAAAATATTCCATCGCCACATAAGAAACCGGCTTTCCGTCAAACAGGACTTCATCTTTCGGAATCCTAATCTTTTTGTCGGCGTTTTTTACTACCTCTCCATTTACAGAAATGCGTCCTTTCCTTATGTCCTCCTTAAGTCTGCTTCTGGTTCCTTTTCCCATGTCAGCCAGAAACTTATCCAGCCGGAGTTCCTTTTCTTCCATTCCCTTTTTGCCTTTCCTTTTTTGCATGTAAATACTATCATATCAAAATCCGGGGGAAAGTACAACCTTTTTGTAACCGGTACATCATTCCAGTACATCGTTCGGGGGAACGCCCGATGCTTTTTGTCAGTAAGCCGCCCTGGTACGATATTGCTCCAGATATTTTAAAATCCAGTAAGGGTTCACGGAAAGCTCTTCGTAATGCTCTGTTTTCAGATAGATTCCCAAGTGAAGATGAACCGGGAACTGCCCGGTGGTACCGTAAGGGCCATATCCGGAATCCCCCATAAATCCCAAAAGTTCCCCGGCCTTTACCGGGGTCCCCACTTCCCAGTCTTTGGCATATCCGGAAAAATGGGCATAGTAAAAATAGGCACCCTTCGGAGCCCGAATTCCAATCCGAAAGCCTCCTTTCGGAAGCCAGCCTGCCTGTTCCACCACTCCGTCTGTGATGCTGACCACAGGATAGAGACCGGGGGTATTGATTCCTCCCATGAGATCGCAGCCCTCATGTCCACGCTCCCCTCCATAGGTCCTTGGTTCCATCCACCCATTTTCATAGGAAATATCAGCCATAGAAAGGACTGTGCTTTCCGGAACCGGAAAAACCTCCAGATCATCGAAAATACTGTGGTAAACTTCACATAACCGGAAAAACTCCTGCGGCTTCTTTACCGGAAGACGCAGGGAAAAGGAGTTCCCGGATTCTTTTGTAAGGTCAAAGCCATGTTCGATCATGCGGGCGGTCAGCTCCTCACAGTCCACAAACTCCTGCGATACCACCCGTTTTCCCAGTTTCATGGCGCGAAAGGAATCTGTTTCCCAGCAATAGGGAACCAGGCTGTCATACCCGGTATAAGAATCCATGAACCTCAAAAGAGAGGAATTAAAAAGGATCAGGAGAAACAAAAACAGAACTTTCATAAGAAAGAGCCCCTGTTCATAAGCTGTATTAAGAAAACTCTATTCCGGTGAACATGAAAAAATCCGTCTGTCTTGGTTTCATTTTAATTCTTATGCTTTTTCGGGCCGGATACGTGACGGAAGGGGCCAGATACGGCCTGCTTTTGTGGTACAACTCTGTGGTTCCCGCCCTGTTTCCTTTTATGGTACTCTCCGGCATGATCGTTGCCGGAGGCGGCATCTCTGCCCTTATGACCCCCTTTTACCTGATTTTACATCCCCTTTTTCCTGTTACAAAAGAGGGATGCTACGTGCTGGTATCCGGGCTTCTGTGCGGATATCCCATGGGGGCAAAAACCTGCGCGGACTTTCTTCGTGAAGGAAGACTTTCCCAAAGAGAAGGGAATTTTCTCATGGCCGTCTGCAATCACCCAAGCCCCATGTTCTTACTGGGCTATGTATATCCGTTTTTTGCGCCGGATATCCCCGTTTCCAGGCTTTTACTCTCCGTCTATATCCCCGTGCTTCTTCTGGCATTTCTGGCCAGGGCCGTTTATTTTCCATACAAGCCCCTTAAAACAGACGCCCCGGCAGAGATGTCTGTCAGCTTTGAACCGCACGGCTCTTCTATGGATGAATCCATTCTTTCGGCGGTGGAGGTGCTGTGCAAAATCGGCGGATATCTGATGCTGTTTTCCATTTTTATTGTTTTTTTGCGTCATATGGCATGGATTCCCGCCCGTGTCCGGATGCTTCTGATTGCGTCCATGGAAATGACCACCGGAATCCGGGAGGCCGCCTCCTCCCTGAATTTCCCCGCATCCGGCATGCTCTCCGTGTTTGCCCTGGCTTTTGGCGGCTTTTCCGGTCTCTTTCAGACCAGGTCCGTAATCGCTCTAAGGGACTCCAGGGAGAGAAAAGGCATGAAAAAAAATGCCGGATTATCCGTCCGGCAATATTTTTTCTGGAAGCTGCTCCACGGAATCCTTTCCGCAGGCCTCTTTTATCTTATGACTTATGGCCTTATGCTCTGACTTATAGCCGGTTAATTATGGGCTGATTTCGTATGGGTCGATTGATTACTGGCCGCCCTCCTCCGGCGTTTTTTCCGTAATGATTCCTCCGGACAGTTCTTTCCGGTTGGAGGAAACAATATCATAACTGGAACGCATGGAACTCATGAAGGCGTCGAAACGCCCCTGGGCTCCCTCCATGGTGTGGTTGATGATGGTCTGTAAACTCTTTAACATGTCATCCGTATACTGGATGGAACCCTGTCGGATGTTATTGGCATCATTCACGGCGCTGTCCACAATAGCCTGAGCCTGCTCCTGGGCCTGAGCAATTACCTCGTTGGCATGGGAATAGGCCTTCTGCATAATTTCGTGCTCATTGACCAGCTCATTGGTCTGGGCTGTGGCCTCCGCCAGCATGGCGTCAGCCTTGGAATGGGCATCGGAAAGGATAGCATCCTGGTTGCTTATGATTTTCTGGTACTTTTTGATTTCATCAGGGATCCTGAGGCGCAGCTCCACCAAAAGCTCGTCCAGTTCCTCCTTATTTACGATAATTTTTGTTTTGGACAGCGGCTGAAAACTGCATTTGTCGATATATTCTTCGATTTCACCGATTATTTGTTCAATTCTGCTCATAATCTTCTCCTTATTTCTTTCTCCTTGCCCGGGCATTTCATTTGTAACAGTTCAATCTTGCATCTTCTTGCCCGCATACCGCAGACAAGAAGCACGCAGCGTCCGCCTTATGAAGCTTCCTTCGCGAGGCTGAACTGTTACTTTAATTTCTTATGTACCTCTTCTTCCACACAGGGCGTAACAAAGCTGGAAATATCCCCTCCGTAGGCCGCCACTTCTTTTACAGAACTGGAACTCAGGTACGCATATTTCAAATTGGTCGTCAAAAATACAGTGTCAATTTCCGGAGCGATGACCCGGTTCAACTGGGCAATCTGAAGCTCATATTCAAAGTCAGTAACCGCCCGGAGTCCGCGGACCAGTCCGTTGGCTCCGCACTCTCTGGCAAAATCCACTGTCAGGCCGCCGAAACTTTTCACTTCCACATTGGGAAGATGCTTCGTCACCTCTCTTAGCATTTTAACACGTTCCTCCACGGAAAACAATGGAGTTTTCGCGCTGTTGCAAAGAACGCCGATGATTAAATGGTCAAAGAGCTTGGAGGCTCTTTCAATTACGTCAATATGTCCTAATGTAACCGGGTCAAAACTGCCCGGATAAATTGCTTTTTTCATAGGGTTTCTCCCTTGATTTTCTAAACGGGTCTTCATGGCCCTGGCCGCGGACGCGTCGCCGCACATGAAAGTTTGGCAGGCACATTGCGGGATGTTTTAGAGGTATGGTTCTTTCGTCTTCCTGGCGAGAAATACGTGTTTGCTGGTTTTATATTCCTTACTGCGGAGGATCTGATAGCCCATGGGAGCCGCCCAGGAAAAATCCGTATTTAAGGACGCTTCCACAATGATCCTTGTATCCTCATGGACCAGAGACGAATCCCTCAGGGCCTCGAGAACCTGCTTTTCCAGCATATGGTCATAAGGCGGATCCATAAAAATAAAATCAAAGCTGCGTCCTTTTGCGGAAAGAAAAGAAAGTCCTGAAAAAACATCCGAAGCCATTACCTCCGCTTTTTCTTCCAGCTTTGTGGTCCTTAAATTATCGCGGATGCAGGAAATCTGCCTGTTTCCGTTATCAATGAAAACAGCTCTTTTCGCTCCGCGGCTTAAAGCCTCAATGCCGATGGCGCCGCTGCCTGCAAATAAATCAAGAAAAACGCATCCGTAAAGATCATTTTGTATTATATTGAACAGGGTTTCTTTTATCCGGTCCGTGGTAGGCCTGGTTTCCATTCCCTCCACAGTCTTTAAAAGCAGTCTTCGCGCACTGCCTGCAATCACTCTCATAAAATACCTCGTACCATGTATTCCCTAACATTATAATATCATCATCTTCGATATACAAGCGGTTTTTTGTATAAAATAAAAAGTGTG
>CAJUIP010000020.1 GCA_910586315.1 uncultured Lachnospiraceae bacterium | reverse complement strand
GCTTGTTGCTTAATTTAGGTATTGACAAAAGTCACTACATAACAGTTCAGCCTTGAAACTGTTGCTAATTCCTTGATTTTACGTCTTTATTTAAAACTACAGCAGCCTGGCGCTCCCTGGACAGCAACAGACAATTGCTTGCACAGGAAACCGGCGTACATTATAATAAACTCATAATTCATTCCATACAAGGAGGCAAAAGTATGAATACAAAGGACGTATTGGATACAAAGAGCATATTGAAAAAGATTCGTGTCAAAAGCAATCTGACCCAGGATGAAATGGCGGAAAAACTATCAGTTACGCGCCAGGCTGTTTCACGCTGGGAAAACGGCGATACAACGCCGAACATAGAAACTTTAAAGCAAATTTCCACAACATTCGATGTTTCTGTCAACACACTGTTAGGAAGCCCGCGAAAACTTGTCTGCCAGTGCTGCGGAATGCCATTGGAGGACGATACCCTTATCAGCAGGGAAACAGACAACAGCTTTAATGAGGACTATTGCAAATGGTGTTATGCGGACGGGCAGTTTGTATATAAAAACATGGACCAACTGCTTGATTTTCTGGTAAACCATATGTCAAATGACAGTTTTACACCGGAACAGGCAAGGACATATTTTTCCGGACTGCTTCCCGGCCTGAAACACTGGAAATGAGTAACCTTCAGATATCTCCTGAATTGTTACGGTGTTACGGAAATGATGCATTTTTCGCAACAAACCGTAAAACGGGTCAAAATCTGGTAAAACGAAAAGCTGTCTGCTATGTTCTTTTCCATGGCAGACAGCCTTTTCATTGAAACAGCTTTCAAATTTTTAACTGTTCATGCAGGTCTGCGCGATTTACAGCGCCGGCCACACGATAACACATAGATTCTAACTTTTCATTTTGGGCTTAAAAATAACTGACCCCAGATACCCGAAGATCAGCGCCCCGGATATGCCGACCGCGCTGGCCGTAAACCCGCCCTTAAAGATTCCCAGAAATCCATCCTCAGAAAGCGCTTTGGATATTCCCTTCCAGAGAGTATTTCCAAACCCGCACAACGGCACGGTTGCTCCCGCTCCGGCCCATTGGGCAAAGGGTTCATAAAGTCCCAGAAAACCCAGAATGGAGCCGCTGACTACCAAAAGCACCATGATCCGCCCCGGCATCAGCTTTGTTTTATCCATCAAAATCTGCACCATCATGCAGATTATTCCGCCAACCAGAAACGCCTTAATATAATCCATCGCTTTCCCGCCTTTCCTATAACTTTTATTCTACATGCTCCAGTATCACCGCATGGGCGATGCCGGGAACGCTCTGCCCTTCATTAAAACTCACGGTAGAAAGCAAAGCCCCTGTCGGAAGAAACAGGATGCGCTTCCATTCTCCGCTCTGGACTTTAGGCAGAATATACCCGCAGAGCACGGATGCCGAACAGCCGCACCCGCTTCCGCCCGCATGGGTATCCTGCGCCTGTGCATCGAAAATCTCAATTCCGCAATCCATGTACCGGCTTTCAATGTCGTATCCCGCCCGGTACAAATAGTCCAGAAGCAGCCGCCTTCCCACCTGCCCCAGGTCTCCGGTAACGATTTTATCGTAATGGGTTTCATTCACATGCAGATCCCTGAAATTCACGGTAATGGTATCTAAGGCTGCCATGGCCATGGCAGCTCCCATATTCATGGAATCCTTAAACTGCATGTCAACAATTTTCCCCGTTGTCATCCCCGCTACTCTTGCCAGAGGCTTTTTTCCTGCCCCTGAGTCTGCTCCTGAGTCTTTTTTGGCATTTTTTGACAGAATAACCGCTCCGCATCCGGTAACCGTCCAGGTAGCTGAATAGGGCCTCTGGTTTCCGTATTCCAGCGGGTACCGGAACTGCTTTTCCGCTGAGGCAAAATGGCTGGATGCAGTGACAAGCACATGGTCGGCGAATCCTCCGTCCACGGTCATGGCCCCCAGCCCCATGGCCTCTCCCATTGTGGAGCAGGCGCCGTAAATTCCAAACATGGGAAATTCCAGATCCATACTGCCGAAGGACGTGGCAATGAGCTGTGCCAGCAGGTCGCCGCCAAAATAATAGCGGATATCCTCTTTCTTAAGCCCGCTCTTTTCAATGGCCAGCGTTGCCGCCCTGGTCTGAAGCTCACTCTCCGCCTCCTCCCAGTTTTTCTTTCCCAGCATGGAATCCATCTCAATCCTGTCAAAATACTGGCCCAGAGGTCCCTCTCCCTCTTTTTTGCCGACCACGGAGGCGGCTGCCGTTACATAGGGCGGATTTTCAAAAAGAACACTGGCTTTTCCACGCATTTTCCCCGTTCTCTGGTTCTTCTCTTCCATTCTTACATCTCCAATCATCCTATGGCAGTTTTTCGGTTATCGTTCATTCATAACGTTTTTGCCTTCTTTTCAATCCTACTATATCCAAATTTCCTTTTTTCTATTCAAATGCACCACAAGCAGCCGAAACAACGAAGGGAAATAAAAAAAGACCAGAAAAACAACTCCATGCTTTCCAGTCTTTTACTCTGTCTCTTTTCGCGAATCGTCTTTTGGCGGAGCATCCCTTAGTGGATCGTCCTTTACAAGAACCGCATGCACACTGGCCGCGCGTTCCTTATAGGTTGGCGGAATCTTCGCCTCCTCACGGCACATATCGTGATAGCGCATGACCATATAGTGGTAAATCCTATCTCTTTCTTCCTTCGGCATCTCATATTTCAGCGCTTCCATACAGCAATAGGCGCTAATTCATAGCAGCCCTTTCTGCCTTCCATACTTACCATATTAAGTGACTCTCTGCCTTCCATATATTCTTCCATCTCGGAAGACCTGGGCGCGTTATTGTACCAGTCCACATAATATAACTCTTCAAAAGATTTATCGACTTTGATCTTAAAACTGTCCTCCAACGCCGTATAGGTAAGATATCCATTGCCATCTTCATCCCGCACTTTCCTGCAGTCCACTCCCTGATATCTGCATTCTTCGATTCCGTCCATATATAAAGCCACATAATCGTCCAGGCTGCCATCCTCATGGCTAAGAAAGAACACCTGCTCTTCCACATCATCTTCAAGCCCCTGAGCAAGGTCTGGATCTTCAAGCACAAAACGGTAATCCGGAGGCTTGGGAGCCCGACTGAATATCTGTTCCGGCCTCTCCTGTGCTTTTCTGCCCTACCTCTTCTGTATTTTCCCGTTCGGCCTCTTCGATCCCGTCTCCTTTCTCCTGAGAGACTTCCTGACTGAGCTCATCCGGCGGCTGCCCGGAGCTCTCCTGGCCAATTCCACAAATCCTCAGAAAATCTTGTCCGAAAGCAGCCAGCGGACGGTAATTTCCAAGGCTGAACATTAAGAGTATCCCGGTTTGCACCGCCAGTCTTTTCATTCCCCTTTTGAGCTGTTCCCGGATTCTCTTATTATATTCTTTTCTCAGGCAGTCTGCTTGAAGACCATATTGAAGCAACAGTTGTTCATCCTTCCGGGCTTCAACACACAATCGGTGAAGTTTGCGCTCTCGTTCTGAACAAATTTTGCTTATTTCCTTCCAGCTGTCCCGCACAAATACCGCCAAAGACCAGAGCAGAGCCAGAAATATCATAACAAGAAAAAAGCGCGGCAGCCGAAAGAGAAATGGTGTCCAGTTTAATATAAAATCACAGGCTGCCAGAAGCAGAGCCGCCAATGCTATTTTATCACTCAAAGAGATTTTACTTTTCCTCTCATCTCTACCCTTCATCTCAAGAACCTCTTGAACTTTCTTCCGCTGCCGCAGCAAAAGCTGCGTCACATTTAAAATCTTTTACTTGCCGTTTCCCCCGTCCTTGTCAGGATGCTTTCTTCTCTTCCACGCCCCTTTCCCGAATGAATCGTTCTATCAGATCCTGCGCTCTTTTCATCTCCGTCTCCGGAGACAGCCCGCTGTCGGCAAGATTCCATAAGGCAAGCAGTTCCTCTTCGTCCACTTTATGGGGAATCGGGATTCCATAAGGATTCGCCAGTATATACAGTCTTAAACTTTCCAGTTCCTCCACCACTTCCTGGAGAATTATAAAAAAGCCCTCTTCATATCTGCTGTAAAAGCATCTCCATTCCGCCTGCTCAAGCTCCTCTAAGCTTTCTATTGGGTACTCGAAGGGTTTCTTCTTCCCATAAGGAAGCCATAAAAGCTCACCTTCCCTTGTAGCCTCACATAACTCTCTGACCAGCCTGTCTGTCTCTTTTTTCTTTCCCCTTCCGGTCAGCTCGTCCAAAGAGATTTCCAGATAGTTCGCGACCTCGACGATCTTATCTATAGAAGGACTGGTTTTGGCCCATCTGCTGATCAACCCAAGACTGAATCCAAGATCCAGCTCCATCTGGCTCACGCTGACACCCCTCTGTTTACATTGTTCCCGTATCTTGTTGACCAAAAATCCGCTTTCCATTTCCCATTTCCTCCTCCCTACATGAAGTATCCTTCATATCTTTTTCTTATCTATTTGAATTTTGCTTCAAATCTTTTTTCCCCTTCCCCTATCATACCTCTAGTATGAAGTTTGTGTCAACAATTTTTGCGTATTGAATTTGCAATGGAATCTATATTTAGACGGCCATCCTCACCCTTTGATATTTTCATCTATATTTATTTATACTTTTCGATGCCTTTCGATTCTTTACGAAGTCTTTCGGTTTTTTACGATATTTTCCGACAAATTAGCAACCATATTTCCAGCCGCATCACAAAACTGTCGCTTCCCGAAAAACCCGGTAAATCTTCCGGTCGCCGGCCTGCTTTCCTGATAGCACAAAAGATATGGACACCGTGGCCGGAAGCGTGGCCGCACTCCAGAAAAAAGCGGGACAGCAAAGAACAGGAAAGGCCGAAATGAATGGGCTAACGCCCGGCCTTCCCTGTTCTCTGCTGTCCCACACATCTGGCGGAAAGCAATTTTCAGACACGCTCTAGTACTAAAAATCAGCTATCCAATCTCATGTATAAAAGTGGATATGGATTGCCTTGTTCATCGCACTCTGTCCTTTTATAAACCCTAAATCCCATGTGTTCATAGAACCCTTTTGCGAGAGAGTTTTGCTCATTAACTGCCAAATCACTAACCGAATATTTTTCTATCCCGTATTTAAGCAATTCTTTGCCTAACCCTTCCCCTCTTTCTTCGTGAGAAAGGAAGAGCATTTCAAGATGCTGCTTTGCGATTCCCATAAAACCAACAGGAATTTGTTTTTCGTTCTCTATTATTATTAAAAAAGGGATTTCCTTTAATGCCTGCGGCACATATTTCTTAATGCTTTCTATTTCGTCATTCGATAGAAAAAGGTGTGTTGCTCTGACAGAACTTTCCCACACTGCCAGCAGCTGCTTTATCAATGAAGCGGGCCTGTCTTTTACCTCTATGATTTTCAAATCCCTATCCTCCATAAATTCAATTAGATTTTACTGTTTCTAAATACGCTTTCATCAAGCGCCTCCCCTACTGAAATCGTGCAGATTCCCTTGCATAAGGAACAATTGCACTGCTTGCCTGCATAGATAGGGACAACAAGTGAAAATAAATAAGCCTACCTTGTACTTGGCAGTCCGAGTAGGCTTTTGCTAATCCAGGAGGCTAACCACTTTGTAGGCAGTTGCTTTTCTTCATATTTAAAATATAGCACATTTAAGAGAGGGATTCAATCCTCTTTTTATTAGTGTATAAGCAGTGTATAAGTGGTGTATGTAGTACATGATTTTTAGCGCAACTGCCTCAAATGGCCAATACGAAAAACCTCTGATTTTACGGCAAAAAATCGGTCCCGACGCACCTTTGCACCGGAACCGATTAAAAAGGGGAGGATAAGTATTAATCTTTCTCTTTGGTGATACTCCTATTATTACCGTCTTTTCCTGTTCTATACCATTTTTTAAAAAAAATTAATGGATTTCCAAAAAAACATTTTTTCATATTCCATCCCCCATGAAACGTTTTTCCTTATGACATATCACCGATGTCCACGATCTCGCAGCCACTGTAAAAATATCTCAGAATCTCCGCACAGCTCTTTTGGGTCTTGGCCATTCCCTGAGCGCCATTCTGGCTCATTCCCACGCCATGACCATAGCCGCCGCCATAAATAGTAAAGGCTGTAACCTGATTCTCATCCGCCCCTTCCTTTTCAATATAGATAAATCCACTGGGGAGAGTATCCCAGCCAGTGGACGTACTGCCGTCTTTTCTGTTTAAAGTCAAAGCAGTATTTCCCAGAATACTTCTGATCTTACTCTGTCCCACAAATGTTTTGGAACCTTCCGTTCCCACTACTTTAAGAGCCCTGGCGATTCCGCCTGGTCCACGCTCTGTAATCGTAAGGCCCGTTATCCGGCCCACACCGCCAATCTTCTCATCCAGGATCCGGCTGGTGGTCTTTACATTCCACCGGAACATGGAAAATTCCGAATCATAAGCCTCCACATCCATGTTTTTAATAAATTCCCCAAAGGCCTCATTGGAAGAAAGATCCAGGGTCTTTCCCTTATCGTCAATAGACATAGCCCTCAGATACGGCGTTTTAGAGGCATCCGCCCCCCAGACAGACCCGTCGGTTCCATGGCCGCAGGACGTGGAATAATAGAAAACCTCTGCCGGGGCATCCCCATAGGCCAGCATCTGGCCAAAGGTCTCGTTGACCGCGGAATCGGTGGAGTCGTACGTATCCGTATTATTATACACCTGATAATTCGTGCTGTCGTCCACATGGGCGCCGTATTTGGAATACGCGTTGCCCTGTATCTGCCCCCATGCATACGTTCTTGCACAGATAGCCTGAGCCTTCAGAGCCTCAAGCTCATAGCTCTGAGGCATCTCGCTGGGAACGACGCGCTTTAAATATTCCTCTAAATCAACCTCATTCAGAAGAAGTAGTCCTTCCTCTTCTTTTGTAATCTCCATATGTCCCGGGTATACAGGAGTCCCCTGGCCCCGCTCAATGCTCTCCACCGTAATCATTCCGCCTTCATTGGCAGATTTAAAAACCATACGGCCGCCCTTCAGCCTGTCATCGTCTGCCCGGATGGTAATTGTCTCCCCGGCTGCCACCGACTGGGTTTTCTTTTCCTTTTCCTCCCCATACTCCAGAACAGCCATGGAATCACAGCTTAAAGTCAGCTCTGAATGGAACAGAGATTTAAAGTTTGTCGTCATTACCAGCACGCGGATATTGTCGATTTCCGGTTTTTCTGTCGTCAGGGCAGCACAGATCTCCCCTCCGGCTACAACGAACTTCTGCATCTGGTATCCCACCAGAATATCCTTTTTCTGCTGCTCCTTTAAAATCCCATATGTACGGTAAATCTTAAAATTATCCGCCAGGGGAACATTGCCATACCCCTCAATCTCAATCTCATTCTCTCTCACTGCCAGGACCGTACCAGTGATGGTTTCCTTCTTTAAAACCAGGCGGACCGGCCTCCCGTTTTTCAGGTACAAATCGCCGATTTGTCCTGAAATTTCCTCCTCATCCTTTAAAACACCTTTCACCGGAAATTCCCTCTGGATGTTTCCGATGAAAATGGTAACCGTCTGGTCTGAAAAACCGGAAATCCAGGCATTCTCATACACAATCTCCCCGGAGAGCACCTCTTCCACCTTTAAAATATCGCCGTCCCTTACCAAAAGGCGGACTGTCTTGTCAATACAGGAATCCAGATACAGGCCCTCAAACTGAAATTTTCCATCTTTCGTATAGGCCGTCCATGGGGCCGCCGCCTCCACGTTATCGGGAGTTCCATAAATATCGGTCTCCAGCTCTCTCACATTTCCATCCGGATCTGCCAGTTCGCGAAATCTGTCAAAAAATTTCCAGAACTCCGCCTTTCCCACATCTCTCCGGGCTTTCTTCGCCCCCGCGTCAATCACAAAATCCGAAAGACCTTTATCCTGCTCTCCGGACACCTTCCGGGACCAGACAGATAATTCTCCATATGTAACCGGGGAAAGGGCATTCTCTTCTGTTGCCGGACATTGTTCCGGATCCAGATATCCCTTTTCATAGAGATAGTCCATATATTTCACATACCACTCTTCCTGAATCTCCTCAGGAAAATACGATGTCTCCGGCCCCTCCTCCATGATCTCGCTTTTGGAAGCCAGGGAAAGCGCCGCTGCCCGGGAAGCCGCTGCCCGGGAAACCCCGTCATTTTTGGGTTCCATAACCACAATGATGATAAGCAGGGCGACAATTAATGTCGATACCCCTGCCACCCAGTTAATCATTTTCTTTTTTTCGTCCATAGCTCCTCTTTACTATAAAAGACCGCTGCCGAACAGGCGGCATACATTCAGGGATTCCCAATGCGCCTGCCATATTTTCATGTGCGGTGATGCACCCGCTGCCGGGCGCATGAAGGTTTACTGATGATGAATGAACCTGCCGCTCTCTTCGTCCACCTTCTTAAGCTCCATATAGTCCCTGGTATCGAAAGACAACTTTTTCTTTCTCAGGAAGTGACCCTGGAACTTGGAAAGCAGATCGAATATCACTGCCGTTACCGGAACTGCGATAATCATGCCGACGAATCCAAACAAGCCGCCGAACAGCAGTATCGAAAACAGTACCCAGAAACTGGAAAGACCTGTGGAATTTCCAAGAATCCTCGGCCCTAAAATATTTCCGTCAAACTGCTGCAGCAAAAGAATCAGTCCTACAAAATAAAGACACTGCTTCGGACTGATAAGGAATACCAAAACCGCACTGGGTATGGCTCCTATAAACGGCCCGAAGAACGGAATAACATTGGTTACGCCTATGATTACGCTGATCAGGAGAGCAAAGGGCAATTTAAAGAGATTCATTAAAATAAAGCAGATAACTCCGATGATCAGGGAGTCGATCAGCTTTCCAATGATGAATCCTGAAAACACCCGATGAATGTAGCGGAACTCTTCCACGGTACCGTTGGCCGCCCGGACCGGAAGAAGAGCATAAACAAGTTTTTTCCCCTGAGCAGAAAGCGTATCCTTAATATTTAAAAGATACACCATGACAATCAGACCGATTAAAAGGTTTTTGGCCAGATTGAAAATATTGATCACTCCATTTGACACACCACCCAGAATTTTCTCCAAACTCTGAAGATTTTCCAGATTCTGGAGGTTGGGAATCAGGCTGTCGCTGGCCCAGTTCTGGAATGCCGCCGCCGTCTGCTGGTACGCGGCAAGCACTGCCTGCTCTAACGGCGGGTTATTGGCAAAAAGATCCGTCAGCCAGTCATACATATTCTGGAAGTACACCGGCATGGTATTCACAATGCCCACAATGCTGGAATAGAGCTGGGGAATAATCATTTTCGCAAGGCTCAAAATGATAATTGCAAGAAATGCAAGACTTGCGGCCGTTCCCACAGCGCCCCCGACAGCCGTTCTCATTTTTTCACTTTTACATATCCGCTTTGAAGAATTCAGAGTCCACCGCATCCCCATATTGTAAATCGGTGAAAAAAGGAACGCCATCACAGCCCCATAAATAATCGGAGTCAGCACAGTCAGAATCCTTCTTCCCATAGCCATCATCGCTTTCCGTTCCACGAACAGAAATACCACAATTGTAGCTGCAACAATCACGGAAATAGCCGTAATACCCATATATATATATCTGTCAAATTTGTGGTCCTTCATACTGTTCCTTTCTCCTTAGCAGATCCCCCATCTATTTATCACTTACAGGAACCGTTCCGATACCTCCTGAACCGTTACCACTTATACCATATCATATTTCACAGAAAATAAAAAGAGAAAAACAGGAAAGCAGCGATTTCTCGCTGCTTTTATCTTTTGCAATCCCAAAATGCCGGTTCCTGCATAATTGACTCCTAGCATTGCTAGGTGGGCAACCGCACTTAAACATCTGCCTTCCACTCAGAAGGAGGCCTGACATCCGCTTAAGAATGTAGGAATCCCGTGTGTCAAAATGTAGGTTCAAAATAAACAGGAGTATCGAACATTCCAGGAATTGCAGTCCTGTTTCTTATGGCCTTATTATAACGCATCCCTGTGATTTTTTCAAGTTCCATTTCTTGCAGGATTTGTAACATTGTAACAGCGGCCTGCTTCATAAGCTTTTCAAAAGTGCGGCAAGCTCTCCGGGATTCCCGGCGAGCCAGTCTGCACCTGCTTCTTTAAGTTCCTTTTCATCTCCATATCCATAAAGAACTCCCGCCGCTTTGATACCCGCCTTATGGGCGCCCTCGATATCATGCTTTCTGTCCCCCACCATTACAATGGAATCCACGTCCGTAAGATTACAGCTTTCCATCACATACCGAATCACATCATCCTTGTTCACCCGGGTGCTGTCGTCATTGGCTCCGCCAATAAACTCAAAATATTTCTCCAAACCGAAATGTGAAAGTATCCGCCTTGCCATTTCGTCTGGCTTGGGTGTCGCCACGTAGAGCTTCTTTTTGCTCTCCCTGAGACTTTTTAACATGGCTTCCACTCCGTCATAGGGCGCATTTTCCAGCCAGCCTCTCTCATTATAATATTCCCGGAATACATAGACCGCCTCACTGGCATCCTTATCCGAAAAATGGTAATATTCCTTAAAGCTTTCATGAAGCGGCGGCCCCACAAAAGGGCTCAATGCATTCAGGTCCTCCGCTTCGATGCCGTAATGCCTAAGGGCATACTGTACTGCTCTGGTAATTCCCGGCATGGAATTTGTTAAAGTTCCGTCCAGGTCAAAAAAAAGAAACTGCTTTTTCATGGCCCTCTCCTTACTCCGCTGATATTTTTAAGAATTTTAATTATTATCCCATTTCGCCTTCCAAATGTCAATTCCATTTTTTAACAGCATGAAAAACCCTCCCGGCGAGCAGAGGGCGTAGACAGCGGGCAGATTCACCGGAGTAACAACCCCTGGCAGGCCGCATACTGCGGCTCATGCCAGGGGTCTGAGAGAACCAAATCGTAACAATTATTTAAAAAATTCATGATTACCGTGTTTAAATAAATAATCCAGATGATTGTCAAACCAGCGGACATTCTTTCCGGAGGATGTTCTTCTGTTCATAAAGTAGAGAGCTCCCGCGGAATAGTCTTCCCCTGACAGGGCGCATTCCACTGCTTCAACCGTCTCTTTTGACACCCTGCATCTGTCAATGGAACCGTCATTCACCGGAGAAAACTGGTTTTTCTCATAGACCACTCCAGTTACGGTATTTGGAAACTTATTGCTCTCTACACGGTTTAAAATAACGTTGGCCACCAGAATTCTGCCCTTTTTATCACAGTTTCCGGCCTCAGCCTGCACAATTTTCAAAAGTACTTTATAATCACGGTCCGACAGGGAAAACCTTGTGTTCACCGCTTCTCTCGCCGTCTCCTCTGCCGCTTCGGAAGCTTCATCCTGTCCGCGGCCTCCTCCTTCCGAAACAGCTTCTTCCTTCCCGGAGTTTTCCGGATTCAGGCCTTCTTCTGATGGCCTTCCTTCCTGTAAGGCATCCTCTCCGTTTTCTTCTTTTTCGGATACGGTTACTGCCCCTGACTCTTTTGTGTTCCCCATGCCTTCTGTATTTTCATTTTCCTGCTCTCCATTCTCCACAGAGCCGGAATGATCCATACTGTCTGCTTCTTCCTTCTGTCCGTTTTCCTCTTCTGCCGCTGACGCAATTTCGTCAGTCTCTTTCAGCTCAGCTTCCGTTTCGTCCTTCTCCTGCGTTTCCGCGAATGCCACCAGGGCGTTTTTTCCGCCGCCCCGGAGATCGCCGGCCGTAAATGTTACCACTGTTACAACTGAAATCCCGACTGTCAGCACAACCGCGTCCCGGTGCATCTTCTTCGACGCATTGGTAAACAACGCTTTTACGAATTGGAAAACTGTCTGAAGAAATGAGTTCCATGTCTGATTCATAGAACGCCTCTTTTCTCCATTTTGCCATCACCTCGCTGTGATGATAACAATAGGGTTTATTCCTCCCGTTCGGGTGGTGACTGTGATTATAGGAGACTGCACACAGAAATGTCAATAAGGTCTTTACATTTTTGTTGCTTTTATCAGCTGTTTTTTTAATTTTTGTCACTCTTTTTTAACATTTTGCAAGAAAAAAGCCTTGATTTTCCGTGGTTTTTTGTGTGCATTGGCGGTCGGTTTTCTTTATATATATTACAATTTTGTTACATTTTCATTCCCCACTTTGTCACAATTTCAAAAGGTGTTTTTTCTTATGTAAACCACTTTTATACTAAATTTGTGGTTTCTGCTCCCACATACTCCACTAAATTTCCTGCTCCTCCTTCATTGCCATTTCTTCACAAAAGCATGTCAGGGACGGACTCATCCACCGTTTTCCGGAAACCAGAATCTGCAGCTCCATTTCCATCTCATAGTCAGAAACCGGAATCTTTACAATCCTCCCTTTTAAAAGCTCTTCTCTTAAATCAAACTCCGGAAGCAGGGAGATCCCAAGCCCGCCGGCCACAAAATCAATCAGAGCCCTGGTGCTTCCCATTTCCAGCCGGCTCCCAATAAAAATCCCCCTGGAGGCAAATTCCTCCTCCAGTTCCTTCCGGTAATTACACCCTTTTTCTGTCAGAAGCCATGGTTCTTTTTCCAGATCCTTTAAGGACACAGACACTTTTCTTCCATATTTACTGTCGCTGCATGCAAAAAAGCAGATTTTTTCCGGCTTCCTGTAAAAAATTTGAAGCTCTCCGTCGGCAACCGGACGGTCCAGAAGCACCGCCGCATCAATCTCTCCCTTTTTTAGCGCCTCCAAAAGACGTATGGTCGTATCTACCGTCACCTTCAAATCCACTTCCGAATACTTTTTTAAATAGGAAGCAATCCCCTTCACATATTCTGAAGCGCTCACTGACTCCACCATCCCGACGGTCAGATGTCCGGCCGGTTTCCCGTTCCTGTCAAAATGGTTCCTGGTCTCCTCTTCCAGAGCCCGGAATCTGTATGCATAGGAAAGAAGCTCTTCCCCTGCCGAGGAAAGAACCACGCGCCTGCCGTTTCTTATGAACAGCGCTGTCCCCAGCTCCTTTTCCAGAGCCTCCATCTGAGCCGTAACCGTGGATTGTGCATACCCAAGGCTTTCTGCCGCCCTCGTAAAATTTTTAAGCTCCGCCGTACGGATAAATGTCTTTAAATTCCTAAGTTCCATGGGTTCCCCTTATCATTTTTTTCGATTTTATTTATTCCTTTTTTCCGTTTTTCTCTCTGCATCTTTCATGCTATGATAAAGATAAAGAAAACGATTGGAGAGATTCCTATGAACGATTTGAAAACCACCTGCCGCATTGCCGTTGTACAAGCCGCCCCCGTCCTTTTTGACAAAACGGCCTGTATGAAAAAAGTTCTTTTCCTCATTGACGCCTGCTCAAAGTCACAGACAGAGCTCATTGTGTTCCCTGAGCTCTTCATTCCCGGCTACCCTTACGGAATGACCTTCGGTTTCACCGTCGGAAGCCGGAGCGAGGCAGGAAGAGAGGACTGGAAACGATATTATGATAATTCCATCCTGGTACCCGGACCGGAAACCGACGCCATAGGAGAGGCGGCCAAAAAGGCAAAGGCCTATGTAAGCATCGGCGTATCGGAGCGGGACGCCGTCACGGCCACCCTTTATAATACCAACCTGATTTTTGCCCCCGACGGTTCTCTGGCCGCCGTCCACAGAAAGCTAAAGCCCACAGGAGCCGAGCGGTTCGTCTGGGGAGATGCCGACAGAGGCTATTTCCCTGTAGTCCAGACCCCCTGGGGGCCCATGGGCGCTATGATCTGCTGGGAAAGCTACATGCCTCTGGCCCGTACCGCCCTCTACCAGAAGGGGGTTACCATTTACCTGGCCCCTAACACCAATGACAATGAGGAATGGCAGTCCACCGTGCGCCACATCGCCATCGAGGGTCGCTGCTATGTGGTAAACTGCAATATGTTTTTCACCAGGGGCGATTATCCCCGTGACCTCAACGGCTCAGATGAAATCGCCAAGCTTCCGGATGTGGTCTGCCGCGGCGGCAGCAGCGTCATTGCCCCGACGGGCCACCCTGTGATGGAGCCTGTCTGGGATGAAGAAGCCATCCTCTATGCCGATCTTCCCATGGACCAGGTACCTGCCTCCCGAATGGAATTTGACCCGGCTGGCCACTACTCCCGTCCCGACGTGCTTGAACTCATTGTCCATCCGTAAACCGATCCGACAAAACGCGTCACTGGCGCGTTTTGCTGGATATTTCGTAATAGAAAAGCTCTCTTCTGTCCTTTATGCAAAACAGAAAAGAGCTTTTTTATCTGTCAAACCTCCCGGCGGTTATTCCTGTTCACAAGTGCCCTGTAAACAGCAGCCGGCAGTTACTCGTCCCAGTTGTGATAAACAGCCTGCACATCGTCATCCTCGTCTAAAAGATCCAGAATCCGGTTCATCTTTTTTATAGCATCGTCGTCAGAGAGCTCCACCCAGGTCTGGGGGATCATGGTTACATCGGCCTGCATCATCGGAATACCGGCCTTTTCCAGGGCTTCACGAACCTCGCTGAAGGCATCGGGATCCGTTAATACTTCATAGCTGTCTTCTTCCTCCGCAAAATCCTCGGCGCCTGCATCCAGAGCCGCCATCATCAGCTCATCGGCATCCATCTCACACTCTTCTTTATCAATAATAATCTGCCCCTTTTTGTCGAACAGGAAGGACACGCTTCCCTGCGCGCCGACATTTCCGCCGCCCTTGGTAAAAGCGCTTCTCACATTGGCGGCAGTACGGTTTTTATTGTCCGTCAGCGTTTCGACGATAATGGCGATTCCACTGGGGCCATATCCCTCATACGTAAGATTTTCATAATTTACGGAATTTAAGTCCCCGGCCGCCTTTTTAATTCCGCGGTCGATGGTATCGTTTGGCATGTTGTTGGCCTTTGCCTTTGCAATTACATCACGAAGCTTGCTGTTATTGGCCGGATCCGCGCCGCCTTCCTTTACTGCAACTGCAATCTCGCGTCCGATTACCGTAAAAATTTTTCCCTTGGCCGCGTCATTTTTTTCTTTCTTATGTTTGATGTTGGCAAATTTAGAATGTCCTGACATCTTTCCCTGCTCCTTCTCTCTTCGATTCTTCTGTTTATCCGCCGGCAATATTTTCATATCCGGCTGTCTCCCCGATAAAAACAGCCTCTGCATATCATAATGTATGAACAACCGATACCTATTTTAGCATTATTTCATTCACTTGGCAAGAGCTTTTCTTGACACATATTACAGGAATGTTATAATATAGTTACAGTTCACGGGCGGGGAAAAACGGGCAGGAAAATCCCCCCTCCCGTGAACAGCAGTATAATATAGAGGTATAATTCTCAAAAAATGGAGGAAACGCAATGAAAAAGATTGAAGTCGATACCTTTCTTTCCTTTCAGTTCGTAAGTAACCCAACCTTTTCCCCTGACGGTGCCTATATCGCTTTCGTGGTATCCACAGCGGACAAGGTTGAAAATGCTTACAAGGCAAATCTTTATATTTACGATCTGAACGCAAAGAAAATAATGAAACTGACCAGCGGAGGGGACGCCAAAACATATGCCTGGACAAAGAACAATACGCTTTTGTTCCCGTCCGCGAGAAACAGTGAAATAAAGAAAAAACAGGAAGCCGGAGAGGCCGTTACCGGTTTTTATGAGATTTCCCCCAGAGGCGGCGAAGCGCTGGAGGCGTTCACCGTTCCCGCGAAGGCGACTGCCGTCAAAGCCCTGCCCGACGGCCGTTTTTTACTTACCATCAATCAGGACAACTATAAAGAAACCAGGAAAAAATCCTATGAAGTATTCGATGAGCTTCCCTTCTGGGGCAACGGCCTAGGCTACACCAACGCCAAACGAAACCGCCTTGCCGTCTATGACCGTGAAACAGAAAACCTTACCTATATCGCCGATGACTGGACAGATTGTATGGAATCCTCCGTCTTCGGAGATCTCCTGCTCTATAAGGCATACCCCTGGAAGCAGAGTGTCCGCAGCTTAAATGCAGGAATTTATCTTTATAACTTAAAAACCGGTGAAACTCAGACCATGCTGGAGCCGGAAACCATGTACACAGGCGCCATTGAGCTCTTAAACGAAAACGAAGCTCTGGTTGCCGCCCTGGATCCCGGTTACAAGGACCATACAAAATACTGTGAATTCTACAAATTAAACATAAAAGACAAGTCACTGACCCATTATCTGCCCTATGACGCTTCCATCGGCTCCGGCTCTGTCGGCTCTGACGCAAGATATGGCGCCGGCCGCGGTCATAAGGCTTTAAACGGCGACTTTTATTTTATCTCCACTGTGGACGACTTTGCATGGCTCAGAAAGCTTTCCTCTGACGGCACCATCTCTGACAGTCTCACAAAAGGCAGCTCCTGCGACAGCTTTGATGTAAACGGAGAGCATCTGGTAAGCTGTGAGCTCCAGGGCTTAAAGCTTGCGGAGCTTTATTTGGACGGCCAGCAGATCACCCACTTCAATGACCACCTTGCAGAGGAATACTCCATCAGCACGCCTGAGGGCTTTACCTTCACCGCCAGCGACGGATACGAGATTCACGGATGGGTTATGAAGCCGGCTGACTATGAAGAAGGCGTCTCCTATCCGGCCATTCTTCACATTCACGGCGGCCCCCGCACCGTATTCTCCGATGTATTCCATCACGAGATGCAGATGTGGGCAAGTGCAGGCTACTTCGTATTCTATTGCAACCCCAGAGGTTCCGATGGACGCGGAACAGATTTCGGAAACATCAACGGAATTTACGGAACTGTGGACTACCAGAACCTGATGGATTTCACCGATGAAGTATTTAAGAGATATCCTCAGATTGATACAAACCGCGTGGGCGTTGCCGGCGGCTCCTACGGCGGCTTCATGACCAACTGGATTGTGGGCCACACAAACCGGTTCGCAGCAGGCGCTTCCCAGCGTTCCATCTCCAACTGGGTTTCCTTTGAACATAACTCCGATATCGGACATACCTTTATTCTCCACAACCAGGGCGGAACCACCAGAGACAATGTTGAACTCCTTTGGGAGCAGTCTCCGTTAAAATACGCAGAAAACTGCAAAACCCCCACTCTGTTTATCCACTCCGACGAAGACTACCGCTGCTATATGGCAGAAGGGCTTGCCATGTACAGCGCCATCATGAGAAACGGCTGTCCCTCCAGACTCTGCCTGTTCCATGGTGAAAACCATGAATTATCCCGCGGCGGAAAACCGGAGAACCGCATCGACCGTATGACAGAAATTATCAACTGGATGAATACGTATTTGAAATAAGGATTCCCAAACGCCGCTGGCGCTTAAGACCGCCGCTGACGGTTTTCAACGGATTTTAAGAAAAAAGGGGTTGCCGCAAAAGTCAGTAATCTGCTGTTTTGCGATAGCCCCTTCCTGTATTCTCTTTTTATATTCTTCTTATATTCTCCCTTTATTCTCCCTTTTCTTCCTTCCCTTCTTCCTCCGGCACCTTTTTTGCCACCACCGTCTGTATGGTCTTATTTTCTACTTTTTCAATATCAAACCGGTAGTCCCTAAACAACACCCGTGCCTTCTCGTCTTCCTCAGGAAGATGTCCCAGTCTGGAAATGAGGAACCCATTCAGGGTATCGAAATTATCCTTATCATCCTCATCAAACTTCATTTGAAGCGCATCCTCCACATCGTCTAAGGTCGCCATTCCGGAAAGCTCATAGGTATCGTTTCCTTTAGACACAATATCCGGCTCCTCCTCATCATATTCGTCCATAATGTTTCCGACAATTTCCTCCAGAATATCCTCCATGGTGACAATTCCGGCCGTCTGTCCATATTCATCAATGATGATTTCCATGTGGATTTTTTCTGACTGCATCTCCTTAAACAGAGCGCTGATGTTCTTCGTCTCAGGAATAAAACGGGCTTCCCGCAGAAGGCCGTCAATTTCGCCGATTGGCATATCCAGATATTCCAAAACCTCTGCAAAAGACAGCACGTCCCGCATGTGCAGGACGCCTATGATATTGTCAATATCCTCTTCATAGACGGGAAATCTGGAGTTAATGGACTCCTTCACAATAAAATTCACTGTCTCCTTAAGAGTCATATCTTTGGAAAGGGCCACCACGTTCTTTCTGTGGGTCATGATATCGGCCGCCTCTTTATCATCAAACTCAAAGATATTTGTGATCATCTCGGCTTCGCTGGCCTCCAGAACCCCCTGGTCATGGCCCTCATTGACCATATACATGATGTCTTCCTCTGTCACCTTATCATCCAGCACATGAATGTCAATTCCCATTGCCTTTAAGACCACATAAGAAACCGTTTCAATAAGCCAGGTGAAAGGCCGCATCACTTTCATCATTCCGTCCACCAGAGGGAGCAGCCGGTAACAAAAACGGATAGGACTCTTTGCCGCCAGCCGCTTTGGAATGATGATTCCCAGGCAGACCATAAAAAACACAACGGCCAGAAACGCAATCAGATAAGAAAGTACGGTATTCACGGCAGGCGGAACCGCAAAGGTTCCCGAAAGCACCCTTCGGCAATATCCGGACACGACCGAAATCGAAAAATTTCCCAAAGCCAGTCCCACAAAACAGGTGACAACCTGATTGGTGCGGATAAACTGGTATGGATTTTCCTGAATATGTAGGAGACGCCCGGCCCTCTCATTCCCTTCGTCCCGCTCATCTTCCAGAGCGCTGGTATTTAAGGCCTGCACCGCCGCTCCAAAACCGTAAATCGCGTAAAATACCACAACGGCAGCAAATAAAAGTAAAATTCCTATCCACGAATTCCCATCGTCCATGAAAAAATATACACTCCTTCTTTCCCTGTAACAATCAGCCGTGCGAAGCTTAAGAGGAAAAGCCGCTTATGAGAGCTTGTTTTCATAAGCGAATTTTTCTCCTGAGCTTCATAGAGCGGATGCCCTGTGCTTCTTGTACGCGGTAAGTGCACAAGAAGATTCGCGGCCAAACGGTTACGATTTCTTTTGTAATTATTTCTGTAATCCAATATAGCATTGTTGCCACAGTTCGTCAACCAAAGCATAAAACTTACAGGCTTATGTAAGAAGCTCCAGGCTGATTTTCAGGGCTTCGTCGACTCTCTCCTGCAAAATGCCGTCAATATGGCAGATTTTTTCCCGCAGTCTCTGCTTGTCAATGGTTCTCAGCTGTTCTAAAAGAATCACCGAATCCTTGACCATGTCACACTGTCTCGCGCTCAGCTCCACATGGGTGGGAAGCTTTGCTTTGTTCATTTTGGAAGTGATGGCTGCACAGATGACCGTCGGGCTGTGCTTGTTTCCCACATCGTTCTGTATAATAAGTACCGGCCGGATTCCCCCCTGTTCAGACCCAACCACAGGACGAAGATCCGCATAATAAATATCACCGCGTCTGATAATCAAAAATCTCACTCTCCACAATCGTTTTCGGGAATCCCCGTACCGATAGTATTGACATTCTATGATTACCTTATGCAGTCAGACAAAAAATGCCCTTCTAAAATCCCTCGTATTCCCCGTCCTCACAGGTAAAGGTTCCTATGGTCCTCCCCTGATACACATACAGCCTGGGGACCCGTTTTCCTATAAGACAGGGAAGTTCATAGTGGAAACCGCCGCTTTTTAAGGCGATCTCCTCCATAGTGATTTCTTCCCGGCCGTCCCGGCCGATTAATGTTACCTCATCCCATTCCTTTGCTTCCGGAATCTCTGTCAGGTCTACCATAAGCTGGTCCATGCAGATTCGCCCTAAAACAGGCGCCCGTTTTTCGCACACCAGCACATGGCCGCGGCCCGAAAGGCTCCTGGGGTATCCGTCTGCATATCCGATGCTGACGGTGCCTACCCGCACAGAGCTTTCCGCCCGGAAGGTTCCTCCGTAGCTTACCTCTGTACCGGGCCCAATCTCCTTTATATTGGTCAGAAAACTCTTAAGCTCCATAGCAGGCTCCACGGGCACCGAACTTTTTATCACGTCATCCGACGGATACAGCCCGTAGATGGCAATCCCCGCCCGCACGGCATCCAGATTTGCTTCCTTCATATCCAGGATTGCGGCGCTGTTGGAACAGTGGCAGACCGGAACGGTTACCCCGAGGTCACGCACCATGCGAATAAATTCCTTAAATTTCCGAAGCTGCTCTCTTGCGGAGGCCTTGTCCGTTTCATCTGCCCTGGCAAAATGGGTGAACATTCCCTCGATTTCAATTCCCGGAAGCATGGACATTTCCTTTATCATCTGCGCCGACTCCTTTGTGGGACTCACGCCGATGCGGCTCATTCCCGTATCCACAGCCACATGGATTTTCGCTGTTTTTCCCATGGAAACAGCCCTCTCCGAAAGGAGCCGCGTCTGGGCGAGATGAAACATGGACGGCCGTATTCCTTCCTGAATCAGCACGTCAAACCGGCCCGGGGGAACGGCGCCAAGAACGAGAATCCCCTTTTTAACCCCATGCTTTCTAAGCTGCAAAGCCTCCTCTACTGTGGCCGTAGCAAACGCCGAAACGAACCGGTTTATGGTTTTTGCGACGGCAACGGCGCCATGACCATATCCGTCGGCCTTCACCACCCCGATGATCATGGTGCCTGCCGTGAGGTTTCTCTGCATAGCTTCCATATTTTCCTCAATCCTGTCCAGATATATCTTTGCGTATACCCGATCAAATTGTTTCATTGACAACCTCCCCCACGCAATCCGCAATCTGACTGGCCAAAACAGAGTGAGCACCGAATTTTTCTGCAGCCCGCTCCCCTGCCAGTCCGTGCACATAGACTCCCAGAGAAGCCGCCTCACACTCGTCCATGCCTAAAGCCAGAAGCCCTGCAATGATTCCCGTAAGCACATCGCCGGAGCCCCCCTTGGCCATGGCCGGCGAACCGCTGGCGTTCACAAACACCTTCCCGTCTTTTCTGGCTGTCACGGTGGCCGCATCCTTTAGCACGCAGGTGGCGCCGTACTGATCCAACAGGCCCTTTGCCGCAGAAACCAGATTTTCTTTTATCTCCTCCACGGACTGGCCGCTGAGCCTTGAAAACTCTGAAAGGTGGGGCGTCAGTATGATGTTTTCCGTAAAATATCCTTTTAAATATGGATACCGGGCAGCCAGATTGATGGCGTCCGCATCCAGGATAACAGGCACATAGGCGTTTTTTAAGACAGCCTCCTCCATAATTCTTCCGCATTCCGAAACACCGATTCCCGGCCCCAGCACAATGACATCAGCCCAGTCTGTCTGTTTCTTTAAATATTCCCGGAATTGTTCCGGCTCTCTTACGGCCTGTTCTGTTTCATAGGTGGAAAGGACGGCCTCCGGAAGGAGTCCCTGCAAAACACTCCTGTTTTCCTCTGGAGTCACTGCCTTCACAAGACCCGCTCCGGTCCTGTACGCCGCAAGCGCAGAAAAGTACGCTGCCCCAGCCATTCCGGGAGAGCCCGCGATAACAAGAATTTTTCCATAGGTCCCCTTGTGAGAATCGGGCTTCCTTTTAGGAATCTTCTTCAGATCCTCTCTGGTATGGCATAAGGCATGGGCCCCTGTCTTTTCCTCTTCCTCCGGGACAAAGCCGATATCAGCCACAATCAGTTCCCCACAGGCCTCTCTTCCCGGAAACAGCGCCTGCCCCAGCTTCTTTTCTCCAAAAGTAACCGTCACATCCGCCTGCACCGCGCATCCCATCACAGCTCCGGTGTCGGAATTGATTCCCGAAGGAATGTCCACAGATACCACCACCGCGTCTTTTTGCGTTCTCATTAAGTCAATGAGCTCCTTATAGGGTCCTTCCACATCTCTGGACAGCCCGATTCCGAAAACAGCGTCAATGATAAGATCGCAGCTTCCCGGTATAAAATCCTCTGCCGTAAATACAGGGATATTGAGCCTTCCGGCAATGGCCAGCTGCGCCTCCATCTCCCCGCTTTTTTGTCCCTCTATGCCGGGCAGGATTATGGAAACACAAAATCCATGCAGAAACAGCATTCTGGCCGCCGCCACGCCATCGGCCCCGTTGTTCCCCAGGCCGCAGACCGCCCAGACTGTCCCCTTTTTCCCTGTCCCGGCTTCCTTCTTTTTCAAAATCTCTTCCGACTTTTTTGCCACCTCAAGAGCCGCACGCTCCATAAGAACCATGGAAGGAATTCCAAATTCCCCGATGGATCTTTTATCAATTTCCTTCATTTCTTTCCCTGTCACCAGATATCTCATGCCTTTTCTCCCTCCCCCACGGCAAAAGCCATGGCGTACTTCCTTGTATCGGAAATGGACACCTCGATCCTTTGAATTCCTTTTTTCTCTGCCGCTTCTTTCGCTTTCCCATGGAGAACCACATATGGCTTCCCAAAGGAATCCCGAAGCACTTCAATATCCTGAGGCATGAATTCCCGGAATCCGGTCCCGAAAACCTTTGCCACAGCCTCCTTGACCGCAAAAGAGCCGGCCAGAACAGAGGGCCTCCCCCCCGCCTGCCGGCGCTCTTCTTCTGTATAGACACGCGATAAAAAGGCCTCTTTTTCACAGGCCTTTTCCATTCGTTTTATTTCAATTAAATCACAGCCTACTCCTGTCAACATGTCAATTACATTTCCCGCTTTTTTCTGCCATCTCCCTGGCTTTCCGCTCTCGCTCGTCCTGAAGGCTGCAGACACGGTAGGATAAGCGCATCAGGCTCTCCGACAGATGAACATTCTCCACCACCACATCCTCCGGTACCGCCAGATCTGTGTGGGCAAAATTCCATATGGCCTTAATACCGGCTTTCACAAGGCGATCCGCTATTTCCGGAGCTTTTGACTTTGGAATCGTTAACGCCGCTATCTGCACCTCATTGTCCACGATAAATTGTTCCAGATCATCGATTCCACGAATTTCCACGCCGCGGACCACAAGTCCGATAAGCCTCGGGTTGATATCAAACATTCCTTTAATAATAAACCCGCGTTTTTCAAAATTTGTATAGTTCGCAATTGCCTGTCCCAGATTTCCTGCGCCGATAATCACAAGATTATGCTGTCTGTCTATTCCAAGAATCCGCGCAATCTCTGTATACAGATATTTTACATTATAACCATATCCCTGCTGTCCGAAACCGCCGAAATTGTTCAAGTCCTGCCGAATCTGGGATGCGGTAACTTTCATTCTCGCACTGAGCTCATTGGATGAAATCCGCTCAATTCCCTCTTCCATCAGCTCGCCCAGATACCTGTAATATCGTGGCAGCCTGGAAATTACCGCCTTTGAAATCTGTCTTTCATCTGCCATGTTATCCATTCACCTTCTCATGAAGTCTCTGTTTTTTCCTTAACGTTAATATTATACCACAACGAAGTCATTTGTCAAATCCTTGTCAAACATTTTCGTGGCATTTTTTCACGGTCCGTGATATACTGGTTACAGTTCACAGGGCAGGGAAAAACGAATAAAAGCAGGCGTCAAGCTTGCTTGTAAGACTGCTTTTATCCGTTTTTCCACATCGGGTGAACGCCCGATGCTTCTTGTCCGCTGGAGGCGGACAAGAAGATGCCCCCTCGTGAACAGTAACATATACTGGTCAGGACGAACTGGAGTATTGAGTTTTAGAGAACCACGAAAAAACTGGCCTTCCGGCCGGAACAGGAGGCAATATGATACTATCCTGCAGTAATATCTGCAAATCCTTTGGAAGCGACGATATCATCAAAAACGCTTCCTTCCATATAGAAGAACACGAAAAAGCTGCCATTGTAGGTATCAACGGAGCCGGAAAATCCACGCTCCTTAAAATTATTGTGGGCGAGCTTGCCGCGGACTCCGGTGAGGTTGTAATCTCCAAAGGAAAGACCTTCGGCTACCTGGCCCAGAATCAGGACCTTTTAAGCCACCGCACCATCTATGAGGAAATGACGGAGGTCAAACGACCTGTAATTGAAATGGAAGAAAAATTAAGAGAACTGGAGGGTTCCATGAAACTGGCCGAAGGCGGTGAGCTGGAAGAGATGATGTCGTCATACAGCCGGCTGAGCCACCAGTTCGAGCTTTTAAACGGCTATGCCTGGAAAAGTGAAATCGTCGGTGTTTTAAAAGGCCTGGGCTTTACGGAAGAGGAGTTTGCAAAGCAGATTTCCACCTTGTCCGGCGGACAGAAAACACGCGTTTCCCTGGGAAAGCTGCTCCTTACAAGCCCCGATATCATTCTTCTGGACGAGCCCACCAACCATCTGGACATGTCCTCCATCGCCTGGCTGGAAACGTATTTACTAAATTATAAAGGGGCTGTCATCATCGTGGCCCATGACCGGTATTTCCTGGATAAAATTGTCACCAAAGTAGTGGAGTTAGACAACGGAAAGGCCGCAGTCTACCTTGGAAATTACACAGCATACAGCGAAAAACGGGCCCAGATGCGGGCGATCCAGATGAAAGCCTATTTAAACCAGCAGCAGGAAATCAAGCATCAGGAAGCAGTCATTGAAAAGCTGCGCTCCTTTAACCGGGAAAAATCCATAAAGAGGGCGGAGAGCCGGGAAAAAATGCTAAATAAAATTGAAATTCTGGAAAAGCCCATGGAAGTGGACGATGCCATGGACATCCGGCTGGAACCCAATATTTTAAGCGGAACCGACGTTCTGACCGTCCGTGATTTGGGAAAATCCTTTGGCTCTCTCCATCTGTTTTCCCATGTGGACTTTGATGTAAAGCGGGGGGAACGGGTGGCCATCATCGGTGACAACGGCACCGGAAAAACCACAATACTTAAAATCATCAACGGTCTGACAGAGCCGGATACCGGAGAAATTATTCTGGGTTCCCGGGTGCACATCGGATATTACGACCAGGACCATCAGGTGCTTCATACGGAAAAAACTCTTTTTGAGGAAATCTCCGACGCCTATCCGGGAATGACAAACACACAAATCCGGAACACCCTGGCCGCCTTCCTTTTCACCGGCGACGATGTATTTAAACGAATCGGCGACTTAAGCGGCGGCGAGCGGGGACGCGTTTCTCTGGCGAAGCTCATGCTGTCTGAAGCTAATTTCCTGATTCTGGACGAGCCCACCAACCACCTGGACATTACCTCCAAGGAAATTCTGGAAAATGCTTTAAGCCACTATGGCGGCACGATCCTCTATGTGTCCCATGACCGGTATTTCATCAACCGGACCGCCACAAGAATCCTGGATTTGACCAACAATCAGCTTTTAAATTACATCGGCAACTATGACTATTATCTGGAAAAGCACGACGACATGATGGCCGCCCATGTTTATTCCCGGATCGTCCCGGACACTTTCTCCGAGTCAAGGCCCTCAGAGGAAAAGCTGGACTGGAAAGCTCAGAAAGAAGAACAGGCCCGCATCCGGAAACGCCAGAATGACTTAAAGAAGGTGGAGGAGGAAATCCACGCATTGGAAACAAGAGACGGTGAAATTGACGCCCTTCTCTGTGAGGAAGAGATTTTTACCGATGTGGCAAAACTTATGGAACTGAATCAGGAAAAAGAGGCGATTGCCGGGAAGCTGGAATCGCTCTATAAAAAATGGGAGGAACTGGCTGAATAATCCGGCCTGTTTCTCCCTGCAAATTAAAATCCCCTCTCCTTTAAGTCCTTCACCACATCTATGTAAAACTCCAGTACATCAAACCCTCTGTAGTCCTCTCTTGTCAAATCAATCATGTCGCCGTGGGAAATTCCGCGGAGGTATGTGTTTCTTATGGTTCCTTTAAAGTTGGTCCATCGGGCCGACTCCTCTGTGACCAAGCCGTCATTTTCCGCATCCAAAGCCTTTAATATCCAGTAGGGAATACAGAGGAGCTTGCTGCTGCATCCACGCTTCATAAGACTGGCATAGCTTTGGTACCAGACTCCCGGCATATCCGGATATCTCTCATTAAAGTCTCTGGCATAAGCGCAGGAAAGCTGTCTGCTTGCCACATAGGCATTGGGGCTTTTGTCTCCCAGCCTTTTGAAATACGCGTCAATCAAACGGCATATTTTCCGGTAAATTCCATCCGGCAGCTTCATTAAGGCATCCACCAGCATAGAACCCCTGTGAGGGGTATTGATGGTGGTCAGTGAGGCCACATACGGGGCCATGTGAAGTCCGCTTATGAGATATCTGGAGTCCAGACCTCCCTTGGAATGGGCGATAAGGTTCACGCGCTTTGCGCCTGTTTCCTTCAGGACTTCAAAGATTTTATCCCTTAAGATCTGTCCGTTTTCCTCAACGGTCCCCCAGGCCTCCTGGTGGCCGTAATAGACTCTTGCTCCGTTTCTTTTCAAGACCCTGGGGATCCGTCCCCAGTAATTAAAATAATGAAAATCCCGGAATCCCACGCCATGAACCAAAAGAAGCGGATACCTGGTACTGCATATTTTCTGCTCCACGCGCACATTGTCCAGACTGATTTTGTAAAGAGTATGGTCTATCTCCTGCCTGGCCAGTCCTCTCACATAAATGGCGAGCCCGTAATTCAGTATCGGGACCCACAGAAACATCCACACCAGAAAACGTTTCACAATCCGCAGTCTCCGGCACAGGATGCACAGGCAGCCAAGGAGCAGAAGAAACAATAAGTAAACCAGAAAGCATCCAATCCAGACCGCAATTCCTGCCGGACGGATTCCATACCGGATCACCTGATAAAGCCCAATCACGTTTAAAACCGGCATTCCCCACAGGGTAAGCGTCAGAAAGCAGGTCAATCGTTTCAGAATACCCACATGGAGCTTTTCGGCTGCTGTAAGCATCGTATCAAACCTGACCATCATGAAAGCATCCCCTCCCTTTTTTGCAGGCCTCTCTTCCTGGTCCTGCTCTATCGTGCATATTCTTTCATCGACAAAACGGATTTTCGACAGCCCGGCTGCGGCAGCGGCATCTTTCGTGCGCCTTCACACATGAAACTATTCGCCAGGGTCTCGTGCACGCACGGACTTCGGCTCGTTGCCCGCGTAAATAAATGCCCGCAGACACCAAAATTTTTCCGGCGGCTACGGGCATTTCGCGCATATTCAGATATCTTCCACGACGGCGGCAGCCTTATCCAGGAAACCAGATTCCACATATTCCACAACGCCCTCGTCCACAGCCTTTGCGATTTCCGGACGAATGGGAATCCTGGCCAGCACAGGAATGTCGTACTCCTTAGCCACTTCTTTTACTTTGCTTTCACCAAACAGGGAAATTTTCTTTCCACAGTCCGGGCATTCCAGATAGCTCATATTTTCCACCAGACCAAGAATCGGAATATCCATCTTCTTTGCCATATTGACAGCCTTTCCGACAATCATGGAAACAAGCTCCTGGGGAGAGGTTACAATAATGATTCCGTCTACAGGAAGGGACTGGAACACCGTAAGGGGTACATCTCCGGTTCCCGGGGGCATGTCCACAAACATATAATCAATATTCTCCCAAAGAGTCTCACCCCAAAACTGCTTCACAGCGCCTGCAATCACCGGACCTCTCCAGATTACCGGATCTGTTTCATGCTCCAGTACCATATTGGAAGAGATGATTTCAATCCCCGTGGCAGTGACTGCCGGCATTAAAAGCGTTCCCTCAGGGTTTACCCCTGCCATTCCATGGATTCCGAACGCCCTGGGAATGGATGGCCCTGTAATATCCGCATCCAGGATTCCCACCCGGTAATTTTTTGCCCGCATCCGGCAGGCCAGCAGCGAAGTCACCAGAGATTTACCGACGCCGCCCTTTCCGCTGACAACTCCAATTACTTTTTTCACGGAGCTGCCTTCGCTTAATTTCTCCAGGAAACTGGATTTATCCATCTTTCTGCTGTCACAGTTTGCAGAACAGCTGCCGCAGTCATGAGTACAATTTTCCGGTTCACTCATAATTCATTCCCTCCTACTCTTTAAGCCCTGTGGAGATCAGATTGCACACTGCCTCCAGAGCCTCTTCCTCATCATCGCCTGTACACTGCACTTCAATTTCAGACCCGCATTTAATACCGGAAGCCATGACATTGAGTACACTTTTGGCATTGATTTCATTATCCTGAAATAAAATGGAAATTTTTGACTTAAACTTCATGGATGTCTGGCATAACAATCCCGCCGGACGAAGATGCAGGCCGGACGGATTTACCACTTGTAGCTTTCTTGACTTCATTAGACCACACTCCCTTCCCTTTTAGCATTCTATAATAGATTTCTTCCAATGTCAAGGCGGCTGTTTTGCTTGGAAAAGACACAGCCGCAGTAATTCTGACGGTAAAGCTTATGCTCTGCCGACAACTCTGTGGAGCGCTTATACCCGTCCCTCTTTTTAAAATCAGAGTTCAGCCAGGAAACTTCATACTCCTCTGCTGCCGCCTCGCCGATGGCATTCAGACGGTCCGCGTCCTTTAATGGACTGATGGTGAGGGTAGTGGTAAAAAAATCATATCCGCCCTCCTT
The DNA here is from genome assembly GCA_910586315.1 of uncultured Lachnospiraceae bacterium. Classification (GTDB taxonomy): domain Bacteria; phylum Bacillota; class Clostridia; order Lachnospirales; family Lachnospiraceae; genus CANRXD01. Next base: position 37,800 of record CAJUIP010000020.1, on the reverse strand, counting down.
TGCAAGCCGCGCCGCCTCGTAAAGCCGCAGCCGGAAACATTCTGTACAGCGTTTTCCGCCCTCCGGTTCCTGTTCCAGCCCCTTCACCGCCTCATAAAATACCTCGGGATGGTATTCTCCTTTTAAAAAGCGGATTCCATGCCTTTTTTCGTCTCCCTTAAATTCTTCATTCATTTCTTCTGTCAGCCGCTCCTGCTCCTTGACTCTGGTCTCATACTCAAAAGACGGGCTGATATTGGGATTGTAATAAAAAACTGTAATGGCAAAATACCGGGACAGATATTCCAGCACGTAACTGCTGCACGGCGCGCAGCAGCTATGGAGAAAAAGCGTTGGAACACGCTTCTCCCGCTCCAGCCGATCAATGATTTTATCCAGTTCTTTCTGGTAATTTCTCTTATTCAACGAATTTTCCTCCGCACTTATGTAAAAGGGCGTAAATCCGGCTTCCATTTGGCGGACCCGGCAGGTCCAGAAAAAAGACAGCCGGATTTTATCCCGCTGTCCTCTCCTATTTCCATTTACAGGAAATCACGAATCCGCTTACTGCGGACAGGATTTCTGAGCTTTCTAAGGGCCTTTGCTTCAATCTGACGGATCCGCTCCCTTGTAACGTTGAACTCCTTGCCAACCTCTTCCAACGTTCTTGGATGACCATCCTCCAGACCAAACCGTAAAACGATCACCTGCCGCTCTCTTTCCTTTAAATCACCCAAAAGCGCATCAATATGCTCCCGAAGCATTACCGATTCCACATTTCCCTCTGGAGTTACTGCATTGCTGTCCGCGACAAAGTCGCCCAGATTGGAGTCGTCCTCTTCACCAATGGGAGTTTCCAGAGACGCAGGCTCTCTTGCGATCTGCATAATCTCCATCACTTTGTCCTCAGACATTTCCAGAGCATCGGCAAGCTCTGTCACAGACGGCTCATACCCCAGTTCCAAAGTGAGCTTTCTCTGCATTTTGGACATTTTATTGATTGTTTCCACCATATGCACCGGTACACGAATGGTTCTTGCCTGATCTGCCAATGCTCTCGTCACAGACTGTCTGATCCACCAGGTAGCATATGTACTCAGCTTATAACCTTTTGTATAATCAAATTTTTCAACGCCTTTAATGAGACCCAGATTTCCCTCCTGAACCAGATCCAGAAAGCTCATTCCGCGTCCCGTATAGCGCTTTGCGATACTGACGACCAGTCTGAGATTGGCTTCAATAAGACGTTCTTTGGCATACTCGTCCCCCTCCGCCTTTCTTTTCGCAAGCCGCAGCTCCTCCTCGGCAGATAAAAGCGGTACCGTACCGATTTCTTTCAAGTACATACGCACCGGATCCTCTGTCCCGATTCCTTCCAGAAGGTCAATGGCATCCAAATCAATGTCATCTTCCATCTTGCCGCCCGCGAAATCGTCGTCCACATCATCCATCAGCAGAGGATCATCGTCCACAAGCAATGTGTCATCGATTATCGGAATCACATCAATATTATTGTGTTCCAGATAACTGTAAATTTCATCCATCTGCTCCGGGCCCAGATTGTCTCCGACGAAAAAGTCATTAATTTCTGTCACATCCAACGCATTCTGCTTTGACTTTCCCAGTTCGACAAGTTTTTTAAGCTTCTCTAAAAATACTTCTTTTTCCACGGATAACGCCCTTTCAAGTGAAAGCTGTCATGTGAACGCTGCTTAAACCGCTCCACGATGATTCATTATATACTATCCCACTACATTTTTCAACAATTTTATTCGCTTTTTTCAACCCTCCGGCGGTTTCAGGGTAACAGTTTCGTTACAGTTTCATACCGCAGTTTAGGCAGACAGCCCCATGGATATTTTCCACCGTTACCTGTTTTTTGAGTCCTCCGTACTCCCCGTCCAGCACCCACGGAATTTCCTCATCGGAAGTCACTGTGAGCCTGGATGTGCGGAAGCGGAACACATATTCATTTTCCTCTTCCTTTAAAAACATATAGGAAACAATATTTGACAAATCCGCCGGCGTTTTCGGTGTCCGGATAAACAGAGCTTCAAAAAGCCCGTCATCAAAATACACGTCTCTGGGGATTAACCCCTTAAATCCGCCCACGCTGGTGGTATTTGTCACCATGCCGAAGATAAACTCTCCCTCAATCTCTCCTTCTTCCCATTCCACCTTCATGTTTTTTGCCTTTAAGGAAGCTAAGTGCTTCACCGATTCCAGAATGTAAGCCTGATGGCCCAGAATGTTTTTCTTGTCCTGAGGCGTCATATAGGACACTTCTGTAAAAGCGCCGAAGGCTGCAATATATACAAAATACTGATCCTCGCCGAATTTTCCGATGTCCACTCTGCTTTGGATATCGCCGCAGGCGATTTTAGCCGCTTTCTCAAGATCATTGGGAAGCTTAAGGCTTCTGGCATAGTCGTTTGTAGAGCCGGAGGGAAGATATCCGAGAACCGGGCGTTGTTTTAACTTCATCAGCCCGGAAACCACATTGTTTAAGGTCCCGTCTCCACCGCTGCACACGAAGAGTTCCGTGTTTTCTCCGTATTCCTCTGCAATCTGTCTGGCATCCTCTGCATTCTGGGTCACATACACCGATGGAAAATATCCGCATTTACAAAAACAGTCTAAAATCCCCATGAGCTGATTTTTTATCTGCTCTCGTCCTGATCTGGGATTTATTAAAAAAATCATGCTTTTCATGTTTTTTTTCCTCCGTAACGATGATCCAGATATTTTTTATAGACAAGAAAAGCGCTGGGAATCGCATAAGTCTTTTTGATCGTCTCCCACTCTGCAAAAAGGAAATCCCCTTCCGGAAGCTCTCCTAAAGAAAGAAAATACCCATCCATATGCCACTCTGTATGGCTGAAAACATGTTTTGCTCCGGGGAGCTCCTCCACAGAGCGTATACCAGGAAACATGTCCCGCACCTGGGGCAGACCGGGCCTTCCAGGAACATTGATAAACTCATACATGGAGGCCAGAAGTCCGTCCCGGCTCCGCTTTCTAATGGCTATTTTATCCTTATATTCCAATAATAATACAGTTTTTTCCTCAATTTTCCTCTTCTTTTTGGGCGTTTTCACCGGAAGTTCTGAAATCATTCCAAGACTTCTCGCCGCGCAGACCGTATGAAAGGGACATTGTCCGCAAAGCGGAGTCCCATTGGGAATGCAAACCACCGCCCCCACTTCGATGAGGGCCTGGTTAAAATCCCCGGGGCAGGTTTCCTCTCCCCTTTCTTTCAGGATATCTTCCACCAGACATTCCATTTTTTTCCTGGTGGACTGTTTCAGAATGTCATCATGACTTCCGAGCACCCGTGAGAGAACGCGCAGCACATTGCCGTCCACGGCCGCGGTCGGAAGATCATAAGCAATGGAAGCGATCGCTCCGGCCGTATAGCTTCCGATTCCCGGAAGCTTTCTGATTTTTTCGTAGGAATCCGGGAACTTCCCTCCGGAAGTTTCCATCATCACCTGCGCCGCCTTTTTTAAGTTCCGAGCTCTGCTGTAATACCCAAGTCCTTCCCAGTATTTTAGCAGTTCCTCCTCTTTGGCCTCCGCCAGAAGCCGGATGTTCGGAAAACGTTCCATAAAACGAAAGTAATAGGGTTTTACTGCCTCCACTCTGGTCTGCTGGAGCATAATCTCGGAAATCCAGATCCGGTACGCATCCCGGCTTCCTCTCCAGGGAAGATCCCGCTTATTTTTTCTATACCAGGAAAGAAGAGGCCCCAGGGCAAAAAGAAGGCGTTCTTTATCCGAAAGCTCTTTTCCTTCCGCAAAAAGCGTCTGAAGCCCTTCATATGGAGACGGCTTAAACATAGCCGTACACCCCCCGCACAGAAACCTCGCCGGAAATCACTTCCGTTCTGGTGCCGTCCGGAAGACATACGATCAGTCCGCCGGATTTATTGATTCCCTCGGAGATTCCTCTGAATTCTCCCGACGGATCCAATACACACACCTGGTTCCCAAGATTCACAAGTTTCTTATTGTATTCCTCCATAAGCCCCGACATATCTTCTGTTTTTACAAAGACCTCATAATACTCCTCAAAAGCCTTCATGATTTTTGCAATGATACGGCTTCTCTGAAACCGTTTTCCCGTCTCCAGGTAAAGAGAGGTAGCAGCGGCGGCAATTTCCGGAGGAAACTCCGTCTGGTTCACATTGATTCCGATCCCGATGACCACATGCTGGATTTCCATCAGCTCTGTACTCATCTCCGTGAGAATTCCGCAGATCTTCTTTTTATTGAGAACCAGGTCATTGGGCCATTTAATCTGACTTTTCAGACCGGCGGCCTCCCTGATCCCCTTCTCGGCAGCCAGGGCCATCACCAACGTCAGCATGGAAGCGGAAAGGGAACTGATCTGAGGCCTTAAAAGGATACTCATCCAGATTCCGACTCCGGAGGGCGACTCCCAACCTCTTCCTCTCCGCCCCTTTCCTCCGTCCTGCCGTTCCGCAACCACCAGAGTTCCATGGGGAGCCCCGGCCTCCGCCTGCTTTCTGGCCTGGATGTTGGTGGAATCCGTCCTGTCAAAACAGACCACATTGGCGCCTGCCCATCTGGTCTCAATGGAACTTTTCAGTTCCTCCCTGGAAAGCACATCGGAAACGCTCTTTAAGGCATACCCCTTGTTTCTGACTGCTTCAATTTCATATCCCTCTTCCTTCAACTGGTTAATCACCTTCCACACAGCAGTCCGTGAAACCCCGAATTTCTCACATAACTCCTGTCCGGAAAGATATCCGTTTGTTTCCTTCAGTAATCTGAGGATTTCTCCCTTCATCTTTCCCTCCGTTTAAAGCTTCCCGCACTGCGGCGGGACTTTTTTATCTCCACCATATGCTGACCGCGCTGACAGCTGCAAGCGCCAGCAGAATGATTCCGAATATCATCTGCAAAATGGCCGCCGCCTCTTTTTTGTGGTTTCTCACGCTGTGTTTCAGCCTGTACTTTCCGGTAACCAGATTAAGAACGGCCGCCAGAAAGAATATCACCGGAAAGAAAAACATATATTCTTCCGGGTTTACAAAGGAGATTGCTGCCATAACCACCACTGCAATTCCTATGACAATGTGCAGTGTGTCTAATGCCATGGACTCTCCTCTGACCTTGCGTCTTCTTTCATTTCCAGACATCCGATACTTCTCCTAACTTGCTGTTTTCTTAGAGCGTGTTTGAAAATTGCTTTCCATCAGATGTGCGTCACAGAATGCAAGGCTGCGCCAGTGCCCTGTGAACCTTCTCCATGATTTCCTCCACGGTATAGATATGGAAAACCTCCAGTTCCAACTTTCTTGCACAGATTTCCAGAACGACGCCATAAAAATCTCTGTAATTCCATTGGGCCGGAAGCCGCATTTTCTTTGCCAGCGCCGGAAAAATTCCTTCCGTATATGCCCGGTAGCCCAAAAGCTCTTTTGGCTCTTTGCCGGGAAGCAGATAGCGGGCAAAAAGCGAAAGCTCCGACATCATTTTATCAAAATAATACGCCTCTGACCGGGGCATATAAAAATAATATTTTCTTCCCACAAGGTCATATAAAAGTCTTCCGGCATCGTAATATCCCAGAAGCATATTTCGTTTTGCCCTGGCGCTGTCGAATTCCAGAATCCCTCCCAGGTTCTTTCTGGGTGCAATCCTGTGAATGGTCACATCCAAAGGAGGCGTAAACCTTTTCTCTTTGTCAACGCCGATTCCGTAAATCCGTATCACTATGATATCCTTATACCCCCGTTCCGTCAGCACATTGACGGGAACATTGTTGACGCTGCCGCCGTCCATATAAGTTTTTCCGCCCAGCTTTTCATTTTTAAAGCCCGGAAAATAAGCGCTGGCCAGAAGCATATCCTTCATGGTCCCCTCCGGCGCCACCTTCACATCAAAATTAATCTCCTTCCGGTCCGTGAGAGAAAAAGTGGTGGCATAAAAATCGCAGGTAGATTTCCGGATTTTTTCTTCGTTAATCGTGTCTGCAATCAGCTGCTTTAAAGGCCCGATATCGAGCCCGCGCCCGGCTACCACCTTTTTCACTTCCGCGGCAAGCTCCGCAAAATCAAAGGATCTTATCTCCAGCTTTCTTAAGCGCTCCATCAGGTCATCTTCCACATGGAAGACCCTGGAGTAGGCCATAGTGCTCCAGATTTCCTCGGCCTTTTTTAAGTCATCCATGCAGATCAGCGCTCCATTCAGAGCTCCGACTGAGGTTCCGGCAACTCCCCGGATTTTTATTCCTGCTTCCCGGAGGGCTTTCCATGCGCCTATCTGGTAAGCCCCTCTGGCGCCGCCGCCCTCCAGGACAATCCCATACTCCCTGTTTAAATCAACGGCTGCTTTCATTGGAAGCAATCTCAGCAATACTCTTTGTAAGGCCTGCCATGGACTGAATTTCTGACGGAATGATAATCTTTGTGGCTCTTCCGTCCGCGGCCTTCGCAAAAGCCTCCAGACTCTTTAAGGTCAGCACTGCCTGGTCTGCCCCGGCTTCCTTAATCATACGGATTCCGTCTGCATTGGCCTGCTGAATCTTAAGGATAGCCTCCGCCTGACCTTCCGCCTCCCGGATTCTCTTTTCCTTTTCCGCCTCAGCGTGAAGAATCGCTGCCTGTTTGTCAGCCTCCGCATCCAGGATGGCGGACTGCTTTTTACCTTCTGCCACAAGAATTGTGGATTTTTTCTCACCCTCTGCCCGAAGGATGGACTCACGGCGTTCCCGCTCCGCCTTCATCTGTTTTTCCATTGCATCCTGAATGGCGGACGGCGGAATGATGTTCTTAAGCTCTACACGATTTACCTTGATGCCCCAGGGATCTGTAGCCACATCCAGGGCAGACCGCATTTTTGTGTTAATGGTTTCCCTGGATGTCAAGGTCTGGTCAAGCTCCAGGTCGCCGATGATATTTCTTAAGGTGGTAGCCGTTAAGTTTTCTATGGCCATGATGGGATTTTCCACGCCATACGCGTAGAGCTTCGGATCCGTGATCTGAAAAAATACCACCGTGTCAATTTTCATGGTAACATTATCCTTTGTGATTACCGGCTGCGGTGCAAAGTCTACCACCTGTTCCTTTAAAATCACCCGTTTGGCCACACGGTCAATAAAGGGCATTTTAAAATGCACTCCCACAGACCAGGTGTCCAGATACGCTCCCAGGCGCTCTACAACTACTGCCTGAGCCTGAGGCACAATGCGGATGCAGGACACCAGCACCAAAAGAATTACAAGTACCAGCAAAACAACGCTAAAAAAACCTATTCCCATTTTACTTCTCCTTTAAAATACGGTCCACAATCAGTTTCACTCCGCGGATTTCCTTTACGATCACAGTCTCTCCCTCCGGAATTTCCATCTCATCCTCCACTGCCCTGGCCGTCCATTCCTGACCGTTTAAAACAGCCGCGCCAGAAGACAGATTATTATTGATTTTCACAGTCACTCTGGCTTTTCTGCCGATAAGACTGTCTGTATTTGTCTTCACCGTCCCCTTATTAATAAACTTTGCGGCAAAGGGTCTTGTGAAATACAAAAGCATAAAAGAGGCTGCCAGAAATGTAACAAGCTGCACCCGGACGGAAAAACCGACCAGAGCGGCAAAGAATGCAATCAGTGCACCCCCGGCAAACCAGATGGTAGTAAGCGCCATGGTATTTATTTCAATCCCGACAAAAATCACAAAAGCCACAAGCCAGCCTATCATTTCCACTGCCTCATCTCCTTTTCTTTATCTCCTTTATCTTTATCTGCTTTCCCTTTCCCCATTTCTCTATCCTGGCTTCTTCTCCATTGGTCTCTCCTCTATCGGCTCCTCCTTTATAAGTTTTCCTGTCGCCGGCTTCTCCTCTGCCTTGCGGTCTCAAACATCAGGATAGATGCCGCCACCGCGGCATTTAAGGATTCCACCCTCCCTGCCATGGGAATTTTCACCCATGCGTCAGCCAGAAGAGAAAGTCCTTCGCTCAAGCCGTTCCCCTCATTTCCTATAAGAAAACCCGTGTTACCAGTATAATCCTCTTCCTCGTAATTATTCCTTCCGGCAAGATGGGCCGCGAACAGGCGAATTCCCTTTTCCTTAAACTTCTCCGCTGTTTTCCGCATATCATCAACATATAGAAAAGGGACCCGGAACACAGACCCCATAGTGGAACGAATGACCTTTGGATTGTAAATATCCACCGTATCTCTGCTCATGATGACACCGGTAATTCCGGCGCCCTCTCCGGCCCGCACAATGGTCCCCAGATTTCCCGGATCCTGGATATTTTCGAGAAACATCAGATGGGCGGCTCTTCTGTCCTTTAAAAGATCGGAAAGTCCATATTCATACTGCCTTACAAGAGCCAGAACCCCCTGAGGCGTCCGGGTATCGGACATGGCCTCAAACACAGAATCCGTTACGGCCTCATAAGCCGGAAATTCGGCAAGAAACGCCTGGTTATCCGCATTTTTAAGAAAACTTTCCGAAACGTAAAGGCGGACGGTACGGTCTTTTGGAAGCTCCATGGCCATCCGGACTCCCTCCGTCACAAAAAGTCCCTGCCCGTCTCTGGCCTTTGCCCGTTTCTTTAATTCTATGACTGCTTTCACCTGTTCGTTCTTTGTGCTGCTAATCATCCGGACCCTCCGGATTTAAGGCCTTCAATTCCTCCATCCAGATACGCCCTGCGGCATCCGACGGCATTCTGAGATCGCCTCTGGGAGACACTGCCACCGAGCCGACTTTCGGGCCGTCCGGAAGACAGGAACGTTTAAACTGCTGGGAGAAAAATCTCCGGTAAAAGGTGTTTAACCATTTGTAAATCACTCTGTCCTCATAAACGCCCGAAAAAGCGATCTTCGCCAGACGGTAAATCTTTGCAGGACCGTATCCGAACCGCAGAATATAGTACATAAAGAAATCGTGAAGCTCATAAGGGCCCACAAGATCCTCTGTTTTTTGAGAAATCATGCCGTCGGCAGGCGGAAGAAGCTCCGGACTCACCGGTGTATCCAGAATATCGTAAAGCACCTTCTTTAATTCTTCATCCTGACAGGTATCGGCATAATACCGCACCAGATGGCGCACCAGAGTTTTGGGAACCGATGCGTTGACGCCGTACATGGACATATGATCCCCATTGTAGGTAGCCCATCCCAGCGCCAGCTCCGACATATCCCCCGTACCGATCACCAGGCCTCCGTTTTGGTTGGCCAGATCCATTAACACCTGGGTTCTTTCTCTTGCCTGAGAGTTTTCGTAGGTCACATCGTGAACCTCCATGCTGTGGCCCAAATCCCTGAAATGGACAGCCACTGCCTCCTTTATATTGACCTCCTTAAGCTCTGCGCCCAGCCTGCGGGTCAGAGTACAGGCATTGTTGTAGGTGCGGTCTGTGGTACCAAAGCAGGGCATCGTAACGGACAGAATATTCTCTCTCGGAATCTTTTCCATATCGAAGGCTCTTGCCGTCACAAGGAGAGCCAGCGTGGAATCCAGACCACCGGAAATTCCCACCACCGCATGCGTACACCCCGTATGAGCCAGACGCTTTTTTAAACCCATGGCCTGAATGGTCAGAATTTCCTCACAGCGCGCGTCTCTTGCCTTCCCGTCGGAGGGAACAAAAGGAGCCGGATCAATATACCGCTCCAGCTTCAGAGCTTCCCTGCGGATATGAATGGGAACACGGACATACCTGCTTCCCGGGGCCTCTGTCCGGAAGGTGTTCATTTTCCGCCTCTCATTTCGTATTCTCTGAAGATCCAGATCGCCATAGATTACGGAATTCTCAAACCGTCTGGAGCTTGCTAAAACCGTACCATTTTCCGCGATCATATTGTGGCCGCCAAATACCAGATCCTGGGTGGACTCTCCCTCTCCCGCATTGGCATAAACATAGCCGCAGACGAGCCTTGCGGACTGGCCGGAAATCAGGCTGTTTCTGTAAAGATGTTTTCCCGTTGTTTCATCGCTGGCGGAGCAGTTAATGATTACCGTTGCCCCGGCCTTTGCGTGGGAAATGCTGGGAGGATCCATGACCCACACGTCCTCGCAGATTTCACCTGCCACAATGAGCTCCGGTATTTCCCCGCATTCAAGAAGAATATTGCTTCCAAAAGGAACCTCTCTGTTTCCCCACAAAACGGTCTCCGGTACCGCCGGGCCGGGATTAAAATGACGCAGCTCATAAAATTCCGCATAGTTTGGAATATTCATCTTTGTGATGAAGGCCAGAACCTGTCCGTTCTGGATGGCGGCCGCCGTATTATAAAGCTTTCCTCCCTTTTCGAAGGGAAGTCCCACAAACACCAGCATATCCATTCCCTTGGACACCTCTTCCAGCCGCCTTAACTCATTCCTGGCGTTTTCCAGTAAAGTATCCTGAAGGAACAAATCTCCGCAGGTATAGCCGGTGAGGCAAAGTTCCGGAAACACCATGATTTTTGCTCCCTTTTTCTTTCCCTCCTCCATCAGCTTTAAAATCTCATTTCCATTGTACACAGGATCCGCCACTTTGATTTCAGGCGTAGCGGCTGCGACACGGAGAAAGCCGTCTTTCATTTTTTCACTCCTTTATCTTCATTTTACATTTCATTTCCATCGTTCCCCTCCATTATACACGTTTTTACAGAAAAAGGGAAGTTTGGAATTGAGTGTATCTGCATATTATGTTAGACTGATGTTACTGTTCCCTCTCCGGTCAATCACCCGCTGTTACAATTAAAATTCAAATGGAGAATAGAACCATGAATGAAATCTTTACACGCACCATCCAGCTTCTGGGAGAAGACGGGTTTTCAAAACTGTCCCGTGCCTCTGTGGCTGTATTCGGTCTGGGGGGCGTCGGCGGCCACTGCGCCGAAGCTCTGGCGAGAGCTGGAATCGGGAGTCTTTTTCTCACGGACGCCGACACCGTGGCTCCTTCCAACATAAACCGCCAGAACATCGCCTTTTTAAGCACCGTGGGACAAAAAAAAACTGAGGTTATGAAGCAGAAGCTTTCCGATATCAACCCGGACTGCGCCGTTACCGTCTGCGATTCCTTTGTTCTTCCGGAAAATACAGAACATATATTTTCTTCTTTTCCATGCACACCGGATTACATCGTTGACGCCGTCGACACCGTAAGCGCAAAAATTGCCCTGGCATCCTATGCCGCATCCCGCAAGATTCCCATGATCGCTTCCATGGGAACCGGAAACAAGCTCCATCCGGAAGCCTTTAAAATCGCAGATATCTATGACACAAATGTCTGTCCCCTCTGCCGCGTCATGCGGAGGGAATTAAAGAAGCGGGATATCCCCGCCCTTAGGGTCCTGTACTCGGAAGAACCGCCCCGCGTGCCCCAGACAGCCGGTGAGGAAAAGAGCTCCGGCCGCCCCGCCCCCGCAAGTATTTCCTTTGTGCCGTCTGTGGCCGGCCTTCTGATTGCCGGAGAAGTGATCCGCTCCCTCTCCGGTGTTTCTTAAACCGGCGTTATACGTGCTCCTGACTGCGAAGCGAAGGCGAGAGGCTGTATTCCCCCCAAGAATACAGCCTCTCTTCACGCTCAAAATATTTTACACTATATAGTTCGCCGAAACGATTCCCCTCTGCTATCAGTGCTTATGTAATATAACACAATTTGACAATTCCGTCAACGAATTTTTAGTAAACTTTGCACAAAACATATGGCTGTTGATAACAGTTCCCGCCAGTCTGCGCCTCTGCCTCTGGCCGTACGAATAAATTTTTACGGTTTGGGGTATCCTTTCCAGCAAATAAAAAAAACTGCATTGCAGGATTCTCCGCCTGCGGCGGGCCGCGGCAGCGGCAGATTGAATTTTCATTGGGAAAGGACAGCGTCATGAAGCTTTCATCAGATTTTCGAGCCAATATTTTACATTTTCACAAAATTCTGGATGTCGATACCAACTTTGACATCGTATACCATACCTTAGAAATCGGCGGGAAGCAGGCCGTTATTTACTTTGTGGATGGTTTCACAAAGGACGAAGTGCTTTTGCGTTTAATGCAGGCCTTCGCCTCCATAAAGCCGGAGGACATGCCGCAAACCGCCCATGATTTCTCTAAAAAGTATGTAAGTTATGGAGAAACCGGACTGGAAGATGAGGACTCTGCCATCATAATCCAGCTTTTTTCCGGCCTCTCCTGCATGTTCATCGACGGATACGACAAATGCATTACCATAGACTGCCGCACCTATCCGGCCAGAGGTGTCACGGAACCAGAAAAGGACAAAGTGCTCCGCGGCTCCCGGGACGGCTTTGTGGAAACTCTGATCTTTAATACCGCTTTAATCCGAAGGAGAATCCGCGACGTAAATTTCACTGTGGAGATTATGCAGGCCGGCGAAAGCTCCCATACGGATATCGCCATCTGCTACATGAAAAAACGGGTAGACGAAAACCTTCTTGCCACCATCAAAAAGCGCATTGAGAATCTCCATGTGGATGCCCTGACCATGAACCAGGAAAGCCTGGCGGAATGTCTCTTCCCCCATAAGTGGTTCAACCCCTTCCCCAAGTTCCGTTTTTCCGAGCGGCCCGATACGGCGGCTGCATCCATTTTAGAGGGCAATATTATCATTCTTGTGGACAACTCTCCCTCCTGCATGATTCTGCCCTCCTCTGTCTTTGACATTATTGAAGAGGCCGACGACTATTATTTTCCGCCAGTCACCGGAACCTATCTGCGGCTTTCCAGAATGACTGTCTCCTTCCTTACGCTCTTTTTAACCCCGGTCTGGCTCCTTCTCATGCAGAATCCCCAGTGGATCCCCGAATGGCTGGAATTCATCCAGATTGCGGACGAACAGTTTGTCCCCCTGATCTGGCAGCTTTTAATTCTGGAGTTTGCCATTGACGGACTGCGGCTCGCGGCTGTCAACACGCCAAGCATGCTGACCACGCCTTTAAGCGTCATTGCCGGTATTGTGCTGGGGGAATACTCCGTAAAATCCGGATGGTTCAACTCGGAAACCATGCTGTACATGGCTTTCGTGACCATAGCAAACTATTCCCAGGCCAGCTTTGAAATGGGGTATGCGCTTAAATTCATGCGCGTCATTCTTCTGATTTTTACATCGCTGCTAAACCTCTGGGGATTCCTTTTGGGAACGGTCCTCTGCGCTCTGGCCATTATCTTCAACAAAACCATCGCCGGAAAGAGCTACATCTATCCGCTCATTCCCTTTTCCTGGTCAGAATGCAAAAAGCGCTTTTTCCGCGGACGTCTTCCCCATACAGAAAAAGCGAACTAGATCAGGGCTGTACTGGTACTTTGCCCCATCCTGTGATATACTAAAAGAAACTTGTACATTGTTTGGCAAATAACCAGGCTGGGGGCAGTACAGACTGTCCCTGCATCTTTCCAAAAAGGAGGCAGCTCTATGTTTCTTGAACAAATTTCATGGGTACAGGCAAAAGAATATTTTGAACAGAAGGACATTGCCATCATCCCCGTCGGCAGCACGGAAAACCACGGTTCCCAGCTTGCACTGGGAACAGATTTTCTCATTCCGCGGGCTCTCTGCGAGCGGATGGACGACCGGCTGGGAATTCTCATCGCTCCCACAATCCCCTTCGGTGTCGCGGACCAGCACGCCCGTTTCCCCGGAACCATCACCATCGGCTCCCAGGGCCTTTATGATCTGGTCTCCCGTGTGGCGGATCAGCTCTACGGCCACGGAATCCGCAAATTCGTCTTTTTAAACGGCCACGGCGGCAATACGCCTGTTCTCCAGGACGTCTGCCTGGACCTGGACAAAAAGCACGCCCTGGGCTGCCTTTTAAACTGGTGGACTCTGGCCGGGGACATAAACCCCAAATGGAAAGGCGGCCATGGCGGCGGTGAAGAGACGGCAGCCATGCTGGCCATCCATCCTTCCTTTGTACATATGGAATATTTCATGCCCTTCGCGCCTAAAGACTTAAGCGAAGACCTTACCTTTGCCGGGTCCTTTCATGTATACTCCAACGGCATCTCCGTTCCGGTTCCCCGCCGGGTGGACCATTATTCCTCATGCGGCTGGTACGGTCCCGATTCTCCGGAAACGGCCACGGCAGAATGGGGCGAAGAAATGTTAAACGCCACCGCAGATTTCTGCGTGGATTTCATCCGGAAGTTTGAGAAAGTCCGCATCGCCTGATTTAAAGCTTTAAAGACCACCGGCTCAAATCCCATACTTTGGATACCAGCCCCTCATAAAACTCCGGCTCATGGCAGATTAAAAGTACGGCGCCCTTATATTCCTTCAGGGCGCGCTTTAACTCTTCTTTGGCATCCACGTCCAGATGGTTGGTGGGCTCGTCTAAGAGCAGGATATTTGTCTCCCTGTTGATTAGCTTACAGAGTCTTATCTTAGCCTGCTCACCGCCGGAAAGGACGCGGACCTGGCTCTCGATGTTTTTCGTAGTCAGGCCGCATTTGGCCAGGGCCGAACGTACCTGGTACTGGGTGTAAGAGGGAAATTCCTTCCAGATTTCTTCGATGCATGTGGTGGTATTTCCCGGCGCCATCTCCTGTTCAAAATAGCCGATATACAGGTAGTCCCCCAGCTCCACCGAGCCGGACAGGGACGGGATTAATCCCATAATACTCTTTAAAAGAGTGGTTTTTCCGATTCCGTTAGCCCCTGTGACGGCAATTTTTTCTCCTCGTTCCATGGAGAAATTTAAGGGTTTGGAAAGAGCCTCCTCATAGCCGATGACCAGGTCCCTGGTCTCGAAAATCATTTTTCCGGCGGCCCTGGCGTTGAGAAAATGAAATTCCGGCTTAGGTTTTTCCTTTGCCAGCTCAATAACCTCCATTTTATCCAGCTTCTTTTGTCTGGACATGGCCATGTTTCTGGTAGCTACGCGCGCCTTGTTTCTCGCCACAAAATCCTGAAGCTGTGCAATTTCCTGCTGCTGGCGCTTGTAGGCAGCCTCCAGCTGGCTCTTTCTCATCTCGTAAACCTCCAGGAATTTATCATAATCTCCCACATAGCGGTCTAACTTCTGATTCTCCATGTGGTAAATCAGATTTACCACACTGTTTAAAAAGGGAATATCATGGGAAATAAGAATAAAGGCATTCTCATATTCCTGAAGGTACCGCTTCAGCCACTCGATATGCTGCACATCCAGATAGTTGGTGGGCTCATCCAAAAGAAGAATATCCGGCTTTTCAAGCAGAAGTTTGCCGAGAAGCACCTTCGTCCTCTGGCCTCCGGACAGCTCGTCCACATCCTTATCCAGGCCGATTTCATCCAGGCCGAAGGCATGTCCGATTTCCTCTACTTTAGAATCAATCACATAGAAGTCATGGGCCATCAAAAGGTCCTGGATGGTTCCAAGCTCCTCCATCATGGCATTCATTTCTTCCTCCGCCGCCTCCCCCATCCGGTCGCAGATGGCATTCATCTTCTCTTCCATCTCAAACAGAAAGACGAAGGCGCTTTTTAACACATCCCGGATGGTCATTCCTTTTTCCAGAACCGTATGCTGGTCCAGATATCCGACCCGGGCGTTCTTTGCCCATTCCACTTTCCCCTCGTCCGGCATCAGCTTATCCGTGATGATGCTCATAAAAGTGGATTTTCCTTCGCCGTTGGCGCCGATCAGTCCGATGTGTTCCCCCTTTAAAAGACGAAATGACACATCCGTAAAAATCGCCCGGTCCCCGAACCCATGGCTTAAATGTTCAACGTTTAATATACTCAATGATAAACTCCTTTGTTTCTATATATAAATTCCCAGTCGTTTTCATGCCGTTATATCAGGCAAGAACAGGCTGCCCGGCGGACGGTATCACCGCCCGGCCGTGCAGCCTGTCCCCCTGATTTTTTCTCTTATTCGTCAATGCTGTAGTTGGGAGCTTCCTTCGTAATATGAATATCATGAGGATGGCTCTCACGAAGCGCAGCAGCGGAAATTTTCACGAAATGGCTGTTTTCCTGAAGCTCTCTGATTGTCTGGGCGCCGCAGTATCCCATACCTGCCCGCAAGCCGCCCAGCATCTGGAATACGGTATCTTCCACATATCCCTTATATGCCACGCGTCCCTCAACGCCTTCAGGAACCAGCTTCTTGGCATCCGTCTGGAAGTAACGGTCCTTGCTGCCGTTTTCCATAGCGGCGATGGAGCCCATACCGCGGTACACTTTGTATTTTCTTCCCTGATAAAGCTCAAAGTCTCCCGGGCTCTCATCACATCCGGCAAACATACTTCCCATCATGCAGACGCTTCCGCCTGCTGCCAGAGCCTTTGTCACATCGCCGGAGTATTTGATACCGCCGTCTGCAATGATCGGAACGCCATATTCCCTGGCCGCCTCATAGCAGTCCATCACCGCGGTAATCTGCGGTACGCCAATTCCCGCAACCACACGGGTCGTACAGATGGAACCGGGTCCGATGCCCACCTTTACGGCATCGACGCCGGCTTCCATGAGGGCCTTTGTGGCGGCTCCCGTGGCCACATTTCCCGCAATCACCTGCAGCTCGGGGAAGGCCTCTTTAATCATTCTCACGCAGCGGATTACGTTTGCGGAATGTCCGTGAGCCGAATCCAGCACGACTACATCCACCTTTGCATTCACCAGAGCCTCCACACGCTCCAGCACGTTGGCAGTAATTCCAACGGCAGCGCCGCAGAGAAGTCTTCCGTAGGAATCCTTTGCGGAGTTCGGATACTTAATCTGCTTTTCAATATCCTTAATGGTTATGAGTCCCTTTAGGTTGAAATCGTCATCCACAATCGGCAGCTTTTCCACTCTTGCCTTGGCAAGAATCTTCTTTGCTTCCATCATGGTGATTCCCTCTTTTGCCGTAACCAGATTTTTGGAGGTCATGCACTCCTTAATCTTTTTGGAGTAATCTTCCTCAAATTTTAAGTCACGGTTGGTGATAATTCCCACCAGCTTCCGGCCTTCTGTGATCGGAACACCGGAAATACGGAATTTTGCCATCAGTTCATCGGCATCCTTTAATGTATGTTCCGGGGACAAATAAAATGGGTCCGTGATAACTCCGTTTTCTGAACGCTTAACCTTATCAACTTCTTCTGCCTGCGCTTCGATCGACATGTTTTTGTGGATAATACCGATACCGCCCTGTCTTGCCATTGCGATAGCCATACGATGTTCCGTAACCGTATCCATTCCCGCACTCATGAAAGGAATATTCAATTTGATTTTTTTCGTCAGGTTTGTGGAAACATCAACCTGATTGGGAATTACTTCTGAATACGCCGGTACCAGCAGCACGTCATCAAATGTAATGCCCTCTCCAATGATCTTACCCATTTTAAGGTTCCCTCTCTTTCTTATGTTTGTCAATAAACTCCGTTTACGAACTCCATTTTAGTTATTTTTAAGAGTATATCAGCTTTGCATCGTTTCTGCAACAGGAGATTTGTTTTTTCTTAAATGTTTTTTCTTAAATGGTTCCTGTTCATCGGGCGTTCCCCGCCCCATGAATTGTAACCTCAAATGTACCCCTGCAAGGTCTTTAGAAACCGTTCGTTATCCTCCAGTGTTTTCACGCAGATTCTGTAAAACCGCCCGTTTAACCCCCTGTAATCGTCACAGCAGCGGATTAGTATTTTATGTTCCAGGAAATACCGGTAAAGCTCCCGTTCCTCTCTCCTAGCAGAGTCCTTAAAAAAAAGGAAATTGGCCCGGGAATCAAAAAGGGAAAAGCCTGCCTCCAAAAGGCCCCTTCCCAGATATTCCCGCTGACTTCTTAAAAGTTCCCGGGTGGCGCAAAGATAAGGATTCCTCCAGTCCCCAAAGGCGGCGCATCCCGCATATTGGGCCGGAATGGACACACTCCAGGGCTGAACGGAGCTTTCCATGGACTCCATAAGTCTTCTGTTCCCAAGGAAGCCATATCCCAGCCTGAGGCCCGCCATGGCAAAAATTTTCGTCATGGCGTGGAGCACGAAAAGGCCTTCATTGCCCCCTGCCGCCTCATCTGCCACAGACAGGTCTTTGCCGCTTTCCAGAAAATCCAGAAAGCACTCGTCCACCACGGCAAAAATCCCGTGGGCACCACAAAAATCAAGAATTTTTTTCATATCCTCCCGCTCCGTCACCGTTCCCACAGGATTGGACGGGTTGCACAGGAAAATAAGCTGCGGGGCTTCCTTCTCCAAAAATCCCAGATATTCTTCCACAGGCAGCCGGAATCCGTCTTCCTCTTTTAAATAGAAAAAGCGGCAGTCCGTCCCCATGCATTTCAAAGCCGCCTCGTATTCTGTAAAGGACGGCGCGAGAAGGACGGCCTTTTTTGCCGCCAAAGCCCGGGCAATCCCGAAAATCAGCTCCGCCGCCCCATTTCCGAATATGAGACAGTCCTCCGGCACCTGATAATGCTCTGCCGTAAGCGTCCTGAGCCTCCCGCACCGGCTGTCCGGGTAGCGGGCGCTTTCCAGAACTCCTGCCATGGCTTCCTGTCTCACAGCTTCCGGCATCCCAAGGGGATTAATATTAACAGAAAAATCCAGTTCCACCTGCCGATTACGATATACATCTCCTCCGTGCTTATATTCCATCGTATTTTCCCCTTTTCAGCGTCTGCACACATCCGCATATTACCCGGTAAACCTCATCCGACTCCCCGGCCAGGTCCTGAAGAGCCTCCCCCAGCAGGTCCCTCCACAACCTGTCCTCTCTTGCCATGGGGACAATCCCGCAGCCGATTTCATCCGAGACCACGATAGCAGCCGGATTTTCTTTCTTAAGCTGCTCTAAAAACAGGCGCATGTTACCTCTGGCTTCCTCAGGCTCCAGAAAAGAAAACCGCCGGATATATTCATGGAAATTTAAAACCAGCTTCCCTTTCAGGGCTGCATCAAAGGAATCCCTTCCGCCATCCGCCACGGTTTCCGCCGCAGTCTCCGGCTCCCGGCCCAGAAGTTTTAATGCCGCTTCCCTTTTTCCCTGGTGCACTCCCCCCACAATCAGCCTCATATGTACTCCTCTGCCTTCCCGGCCGCAGGCCATCCTCTGTTCTTCTTTGCCTTCACAACTGCGGGCCATTCTCCGTTCTTCCTTATTTTTATGGCCCCAGTCCACCCTTTGTTCTTTTTTATCTTCACGTCCGCAGGCCATCCTCTGCTCTTCTTTATCTTCCCGCCCGCAGATGACACTCTGCTTTCCCTTTAAACACACAGGAATGCCGCAAACCACTTCCCATGCCTCATCCGCCATGTGAAAAAGTTCCTGATTCAGACTCCCGAGGAGTCTCCTGTACTCCTTCGTCTCCCTGTCATAGAGATCCACGTCGCTGAAAACCTCGTTCGTCACCACCACAAGGTCCTCTGCCCGGCTTCTGATTTTATAAAGTCCTCTTAAAATCCTCTCCCCGGCCTTCGGGCCGCGGACGGAAATATCAGCCCCGGCATCCATGTCCTCCCGATACAGCTCGTTGGCCGCCAGGTTTGACATGCATTCCAGAAGTACGGCGCTTTTTTCCGGAATCTTAAGGCTTTCCAGATCCACGGGGCATTCTCTGGTCTCAAACTTTTTTCCCTTCCTCATGGCCCTGTGCCGCCGGATCCGTTCTCTGCACTCCTCATCCCATGCAATCATGCAGGCGGCATACATACGCTTTTTTTCGCCCATGTCCACAAGGCGCTTTTCCGCAAAAGCCGATTTCCCGCTGGCGCTGGCCCCTGTCACCAATATCATCATACGCTTTCCTCCCTTGAAGAAAACAGCTCCGGAAGAAAGCAGGCCGCTGCCACTGTCACGCCGTCACAGGCATGCTTTTTCACCAGAAGCCTCGCCGTTTTTGAAGTCTCCAGGCAGGCAGCCATGGCCGCCCGCTCGCAGACATTTCCAACTCCTGTGGTCTTTTTTACAAACTCTGATTCTGTAAAGCTTCCGTCCACGCGCTCTAACTCCTCCTTCGAATACGTCAGAAAGGGGATTTTAAGCTCTCTGGAAAGCTCTGTAATTCCAGCCTCTCCGCTCTTTAAATCAATGCTGGAGAGAGCACAGACCGCCCGTATATCAATCCTGTTTTCCTCCAGCGTCTTCTGTATTTCTTCATAAAGCTTTCCCTTTTCCGTTCCTCTCCGGCATCCGATTCCCACAGCCACACATCTGGGAATCAGCCTGAGCATCCTCTTTTGCGGCGGGAGTCCCCTTTCCTTTTTCCATACGGTAATCCAGAGATTTCTCTGGCCAAGAGTGTCCATAAAAAGTCCGTCGGGGACCGGACCGTCAACGGGAAAATCGCAAAAGAGCCCCACCGGCTCTCCGGAAAGAAGATCCGCGGAAACCTCCTTTGCGAGAGTCATATTGTCAATCACCAGGCCATGGGCCTTCGCAAAGACGTCCACCGCGAATCTGCGGTTCACATCGGTGGCTGTGGTAATCACCGCCTGGGCTTTCAGCGCTTTTGCCAAAAGCTCCGCCAAACAGTTGGCCCCGCCCAGATGTCCGGAAAGAAGCGGAATCACAAACCGGGCCGCTTCATCCAGAACCACCACCGCCGGGTCTGTTCTTTTGTCCCGTATATAGGGGGCAATGGCCCGCACAGCGATTCCGCAGGCCCCGATAAAGCCGATGGCCTCCGAATCCGAAAACCGTTCCCCGGCCCACAAGGCAAGCGTCCCCTCCTTCACCGGAGCAAAACTTATTTCATGGTCCATGGATGCCGCCTGCATGGCATACCTTCCCATGACGTAGGGACACACAGAATATTCCCTGTCTTTTAGTATCTTTGCAATTCTCTTTTCCGTCTGAAATCCTCGTTCTGTAAAACAAATCAATGAAATCTTCACCGCGCTGCCCCCGATGTTTTTCTGACAGCAGCTCAGATACCCTCTGAACCGTTACATTTTCTGCCCATACACAGCAGGCAAACCCTGCATCTATATTATATGATTTTCCTTCGCATCTTTCAATGGTCTGTTTTACCTTCACATTTCCCGGACAGCTCCCTTTTTCTTTTTGTAATGAGACCCCCGATACGTCCGCTCTCCTTGGCTGTAAGGCATCTCCATCCGCCTGAAACTACTTTATCTGCAAGTCCAAGCTCTGTGGCAATTTCAAATTTCATCTTGTCCTCAGGCTTTAAATTATTGGGGTCAATGGGTTCGTCCTTTTTCTTTTTAGGCATGATTCTACTCCTTCTTTCTTTTTGTATTGGAAGTATTCCCCAAATATCCCTGATTATGCAAAAAACCCCGGCGCCGGAATCTCCGGCAGCCAGGGCTTTCTCATCGTTTTAACGCCGCGGAATGATAATGGCGGCCGCAAGATAGGCCAGAAGGCCTGGTCCTGTGCAGACCAGGATGGCCCAAAGCAGGCGGATTACCGTCGAATCCACGTTTAAGTATTCGCCGATTCCCCCGCACACGCCAAGCAGCATTTTGTCTGTATCTGACCTGTATAACCTCTTTGTTTCCATTTTTCTCCTCTCCCTCTACTGTATAACCGTAATAATTCCGTTTTCCGTTTCCAGTTCCATCCGTGTCATTCCTGATTTTCCGGAAATTTTCTTTTCCATTGTTCCCTCGGCTGTAAAGCCTGGAATCTCTATGAGACCGTTCTCACATTCCATCTCGTATCCGATTCCATCTGCGTCCATCCCCTCCGGCAGCTCTATCGTCAGATCCCCGTTTTGACAGTCGGCTTCCACAAGCCGGGGCATCTCTTTCACGGCCGTCCAGGACATAGCGCCGCCCGTAACCTTAAGTTCCAGAGTGCTTCCCCCGATCTGAGACACCAGGAGATCTCCTCCCCTTGTCTCATATTCGGCATCGTAAGCCCGTATGTTCTCTCCGCTGAAATCGCCCTGGAGTACATCCACTTCCAGTTCTTCAAGCTCCCAGGATGAGGGAATAAACAGCTGATAGTCCTCTCCATCATAGGCAGTCAGAGACAACTTTTGTTCCTGGGCGAACTCTCTATACTCTACATGGTCCAGGGTTCCCTTCTCACTTTTTATGGTGAGTTCTTCGATTTCATCCAGTGAAAATAAACCTACGGTTCCGCCGGACACCTTAACCTCCAGACTGGTTACAGCCTTGTAACCAGCTTCAAAATTCCCGTCTTCCAAAGGCGAAACCCAGGAATTTTCCGTTTTAAAAAAAGCTCCATCTCCGTCATCCCGTATCTGCCCGTCTCCAGCCCTCCGCTGTATTCCGTTTCGGCCCAGCTCAAGCTCTCCGTCTTCGTCCTTCAGCCGCACCCCGCTCCGGTCCAGCTCAAGTTCTCCGTCTCCGTCCTTCAGCCGTACTCCGTCCTGGTCCAGCTCAAGCTCTCCGTCCCCGGCCTTTATCCGTATGCCGTTTTTATCAACATCCACATAACTGTCCTGCGGATATCTTATCACAGAACTGCCAAGCGCAGAGCCGCCCAAATGTCTGTGATGATCCAAATACCTAATGATTCTTTGCATGTCTGCCCCCAGTGCAACGGAAGCCGTAACAAGCCCCACGCCTGCAAGCCCCAAAACACATCCGCCAATGAGACCGTATTTTACAAACTTTTTCATGCCCTTCTGGCCCCCTTTCTTCCTGCCGCAGTGGATTTGAACAACCTGCAGACAGCCTTAAAACAAAACGGAATAAGTACTCCAAAGATACCGTAGATCAATACGACTCCAAGGATTCCCATACCGATTCCCATGACTGCAATTCCTATCAGAAATAAGCCATCCACGGGTGCGGTAAATAACAGGATCCCTCCCAGTACAGTAAGTACCACTCCCAATATGAATGCCGTCGCTGTCAGAACCAAAAGTAAAACCACCGCTCCAAGAAACAGGCTTGCAATTCCCGCCACAGTTCCCACCGCAATTCCTCCGGCCCCCAATAAAAACGGGCTGGCCGCAAGAATCAGGATTCCCAAAAGAACCACCTTCAAAACCCGGCTGGTCCACGGCTTCTCTTCCACATTGGTGTAAGCTCCGTCCGCAGTCCGGCTTTCGGTGCGTGTTTCCCTGTTTTCATGAACCGCTTCCTTTTCATCAGGCAGGTCCAACCGCTTCGCCACCTGATAGCCGGGATCTTTAAACCGCTCGTCCTCATACCCTTTTTCTGTAAAGGAGCCGCCATCCTTTAAATTCCCGGTGATATCCGCCCGGATAATGGCCGCCACCCGTTCGGGACTTCCGAATTCCTCCATCACTTTGTCCTCATTCTCACTGCCGGCCTCCTCCAGATAATCTCTGTAATAGGATAAAGCTTCCTCCTTATCTTCGTCGGGAATATCCTGCAAAAGATATTCCAGCTCTTTCAAAAATGTTTCCTTCTTCATATCTTTGCCTCCTGAAAAATTTGGGAAATATGTGCAGAATAGGTAAACCACTCGGATTTATAGAGGGCTAACTGGACTCTTCCGGTCTCGGTGATTCTATAATATCTCCGGTTCCTCCCGTCAATGGCCATGTCATATACCTCCAGACAGTTTTCTTTCTGAAGCCGCCTTAAGACCGGGTACAGAGTCGATTCCGAAATATCAATGGCCTTTCTCACATCCTGCGTAATTTTATAGCCGTAAGTTCCGTCCGCTTCCCTGGAGACGGCTGCCAGCACAATTCCGTCAAGGAGTGCAGCGCCTGTATTAAATACCATATGCAACCTCCTTTCGTCTTATACAATATTATATATTATATAGTATTGTATATATATTATATCTTGTATAATATTATATGTCAATAGATTTTTTTAAAAGCAGACCAAAAACCGTCCCGGTCCCCAAATTCCTCAATCCTAAGAGGCTTTGACTGTGTTCCTTCCCGCCGCAGTGCGATACAAAGCATGAAGCACTTTTTATTTCGTGAGAAAGACCTTCTACCATAGTCGCCAAGGTCTCGTGCAAGCACGGACTTTGGCTCGTTGATCGCGTAAATAAAAAATATCCCGGAAGCAGCTGTTCTTGCCGCCTCCGGGAATCACCGGTCCGGGATAACTTCTATTTACTGATATGCAAAGCACCATTCTCATCCGGAGTAAACACCGTGGCTTCTGTAAGCATCCGGCCGTCTTCTTTAAGGAAGTAAGTTCTTCCATCCACGGTCACAAATCCTGTTTCCATGATTCCCGTTGAGGGATTTAAGTAAAACCAGTCCTCTCCATCATAAAACCATCCTTTTTTCATTTCCCCATTTTCATAATAGCGCCAGCCGTTTTCCGTATTCTCCCAGTCATTCTTCTCCTGTGCAGTGTTCTCGTATCCATTCTCTCCCTGAAAAATCACAATTTTGGCCGGACACGGGTTCCCGTCTCCATATGTCCACAAAAGAATCGAGGTTCCCGGAGTCATGTCCTCCGCCCTGACAATATTCCTTGTAAGATATGGAAGAAGGACTGTGGAGGAATTTACTGTATAGGTATTTCCATCCGTCGTTGTAAGGGTATAATCTCCTCCCTTCCCATCAGTGCCAACCGGATTTTGAACCAGCGACTGCACCGCCGCATAGGCCGGGAATCCGGCATCAGCCGGAACATCCGCCAGAATTACCACTCCATTCGTTATAGGCGGCAGGCTCAAAGTCATGGCCGGCCCCACATACACCCGGATAGCTTCGCCTTTTTCCAGATTTTCGCCTGGTATGGGATATCCGTTTACACTTTCCAGAATCTTTGTATCCTCAGAAATAGTAATCAAAATTTCCTCCGTTCCATCCCCCAGTTTCCTTTTCATCGTCAGACGCCCGTTTTCTACGGAGACTACAGTCCCTTCCATCATCACAGGCTCCGGCGGGTTGCCCGCCGCAAGGCTCGCAAACCCAAAAGCAGCAGTCATAACCGCCGCACAGACCACAACTGCAAGCTTTGTCATTTTTTTCATTGAAGCATACCTCTCTTTCCTTCTCAGACATCCATATCTTCTGTAACCATTCATCTTTGCAAAGAGACTGGCAGAAAAACAGATATACGGTTTTTGTTTTTATCCTATCATACAATTCTTTAGAATCCCATGGGATTTTGTTTACAAAACTATTACATCTTTCTTTTCATCACCGCGCAATCCTGAGCAGAGCGCTTTTATGCATTCAGCAACAAGGTCTTTCCCACGAAAAAAGAGTGCCGGTTCCCCGACACCCTTTCCAGACATATTTTATCTGACCTATTCGTTATCCTCTTCCGGAGCCTCCACGGCAGGAGCGGGAGCTGGGGCCTCCAGAGCCTTTATGCTCAAGCTGATCTTCCTGTCAGCCTCGTTGAAATCAACGATCTTGGCTGTAATTTCCTGGCCGATTGTAAGAACGTCAGCCGGTTTTGCAACGTGCTCTCTGGAAATCTGGGATACATGAAGAAGCGCGTCAACACCGGCCTCCAACTCAACGAACGCGCCGAAATCCGTCATACGGGCAACCCTTCCTGTTACCACATTGCCTGCTGCGTACTTCTCGGCAGCATTCGCCCACGGGTTGGTCTCCGGGAACTTCATGGAAAGAGCGATCTTCTCGCCGTTGATATCTTTAATCAGAGCTGTTACCTTGTCGCCAACCTTGAATACCTTCTTCGGACTCTCAACTCTGCCCCAGGACATTTCGGAAATGTGAAGCAGTCCATCGGCTCCGCCCAGATCAATAAATGCACCAAAATCCGTTACGTTCTTAACGGTTCCTTCCACAGTCTGGCCAACAGCGATTCTCTCAAACAGGGCTTTCTGCATCTCAGCCTTTCTGGAAACGATTAACTGCTTTCTGTCGCCGATAACTCTTCTTCTCTTCGGGTTGAACTCCGTAATTACAAACTCAATTTCCTGGTTTGCATACTTGGATAAATCCTTCTCATATACATCAGATACAAGGCTTGCCGGAATGAAGATTCTCGCCTCGTCAACAATTACGCTTAAACCGCCGTCAAGCACCTGAGCAACCTTTGCGGTCAGAACCTCATGATTTTCAAAGGCTTCTTCCAGTCTCTTGTTTCCTCTGTCTGCCGCCAATCTCTTATAGGAAAGGGCAACCTGGCCCTCGCCGTCGTTTACCTTAATGACTTTGGCTTCCAGCTCATCACCGGTCTGCACAAGGTTTCTTAAATCCACGTTGGATTCGTTGGTATATTCACTGCGTGTAATAATGCCATCCGATTTATAACCGATATTTAAAACAATCTCATCTTCTTTTACGTCGATGACCTTACCAGTGACAACCTCTCCTGTACGTATTGTTTTTAATGATTCTTCTAACATTTGTTCAAAACTTAACTCTGACATTAGTATGAACCTCCTCGATAATATTATTCGGGGTTGACGCCCCTGCCGTAATACCTACGTTGCACGCAGAACTGATACATTCAGGATTTAAGTCGTCCAGGGTCTGGATGTAAAAAGTATTTTTACATTCTTTCTGGCAGATCTCGTATAGCTTCTGGGTATTGGAGCTGTTCTTCCCTCCTATTACCAGCATCACATCAACCTGCGAAGCTATCTTCTTTGCTTCTACTTGTCTTTCCTGTGTCGCATTGCAAATCGTATTTAAAACAACTATATCATAACGCTTTTTAGAAATTTTTTCAACTAAATCTTGAAATTTATTGTAATTAAATGTCGTCTGGGCCACAATGCAGAGTCTCGTACCGGAAGGAAGACTCAATTTTTCAAAATCCGACAGGTTTTCGACAACTTTTGTATCTTCATTCCCCCATCCCCTGATTCCCTGCACCTCCGGGTGAGCCTTATCTCCCACAATCAGGACATGCCTTTTGTCTCTGCACTGTTCCTCAACGATTTTATGGATTTTTTTCACATACGGGCAAGTGGCATCCACGATCTCCACGCCGTTGGCGTTCAGAATATCATAAATCCGTTTTCCCACACCATGGGAGCGGATAATCACCACACCGCTTTTCAGAGCCTTAAGCTGTTCCTCATCCTCAATCACCGAAACGCCTCTGTGTTTTAAATCATTGACTACTTCCTCGTTGTGGATGATGGGTCCATATGTATAAACAGACTTTACTGAGGTTTCAATCTGCTCATAGACCTTTTCCACAGCCCGTCTGACTCCAAAGCAGAATCCGGCCGTTTTCGCAACAGTTACTTCCATTTCCGCCTCTCCTTCTACACGCCGCGTTTTTTATCGATCATATTCAGGATGGAATCCACCACCTCTTTTAAAGTCATGTCTGAAGAATCCAGATATACCGCGTCCTCTGCCTGCACTAAAGGAGAATGTTCCCGGTGCATGTCCCGGTAATCCCGGTCAATAATATCCTTCTCGATCTCAGAAAGATCACAGGCCACGCCCTTTTCCACAAGCTCCTTATACCGTCTTTTAGCTCTCACAAGGGAGCTGGCCGTCAGATAAACCTTCACATCTGCATCCGGCAGCACGCAGGTTCCGATATCACGGCCGTCCATAACCACATCAGCCCTCTTTGCCAGGTTTTTCTGAAGCTCCACCAGTTTTTCCCGCACAGGAAGATATCCGGATGTGGCGGAAGCCATGTTTCCCACCTCTTCGGTGCGTATGAGGCCCGAAACATTTTCTCCATTCAAAAGCACCTGCTGGGCGCCATCCTCATAAGAAATCGTAACCTCCACATGTTTACAGGCCCGGGAAACTGCCGCCTCATCGGACTTATCCGTTCCTTCTCTCAAAAAATAAAGAGCCATGGCCCTGTACATAGCCCCCGTATCCACATAGATGTAATTTCTCTCCGCGGCCACTGCTTTTGCCACCGTACTTTTTCCGGCTCCGGCAGGACCGTCGATTGCCACGTTAAAAGACATGTTCTCCTCCTCTATTTTGCTTCCATTTCCATTATTTTATTCATGATAAAAGGTGTGCGTTTTCATGCATATTCGCATGAAATGCTTCTACCGGCCAGCATTCCCGTAGACCAGGCAATCTGAAGATTAAATCCTCCTGTCACGCCGTCCAGATCAAGCACCTCCCCGGCCCAGAAAAGCCCCGGCACCTTTTTTGATTCCATGGTCGAGGGATTGATCTCCTTCACAGAGACGCCGCCCTGGGTGATGATGGCTTCCTTAAAGCTACGAAGTCCTGTGAGGGTCACCCGGAATGCCCTGGTGATCTCCACCAGGCGCTCCCTCTCCTTTGCCGTCACCTCATTGACCATTTTGTCCGGATCAATGCCGCTTCGCTCCACCATCACGGGAATCAGTTTCGCCGGGAAAAGATGCGCCAGAGAATTTTTAAACCGCTTATTTTTTTCCTCCGCAAAATCCCTCAGAATCCTGGAATCCAGCTGCTCTTTGGAAAGGGCGGGCTTTAAGTCGATATCCATAACGAGCGGATGTTCCTTTATAGCCTTTGCGGCAAAGCTGCTGGCGCTTAAAACAACAGGACCGCTGACTCCAAAATGGGTAAACAGCATTTCACCAAATTCTTTCCACAGAGTTTTTTTTCCGTCATATACGGTTACCTCAATATTTTTTAGAGAGAGTCCCTGAAGAGATTTCACATCGTCCTCCAGACATTCAAAAGGCACCAGGGCCGGAGAAAGCGCCGTCACCGTATGGCCTGCCGCCCTGGCAAAGCGGTATCCGTCCCCTGTGGAGCCTGTGGCCGGGTAAGAAAGGCCGCCCGTGGCCACAATCACCGCGTCGGCCGGGACATGTGCATTCCCCTTTTCCAGAATCACGCCGTTACATCTGCCTTCAGAAAACAAAAGCTCCTTTACCGGCTCATTAAAATGCACGGTCACATTCCGTTCCCGAAGCCTCCGCTCCAGGGCGGAAATTACATCTGAGGATTTATCCGACACGGGAAATACCCGGTTTCCCCGTTCCGTTTTTAAGGGACAGCCGCAGGATTCCAAAAGACCCATCATGTCAAAATTGGAAAACCCGTAAATGGCGCTGTATAAGAATTTTTTGTTGGTCACCATATGGGAAAACAGCTCCTCTGTATCACACGCGTTCGTCACATTACAACGCCCTTTTCCCGTAATATACAGTTTCTTTCCAAGCTTCTCGTTTTTTTCATAGAGGACCACCTGATGGCCCGCTTCAGAAGCGCCGATGGCAGCCGCCATTCCGGCCGCCCCGCCGCCTATTACCGCTACGTTACCCATGTTTTTTCTTCGCTCTTTCCACGTCCTTTATTTTCTTTTCCAGAGCGTCCACAACCGTCTCCAAAACCTTTATGCGGGCATAATATTTGGAATTGCCCTCCACCACGATCCAGGGTGCGTCCTTTGTGGAAGTACGGTCCAGCATCTCATTGACCGCTTCCTCGTACCGGTCCCATTTTTCACGATTCCGCCAGTCTTCATCTGTGATTTTCCACCGTTTCTCCGGATTTTTCATCCGGTCGTTGAACCGTCTTTCCTGTTCGTCTTTATCAATATGAATCCAGAATTTTAACACGACGGCGCCGGAACGAACCAGATGTGCTTCCACGTCGTTAATCTCCCCGTAAGCCCGTCGCCACTCATCTTCCGTGCAAAACCCCTCAATCCGTTCCACCATGACCCGTCCGTACCAGGTTCTGTCAAAAATCGCGATGTGCCCGTCCTTGGGGAAGTTATTCCAGAATCTCCACATGTAATGATGGATTTTTTCCACATCATTGGGCGATGCCGTCGGACATACTTTATAGCCTCTCGGATCCAGATGGGAAGTCAGCCGGCGGATGGCTCCGCCTTTCCCAGCGGCATCCCAGCCCTCGAAACCTAACACCACCGGGATCCGGTAGCGGTAAAGCTCGCTGTGAAGGCGCTCCAGTTTTTTCTGAAGCTTTTCAAGCTTCTTTTCATATTTTTCTCTTTCCATGGACTTTGTAAGATCTGCTTCGGAAAGAATCCCTTTTTTATACTTGTCCGGCGGTATGGGGCCTTCGTAAGCCCCAGGCTCCCGCTCCCCTTCATGGGCCTTTAAAGCCGACTCCATGGCATCGGCCACGGTTTTCATCACTGCCAGAGCCGCCTGATCTTTGTGAGTAGCGTCGATGATGGTCCATGGAGCGTATGGGGTATTGGTCCTCTCTAGCATTTCTTCATTAATTTTCTCATATTTTTCATAATGAAGGTTCCGTTCCCACTCTTCCTTTTTTACTCTCCAGGAAGTTTCGTCAGAACTTTCCAGCTTTTCAAACCGCCTTTTCTGCTCTTTTTCAGAAATATGGAAGAAAAGTTTTATTAAAGCGCATCCTCCGTCCACAAGCTGCCTTTCAAAGGCCAGAATATCCGCAAAAGCGGCTTCCACCTCTTTTTCCTTCATCCTCCGGTCAAAGCGGTCCATCTGCACCCGTTTATACCAGCTTGTATCAAAAATTACGATTCTGCCATTGGCCGGAGCCTTTATGGCGAACTGCCAGAGGAACGGATGCATCCGCTCCTCCTCTCCGTCCCTGTCTCCGGTATAGACATCAAAGCCCCTGGGATCCAGTGTCTGAATCAGGCGGTTGATCTGGAGGCCCTTTCCTGCCGCGTCATATCCGTCAAAGACAATCAGAACAGGAACCTTTGCATCCTTAAGCTTTCTTTGGAGAAGTCCCAGGCGTACGCCCAGCTTCTCCTTTTCTTCCTTATATTCCTTCTTCAACATAAAAGGACCTCCTTTTCGGCACCGGCTATGCGAACGCCTTGGCTACCTTCGGCATCATTTCGCTAATCTTAATATGCTGCGGACATTCCTTCTCGCAGTGGTGACAGGCCCGGCAGGCATCCGCCTTGACAGAAAGCTCCGC
This sequence comes from uncultured Lachnospiraceae bacterium, assembly GCA_910586315.1. Classification (GTDB taxonomy): domain Bacteria; phylum Bacillota; class Clostridia; order Lachnospirales; family Lachnospiraceae; genus CANRXD01. The sequence goes on along the minus strand of CAJUIP010000020.1, from coordinate 7,206 downwards.
ATAGGCGGCTTTGGCCGGATTCATTCCATGGCTTGCCGTCATATTGTAAGCGGCGAAGAGCTCCGGAATATTAAGACCGAAGGGACACGGCATGCAGTACGCGCATTTTGTGCAGTTTACAAGGGCCATCTTATCAAAGATTTCCTTTGCCTTCGTGTATACCTTCTTCTCTTCCTCCGTCACCATGCCCACATGGCTTCTGTCCGCATATTCAAGGTTTCCCTCCACCTGGTCTGGCTCTGTCATTCCGCTTAAAAGCAGGCTCACTTCCGGCTGGTCCCAGATAAAATCAAGGGCATATTCCACATGGGATTTCCCTTCCGGGAACGCCTCCGCCACATGAGAAGCCAGGTTTGCTAATTTTCCGCCAAGAAGCGGCTCCATAACAACAACGCCAAGGCCCTTTCCTGCCGCGTACCTTAAGCCCTCCGTTCCCGCCTGATACTTTGTATTGATATAATTATACTGGATCTGGCAGAAATCCCATCCATCGTAATAGTCGATGATTTCCTTAAAAACATCCAGAGAATCATGGAAGGAAAAGCCTATGTAGCGGATTTTTCCTGCGGCTCTCGCTTCCTCCAGCTTTTTTGTCAAATGGAATTTTTTTACCTTTTCCTCAAAACGCTCACGGCTCAGCGCATGGAGCAGATAAAAATCAATGTGGTCTGTATCTAATTTTTTTAACTGCTCATCCAGATATTTATCAAAATCCTCCTCCGACTCCAGAAGCCAGACAGGAAGCTTGTCAGCCAGATAAACCTTTTCACGGTATCCATCTTTTAAGGCTTTTCCAACCACATATTCGCTGGTTCCTTGATGATACGGATACGCCGTATCCACATAGTTGACACCTTTATCAATGGCGCGGCGGATCATGGCAATGGCCTTTTCCTCATGAATGGTTCCATCTTCACTGAGGGGGAGGCGCATACACCCGAAGCCCAATGCTGATACTTCAATACCTGTGTTCCCAAATTTTCTGTACTGCATGTTTTTCCTCCATTTTTTTCATTTATTCAGATACCACGGAAGTTTCCGGCTGTCCGTTCATGGCCTCATGCTCCCTGGCAATCTCCTCATAAAGCTTTACGGCGTCCCAAAACTGGTTGACCGGGGTGAGGACTGCCTTATAGTCCACCCGCCCAACGCCGCCTTTCCTTAAGGCATAAATCACAGCATCCACCCGCCCGGAGGCAAGCCCGGCCATGACCATCATCTCTCTTTCAAATTCCGGTCCCTCATAAACTTCTTTGGCTGGTTCGATTTCTTTTATCCCTGCCATATGTCCCACCGGGTTCAAGTATTCTCCGGGAGCAATGCATTTCATCCGCATTCCCAGAGGAAGCAGGGCCCGCTTTACCCTGGAAAGTCTTTCCTGATCAGTAAATCCATATAATAAGACGGTCTCTTTCATAGAACCCTCTCATCCTTTCCTGGCATTATCTGCCTTTTTTGCTCTCTGTCTTTCATATTTTACCATGACTTTATTTCCTTTTCAAGGGCGTTCCTGCTCTGTTTCTTTGGGCTTTTTCCACATCGGGTGAACACCCAATGTCTTGTCCGCCTCTAACGGGCAAGAAGATGTATTCCTGCAAATAAAAATGTTTTTTCATGACAAATGGGGCTGTCGCAAAATGAATCTTTCATACAAAATATAGTCTTCCATTTAAGAATAGTATACTATATTTTGATGAATTTTTCCATTTTGCAACAGCCCCATCTTGTCCCTTTTCTTCAGTTTCTGCTGCTAAAACATAAACTACTTTTTAAAGTCCTGTCCAGCCAGCCAGCTGGAGCAGAGTCAGGCTCGTGCATGCCAGCAGGATCTGACAGCCGAGAAGCGGCATCATCCATTTCGCATATTTCGCCCAGTCCACCTTCGCAATCGCCAGGGCGCCCATCAGAGTACCGGCTGTCGGATACAAACAGTTAGAAAAGCCGTCGCCAAACTGGAACGCCTGAACAGCGACCTGGCGGGTAATTCCCGCAATATCTGCAATCGGAACCATCAAAGGCATGACGGCAGCCGCCTGCCCCGAACCGGACGGGATTAGAAAATTGATAAGCAGATTCGCAATAAACATAAAGTTCGCCCCCATAACGGCGCCCATCCCCGCAATCGGTTTAGAAATCCAGTTGACGATAGTATTCAGGATATTTCCGTTTGTCAAAATAATACCAATTCCATTGGCGAATCCAACAATAAAGGCGGCGTTTGTCATCTTCGCACAGCCGTCAATAAATACCTTCGTTGTTCCGTTAATTCCCATGCCGTTGATCAGGCCAACGCCGACTGCAAGAAGGAAAAATACGGCAAACATCTGGTCATAACTCCAACCGAAGTTGATGGAACCCACGACGATACTGGCAATCGCGAGGCCGAGACCCGCGAGACTTACCGCATGCCGCCAGGAGAGTACGGCCTTGATCGATCCCGTTTCACTGTTTTTCATTTCCATTAAGCCGGAGTCTCCCAGGCTCCCCTCCCAGTTTAAGCTTCTCGCCGGATCCCTTTTTATGCTCTTCATATAACGGATCGTAAAAAGATAGCAAATCGCAAAGTTAATGATGTTTAAAACCACGCGAACCGAAAAACCAGAATAGATTGGCAGCTCCGCAATCGGCTGCGCCGTTCCAATCGTGGAGGCATTGGCCCATCCCACATTAAAGCCGGAATACGCGCCCATATACACGATCAAAAATCCGGTAAATGAATCGTATCCCAGGCTGGTTGCCAGAATGATTCCTATGGGAATCAAAGCGACGACAGGATTCGCGAGAATTCCGGCTGCTCCGCCAACAGACATAAAGGCCATCACCACCAATACCAGGAGATTGACGTTCATCCTCCGGTTGGATGCCAGTCTGCCGAATGCGGCGTTGATCGCACCGCTTTTCTCCATAATTTCGACCGCGCCGCCGCAGGCCATGATCATAAACATCAGCTTTGCCGCCTTATAAAATCCTCCGGACACAGCCATGATTGCATCCCATGGGCCAACGGGAGAACTCTCCACTACATGATACGTCCCGGCGATAACGCGGTTCAGATTTCCTACCTTCTCCGTTTCGTATGCTCCCGCCGGAATGATCCAAGTCAGAACAGCGCTTATAAGCATGAGTACGAACAACAGTGCACAGGTTGTCGGGATCTGAAATCTTTTCTTCTTTTCCATACATGTTCTCCTCCATATTCTCTATTGCAGAAAGTCTCTCACAAACTGTACCATAACGGCCGCCCCCGCAGTCAAGCAGGAATCATCAAACACATTTTTCGAATTATGTAAGCCATATTTTGTATTGGGGGCCTCATTCTTCCCAGTTCCAAGTCGAAACTGCGCCCCTGGAGCAAGCGATGGAAACAGAAAGGAAAAATCCTCAGAACCCATGGACGGATCCTGAATCGTAATCACATGATCCGGGCCAATGGTTTTTTCTGCCGCATTCCGGAGCTGCCTGATGACCGCATCGTCGTTGATCAGCGGCGGCATTCCCTTCTCCCAGACCACCTTTCCATGCCCGCGCATAGCCTCAGCGCAGGAAACAACAATCCGTTCAATCGCTGCCTGCATGGCCTCCCGGCTTTTCTGGTTTAAGCTCCTTAAAGTGCCGTCCATCTCCACATAATCCGGAATCACATTGGGCGCTTTCCCGCCGCGTATGCTCCCCACAGTCATCACTGCTGGATAAATCGGATGGTTTTCACGAGAAATCACAGTTTGAAGCTGTGTCAGCACATAGGCGCTGATAGCAACCGGATCGATGCAATTCTCAGGATGCGCGCCATGTCCACCCTTTCCGTCAATCCGAATGTGAAAGATGTCGGCTGAGGCATTGGCCGGCCCCCGCTTCAGCCCAATGCAGCCTGCCGGATATTCCGGCGAAACATGAAGACCAATAAAGACATCCGGCTTTAGTATATCCGTGAAGCCACTGGCTGCCAGTTCCTTTGCCCCGGTTCCTGTCTCCTCCGCAGGCTGAAACAGGAACATCGCATTACCACACAGCCTGTCTCTGAGCTCCACCAGCGCCCTTGCACAGCAGAGAAGCACCGCAGTGTGAATATCGTGACCGCAAGAATGGCAGACTCCTTTCATCTTCGAGGCATAGGGAAGCCCAGTAAGTTCCTCCATCGGCAGGGCGTCAATGTCCTCGCGGATCGCCACGGTTTTCCCGTTTTTTTGCCCCCTCAGTATCCCGATTGTTCCAGTTCGCAGACCGAGATCAGCGACCTCGATCCCATATTCCGAAAGTTTTTCCCTAATCAGCGCCGTGGTCTGGAATTCATTCCCGCTGAGTTCCGGATGTGCATGAATATGACGCCTTATTGCAATCATTTCCTCCGCATACCGGGAAATAAGTCCCATTGTATCCATTATGATGCCTCCTCGTTTTCCTTTCGCTCCAACGCTTCCGCGATCCGGTTTAATGCCTCTTCGAGCTGACTCCTCGGGCAGGCAAAGTTAAGCCTCTGGAAACCATCTCCCTCGCCGTTAATCCCGAACATAGCGCCATTGTCACATGCAACTTTGGCCTCATGCTTCATGAACTCCCAAAGTTCTTCCGTGCTCATGCCAGTTTTGCGAAAATCCAGCCAGGCCAGATAGGTTGCCTCCGGAATCCGATACCGCACCTTCGGCATCCGGGCTGCGATAAATTCTGCGATATACCGTGCATTGCTCCGCAAATATTCCAACAGTTCCTCCAGCCATTCCTCGCCCTCATTATAGGCGGCCATTTGCGCTACAGTACCGAAGCTTCCCGGCCATAAATAGTACGGAGACATCTTTTGCCGAAATGCGGCGCGGATCTCGTCGTCCGGGATGATGATGTCCGATACCAAAAGTCCGGCCAGGTTGAAGGTCTTCGACGGCGACGTACAGATGATACATCTCGACACCAGCTCATCAGAAAGAGTCCCGTAGGGCACAAACGCGCCGGGCGTCAGAATTAAATCCGAATGAATCTCGTCCACTGCAACCATAACGTTATTTTCAAGGCATATCTGCCCAACACGGAGAAGCTCGTCCCTCGTCCATGCACGCCCCACTGGATTATGAGGGCTGCAAAGAATCATGAGTTTCGTTTTCGGATTCTTCGCGATACATTCTAACTCCTGAAAATTCATCTCGTAACGCCCGTCACAGTTCACCAGCGGGTTCAGCGCCACTCTGCGTCTGGTCGCCTGAACATAATCATAATAAGGATAGTACACCGGCGACTGAATAATCACGTTGTCCCCCGCATCAGTATACATCTCGATTGCACATACCAGCGCCATGTTGATCCCCGGCGTATAGACGATCCAATCCGGACGTATATTCCAACCATTCCGGCGCTTCTGCCAGTTCACGCAGGCCATCAGATACTCCTCGGCCGCAAAACCATAACCGTAAGTTCCATGGGCTGCTCTCTCTTTCACAGCCCTGACAACCGCCGGAGCCGTCTCAAAATCCATATCGGCAATTCCCATGGGGATAATGTCGCTCTCCCCATACATCTCCTGCCGCAGCTTTGCAGACCATTTAATCGAGATAGTCTGCGTCCGGTCGATTCGCTCATTAAAATCGTACTTCATTCTTATTCCTCCTACTACAATGTATTTATGGTTAATACCCCTTACAGCCAGTAAGGAATTATCCATCTTGTTGCTTAAGCTGTTAGAATGAGTGAGGCAATAGGTCTGGCCGAATCCTCCTAGGACTTTACGTCCGTATACAAGTCAGCCAGCCGGCCCTCATTCGCAGCATTCGTTTTACGCAGGTTGAACCCGTAGGCGTTCGTGTGATACCCAGTAGATTGAACAGGCAATGAGTAAATCCGGTATTGACCATTGCTAATACATCTTAAAGGAGTATCTGTTATGAACGCTGTTGGTATTGATGTTTCCAAAGGTAAGAGCACTGTCACCATCCGCCAGCCCGGCGATGTTGTCGTCATGTCTCCCCGTGATATCCCGCATACACAGTCCGCGATCAATGACCTGATCGGTCTGATACAGGGGCTTGACGGGGAAACGAAGGTCTGTATGGAGCACACCGGAAGGTACTATGAACCGGTCGCTACATGGCTTTCCGATTCCGGTATCTTTATCAGCTCAGTAAACCCCGTGCTCATCAAAGACTTCGGGGATGATTCCCTGCGCTCTCCCAAAACTGATAAGGCTGATTCCAAAAAAATCGCCCGTTACACTCTTGACCGATGGGCAAATCTGAAGCAGTATGGAAGCATGGATAAAACACGCAACCAATTAAAAACCATGAACCGTCAGTTCGGTTTCTACATGGCGCACAAGACCGCCATGAAAAACAACCTCATTGCCCTGCTCGACCAGACTTTCCCGGGTGGTAATGATTTCTTTGACAGCCCTGCCCGCAGCGATGGCAGCCAGAAGTGTGGACTTCGTCCATACCTACTGGCATGTGGATTGTGTCCGCTCCAAGTCCCTGGATGCCTTTACGGAGCATTACCAGCGCTGGTGCAGGCGCAAAGGCTATAACTTCAGTGCCGCCAAAGCAGAGGATATCTATCAGCTTTCCTCTGACATGATTGCTGTATTCCCAAAGGATGACACCACGAAAATGCTGATACGGCAGGCTGTAGCTATGCTGGACACCGCTTCTGAAACGGTGGAATCCCTCCGCCTGAAAATGGACGAGACTGCCTCCACGCTGCCCGAATACCCTGTTGTCATGGCAATGGACGGCGTTGGCCCTACCCTCGGCCCGCAGCTCATGGCTGAGATTGGGGATGTGACGCGTTTCACGCACCGCGGGGCACTGACCGTTTTTGCCGGTGTTGACCCCGGAAAGAATGATTCCGGGCAGCATATCCAGAAAAGCGTATCTACCACAAAGAAAGGTTCTCCCTATCTGCACAAGACCCTCTTCCAGATCATGGACAGTCTTATCAAGCGTTCCCCCGTGGATGATCCCGTTTATGCTTTCATGGACAAGAAGCGGGCGCAGGGCAAGCCTTATTACGTCTACATGACTGCCGGGGCAAACAAGTTCCTCCGCATTTATTACGGGCGGGTAAGGGAATATCTTTCCGCACTGGCGGAAGCCGAAAATATCTAAACAAACGTCCTTGCTTTTCATCAGACCAGCGTGCTGCGGTGGTCTGTTTGTGGTACTTATTTTTCAACCTGTATAAAATTTTCAAAGTTCACAAATTTCTGCTTGACTTTTTATTTGCAGACTT
>CAJUIP010000019.1 GCA_910586315.1 uncultured Lachnospiraceae bacterium | reverse complement strand
TTGCAAAATAAGGAAATTTTTTATAAAGCTGGCTTATTCAAGTGGCAAACTCGGGAAGTGAGCTTTTTTCTTAGTCATAGAAATGATGATCTTCATGACATTAAAATAGAAATTGGATGATAGGAGCATTCATGTGTTTGCTGTGGCTGAACGTACATTTTCCTTGCTTTCAAAGAAAAGTTATGGTATGATGAACCATACTGTAAAAAACATTTGAAAACAAAAGAGACACTGTACATGAATAAGCCGATTGCTACCGCTGGCTGGTCCAGGTTATTGTTCTATGCTCTTCAATTCACTTGGGGCTTGCCGGTCAACCTCGTCGGTCTGCTCCTTTTTCTTTGCTGCAAAGGTTTACGCCATGAAAAATTCTGCAACAGCATAGTGACATATTTGCCTGGAAATTTTGGCGGGCTGTCGCTGGGCATTTTTATTTTTCTCAGCCTCCAAAACGCGGATGGCCGCTGTCTTTGTGTTCACGAATATGGGCACACGATCCAGTGCCTTTTTCTCGGCCCCCTCTACTGGCCTGTTGTCGCAATTCCAAGCGTCGTCTGGTATCACTTCTTTGCTGGTTACAGGAAAAAGCATCAACTATCCTATGATACGCTTTATTGCGAACGCTGGGCCACCGTATGGGGCCGCAAGTGGAACGGAGCATAAGCCAATACCACCGTCTTAGGGTGGCTTGCTGGTTTAACTTGAGACTTAAACACTCCGCCGTCAGAGAGAATAATTCTTTCCATCTCGACCGGTTTTTAGGCATCTTGGATTCCTCCTTGTCAGAGTTTTATGATACGTATAAACACAATCCGTACTAATTAGGAGAGGAGAAGTAATGAGAGATATCACAGTATGCCATCCTCATCTTCAGATGTTGGCCATGAAACTGGTGGAAGAATGCAGCAGACAGCAACTGAAAATCAAGATCAGGGAAACGCTGCGGATTGTGAAGGAACGGGGCGCGTTATATGCACAGGGCCGTACGAAGCTGGGAAATATAATAAAGTATGTAGAAAATAAACCATAAAAAGTTTATTTGGAATACTCCCTTTTCGGAATTGTGTACCCGGTGAATAGGCGTCTATATTGGGATTTCTGAAAGGGAAGTTGTAAAATGAATGTAGGGAATGAATTATTAAAAAACTTGGATAAATTGCACACAACTGAATTAGGTTTGGAACGCATTAAAAGAAATTTGTCCTTAGATATAGATACAAATGATGTTGTTAACTGGTGTAAAACCAAAATTAATTCCGCCAATGCCGATATTACAAGAAATGGGAAAAATTGGTATGTGAATATAGATAATTGTATAATAACAGTAAACGTGTATAGTTATACGATTATCACGGCACATAAGAAATGAAACACAAAATTTGTGAATTGAAAATGCTGTGGGAACGCTTTTCCGAAAAGGGAGTTACAATATTGATAATAACCAAAAACAGTTTGTAATCGTATTATCCGATGAGACAAGTAAATCTGGTGAATGGAAAGGAGAATACGGTGTGTTGGAGGCAATGGATGAAATGGCAATCGGCGAAAAGGAAATGAAACTTCTTATGAATTTATCTTGCAATATAATCAAGGATCATTTAATCCTAAAAGATGGAACAGAAATTGAATTGGAGACAGGAGCAAGTCTGGGGGAATGCAGGCAGCGGCGGTTTACAGCGCAGCCCGCCGTTTTATGAAGATATAGAAATATCGGAGCAAATTTTTAGCAGATTTGCCCCGATATTTTTAACAGTTTTCAACCATAGCGTCTAAAATCAGCTTTAAGCTATATCCCGTTTCGTACCCTCTAACAAGTCACGGATAATCAAGACTTTCCAACGGTCGCTAATGAGCATTAAAGTAGTTTCCACCGGGCAGGCTGGTAATTCTTTTTCCATAAAAGTCCTCACTTCTCTTAACAGTTTCTTTTTGGTAACTATGTCACAATAAAGTGCTTACTTTACGAATTGGCGTTACGGATATATTATAATCTTGCACTCCGTACCAGAAATGACGTAAAGTGGACGTATGTAAGCCCCGCCGGAGATTTTCACGGGAGGAATCCTATGAGAGCAGAGGAACATTGTTTGTATTGTGGGAAGTGTAAGGAAATCTGCCCGGAACAGGCAGTAGAAGGAGGACGGTATGACACAGCATGAAAGACTGTCTTATCTCATTCATTACTTAAAAAGTGAAGACGAAAACTTGAAGAAAATAGAAGTGCCGGATCATGAGGCGGAGCAAAAAGTATTGCTGCGTTCCTTAATGAATATCCGTCCGCCTAAAAACATAGAGAACGATTTTCTAAGTATACAGGACGCTTATTTGCAGGCGGAGCAAAGGGAAAAACACATCGTTTCTCTTACAGACCTCTCCCCTGTCCAAAAAGGAATTTATTTATGGCAAGGCGATATTACCGCCTTAAAGACGGACGGGATTGTGAATGCCGCTAATAACGCTTTGTTAGGCTGTTTTGTTCCCTGTCATGGCTGCATTGACAACGCGATTCACTCCGCTGCCGGAATACAGCTTCGTTTGGAATGTTCCCGCATTATGGCGGCGCAAAAGTCAGCGGAGCCTATTGGAAAGGCGAAGATAACAAAAGCGTATAATCTTCCATGCCGCTATGTCCTGCACACAGTCGGTCCCATCATTTATGACAGCGTAACCGAGGAAGACTGTGGGCTTTTAGCGGACTGTTACCGCTCTTGTCTGGAGCTTGCAGACGCCTGCGGTTTGAAAAGCCTTGCATTTTGCTGTATTTCAACGGGAGAATTCCATTTCCCGAATGAGCTGGCGGCAGAAATCGCAATACAGACAGTAAAGGAATACCAGCAGAAAAGCCAAAGTGGATTGGAGGTTGTTTTCAATGTTTTCAAAAATGAAGACTATGAAATATACAAGCGGCTGCTTGCAGATTGAACAGCTTACAGAAAAAATCCATACAGCGGATGCTATTGTAATCGGTGCGGGAGCAGGAATGTCCACCTCCGCCGGATATACTTATTCTGGCAAGCGTTTCGAAGATAATTTCTCAGATTTCATTCAAAAATACGGTTTTAAAGATATGTATTCCGCTGGGTTTTACCCCTTTGAAACTTTAGAGGAACATTGGGCGTATTGGAGCCGCTACATCTATATCAACCGATACGCTGGCACACAGGGCGATGCATACAAAAATTTGCTGGAGCTGGTAAAAGACAAAGATTATTTTGTTTTGACCACGAATGTAGACCACTGCTTTCAAAATGCCGGTTTTGATAAGCGCCGTCTGTTTTATACACAGGGTGATTATGGCTTGTGGCAATGTTCCAAGCCATGCCATGATAAGACGTATGACAATGAAACGATTGTAAGGAAAATGGTAGCTGAGCAAAGAAATATGCGTGTACCATCCGGTTTAATTCCCTACTGTCCTGTTTGCGGTGCACCTATGTCTATGAATTTAAGGGCAGATGAAACCTTTGTAGAGGATAAAGGCTGGCATGAAGCCGCCGCGAGGTATCAGGAATTTTTGCGCTGCCACACAGGTTTATCCGTTCTGTTCCTTGAATTGGGAGTAGGTGGAAATACGCCGGGAATTATCAAATACCCCTTCTGGCAAATGACTTATCAAAACGCAAAAGCGATTTATGCCTGTATCAATTTGTCAGAAGCCTGTATTCCTGCTGAAATCAGAAAGCAATCTGTCAGTATTGCCGGAGATATAGGAACAACATTGGAAAGAATAAAGGAAGAGGTTTATCAGAACAAATAGCAAAACCAGCCGGGCCAGTCAACGGCAAGAGGAACAGTCCGTACCGTTCTATGGAGATTCAGGTACCGAAGGATGGAAAATCTGCTTTTGAACCACAGGTGATCAAAAAACGCTGGAAAGAGATCTCTGACATTGCTCAGAAGACGATTTCCATGTACGCGAAAGGTATGACCACCCGCCGGTTCTCTGAAACAATTGAGGATATTTATGGGGAGATTAGGCAGTTACCAATCCCGCTCTCGAATAGCTTCCTCCACGTCAATGGGAATGCCGAACCACTCTAATATATAGCCCACTGTCTCTCCTATGCAGTCACGAGCCACGGTTTCGATTTCGCTGTCGTTCTCGTCAAATTCCTCCTGCAGGTCATTGATGGCAATAATTACTTCATCCAGCTTTTCTTGAATGACCTCGGCGTCGGTTTCATCGCTCTCCAGCAGGGCAATTACCTTTTGAAGCTCGTCTTTCACTTTATCCACCAGAAAATCTGGAAAATATTCGTCCCTGTACATTTCGTCCAGCAATTTATAATTGGGGTCAAATACTTTCATTTTTGTTCTCCCTTCAAACAAGGATTTATTGTTCTGTGCTGACGATATTATACCATGTCTCCGACATGCTATGCTCCGCAGGGTGCACACGATTCGCCAAGGAATCTGTCCGCCCTTCGGTCGGACGCGAATCGGCGCGGGTATAATATCTGTCGATATTATACCACAATTCCAAGAACGTGGAAACATGAAATAACCGTATCTCTCTTTTTTGTGCAAGGATAGAGAGGAAAAATTTAAGAATAAGTCTTATAATAATAAAGACGAGTTTATGTCCATAAAACTCAATATGTGCGGATGAGGAGGTATCTCATGGAATGGGTTGAAAGATTAAACCAAAGCATGAAGTATATTGAGGAACATTTGACAGGCGAAATTGACTATGAACAGCTTGGGCGGATAGCCTGCTGCTCCACGTATCACTATCAGAGAATGTTTACCTATATGGCGGGCATCACTCTGGCAGAGTATATCCGGAGAAGAAAAATGTCTTTAGCGGCAGTAGACCTGCAGGGTGGAGATGCAAGGATTATTGATATTGCTGAGAGGTACGGCTACCGTTCGCCGACTGCTTTTAACAGGGCGTTCCAGTCATTTCACGGGATTGCTCCGTCGTCCGTGAAAGACGAGGGCGTATCTGTGAAGTCTTTTTCCCCCATTGTGTTTAGAATTGCTGTGAAAGGAGCGACAGAAATGAATTATAGAATTGAAACAAAAGAAGCATTTCGCATCCTTGGTGTATCTGCGCCACTTGATAAGGAAATCGAAAATAACTTTATGGTTGTGCCTAAAATGTGGCAGGAGGCGTCCGCAAATGGAACAATACAGAAATTAGCAGGAATGATGGATACGCCGCCAATGGGACTTTTAGGTGTGAGTGCCTGCAATGATGAGGAGCAATGGAAATATTTTATTGCTGTTTCCAGTACAAAAACAGGAAGTGGGTTTGAAGAATATACCGTGCCTGCGTCTACTTGGGCAATCTTTTCTGGAGCGGGTTCGAACCAGTCCATACAGGAATTAGAGCGGCAGATTATCATGGAGTGGCTTCCGGACTCTGGATATGAATATGCCAACGCTCCCGATATCGAAGTTTATTTAAATCCAGACCCACAGAACGCACAATATGAGGTATGGATACCCGTGACAAAGAAAAAATGAGCATGGACAGCTTCAAACCATTGAGTCTGGAATGAGATACGGCATGATCAGGTATGAGGGAAAGGAGTCTGCCTGCTTTTTGTAGAGATGATAACGGCCGTTACCGCAGCTGTGGCTATGGCCGGGACAAAAAATACAGGCAGCCGTCCGGATAAATCTGCGAGGCTGTTTCCGCTATACGGAAGTTACGGCAGATGATTTTTGTATAGGCATCTGTTATGAATGATGGAAACAAATACGGGAGTTTTGGAGGGAATAATGAAAAATATATTAGTCGTCCTTGGCGGTGGCCGGGCAAATGGAAACACAAAACAATTAGCAGATGCTTTTGTAAAAGGCGCTGTGGAAGCCGGACATAACGTTGAGATACTTTCGTTGCATGAACTGACTGTAAAAGGATGTATGGGATGCAATGCCTGCCGATATGGAAAGCCCTGTGTGCAGAAAGATGATTTTAATGGAATCGTTCCAAAAATCAAAGAGGCCGATTTAATTGTATTTGCTTCCCCATTGTTTTTCTGGACCATATCATCCCAATTAAAGGCATTCATAGAACGCTTCTATTGTATTGCGGAAGCGGATGATCATCCGCCGCTGGGGCGTTATGAAAAATATCCGGTTAAGGATGCTGCATTGCTGATGACTTCAGCGGATAATTATTTTTGGACATATGAACAAGCGGTTTCTTATTATAAATTTACGATAATCAATTATATTGGATTCCATGACAAAGGCATGCTGCTGGCCGGGGGCTGCGGCAGTTCAAATGGAAAACCTCAAATTGATAAAACGAATCACTTACAGGAAGCGTATGAATTTGGAAAAACAATTTACCTGTGAAAAGCTTTCTGCCGTCTCACTTTTGCATATATTTCCAAAGCGCCCCCGCTCTTTGCATGTTATATAACAATTAAGAGGGTCTCTGAACTGTTACCGCTTACAAATGGATTGTGGCGCGGGAACGCTTCTGAATAATATATTTAAAAAGAGTAAAAATATAACTGTGTTTTCAACATAAAACGTGAAGAAGAATCGTTCAGAGGTAACAGTTCTGAACTGCTATGTTCTGAATCGTGTTCGGACAGACAGAAGGCAATGGATTCTGGGAGCACAGGAGGTTTTGGAAATGTACGACATAATTATAATCGGCGCGGGGCCGGCCGGCATCAGCGCGGCTGTTTATGGGAAAAGCAGAGGAAAAAAGGTTTTGGTGCTGGAAAAGACGCAGGTGGGAGGTTTGATTGGAACGGTATCCACAGTTACACACTATATGGCGATCGGGCAGGAGGAAACGGGAAGAATCTTTGCTGAGAGGATGAAAAGGCAGGCGCTTGATGCCGGTGTGGAAATTCGCTATGAAAATGTGAAAGAGACGAGGCTTTCCGGACGGACAAAAAAAGTGATAACGGGTGAGAATACCTATGAATCGAAAACTTTAATTTTGGCAAATGGAGGTTCCGGCCGTATGCTGGGTATTCCCGGAGAAAACTTAAAAGGGGTCAGGTTGAATGCGCCGAAAGATGGTTTGGCTTATAAGGGCAGGAACGTTTATGTCATCGGCGGAGCTGATGGAGCGGTAAAGGAAGCTCTTTACCTGGCTCAAACAGCGCGTAAGGTGATCATTGTCTGTGTGGAAGAGGAACTTGTTTGCATACAGGAATTTAAAGATAAGATCGCTTCCCATAATAATATCGAGATTATGCCGCATGTAAGTCTTACTGCCGTGTATGGAAAGGAATCCGTGGAGGAACTGGAATTAACCGATAACAAAAGCGGAAAGAAGCAGATAGTAAAAGATGCGGAATGCGGGGTGTTTGTATATGCTGGTATCATTCCAAACACACAAATGTACACAGAATTAAAACTGGACGAAGGATATATTCCGGTTGATGATTCCATGCAGACAGAAATTCCGGGAGTATTTGCAGCAGGAGATATCCGGGTGAAAAAGGTGAGACAGGTAGCCACTGCCGCTGCAGACGGTGCAATTGCAGGAATCCATGCAGCGGCAATGTGTTGACATCAGGACATTGAGAACTGTTATGCAGAGAAAGGGCCGGATCTATCTCCAGGGCCAGTTGCTGCCTGGATTGTTCCAGTTATTCCCGGGTCTGTTGCCCCAGGGGTTGCCAGGGCAGCGCTGGGGAGGACATGGAGGGCAGCGCTGGGGAGGGCATGGAGGACATGGAGGGCAGCCCCAGGGGCGGCGGTTTTGCTGTTCTTGTATGGGATTGTTTTGGAATGCATGATTAAAAGTATTTGGCATGGGGTAACTCCTTTAGATATTCGATATGCTGTATAATATGCGGGAAACGGACAAGAGGTGCTTTCTGGTTTCTTGACTTGAAGGAGATAATGAGATAGAATAATAAACATATGGAAATCAGTGGATATATGGGAATCAGACTGGTAGAGGAGTGGAGGACAGCATGGAAAGCAGCATGGAAAACGGAGAAAAGACAGGTCTGGTGCTGGAAGGCGGCGGCATGCGCGGTATTTATACGGCTGGGGTCCTAGATGCATTCATGGAGAGTCAGATTACCTTTGACGGTGTGATTGGTGTTTCCGCCGGAGCCATCCATGGGTGCTCTTTTGTTTCCGGGCAGAAAGGAAGAAGCATCCGCTATTATAAAAAATATTACAGGGATAAGCGGTTTATGAGCTACTGGAATTTTTTCCGCACCGGAAATCTGGTGGATGAGAAATTTTGTTACCATGATCTGCCGGAGGTACTGGATCCTTACGATTATGATGCTTTTCAAAAATCCCAGACAGAGTTTTACGTAACTTGTACGAATGTGGAAACCGGAAAAGCAGAATATATTAAAATTGAGGATATGAGGACCCAGATTGACTGCATGCGGGCTTCGGCTTCTCTTCCTTATGTGTCAAAGATCGTGGAGGCGGATGGAAAAAAGCTTCTGGACGGCGGTTGTGCCGACAGTATCCCCGTAAGGGCCTTTATGGACATGGGCTTTAAGAGGAATGTGGTGGTCCTCACCAGAGAAAAGGGCTATGTGAAAAAAGAGAGCCGTTCCGCCATGGCCAGGCGGTTTTTCCGAAAGTATCCGGAGTTTGCAAAAGCTCTGGAAAATCGCCCAAAGGTATACAATGAGGAGTTAAAAGAGATTGAGCGGCTGGAGGCGGCGGGAAAAATTTTTGTAATCCGCCCGTCAAAGGCTCTGACCATCGGGCGAATGTCCCACAATGGAGACGAGATTATCGGAACATATGAAAACGGATACCAGGATGCCAAAGGCTGTATGGAAAGCCTGGTTTCCTGGCTTGAGACCGGTTTGGAGGATATCTTATGAAAGAAGGTATTTTAACTGGTCTTTTGGTTCTGATGACGGGAGCCGGAATTGGTGTGTTTTATATTCGGTGGAAGCTGAGGCGGATTTCCAGGGCGGCCTTTGGAACGGATTCTCTGATCGAGGGAATAAAAAAACAGGGGGAGCTGGCGGAAGAAAGGCCTAAATCCGTATCGGCGATGACAAGGCTTTGTCTTCCGAGAATTATCAGGGATTTTCCGGAGTTTTCTTATGAGGAATTCCGGCAGAAATCGGAGAATCAGCTAAAAGAGGCCCTTGCCGCTGTGGAAAGCCAGGACATGGCCTGTTTAAAAAACGCGTCTCCAGATTTGAGAGATCAGATCCGCCTGCGGATTGAGGATGATAAGAGGCAGGGAGTCCGGGTTAAATTTCAAAATATAAGGATTCATCAGTCTGCGATTTCCAGATACGAAAAAGGAGCCGGATGCTGTACCGTGGTATTTCAGTCGGCAGTGGAGTACCGATATGCCAGATGGGAAAAAGGGGAAGAGGAGCCGGAGCTTAAAAAGAAACAGACCCGTTATGACATGGAGTGGGTGTATGTTCAGGATGTGGAAAAGCTTCCGGAAACGATGAAAGTGATCGGAGTGAATTGTCCCAACTGCGGAGCGCCCTTAAGGAATCTGGGAGCTAAATTCTGTGAATACTGCGGTCTGGCGGTGGAGACGATCAACATCCGTGCCTGGTCGCTGTATCATATAAAAGAAAATTAGTACAAGCCGGTTTCATTAACCTCACGTTTCGCTGGTCTGCTTTCCCGCTGTACTTTAAAAAAACGTCCTTACTGAAACAGAAAGGGATTGAATGGGGGAGTTCCAACGGCACGGCGGCCGCGGATATATCGGTAACTGTGAAGGTGCGAAAAAATTGTGGGGGTACAAAACAAACTGCAGGAGTACAAAAGAGTTCGAAAACCAAAAATGGAGGAGTGAAGGATGGATACATACAAAATCGCGGTGATTCCCGGAGACGGCGTAGGACCTGAGGTGCTTCGTGAGGGAATGAAGGTGTTAAAGCGGGTATCGGAGCTTTCCGGCCGGTTTCAGTTTGAAGATACCTGGTTTCCCTGGGGCTGTGAATATTATCTGAAAAACGGCCGGATGATGCCGGAAGACGGAATCGAAATTTTAAAGGAATATGATGCCATTTATCTGGGAGCGGTGGGGTATCCCGGAGTGCCGGATCATATTTCTCTCTGGGATCTTTTGCTGACAATTCGTAAAAATTTTGACCAGTATGTGAATCTGCGTCCGGTGAAGCTTTTGAAGGGCGCCCCCTGCCCCTTAAAGGATGTGGCCCGGGAAGATATCAATATGACCTTTATCCGGGAAAACAGCGAGGGCGAATATGCCGGAAGCGGAAGCTGGCTGTTTAAAAACAAGCCCAATGAGGTAGTCATTCAGGACGGCGTTTTTTCCAGAGTGGGATGCGAGAGGATTATCCGCTACGCCTATGAGACCGCAAGAAAGGAAAAACGCAGTCTGACCAGCATCAGTAAGGGAAATGCCCTCAACTATTCCATGGTTTTCTGGGACCAGATTTTTAAAGAGGTCGGAGGGGAGTATCCGGATGTGGAAACACATTCTTATCTGGTGGATGCCGCCAGCATGTTTATGGTGAAAGATCCCGGGCGCTTCGAAGTGGTGGTGACCAGCAACTTATTCGGAGATATTCTGACTGATCTGGGGGCGGCCATTTCCGGCGGAATGGGTCTGGCTGCCGGAGCGAACCTGAATCCGGAGCGGAAGTATCCGTCCATGTTTGAGCCCATTCACGGTTCAGCGCCTGACATTGCCGGAAAGGGAATCGCAAATCCCATGGCATCCGTATGGGCAGCGTCCCAGATGCTGGATTCCTTTGGCCATGAGGACTGGGGAAAGAAGGTGTTAGACGCCATCGAGGCAGTACTGGAGGATGGCAGATGCCTGACGCCGGATCTTTTTGGAACCTCCTCCACCTCACAGGTGGGCGACGCGATTTTGGAAAAAATAAATGGATAGAAGGCCTGGAGACCAGAACGGTAAGGGGTTGCCTGAGCACCGGTATTTTCATGTAATCGCCAGAATCCACACGGATTTTCCGACAAAATTCGGAATTCCTAGGCAGAGCGGCCTTATTGAAGATTTGAAAGCGGAAATTGTATTTGAAAAAGAATACCGAAATCCCGATGCTTTGAGGGGAATTGAGGAATTCTCCCATATTTGGCTGATCTGGGAATTTTCGGAGGCTGTGCGGGACGGCTGGTCTGCGACGGTGCGCCCTCCGAGACTGGGAGGAAATGAAAGAAAAGGCGTGTTTGCCACCCGCTCACCATTCAGGCCCAATGCGGTGGGGCTGTCCTGTGTCCGGCTGGATGCGGTAGAGTTTCGGAAAGAGCAGGGGCCTGTGCTGTGCGTGTCTGGCGCCGATTTGATGGATGGGACTCCCATCTATGATATCAAGCCATACCTCCCTTTTGTGGACAGCCATCCCGAAGCTTCCGGAGGATTTACGGACCATACCAGAGCGTATGGGCTGACGGTGGAAGCCGGGGAGCCATGGCTGGAGGTTGTGGAGGAAGAAAAGAGAGCTCCTCTCATGTCCGTCCTGGCACATGATCCCAGACCGTCCTACCAGAATGACCCGGAACGGGTGTATGGAATGGAGTTTGCAGGGTATGAAATAAAATTTACCGTGAAAAATCAGATTCTCACGGTAAAGAGTATCGAAAAAGTCAAAAAATGAAAGAAATCAATGTACGGCAGAGCCATGGGAATCCTGGCTCTGTTTTTTTCTTACAGAAGAGGTTTCATCCAGGGCAATCATGGTTTTCAGGAGCTTGGACTGGCTCTTCATCTGTTCCCGGACCGTGGGGACATAATGTTCCAGTATCGGCAGAAGAATTAAGGCGGTAATTCCTGCGGTAAAGCCGCCGTTGTAGAGAACAAAACCGCCGTGGAGCGCGCTGGTGGCCGTGCACATGGAGGCGCACATGAATCCGGCAGCCAGTCCGGCGCGGATTCCATAGCGCCCTACAATAGGGCAGAGTCCGGTGGCGAAGGCGACGCCGTTTATGTATCCCTGAGTGGATATGGACCAGGTCAGTTCCCCGTGGCTGATGGAGCAGAGGAAAATCGTAGTAATGTATAAAAGCTGGTAACCGGCCAGGATGGGCCATACGTTTCTTGGGTGCTGTCCCATAGCCGTGAAGGTCAGGGCGGCTAAAATGACGCCGATGGTGGGCCCTGTGAAGCCCGCGCCCTCTGTAAAAAATATCACCAGATTAATGTAGAGAAGAAAGAAAAGCCCGTAGATGCCAATGTTGATAAGACAGAGGGGCATGCCGTATTTATCCGCGAAGTTGCTGACATATCCTGTATCCTTTATAAGATGGACGTAGCCCCGGAAGCTTTTGCCGTTTAAGAAAAAGCCGGAAAAAATGCAGGCGGAAAATATAATCAGGAAGAAAACCGTTCCGTACGCCCGGTAGGAATGTCCAAAGCTGTCATAGATGGGGTTGATGTACCGGGGGCTTGCGGGCGGCTTGATTCCCATGGTTTTGTACATAAAGTTAAAAACCAGAAATCCGAAGAGTCCAAAGGCCAGACCGCCGTTATAGAGGTTGTATCCCTTGTGCCAGGCCCTGGCGCCGGGCAGAATAGCCGGAATCACAAAGCCCAGTGCGGCGGAGAATAAAAGGGCCAGGAGCACTCCGGAAAAGGTCAGACTGGCCTGCCCGAAGACAGGAGTATCCTTTAACGTATACCGGAACAGAAATTCACTGATGAAAGGTCCGAAGGAGGTGGCAAACATACAGACATGGAGATTATTTTTGTAGTCCAGCTGCTTCAGCCTGAAGTAGAGGAAGGGGGCCAGAAAACAGGGCCACATGTTGAGAAAATTCAGGCCGTAAAAGCAGTGGGCCACCACAAGAAAGTAGCCAGCCAGCGTATTTGCATGAGAGTTTCCCTTTAAAAAGATCATGAACAGAAAACAGGACATACCGCAGGCACCGGCATTTAACATGGCGCTCGCCAGGCCGCCTATGGCCAGATAGTCGGTAACCAGAGGGCATGGAGAAATCATAATCAGATACCAGTCATAAAACACACTCCCGAACTCACCAGTGTAAAAGGCTGCCACCAGAGCAGACAGGAGAAAAAATACAGAAAAGAAAAATGCGATTCCATTAATGATCCGGCTGTTTTTGACTCGTCTTTTCTCCATTTGGAATTCCTCCATATTTTGAGGCTTTTATGTATAAGATGCTATAGCATGTTTGAAAATTCATTCCCATTATCTGCACGCTCCAGTTTGTGAAAAGGAATTTTCTGACATGCTCTTTCTACAATATTATAGCATTACAGGGACTGTCCTTCAAGAATTATGTCCATCTTTGTAAAATTACTGCTAAAAAATCAGACAGGAGATAAAGACCGGGTTAAAAACAGAGAGGTACGGTGGATGGACCGCATATGGTATGTTATGATACACACAAAAATTAAAAAGCAGAAAGAAGAGGACATAAGTATGAGCAGCATATTCAGTGTAATTATGATGATTCTTCTTGCAGTGGTGGGAGGGTTCCCGACGATTGCAATTACCGTATGTATACCGGTTATAATCATATGGAAAATCTATCGCAAACTGAAATACGGGTATTCTTTATACCGATAGGAAAGAAGGGCTCTCCGGCCAAATGGCCGGAGGCTTTTATATTTAGCGGAATCTTAACGGAAAAATATGATATACTGATATTTAATACGTGAAAAAGTAAGGATGGAGCTGTTATGCCTTCGAAGAAATGGAATATTATAATCAATATTGCAATTACCTTTGGTATTTTAGGGTTTGTAACGCTGTTTTGTTTCCTGCTTCAGCCCTTTTCCGATTCTGACACTCATGTTCCGCTGCTGTTTGTGCTGGCAGTGTTTTTCGTATCAAGGCTGACAGAGGGGTATGTATATGGAATTCTGGCGTCCATGATTGCCGTGGCAGGCGTAAATTATGTATTCACGTACCCCTATTTTGAAATAAACTTTGCAATTACAGGCTATCCTTTAACCTTTGTAGCCATGCTGGCAGTAGCGTGCAGCGTCAGCGCAATGACTACCAGAATAAAAAAGCAGGAACAGATCCGGTTAGAGGCGGAGAAGGAAAAAATGAGGGGCAATCTTTTGAGAGCCGTTTCCCATGATATCCGTACTCCGTTAACCTCTATTATATGTGCCGCTTCCGCTATCATTGATACCCATGATTCCCTGACAGAAGAAAAGAGGATGGACTTTGTAAAAGATATCCGGTCGGAGGCCCAGTGGCTGATTCGGATTGTGGAAAATCTCCTTTCCGTTACACGGATGGGAGGGGAGAACGCCAGAATTGACAAGCGGGAGGAGCTGATTGAGGAAATCATCGGAAGCGCCGTTCTGAAATTTAAGAAAAGATTTCCCGATGTGGAGGTATCTGTGGATCTGCCTCAGGAGCTTTTTTTAGTTCCCATGGACGGTATTCTCATTGAACAGGTACTGGTAAATCTTCTGGAAAATTCCGTGCTCCACGGCAAAGTAACGACAAAGATTAACATTGCGGTTGTGGAGCAGGAGGACAGAGTACAGGTTTTCGTAGAAGATGATGGGCTTGGAATTCGAGAGAACATACTCCCTAAAATATTTGGGGGAAATCTCCAGCCCAGGGAGGGAGAAGAGAGCGATTCCAAGCGCAGTATGGGAATCGGACTTTCCGTCTGCATGAGTATTGTCAGGGCGCACAAGGGCAATATGAAAGCGGAAAACAGAAAAGAAGGCGGCGCCAGGATGATGTTCTGGCTTCCGAAAAAGTGAGGAACAGAAATATGGAAATCAAAGACAGAATTTTGGTGGTTGAAGATGATAAAAGAATCGGCAATTTTTTCAGGACAGTGCTGGAGGCAAATCATTATGATGTAATTATGGCGCAAACAGGAGCGGAAGCATACAGCCTGATTACTTCCCAGTGCCCCGATGTAGTGCTTTTGGATCTGGGGCTGCCGGACATGGATGGGATGAAAATATTGAAGAGTGTCAGGGAATGGTCGGCTATGCCGGTGATTGTAGTGTCTGCCAGAACCCATGAAAGGGATAAGGTGGAAGCACTGGACTTGGGCGCTGACGATTATATTACAAAGCCTTTTGGCACATCAGAGCTGCTGGCCAGAATCCGCACAGCGATCCGTCATACCCGCACGGCCTGTTTCAACCAGAACGGGGCGGCAAGTGGTCTGTTTGTATCCGGAGACCTGACCATTGATTATGACAAGCACAGAGTGTATAAAGAAGGAAAGGATGTCGGACTTACCCAGAATGAATATAAAATTGTAAGCCTTCTTGGAAAATACGCCGGAAAAGTCATGACTTATGACTACATTATCAAAGAAATCTGGGGCCCTAACATGAAAAGCGATAACCGGATCCTCCGCGTAAATATGGCCAATATCAGGAGAAAAATTGAAAAAAATCCGGCGGAGCCCCAGTATATTTTCACAGAAGTGGGAGTGGGGTACAGAATTGTAGAGCCAGATTAAGAAAGAAGAACCGCCGCCCGGCAGATGAAAAAGGGACGGCGGTTTTTTGTGCGTTTAAACATATCTGCATAAAAAGAGGAAGTCCGGCGTTATGTACTGGCGCCAGGTGCGTACTGCGAAGGGCTATTGCGGGCTGGAGTCGGAAGCTGCCAGGGCGTCGATGGATTTGAATGTATAGCCCATGTCCTCCCATTTTGTCAGCAGCTCATCCAGAATGGCGGCATTGGTGGAGGAAGTGCTGTGCAGCAGGACAACGGCTCCGGGATGGATACGGCCCAGAAGCTTTTTAAAGGCCTCTTCCCTGGAAGGCTGTTTATCCTGATACCAGTCCACATAGGCAAGGCTCCAGAAAAAGGTATGATATCCCAGATCCTTTGCCATCTGTAAGTTGGATTCGCTGTATTTCCCCTGGGGAGGGCGGTAGTATTTTGGCATGGTCTGTCCGGTGATTTCTGTATACAGGGTTTCCAGGTCTGTGAGTTCCTTTGAGAAAGATTCCTTTGAGGAGATTTTCGACATGTCCGGATGGTGGTAGGTATGGTTCGCCACAATGTGACCTTCCGCAAGCATTCGCTTAACCAGGTCCGGGCTGGTCTCCAGATAGTTTCCCACCACGAAAAAAGCCGCAGGCACCTGATGCTTTTTTAAGGCATCCAGGATGGCCGGAGTATTTCCGTTTTCATATCCGGCGTCAAAGGTCAGGTAGATTACCTTTTCCCCGGTCATTTCCGCATAGCTGGCATTGTAGGCTTTTAATTGGTCCGCGGTGGCGTTGGCCACCGGCGGCTTTCCCTCTGTCTGAAAACTTAATCCCCAGTTTCCGTCGGCAGATGAGGAAACGGCAGCGGCTTTAGTGTATTTTTGGGTGATGGCGGCCGTCAGGGTTCCGGCCCCGAAGGCGAAAGTGAAAAGAAGAAGGACGGCGGCTGCCGCCTTCCAGCGTTTGATTTTGGGCATGGGATTGCTGCTTCTTTGTTTTTTATAAAGTATATGGAGGAAGCAAATTGTCCCATGACGGAAAATGGTGGAAGCGGCGGAAGAATTGTGATATGATGGTTTCTTAAGTGCTTTTTACTTGGAATCTTCATAAGGCAGATGCCGCGCGCTTCTTGTCCGCGGCACGCGGACAAGAAGATGAAAGGCTGTGAACGATTATGAAAAAGGATGGAAATTAATGAAAATACGAATACGAAGAATTTTGATACCGACACTTTTCTGCCTTTCTGTGGCCTGTCTGATTGAGATCCCCATGGGACAGACCACATTGTTTGGAGAAGCGGCCGTTTTGTGGGATACATTATTCAGGGCAATCCTGGCGGTCCCCATGCTGATACATTTTTATAGGGAGGATGCCGTGTTTCGGGGAGAAGAGCGCTGGGGCTTAAAACGGGCCGCGGCCTGTGCTGCGGCCGGCTTTTTCCTGTCGCTTCTTTTTCGGTTCTTGACGGCGGCCATGGGGGATATGGATTACGGGCAGGCGGAGGGAGCCCTTCTTTCCGGGAATTTCGGGCTTCAGCTCCTGGTTCTCCTCCTGGCATCCCCCCTGCTGGAGGAATTGTTTTTCCGGGGGATTCTCTACACGCGTTTGAAGGAGCTGTTTTCACCCAAAACGGCAGGCTTTCTCTCCGCCGCTTTGTTTGGCCTGTACCATGGCAACATAAGCCAGGGTATCTATGGTTTCCTTATGGGCCTCATTTTGGCATACTCCATGGAAGTCTGCCGGACCGTGAAGGCTCCAATGCTGATTCATGGAGCCGCCAACCTTGCCGCCCTTATTGTTACAAATTTTGTGTAACAGTTCAGCCGTGCGAAGATTTCAGGTAAAAACCACGTTGAAAACTTGTTTTCATAAGTGCTTTTTACCTGGCATCTTCATAGGGCGGACGTCGCGTGCTTCTTGTCCGCGTACCGCGGGCAAGAAGATGCAGGGCTGAACTGTTTAAATTTGCCGTGCGAAGATGCCAGGCAGGGCTATTACAAATTTGCCTTACTTTCTTAAGTAAAATGTAAAGATATAATAAGCGTAATTTAAGGTTGCCATAGTATAATAAATAAGACAAAATTTGGAAAGGCAGGAATACTGGATGAAAAAAGGAAAAAGAATCCGCGAGGCAGGGCCTCTTCTGCTGGGGCTTCTTCTGACCGCGGTTTTTGGATGTTTTACAAGCTTTGCTTATGACAGCGCATCCCTGACGACATGTACCGTGGAAAACAAAAATACTGTTGTGGTGACCGGAACGGCCGTTTCGGGGACTTTGAATGAGGGAGAGACGCCGGACGACGGATATTATTATCTGTTCGAGCTTTCTCCATACGAAGCGGAAATTGGAACCAGGACCGACTATATTTCCTGGTGCAATAAGGGAGGAGAACTTAAATTTTCCCTGCCTTATTCCGGGGATGTGGCGGATTCCATGCTGTACTCCCGGTTTGTGGTGGCTTTAAAGACAGGAAATACATACCAGGCCATCAGTAACCCTATTTATATCACAAACCCTGAAGAAATGGCCTCTTTTACAGAAGAATATCCGGATTCGATGAGCAAAAAGGGACTGCTGATTGAACTGGATATGCTGGGAGACGCCCTGAACCTGGGCGTAAAACACACAACCATCAATATTCCCTATCACCATCTGATCGGGGGAGATCTGGAATACAGCTATAATGGGGTGACCTATCACTTCAATAAAGAGCTGATAGAAAGTTATGACAGGATGATCAGTTCCTTTTCCAATAAAGGGATCATCGTTACGGCTATTTTATTAAACGGCTGGAACGAGGCCTTTCCGGAGCTTCATGAGGCCGGTGTGCCAAAGACCTCCGGTGCCCTCTACTATGGTTTTAATGTCTCCACAAAAGAGGGTTTTGAGACGACAAGAGCGCTGTTATCCTTTATGGCGGAACGATATTCCGGCTCCAATTATAATCATGGCCGGGTATCCAACTGGATTGTGGGAAATGAAGTCAACAACAATAAAAACTGGAACTATGTGGGACCTATGGAACTGGCCCCCTACACGAAGCTCTACGAAAAATGCTTCCGGGTGGCTTACACGGCCATCAAAAGCCACAGCAAAAACGCCCGCGTTTTCTTTTCTACCGATTATGAATGGAGACGGGAAAACAGTACGCTCATGTACGGGGCCAGAGACTTCATTGATCTTTTCAATGCAGGAATCCGGGCGGAAGGGAACATTGACTGGGGTCTTGCCTATCATCCCTATCCCCATCCGCTGACAGAGCCGGAATTCTGGGATGACGACCAGACAGGAGCCGTCAACGATACGGTGGACTCTCCTGTGGTGAACTTTAAAAATTTAAATGTGCTGACGGATTATTTTCAGCAGTCCCATATGCGTACCGCAGACGGCAGGGTCCGTCATATCATTCTTTCCGAGGAGGGCTTCACGTCGGACAGTCCCACAAGAGGAAAGGTTTATGACATTCAGGCTGCCGCCTATGCTTACGCATACTACCTGGTAGATGCGAACCCATACATTGACGCTTTTATTTTAAACCGTCAGGTGGATTCTGTGGTGGAGGTCAATACGTCCTGCGCCTTTGGTATCTGGACGGTGGATATGGAGAGGAATGACAAGGTAGCAGCCGTCATGCCGAAGAATATTTATAATGTTTTCAAATATATCGATACAAAGCAGTCCTTAAAATACACGGAATTTGCAAAGGAAATCATAGGAATTTCAAGCTGGAGCGAGGTAATTCCGGGGTTTAAGCTGGAGGAATAACCTTAACTGTTACAAGAATTGAAAAGAAATCTCCTGAAAATTGTGGAAAACGTGGAAAGTATGCGGCTTTATTGACAAAATCTGTTCAAAGGCTTATAATTTCCTCAACAAATGAAAAAGACACCAGGATTACATAGGATATGGACAGCAGAGAATTTAACAGGAGTTGGAAACGATTTTTTAGGAGGATAAATTATGGCAGGCACAAAGAAGACCGCTGCTGATGCTGTTGAGACAAAAACTGCTGCTTTAGCACCGGATGCTGATAAGAAAGAAGCAGCAAAGACTTCCAAAGGAAAAACTGCAGTTAAGAAGACGGAAACAAGAGTGAAAAAGCCTGATGCGCCCCTTAAGGAGACAAAGGCTCCGGCAAAAAGAACCGTAAAGCCTGAAAAACCTGTAAAGGGCGCTGTTTATGTACAGTTTGCCGGAAAAGAGTTTTCAGAGAAAGATCTGACAGAGGCTGTTACGAAGGCATATGAAGCCCTTGGAAATAAGGTCTCGGACATTAAGACTCTTGATATTTACGTAAAGCCGGAGGAGAACACTGCCTATTACGCTGTAAACGGCGAGGGCTCCGCCGAGTACAAGATCGAGTTGTAAGCGGGCAGGAAGCTGCAGGGCTGAGTAGTTACAATTTCATTTCAAAAAGGTAAGGAGAGAGCGTGGATGCCCCTGGAGGTTTCCGCGCTCTTTTGTTCATAAATTGTCTGCGGAAATGTTACAGTTCACGAGAGGGGGCGCCACGGAGCTTTTTTACTTGTGATTTGTGATAATTCCGTATATAATAAGGGCGGAATCTAGAGCGTGTTTGAAAATTCATTCCCGCCATCTGTACGCCCCACTTTGCGGGAAATTGGGCTCTCATTCGGTCAACGTAGCCCACTACGCCTCCCTCATTCGAGCCAAATTTCCCACAAACTGTGATGCACATCTGACGGAAAGCAATTTTCAAACACGCTCTAGGGAAAAAAGTTGACAGGGGGATTGGTTATGTATAGAAACAATGAAATCTGGATGGCGCTTGCAGGGAACAAAAAAATTTCCGTGCTGCCCCGGATGGCAAATCGTCACGGACTTATCGCGGGAGCTACAGGCACCGGAAAGACAATTACGTTAAAGGTTATGGCGGAGTCTTTCAGCGACTGCGGAGTTCCTGTATTTTTGGCTGACGTAAAGGGTGATCTGGCGGGAATGTGCGAGTCGGGAACAGAAACCGGGGACATGAAGAAGCGGATGGAACAGTTCGGACTTCTGGAGTCCGGTTTTTCCTTCTGTTCCTATCCGGTCTGCTTCTGGGATATTTTCGGAAAGTCAGGAATCCCCCTGCGGACCACAATCAGCGAAATGGGACCCACACTGCTTGCCAGGCTGATGGACTTAAATCCAACTCAGAGCGATATCCTGCGGGTGGTCTTTAAGATTGCAGACGATGACGGACTGCTTTTGATTGATACGAAAGACCTTCGCGCCATGCTCCAGTATGTATATGAGAACAGCAAGGAATACTCGGCTCAATATGGAAATATGAGCAAGCAGAGTCTGGGGGCCATTACAAGAGCTGTGGTGGCGCTGGAGGATGCAGGCGGCGATCAGTTCTTCGGGGAGCCGGCCTTAAATATCCGAGACTGGTTTTCCACAGATATGAGCGGCAGAGGGACCATCAATATTTTAGACTGCCAGAGCTTAATCAGCACTCCGGTGATGTATTCTACGTTCATGCTCTGGATGCTGTCGGAGCTTTTCGAGACGCTGCCGGAAGCCGGCGACCTCGAAAAACCCAAAATGGTGTTCTTTTTTGATGAGGCTCACTTGCTCTTTGAACATGCGCCCAAGGCTCTTTTGCAGAAAATTGAGCAGGTGGTGAAGTTAATCCGGTCCAAGGGCGTGGGAATTTATTTTATCACACAGAATCCGTCCGATATTCCTAACGATGTACTGGCCCAGCTTGGAAATAAGGTACAGCATGCCCTTCACGCCTATACTCCCGCGGAGCAGAAAAAGGTGAAGGCAGCGGCCGAATCCTTCCGGCCGAATCCGGCCTTTGATACCCTGGAGGCCATTACAAATCTTGGAATCGGCGAGGCGTTGATTTCCTTCCTGGATGAGGAGGGCCGTCCGTCCATGGTGGAAAGGGGGAATATTCTGCCGCCGCAAAGTAAAATGGGCTCCATTGAGGACAGTCTCAGAAAACGGAAAATAGAGGAAAGCCCATTGTCCGTGCGTTATGGAGAGATGGTAGACAGAGATTCCGCCTATGAATTTTTGCAGAGAAAAAATATTGAAGAACAAAACTTAAGGGAAGAGGAAAAGGAACAGACGCAGGCCAGAAAAGAAGAGGAGAAAAAGAAAGAAAGAGCCCGGAAGAAGCAGACGGCGGCCATCGGGCGGGTGGCCAGAACCGCTTCCGGTACCATCGGGAGAGAACTTGGAAATGAGCTTGGAAAAAAGGTGGGAGGTTCCTTTGGAAAACGTCTGGGAGGAAACGTGGGGGCCGCTCTGGGCCGCGGATTGTTAGACACCCTCTTTGGCCGATAGTTTATTTGAAAGGCGCCGTACCTTTCTGTAAAAGGTATCCAGCCAGAGACTTGCAAAAACCGTCAAAAAGATTTCCAGGGCGCTGGAAATGAGAAAATCTGCCAGAATCAGAAGACTGAAGGTCCCGGCGGCGGCAACGGCCAAAAGTCCGGTCAGGAAGGAGAACTGATCCGGATACTGGAAATAGAGCTTTAAGTCCAGAATGGTGATAACCACATAAAAGAGCACGGTAGCTGTGAATGCGGCCATCACATGAAGAGCTGAGACGCCGGGATGTTTTTCCGGAGAGTAGGGAAGAAAAACGGAGAACATTAAAAGAAAAACGGCAAGATCGGTCATGCGTGGTTCTTTTCCGACAGCAAGAAGGCGGCCGACATGACCGATGATGCGGGTTATGAGAAAATGAAAGAATCCCCCGGTCAGGATGGCCCATGTGATCAGCAGGTAACTTCCCGGAGCCAGACTTGCCGTCACAGAAAAATTTGATGTGAGATAACCTGTGCCGCCTGCCGCGAGAACGGTGACGCAGGGAATGAGAAACCAGGAAAATAATGTTATCATATGTCGCCTCCTAGAGCATGTCTGAAAATTGCTTTCCGTCAGATGTGCGTCACAGTTTGTGGGAAATTTGGTCCGAATGAGGGAGGCGTAGTGGGCTACGTTGACCGAATGAGGGTCAAATTTCCCGCATAGTGGGGCGTGCAGAGGATGGGAATGTATTTTCAGACACGCTCTGGTGTTATGGTATGCGAAAGGCGGGAAACGATACAATGAAAAACGAGGAAAATACAGGCATGAAAGGACTGCCGGAAGCGTTTATAAAAAAAATGCGCGGCCTGCTGGGCGAAGAAGCAAAAGAGTTTTTTGAAAGTTATGACAGAGAGCGGACGTATGGGCTGCGAATCAATCCTTTCAAGGTATCGGGAGAGCTGCCGGAATTCTTAAGCGGTCTTGAGAAAATTCCCTGGAGTGAAGAGGGGTATTATTATGAGGAGGCCATGGGACCGGGAAAACATCCCTTTCATGAGGCGGGGCTGTACTATATTCAGGAGCCCAGCGCGCAGATATGCGCGGAGGCTTTAAATCCGAAGCCTGGAGAGAAAATTCTCGATCTCTGTGCGGCCCCGGGAGGAAAAAGCACACATCTTGCAGGAAAAATGGGGCAGAAGGGCCTTTTGGTCTGCAATGAAATCCATGGGGGCAGGGCGAAAATTCTTTCCCGGAATGTGGAACGCATGGGAATCGCGAACGCGGTGGTAACGAATATGGAACCGGCAGGACTGGCGCCTGTGTTTTCTGGTTTTTTTGACGGAATTGTGGTGGATGCCCCCTGCTCCGGGGAGGGAATGTTCCGGAAGGATGAAAACGCCAGGAGTGAGTGGAGTCCGGACCATGTGGTTCTCTGTGCCCGCAGACAGGATGAAATTCTGGACTGTGCTTCGGTTATGGTGAGGCCCGGAGGCCGCATGGTGTATTCTACCTGCACTTTTTCCCCGGAAGAAAACGAAGGGACGGTTGTTCGGTTTTTAAACAGACACCCGGAATTCCATTTAAAGCG
Source organism: uncultured Lachnospiraceae bacterium (assembly GCA_910586315.1). Classification (GTDB taxonomy): domain Bacteria; phylum Bacillota; class Clostridia; order Lachnospirales; family Lachnospiraceae; genus CANRXD01. The sequence goes on along the minus strand of CAJUIP010000019.1, from coordinate 47,772 downwards.
TATCCCCTGTGCGGAATTTTTTTCAGAGGGCAGGCCGGAATGGGCCGAAGGGGAAGAGGCGGTGAGAAAGACTGTCAGGGTATGGCCTCACCATACCAGAGGGGAAGGCCATTTCGTGGCTCTGTTCGTAAAGAGCGGGTGTCCGGAAGAAGAAAATATGCGGGAAGAAAACGGGGAAGAGGAAAGAATAGGAGAAAGAGCGGAGGTAAGAGAACAGGCAGAAGCGGGAGAACAGGCAGAAGCGGGAGAACAGGCAGAAGCGAGAGAGCGGGCAGAAGCAAGAGAACAGGCAGAAGTAAGGAAACAGGCAGAAGCAAGAGAATGGGAAGAAGCAAGGAAAAGGAGAAAACCAGAAGAGAAAGGAAGAGCAGGAGACAAGGGAAGAGCAAGAAATAAGGGAAAAAAGGAATCGGCGGGGCTGGAAGAATTTGAGGATTTTTTTGCAGAGAATCTCTCCTGCACAGAGGAGCTTATGGAGGGGCGGCGGTTTGTGACGTTTGGTGACAATCTGTATCTGATGCCGGAGGAAATGCCGGAGCTTTCCGGCCTTAAGATCTTGCGCGCCGGGCTTCATCTGGGAACGTTAAAGAAGGGGCGGATGGAGCCGTCCCATGCGCTGGCGCTGTTTTTAAAAAAGGACCAGGCCTTAAGGACCCTGGAAATCGGTACCGGAGAGCTGGCGGAAAAATATTTAAGAGGGGAATCCCTTCCCTGCAAAAAAGATTTAAAGGGATGGGTTTTGGTGACCTGTGGTGGATATTCCCTGGGCTTTGGAAAGGCTGACCGGGGAATGCTAAAGAACCACTACCCGAAAGGACTGCGAAGAGGATAGAGGGAAGCGAGACAAACGAAACAAAAAGAGATGCAGCAGTTTATAAAGGGAATTTCCCCGCAGGTTCAGAAAGCTGGCAAGAAAGAAATGGAACAGCATATATTTGTAACAAAATGTGTGCGGAAGTTTCAGAATGGGAACAGGAAATAGAAGAAAAATGATCTGGAGGGCGGCGGCCTTAAGTGTGTGGATAGTGCTGGGGAGGTTTATGGTTTCATGGGCCGGGACAGATTCTGAGGAGCCAAACCTTATGGCCCAGGCGGCAGTGCTTATGGATGCGGAAACCGGAAGAGTCCTTTTTGGAAAAAATGAGGATCAGATTCATCCTATGGCCAGCACTACGAAAATTATGACCTGCATTCTGGCCCTGGAATATGCTTCGCCGGAGGATGGCGTTACCGTTTCTTCCTATGCAGCGTCCATGCCTGATGTCCAGCTTGGCATCCGGGAGGGGGAGACCTATCGCTTAAAGGATCTTCTGTATTCCCTGATGCTGGAGTCCCACAACGATTCGGCCGTGGCCATCGCCGAGCATGTGGCGGGCTCCCGGGAAGCCTTTGCGGATATGATGAACCAGAAGGCCAGGGATATCGGCTGTACAGACACCTTCTTTATCACTCCCAACGGCCTGGACGCGAAGGAAGAGGAAGGAGAGAAAATCCACTCTACCACGGCAAAGGAGCTGGCCCTGATTATGCGCTACTGCATGTTTTTGTCCCCCAAAAAGGAAGATTTTTTAGAAATCACCAGGGCTCCGTCCCATACATTTTCCAATGTGGAAGGAACGCGTTCCTTTTCCTGCATCAACCACAATGCGCTTCTGACTACCATGGAAGGTGCATTATCCGGTAAGACGGGGTTCACTAACGGAGCCGGATACTGTTATGTGGGAGCTGTGCGGAAAGGAGAGAAGACCTTTATCGCCGCTCTTTTAGGATGCGGCTGGCCGCCCCATAAAACGTATAAGTGGCAGGATATGAGAAAGCTGATTTCCTATGGGAATGAAACCTTTGATTATTACGAAGTCCTGAAAGAAAAGATAGAGCTTCCCGATCTTCCGGTCCTGGATGGGATTGAGGAGGATACGGGGCTTTCGGTAGAATATCCGGATGAGCTGTCTTTGAAGATCCTGATGAAAAAGGACGATACCGTGACAATAAAAAAGAAAGTGGCAAAGGCTCTGAAAGCGCCGGTGGAGCCCGGCATGGCGGCAGGACAGGTGGACTATTATGTGGGAGATGATTTGATTGCCAGCTTCCCCATAAAGACTACCAGGAAGGTCCGAAAATGGAATCTGGATTTTTGTGCAAAAACTCTTTTAAACAGGTTTTTCTTCTGTTATAATCCAGAGTAGGCGGAAACAAACGAGGAGGTATGTGACATGCAGACAGCACTTACAAGAGAAAAAGCCATTGCGCTTTTGAGAGAGCATAACAAGGAACCGTTCCATGTGCTTCATGGATTGACGGTAGGCGGTGTATTAAAATGGTATGCCAACGAGCTGGGCTACGGAGAAGATGCAGATTTTTGGGAAATCTGCGGAATTCTTCATGATATCGACTTTGAGGAATATCCGGATGAGCACTGCCTGGTGGCTCCGAGGCTTTTGAAGGAAGGCGGAGCGGAGGAAGAAGTGATTCACGCGGTGTGTAGCCATGGCTATGGGCATCATGAGGCTGTGACCGCAAGTCCCGATCATGAGATGGAAAAGGTCCTTTATGCCGCAGACGAGCTGACAGGCTTAATCTGGGCAGCGGCCAAAATGCGCCCGTCCAAAAGTACGAAAGATATGGAAGTATCCAGTTTAAAGAAAAAATTTAAGGATAAACGGTTCGCCGCGGGCTGTTCCAGGGATATCATTACTCTGGGCGCGGAAAAACTTGGATGGGAGCTTCCGAAATTAATGGAAATGACGATTCTCGCCATGCGTTCCTGCGAGGACTCTCTAAGAACCGAAATGGAAGCCATGGGACTTGAGGCATAAGTTATAAAAGCGGGTACCCCCGCCGGACATACCGGAAAATGGATATGGCCGGCGGGCTATTTTTGGATGAAGTCTTCCATTCCATCGGAATAGTAGAGATTATAATTTTCGTCAATGAAGCAGGCATAAACACCTTCCATGGAATTAATAAGCTCCATGCCCCGCTCTAACCCCAGGGAAAAACAGACCGTGGAGAGGCCGTCGCCCTGGGAGGAGGAGGAAGACAGGATGGTGACGGAAACCAGGCCGTTTTCATAGGGATATCCCGTTTGAGGATTTAAGAGGTGATGGTAATTTTTCCCGTCTATGATAAAATTTCTTTCGTAAACACCGGACGTAACCACGGACAGGTCGGTTACAGTCAGGATTTCCGCCACTTCCGCGCGCTCTGCAAAGGGCTTTTGCAGTCCTATCTGAAAGGGAGAGCCGTCGGGGCGCCTGCCCACGCACAAAACGTTTCCCCCAAGATTGATGATGGCGCTTTTCACTCCGGCTTTTATCAGGTAGTCTTTGATTTTGTCGGCGATGAAGCCCTTGGCGATGGAGCCTAAATCCAGGGCGGTGTCAGGGGACAGGAAGGTCAAAGTGTTCCCCTCCAGCCGGATATTTTTATAGTCCACTTTCTGAATGGCCCGGGATATTTTCTCCGGATCAGGGATTTGATTTTTTTCGCCGGAAAAATCCCACAGGGAGCTTAATGGCTCTATGGTGATATCAAAGGCGCCGTCCGAAAGCTCACAATAGCGGAGGGCCTCAGAAAGAAGATCAGCCGTTTCCTCCGACAGAGGGAAGACGGTTTCACCAGGGGCCCGGTGGTTCAGCTTATAAATTTCGCTGGTTTCCATGGTCCTGCTGAAACGGGCTTCATAGTCTTTACAAATGTCCATGGCATGGTCTAAAATAGCAGTGTCATCCGTGTCATAGAGGGTTATGTCCACAAAGGTGTTTAAAAGAAAGCTGCTTTTGTGAATGGGATCCGCGGAGTTTTTTCTGGTGAAGGAAGCACAGAGGATTGATATGCCGCCTAAAAATAAGATTCCCATAATGTACAGGCGGCCCCGGGTTTGCTTGTTCATGATATATCAGTCTTTCTCTATGGATTTATTCGTGTACTGGCTCGATGCCCATTTAAAATTGCCTGCGGCAATGGGGGATATGTTTTGGCTCCAGTACAAATGATACTGACCCATGGCGGCTTAGAATAGTAGTCCGCCATGGTGAGAACAGTAACTTTACCGGCTCATTTTAGCAGACAGGGTCTTTAAAGTCAAGAAAAGGAAAGCATGAAGAGAGAAACGGGCATGAAAGGAAAAAACGCGGCAAGACAGGCTGCGTCATATGGTATTTTAATTGCACTGGCCATGGTTATGAGCTTCGTGGAGTCTTTGATTCCCCTTCCCATTCCTGTCCCTGGTGCGAAGGCGGGGCTTGCCAACTTGGTGACGATTACAGGACTTTATCTGGTAGGAATCCCCGGAACCGTCTGCGTGACGCTTTTGAGGGTGGTGCTTGTGGGACTCACTTTTGGAAATCCGTACAGCATGGTATACGGACTTTCCGGAAGCTTTTTAAGTCTTCTTGTGATGGCGGCCGCAAAAAAATACCGTCTGTTCTCCCCTGTGGGAATCAGTATTTTAGGAGGAGTTTTTCACAACATCGGCCAGCTCACTTTTGCGGCAGTCATTGTGGAAACCCCGGGACTTTATTACTATCTTCCGGCTCTTCTTCTGGCCGGATGCGCGGCCGGCGCCCTGATCGGAATTCTGGGCGGAATTTTGACTGAGCGGCTGGGAAAGCTGCTGGCTCCCGGCCAATAAACGGCGTGATTGACCGGGAAATGAACAGCAGCCCGGGAAATTCCGCAAAAAACCTGAATGAAACGATTGTATTGTCAGCATATTTTTATTATAATAAAAGATAACAGATTGCCAAATGCGTCCGCCAAATTTTATGCGGGGCGGCGCGTTTGCCGCCGGCTGTATGAAGGTTTACAAGAAAGAAAAGAAGGTTTTCCATCGGGAGGGTAACGGTATGATTTATGAAGCAGTCCGGAATTTAGTGCAGTATGGCCTGAATACAGGCTTACTTGAAAAGGAAGACGAGCTGTATGCGAGAAACCAGATTTTACGGGAATTGGGGCTTAGCGAATATGAGGAGCCTTGTGAGGATGCAAAAGAAATTTCGCTGGAGGAAACCTTAAAGGAGCTTCTGGATTACGCAGCAGAAAACGGAATTCTTGAGAATAACAGCGTTGTATACAGAGACTTATTTGATACAAAGCTGATGAACTGCCTGATGCCGCGCCCCGGTGAGGTGATAAGAAACTTTAAAAGGCTGTATGAGGAATCCCCGGAAGCGGCCACCGCGTATTTTTACAAGCTTAGTCAGGATTCTGATTATATCAGAAGATACCGCGTTGTGAAGGATATGAAATGGATCACAAAAACGGAATATGGCGATCTGGATGTGACGGTCAATTTATCCAAACCGGAAAAGGACCCCAAGGCCATTGCGGCGGCAAAGCTTGCCAAACAGAGCGGGTATCCTAAGTGTCTTCTCTGCATGGAAAACGTGGGTTATGCAGGCCGTGTGAATCATCCGGCCAGAGACAATCACAGAATTATTCCGCTTACAATGAACCATGAAGAATTTGGTTTTCAGTATTCCCCCTATGTATATTATAACGAGCACTGTATCGTATTCAATGGGACCCATACGCCCATGAAAATCGACAGGAGCACTTTTGTGAAGCTGTTTGATTTTATCAAAATGTTCCCCCACTATTTCCTGGGATCCAATGCGGACTTACCTATCGTCGGCGGATCCATTTTAACCCATGACCATTTCCAGGGCGGAAATTATGAATTTGCCATGGCAAAGGCTCCAGTGGAGAAATCCTTCCTTGTGAAAGGGTTTGAAGATGTAAATGCAGGAATTGTTAAATGGCCCATGTCCGTGATCCGCTTAAGCGGCAAAGAGAGCGAGAGAGTCATTGAACTGGGCGATAAAATATTAAAGGCGTGGAGAGGCTATACCGATGAAGCCGCCTTTATCTTTGCCGAGACGGATGGAGAACCCCATAATACCATTACTCCCATCGCCAGAAAACGCGGCGGCGCCTACGAGCTGGATCTGGTCCTCAGAAATAATATTACCACAAAGGAACATCCTCTGGGTGTCTATCATCCCCACCAGAAGCTGCATCATATCAAGAAAGAGAATATCGGTCTTATTGAGGTCATGGGACTTGCGGTGCTTCCGGCGAGGCTTAAGGAGGAGCTTGCACTTCTGGCGTCTTATATTATAGAAGGAAAGGATATCCGCGGGGAAGCATCCATCGAAAAGCACGCCGACTGGGTGGAAGAGTTCCTTCCAAAATATGAGTCTGTGACAAAAGAAAATATCATGGATATTCTGCAAAAAGAGGTAGGTCTTGTGTTTGCCGAGGTTCTTGAGGATGCAGGAGTTTATAAGAGAACCAGGGAGGGGAGCGAAGCATTTGGCCGTTTTATCACTTACATCGGCGGTTAATTGTTTCAATTTCCTTAACATTTCCATAAAATACCAGTAATTAACTCGCCAAGGATGGGAAAGTGTGTTATATTAGTGGCAGAAAAAAGGAGAACGTTATGCTGAATGAGGAAAAAATCAGGGTGATGACAGGAATCGCCATGTTTGAAAAGAAGGCCAAAAAGGAAATTCTTCCTGCAAGGCGCTATTTTAAAAGCGATTACATTGGAAGTCATCTGATCCGTTCCTTTCTGATTTATACCTTTGCCTGCGCCATATGTCTGGCTTTGTGGATGCTTTATCAATTGGAGAATCTGTTAAGTACTATGGACTTTTCCGTGCTTCTGGAATCGGCAAAAAATATCGGAATTGTTTACGCGACAGGGCTTCTGGTCTATCTGTTTTTGACATGCTGGGTGTATTCCAGACGGTATGACAGGGCCAGCAAGGGCATGAAAATCTATCAGGCAAAGCTGCGCCGGCTGGAAAAAAAATATGAAACCCAGTTCGGTCAAAAGGAAAGCGAGGAGGAACGGCGTCTATGATGGGGCTTTTGGTCTTCAAAGAAAAATTGAAACAATTTTATGGAAAATACGACATGTATATTACTCCCCTTGTGAAGTTCCTTGTGGGAGCGGCGGCCTTTTATCTGATTAATTCAAACATCGGCTTCATGCCAAGGCTAAAGAATCCTCTGGTTCCTCTGATAATGGGACTGGTGGCTTCCTTTGTGCCATATGGGATGACGGCTTTTTTCGCGGGCTGTATAATCCTTGCCCACGTGTCGCAGGTCTCTCTGGAAATTGCATTGATCATTCTGGTTCTTATGCTGCTGGTGATGATGTTATATTACGGCTTTCGCCCGGGAGACGGCTACTTGCTTCTGCTGACTCCCATGATGTTTTTTCTTAAGATCCCCTATGTGGTTCCGCTCCTTGTGGGACTATCGGGAAGTCTGGTGTCTGTAGTTCCGGTATGCTGCGGTGTCTGCGTTTATTATATTCTGATGTATTTAAAGCAGAATGCCGGCCTTCTCGCGGGAAGCTCCATGTCGGAGATGGCGGAACGGTTTATACAGATCGTGAAAACTGTATTTGGGAATGAGCTGATGTGGGTTATGGCAGCCGCTTTTGCAGCCGCGATTCTTGTGGTATTCATCATTAAAAACATGTCGGTGGATTATGCCTGGTCCATTGCCATTATCGCCGGGGTCATTACGCAGCTTGTAATCATTTTTATTGGGGACTATAATTTTAACCTTCCTGTTACCGTGGGCCCCATGGTATTGGGAATTTTAGCATCCGTGATTCTTGCACTGATTTATCAGTTTTTTGTGTTTGCCGTGGATTATTCAAGGACGGAGTATCTTCAGTATGAGGACGACGAGTACTGTTATTATGTAAAAGCGGTTCCTAAAATTGCCGTTTCCGCCCCAGACGTGAAGGTACACCGGATTTATTCCAGAAAATCCACAAAGCATGAAAGAAATAGTTAAAACAGCTTTCCGGGAACACTCAATCAGAGAATGGAGGTGAAGATATGACAGAAATTTTCGGAAATATGTATTCCTGGTTTGCGTTTATTCCGAAGATCACGCTTATGAATCTGTTTGAAATCCTGATTATCTCCGTTCTGATCTATAAAGTATTGACATGGGTGCAGAACACCAGAGCCTGGATGCTATTAAGGGGAGGCCTTATGATTATGGTCTTTTACCTTATGGCGTCGGTGCTGCGGCTCAGCACGATCACCTGGATTATCAATCATATGGGGCAGCTGGCTCTGATTGCCCTCATTATTATTTTCCAGCCGGAGTTAAGGAAAGCTCTGGAACAGCTTGGAAGTAAGAACCTCCTCATAAACCTCTTTGGACCGGAGGAGGTCCGCGGACCGGAAGGGTATACAGATAAAACCGTCAATGAAATTGTCCGTGCGGCCTATGAGATGGGCAAGGTAAAAACAGGCGCCCTGATAGTCATAGAGAGAGAGACGCCCCTTCAGGAAATTGAGAGAACAGGAATTGCAGTGGACGGGATCGTTACCAGCCAGCTCCTGATTAACATTTTCGAGCATAATACGCCTCTTCATGACGGGGCCGTGGTAATCCGTGGAAACAGAATTGCAGCGGCTACCTGTTATCTGCCTCTTTCTGACAATCTGACGATCAGTAAGGATCTGGGAACCAGACACAGGGCCGCTCTCGGAATCAGCGAAAGCTCAGACAGTATGACTGTGGTGGTATCAGAAGAGACCGGGCGGGTTTCCCTGGCGCAGGGCGGAGAGCTTACGCCAATGAATGACCAGGAGGTGCTGCGGGCCGCCCTTACCGTGGAATCCAAGGAGGAAGTAAACGGAGGACGCTTCAGACTCTGGAAGGGAAGGCATAAAAATGAAAGAAAAACAGAATAAGCGCTGGGGACTTAAGCTTCTGTCGCTTCTGTGTGCTTTTCTCGTTTGGCTTGGTGTTGTCAACGTGGCTGATCCGGTCATGACAGACACCGTAGAGGTTCCGGTAGAGATTGTCAATGCAGAGGTTTTGGAGAAGAACGGTCTGACCTATGAAATAATTGGAAAGAAAACCACAACCGTGGTATATGAAGTGAAAACCACCAATGCCCACAGAATCCGGCCTGCGGATTTCAGAGCTTATGCAGATATGACGGAGCTGTGGTCTGTGACCGGCTCCATTCCGGTGAAGGTAGAGGTTTTAAATCACGGGGATTATATGGTTTCCAATCCCATAAGCCGTGTATCAACCATAAAAATCGAGACAGAACCGCTTCAGAGAAAGCGGTTTGAGATTGGCTCCACTTTAAATGGGGAGCTTGAGGACGGATATGAGCTTGGCGAGTTAAACCTGTCCCCGGGGTATCTGTATGTGGAGGGTCCTGAGTCTTTAATCGGGCAGATCAGCAGCGTGGGTGTGGAGATTTCTCTGGAAGGCCTGTCGGCCGATACGGAAGGAACCACAATGCCGTTGTATTATGATGCCAATGGCAACAGAATTGAGTTAAACAGCCGGATTGAGAGTAATTGTGACTCAGTTTCTTACAAGCTTCAGGTTCTTAAAGTGAAAAACCTGACTCTGGATTTTGCCGTTTCGGGTGAGGTTGCGGACGGATACCGATTCACAGGTGTGGAGTGTGATGTGAGGAATGTTCCGGTTATCGGACTTAAGTCTGTTCTGGCATCCTTAAATACGATTTCCATTCCTGCGGACAGCCTGAATCTTAATGGGGCTCAGGCCAATGTGGTGAGGACCATTGATTTGAATGAGTTTCTTCCGGTGGGTGTTTCACTGGCGGGAGCCGGCCGTCACGAAATCAACGTGACTTTGACCGTGGAGAAGCTGGAGGAGCGCGTTTATACGGTGGATCTGGAGGACAGCTGCTTTGAAGGGAAGGATGAGCAGTACATTTACCGGACGGAACCGGATTATGTGATGATCCGCATACGGGCTTTGAAGGAGGAGCTGGACAGCCTGAATCTTACGGCGCAGGATATTTCCATTGACGTATCTTCCATGGAAGAAGGCAGATACGCGGCGGAGATTCAGCTGAAGCTTGGGCTGGATCAGGTGTATGAAGTGGTAGGCATCACGGCCGGAAATGTCATTGTAGAAAAGGAAGAGCCGGAAACGGAGGCTCCAAGCGAGGAAAGCCCGGAAACGGAGGGCATGGAGGCATCTTCAGAAGGAGAGGCCGGGCCGGAGACGGAGACGGTCAGTGCGGACGTTTACGGGAGTCAGGAGGAAAGCACCTCTGAGACATCAGAGGAATAAAAGGAAAAGATATGGTAAGTCAAAAGGTTACAATCAAAAACCCCACCGGCCTTCATTTAAGGCCGGCGGGGATGCTGTGTAAGGAAGCCCTGAAATACCAGTCATCAGTGAAATTTCAATTCGGGCATTCTACAGCCAATGCAAAAAGCGTTTTAAGTGTGTTGGGGGCATGTGTAAAATGCGGAGATGAGATTATGTTTATCTGTGAGGGACCAGATGAAAAGAAAGCCCTGGCGGATATGGTTTTGCTTGTGGAGAGCGGGCTGGGAGAATAATCGTATATGTTGGTTTATCTGATCTGCTATGGCGCCGGTATGCTTTTTGCATCCAGCGCCCATTACTATATGTCCGGAGCAAGTCTTCTTATGGCAGCTCTGTACCTGTATGTTTACGATTACAGGAGAACTGGGAATCCATTGCATTTGAGGGCGCTGTTTTCCCTTTTCTGGGTGGGCGGCCAGGGAATCTCCTGCTTTAAATTAAGCAGGCTTCAGACGGACTGGGAATCCATTACCTGGGCATGTTTCTTTGTGGCCCTTGCGGCGTTCTGGACGGTATTTGAATTTGTGCAGAGGCCCTGGACGGGGAAAAAGAATGTGACGGACCAGAAGGGATGGAAGAAGCAGGGAGGGGCCGCGGCCGGATATGAGACGGGCCTGTTTACAGCCATCCTTCTTCTGACAGCCGTTTCCTTCGGCGCCTTTCTTTTAGAGGCGGCAGTGCTTGGCTACGTGCCGTTTTTCCTGCGGGGAGTGCCCCATGCCTATTCCTATTTTCATATTTCCGGCGTGCACTATTTTACGGTGTCCTGTGTGCTTGTGCCCTCCATGACAGTGATTTATTTTTTAAAGTGCAGGGAGGCCGGGAAAAAGAAGAAATGTATTGCGGCAGCGGCATCAGCCCTTGCGGTAACAATTCCTGTTTTATGCGTTTCCAGATTCCAGCTTATTTTCGCGGTGATTTTGGCGGTACTTACCTTTATGCAGATATCCGGCGAAAAGAAAATACGCTATTTGTTTGGGGCGGCGGCGGCGCTTTTGCCCTTATATGTGGCGCTCACGGTGGCCAGAAGTCATGATGTGACTTATCTGAACGGAATTTTTGAGATGAAAAATGAAAATACCCCGATTTTCATTACGCAGCCCTACATGTATATCGCAAACAACTATGACAATTTCAACTGCCTGGTGAAGGAGCTTCCGGCCTATGCCTATGGAATGAAGGGGCTGTTCCCGCTCTGGGCTCTGACAGGACTGAAGTTTTTGAAACCGGAGCTTGCGGCCTATCCAATTTATACCACAAAGGAAGAGCTTACGACAGTTACCCTGTTTTACGACGCCTATTATGATTTTGGAACGGGCGGGGTGTTCTTTTTCGCGGCGGCCCTGGGTGTTTTTGCCGCATGGCTTATGAAAAAGGCTGCCGGTTCTGAAAATCCTTTCTGGCAGTTGTTTTATGCACAGGCTGCTATGTATTTTATGCTTTCGTTTTTTACCACATGGTATTCCAACCCGGCTACCTGGTTTTATTTCGCGGCCACGGGAGCGGCGGCAGTATATGTGGAAATCATAAAGAGAGCAAAAGCGTGATGGAACGGGAAGTGGACAGGAATAGAAAAGACAGTGGAGGAAAAAGATATGGTATCAGAAAAAATGAAGCCGTTTATGGAAAATAATTCCGCGATTCGCGCCATGTTCGAAGAAGGAAAGAAAATGGCGGCTGTTTACGGCAGGGAGAATGTGTATGATTTCAGCCTTGGAAACCCCAGTGTTCCGGTGCCTGAGGTCAACGAGGCCATCATGGAAATTCTGAAGACAGAGGATTTCAATTCCCTGCACGGATACATGAGCAACGCCGGGTATGAGGATGTGCGCCAGACCATCGCCGAATCTTTAAATAAGCGGTTTGGCACTTCGTTTTCCTGGAAGAATCTGATTATGACCGTGGGGGCCGCCAGCGGGCTCAACGTGATTTTAAAGAGTATTTTAAACCCCGAAGACGAGGTGATTGTGTTTGCGCCGTATTTCGTGGAGTATGACAGCTATGTGAGAAATTATGACGGAACCGTTGTGGTGGTTTCTCCGGATACGGAAACCTTTATGCCGAAGCTCTCGGAGTTTGAAGAGAAAATCACCAAACGGACAAAGGCGGTGCTGATTAACACCCCCAATAACCCCAGCGGCGTGGTTTATACGGAGGAAACAATAAAGGCATTGGCAGCTATCATGGAGAAAAAGGAAAGAGAGTTTGGAACTTCGATTTTGCTGATTTCCGATGAGCCGTACAGGGAACTGGCATACGGCGGTGTGGAAGTACCTTTTGTGACGAAGTATTACCGCAATGCCGTGGTGGGATATTCGTACAGCAAATCGCTCTCCATCCCTGGCGAGAGAATCGGATATCTGGTGATTCCCGATGAGGTGGAGGACAGTGAGAACCTCATTACGGCAGCGGCTATTGCGAACCGTGTTCTGGGCAGTGTCAATGCTCCGTCCTTAATGCAGAAGGTAATTAAATACTGCATTGATCATGACGTGACGGTCAATGTGGCTGCCTATGAGAAAAACAGAAACCTTCTCTACAATGCCCTCATAGAGTATGGGTTTGTCTGTGCAAAGCCCGACGGCGCCTTTTATATGTTTTTAAAGTCTCCTCTGGAAGATGAAAAGGAATTCTGCGAGGCGGCCAAAAAACACCATGTTCTTATGGTTCCGGGAAGTTCCTTTGCATGCCCCGGGTATGTGAGGCTCTCTTACTGTGTATCCTATGAACAGATTGAACGTTCCCTTCCGGCTTTTAAGGAGATTGCCCGGGAGTTCGGACTCTTAAAATAGCAGATAAAACAGGATGGTGATTTTGCTATCAGAACTTATGTGAGAATTTTTTTGAACATTTTGATTCCGGTGCTTATCGTATACGCGGTATGCGTCTGGGGCCCCAGACTTCTGGTCTTTTTCATGCCGTTTGTGATCGGGTGGATCGTGGCTATGATTGCCAATCCTCTGGTTCGGTTTCTGGAACGGAAAATAAAGATCGTCAGGAAACACAGCTCCATGGTGCTTTTGGTGGCCGTGCTGGCCCTGGTGGTTTGCGGTCTGTATTTTCTTGTGGGCTGGGGCATCAGAGAGATGAAGGACTTTGTGGAGGCACTTCCGGGGCTTTATGAGGCCATTCAGGAAGATGTGACCCAGGCGTACAGAAGCTTAAGCCGCGTTTTCAATTTTGTACCGGAAGATATGGAAAATTCCTTTGGACAGATCATGGACAGCGTGGGGGCTTCCATCGGCGAGTTTTTACAGAACATGGCCGCTTCGGCGGGCGGCGCCGTGGCGCGTACGCTGCCGGAGGTGCTTGTCAATGTGATTGTGACACTGGTTTCCTCCTATCTGTTCCTGGCGGAGCATGATGTTTTGGTGGAGAAGGTCAGGCGGCTGATGCCGGAGAGCGTGAAGCGGTACGGCGTTTTCCTGAAAAAGGACACAAAGGCTCTTATTGGCAGCTATTTCCTGGCCCAGTTCAAGATCATGTTCGTGGTGGCCGTAGTGCTGTTTGCGGGCCTTCTGCTGCTTGGCGTCCGGTATAGCTTCATCATTGCCATTGGGATTGCTGTTTTGGATTTTCTCCCCATGTTTGGAACAGGGACAGCCCTGATTCCATGGGCCGTTGTGAAAGTGGTTACGGGGGAGTATGCCTATGGAGCGGGATTGCTTTTACTTTATATTCTGACGCAGGCCATACGACAGATTATCCAGCCTAAGATTGTGGGCGACAGCATGGGTCTTCCGCCTCTTACCACACTTTTTTTCCTTTATTTGGGATTTAAATTCCGTGGAATTGCCGGAATGATTCTGGCAGTTCCGGTAGGGCTGATTTTCATTAAGTTTTATCAATACGGAGCCTTTGATTCTTTTCTTCACAATGCGAAACTGCTGGTGAAGGAAATACAAAAGCTCAGAAAAGAAGAGAAGTGACAGCGCTTCTCTTTTTTGTTTACGCGATCAACGAGCCAAAGTCTGTGCTTGCACGGGACCTTGGCATAGTTTTCAACAGAAAAAATCCCCCGGAGACTCCGGAGGATTTGTATTATAAATGCTTTTGCAGCAGATAACGGGAGTCGAACCCGCCTTTCCAGCTTGGGAAGCTAGCGTTCTACCGATGAACCATATCTGCAAAGGGAAATGGAGCATATGGGATTCGAACCCACGACCTTTTGAATGCCATTCAAACGCGCTCCCAACTGCGCTAATGCCCCATCGCAAGTATCATACCACAGAATTACAAATTTAACAAGTTTTTTCTTCAATTTTGTTCTTTTTTTTTCTGGAAGCCATATGCTATCATAACATCCCTTTTATGAGGCAGTCATGGCACAAGGCTATTTACAGGTTGATGTCGTTTCTGACACAAATAATTTTCCTATTACAGATGCCAAAATTTCCATAGCAAAGACGGAGGAGCCGGATACTATTTTAGAGGAGCTGACCACAAACAGCTCCGGGCAGACGGAGAATATAGCTCTGGATGCGCCTCCGCTGGAACTCAGCTTAAATCCCGGAGAGGCGCGTCCCTATGCAGAATATACGATCCGCATCGTGGCGCCGGGCTATGAGCCGCTTGTGATTTCCGGCTCGGAAATCCTGGCCGAGTCTACTTCCTTCCAGGGGGCCAGGCTGATTCCCCTGTCCCAGGCGGAGGGAGCCGAGGAGGATATCGTAATTCCGGATCACACCCTTTATGGGAGCTTCCCTCCCAAAATCGCGGAGAGTGAAATTAAGCCCATGGGGGAAAGCGGGGAGATTGTGCTTTCCAGAGTTGTGGTTCCCCAGACCGTGGTGGTTCACGATGGGGTTCCCTCTGACTCTTCCGCAAAAAATTATTATGTTCCTTACCGGGATTACATTAAAAATGTGGCTTCAAGTGAAATTTATGCTACCTGGCCCCAGTCTTCCATCACAGCAAATGTGCTGGCAATTATGTCCTTTACCTTAAACCGGGTGTATACGGAATGGTACAGAAATAAGGGGTACGATTTCACGATAACCTCCTCGACCGCTTATGATCATAAATGGATTTTTGGACGGAACATTTATGAATCCATTTCTGTGGTGGTGGATGATATTTTTGACAGCTTCCTGTCCAGGCCGGAGGTGAAGCAGCCCATTCTTACTCAATATTGTGACGGCAGGCAGGTTACCTGTCCCGGATGGATGACCCAATGGGGATCCTGTGATCTGGGCGAAAGGGGATACAGCCCCATTGAGATTCTGAGGTATTTTTATGGAGATGACATGTATATTAATACGGCGGAACAGATCTCAGGCATCCCCGCTTCCTGGCCCGGAGAGAACCTGACTATTGGAAGCAGCGGGAATAAGGTTCAGCAGATACAGGAGCAGCTCGATACGGTAGCCACGATTTATACGGCAATTCCCAGGATCCGCCCCGATGGAATTTACGGCCAGGCCACGGCCAATGCCGTGGAGGCGTTCCAGTCGATATTTGGTCTTCCGGTCACAGGAGTGGTGGATTTTGCAACCTGGTATAAGATCTCACATATTTATGTGGGGATCACCAGGATTGCCGAGCTGAATTCATGATGTCGAAAGATGTCGCTACAATTCTGTTTTCGTCTCAGCTTTCCCATACTAAAATAAAGGGGAAAACATACAGAAGAAATGGAGAGTTGACAAATGATTAAAAAAGAAAATGCAGCGCATCGTCTGTTAAGACAGTTGGGTGCCAACGGAGGTTATCTGGGATTTTACTACACAGCCAGTGCCATTGAAATCGTAATGCAGAGCGAGGTATTCATTTACCAGTGCAAATGGCTGTATAATGAGGTAGCCCAGCTTTATAACACCACTCCTTTTTGTGTGGAGCGGAATATCCGAACCGTGGTAGATACCATATGGGCGCAGGGAAACAGGAAATTGTTAAAGGAAATCGTTCCCTATCCAGTCAACGCTAAGCCGAGAAACGGACAATTCATCGACGGGCTGGTGGCTTATTTAACGGAGCATGAAGAGGAGATTTGAATCATGTGTTGAAACTTTCTTTATTCTGTCATATAATGTTTTTATCACATCAGTTCCGGAAGGAGTGCGGCATGCCCGTATCGCAGGTGTCCGGTCTCGCCAATGATTATCCCGGGAACACGCTGCGGCTGATGTGATTTCAGGACGAAAAAGGGGTTGTCGCAAAATGGAAAAACTCATTTTGCGGCAGCCCCCTTCTTCATTCACAGGAAAGACTGTGTTTCATGAAGGTTCCGATTGTACTGCGGCAGAAAGGAAAATGCCGCTGCCTGCGGCGGTATCAACGGATAAAAAGCTGTACCCAGTAATCCGTGCCGGATGGGCTTTTTACATGGGCAATGCCGATTTCTGTATAGGATGCGTTCAGGATATTGGCACGGTGGCCGGCGCTGTTCATCCAGTCATTCATGACCTTCTGTGCAGAGGTCTGACCATAGGCAATATTCTCTCCGGCGGCGCGGTAGGAGATACTGGATTCTTTAAGTACAGTGGAGAAATCCTTTCCGCCCGGACGAGTGTGGGAGAAAGAGGTTTGGATTTCCGCGGCCCGGACGGAAGCAGCGCCGGACAGAGAGGTATTCAGGGAAAGAGCTGAGAGGCCTTCTCTGGCCCGTTCCTCATTGACCAGGGAAAGTACCTGGATTACATAAGGATCTGAAGGCAAATCCGTGTCCGGAACGGATGTATCGGGAGTCTGCGGGAGGTCCGGAACAGATGTGCCGGGAACCTGCGGACAGCCCGGAACAGATGTATCGGGGGTCTGCGGACAATCGGGAACAGATGTATCAGGGATCTGCGGACAGTCCGGAACAGATATATCGGGAATCTGCGGACAATCCGGAATAAATGTATCGGGAATCTGCGGACAGCCCGGGACAAATATGCCGGGAGTCTGTGAACAGCCCGGAGCAGAGATACCAGGAGTGCACGGACTGGATGTACAGATGCCGGAAAGAGCCGGAATGCAGTTTGACAGGAAGGATTCCGGACAGGAAACATTCAGGCCAAAGGACTCAGGATTCAGGGGAGACGAGGCAGAGAAGTCAAAGGCGGAGAGACAGTTTCCGGAGTTTCCGCCGGAGATGACGATGACCCCTGGAGCGGCAAAAGACTGGAACGGAATGGTTCCGGACACAGTGAGAGCGGCGAAGGCAGTAATGGCATACATGGATATTTTTTTCATGGTAATTCCTCCTATGGCTACATAAATATTACAAATATGTTACAAAATAATCATAACATACAATTCTATCCATGGCCTTAGGGAAGAAATGGAAACAAAGGAAGACAAAACCAGTCAGGATAAATTTACTTTTTTCTGGAGTTGCTTCTGATAAACAGTTTTCCCTGTTCTATATACAGCTCTTTCTGATCTTCTGTGAGAGAGTGAAAAATCTGCAAAAGCTTCTGGTCTCTAAAATCCGGATTGGAGACTGGTTGAAAATTCAGTAAAAAATCTGTGGAAACAGAAAAATACTGAGCGATTCGTTTTAAAGTTTCAAAGTCAGGTTCCCGGTTGTTCCGGACATAGTTTCCAATTGCGCTTGCGGAGATATTGAGGGCGTCCGCAAGCTGTTTCTGGCTTAAGTCATGTTCTTCTAACAATTCCCGTAAAACATCACCAAATTTCATGCTACTGAGGTCCTTTCATGCCGTTTAACGCAGACAAGCGGAGGAAGTTCCGCAGAGTTGAACGATTACACATTTCATTCTACACACAGCAAGAAGGCTTTCCATGACATAATATAGCTTATCAGGGACCGTGCAACGGTTATTGATAAAAGGCGCGCTTTTTGCGTCGCCAGTCAGATTATAGGAAATTGTCTTTGCTTCCTATAGTATTGATTATGTCATGAAGAAAACCTCCTGTTTCTTCTATATATAAATCCATTTTAGCATCATTATCTGTATTATTCAATAAATTTTTTCAGAAGTTAAAAAATACAGAGGGGATAGCCGGGAAGCGGAAACTTTTCTGTAAAAGCATAGGGGCCTTTCATGACATAATCAATATTATGTCATGGACGATTTTGTATATGAAGAAAGAAATGTCAGGAAAGCAGTTCGGAATGCTGACGGTACTTCGGGAAGTGGAGCGGGAGAACAGTCCAAAACATTACTGGCTCTGCAGATGCCAGTGCGGAAAGGAAACCGTTGTGGAGGAGTCGCATTTAAAAAACGGACATACAAAGAGCTGCGGCTGCTACCGCAGAACAGTACAGAAAAAGCGTGCCCGGGATTTGACGGGCTTACGTTTCGGGCGGCTTCTGGTTCTGGAGGCGGTTCTTGACGGGGATGGGCTCCTGGCAGGCTGGAAATGTCAGTGCGACTGCGGAAAGCAGTGCGTCTGCAAATCGGCCAGCCTTACATCGGGAGTTACAAAAAGCTGCGGATGTCTTCAGGAGGAACAGCGGAAGGAAAACATGAACAAAGCCATTCATTTCGTTGACGGGACCTGTGTGGAGCGGATTGCCAGCCGGAAAACGTTTGTAAATAATACGACCGGCCACAGGGGCGTCTACCGGAAGGAAAACAACCGCTGGAGGGCCAGCATCGGATTCCGGGGGAAGGTGTATTACCTTGGCTCCTTTGAGCGCTTTGAGGATGCTGTGGAGGCAAGGCTTACGGCTGAGGAGAAGCTGTATGATACATTTCTGAAACAATATATGGAGAAAAAAGTGAATCCGTCTTCCGACAAGGAAAGTATATCAGAAATTTATTCCGCCCGGTCACAAGACGGAACGGTTATTTTCGACAAAAAATACATAATGAATTGACACAATTCAAATCGAATGATATATTTTTAATGTAGCTGCGGCCGGACCGGACTACCAATGTTTCATGGTGAAAAATTAGCAGGAGGGGATAAGCGGATGAATATATTGCTGGCAGGCGGGAGTGGAAGAATCATGGACGCCATGATTGATAAGTTGAATAAGGGTGGCCATCGCGTATATCTTTTAACCGGGCAGAAGGAAAAGAAGAATTCTTACAGGCATGTGTTTGAGAGATATAACTTTTCATATAGCGATGAGAATCTTTTGCTTATTGTGGAAAGCATAAAACCGGATATCGTCGTATTCATGGGAGCCTATGATACGAATTTTGACTGGAGCAGGGAAAGGCAGGAATCCGTAAGGTTTACGTCCTCCCTGATGAATCTTTTGTCAGCCTGTTCCATATTGGAAAACAGCCGTTTTCTTTATCTTTCTTCGCAGGAGGTATACGGTGAAAGTTATGAGAAAAACGTGCAGGAGAGCCAGGAGGTATCGCCCAAAAGCTATAAGGCTATGGCCATCGCACAGGGGGAGGAGATCTGCAGAAACTACCGCAAGATGAAAGGGATGGATACGGTCTGCCTGCGGGTGGACGGGCTCTATCACATCCCAGAGAAGGGATGCCGGGAGAACGATCCCTGCTTCCGGATGTGTCTGGAGGCTTTGAAGACTGGAAACATATCGGCGGACAAAAGCCACAGGTTTTCCATGATTTATGTAAATGACGCCGTAGAATCCATTTACAGGGCGATGATGGAACGGGAATTGAAACAATCCTGCTACCATATCTCATCCATGGAGGAAATAGATGAGCTGCAGCTTGCGGATTTTATAAAAGAAGAGATGGGGACGGACATCGGCGTTACGGATCATACCGGGGCGGAAGGCAGACGCCTGATTCTTGACGGAAACGCGTTAAAAAGCGAACTGGGACAGGAGATTTTCGTCCATTACCCCGAAGGGGTAAGACAGGCAGCCCAGTTTATGAAGAAGCAAAAAGGTTCTTTCATGGGCACCGACGGCGTCCGGGAAGGGCAAAAAACGCTGTGGGACAGAGTGAAATCCACTTTGGGAAGCCTGGCTCCCTATATCGAGAACCTGGTCTGTTTTCTCCTGTTTTTCCTGTTAAACAGCCAGACGGCAGGAAGCCGGTACTTTGAGAGGCTGGATTTTTACCTTTTGTATGTGCTGGTGTTTGCCACGATATACGGCCAGCAGCAGGCTATTTTCTCAGGCGTGCTGGCAGTGGCAGGCTACTGCTTCCATCAGATGTACGGCCAGTCCGGTTTTGAGATACTGCTGGATTACAATACATATGTGTGGATGGCCCAGCTGTTTATCGTAGGAATGGTAGTCGGCTACATGCGGGACCATCTCCATCAGATGAATGAAGAGAGAACGGAGGAGCTTCGCTATCTCAATGAGAAGATGGAGGGGATTGCAGATATCAATGACAGCAATGTCCGCATGAAGCACAGCTTTGAATCGCAGCTGGTAAACCAGAAGGACAGCTTAGGGAAAATTTATGAGATTACCTCCAGCCTGGAGCAGTATGAGCCGGAGGAGGTGCTGTTCTATGCGGCCCAGGTGCTGGGAACGCTGATGGACAGCAGGGACGTGGCCATCTATACGGTCGCCAACAAAGACTACGCCAGACTGTTTTCCTCGACATCGGCCCAGGCCAGGAAGCTGGGGAACTCCATCAAATATACGGATATGAAGGAAATGTATGGGGAATTAAAAGAGCACCGGGTCTATATCAACAAAACCATGACCCAGGGGCTTCCCCTGATGGCCTGCGCCATCTATGAACAGGAGGAGATGCAGTTGATTCTTATGCTCTGGGGAATCCCGTGGCAGCGTATGACACTGGCGGAGGCCAACCGCCTGACCATCGTAGGAACTTTGATCCAGAATGCCACAGTGCGGGCCAGCCGCTATATGGATACGCTTAAGAGCCAGCGGTATGTGGAAAATACCAACGTACTGCGGGAGGAAGCCTTTACCCAGATCGTCAATGCCTTTTTTGAGGCCAGGGACAAGGGCCTGACAGAATGCACGCTGCTGGAAATTTCGGCAAAAGAGGATGATTGCTGGAAAGCGGCTTCTGATTTGGAGAAGCATATCCGTCAGACGGATTACATGGGGATCTTTGGGGACGGAAAATTATACATACTTCTTTCCAACACGGACAGGGAAAATGCGGGACGGGTTATGGAACGTTTTAAGAGTTCCGGCTATGAAAGCCTGCCAAAGGAGGGAATTGTATGACGTTTGCTAATGACGCAAAGATTTTTGGAATTGTGCTGATTGTCAATTTTCTGGTGGCAGTTCTCTATTTCCTGATAGGAATCTTTGTAATCGTACCTTTTGCCGGGAAAGAAGGAGAAGGGGAAGAAAAAGTATGCCGCGACAACCGGACAGCCTATGGGCTCAAGTTTGTGGTTATGGTGCTTTGTCCGGTGGTGGGACCGCTGTTTTTCTTGGTTTCCTATCTGCTGTACCAGACGATTTTCCGGTTCCAGGTGAATCTGGATGACGTGATCTTCGGGAAGGACCGGGTGAGAACCCAGCAAAAGGCCGATGAAGACCGTGAGAGGAACATCATTCCCGTGGAAGAGGCCATTGCGGTAAGCGATAAGAAGAGCCTGCGAATGGCGATGATGAACATTATCAAAGGCGAGACCGAGAATTCTCTGGCCTCCATCGCGCTGGCCCTGGATGCGGAGGACTCGGAGTCCGCCCATTATGCGGCCTCTGTCCTCAGCAGCAAGCTTAACGAATTCCGGATGAATGTACAGAGAATGTACAGGCAGTTGAAAGAGGAAGACGCCGGACAGACGGAGTGCGAGGAGCGGCTTCTGGATTACATGGATGAGGTTTTAAGACAGAATGTCTTTACAAAACTGGAGCAGAACCGGTTCGTAAAGATGATGGATGAGGCGGCGGAGTCGCTTTATGAAAAGAAGGCTTCCCGGATGACGGAAGGGCAGTATGAGAATGTGTGCCTCAGGCTGCTGGAAATACAGGATTTTGAAAATTCGGAAAAATGGTGCCAGAGGTTATCAGAGCAGTATCCGGAGCAGCTGCCTGCCTATACCTGCAGACTGAAGCTGTATTTTACAACGAAAGACAGAGCAGCCTTTTTCCAGACGCTTGACGCCATGAAAAAATCAGATGTGGTGCTCAATAGAGAAGCTCTGGAGCTGGTACGAATTTTTAGCTGAGGAGAGAGTGCAAATGGTATCACACAGGAATTATCTTGCGATTACGGCAGTTATGCTGGTCGTGCTTTTTCTGTTTCAGTTTACGAACGTTGCTCTGGAAAGCTGGAACGCTTATGAGAGCAATCCGTATGCTGTGGAGAAGGAGTGGCTTCCCGGAAAAAGCGGAAGCTACGGGGCAGGAGACCAGGAGAGCGGAAACAGAGAGGGCGTCTGGGATACATCCAGAAATGTGGTAATCTACATCGGCAGCATGGACGGCGCCCTGAGGAAAGTGGTAAACACATGGTCTTCCTATATAAAATGGCAGATAAAGAGTTACGAAACCTTAGAAGCGTATGAGAGTCTGAAAACGCAGGACAAAACAGAGGCTCCTCAGATGATGGTCATAAATTCCGCGGATCTGAGCTGGGAAGAGGAGACAGTCCGGACGCTTGACGCCTATGTCCGGTCCGGAACCCATCTGGTGTTTAGCGGACTGCCGGAGGTATCCGTCATAAAAGATAACCGGCAGCTGCAGAGACTTTTGGGCATCGGGGAGATAAGGGAAGACGAGACGACGGCGGCAGGCCTCCATCTCTATGAAGGGTTTCTGTTAGGAGGGGAGATTGTATACCAGGCGGCAGATGAAGAGGAATATGAGCTGAGGCAGGATATGGAGCTTACATTTCCCTGGTATGTTCTGGCATCAGGCACAAAAACATATATGGCCGGCGTCTATACAGACAGGAATCTGGAGGAGGAAGAATGCCCGGCCGTCATCTGGAGGAACCGGCTGGGAAGAGGTTATGTGTTCGCCGTCAACGGAAGCTATCTGGAGGATGCGGCAGGGCTTGGAATCCTCTCGGCAGCCTGGGCCCAGTCCGGGGATTATGCGGTTTATCCGGTGGTGAATGCCCAGAATATGGTGATTGCCAATTATCCGGGACTGGCGGCGGAGAATGAGGAGGAGATGATGAGCCGTTATGGACGGGCCATGCCGGAGATGATGCGCGGCAGAGTCTGGCCGGCGATTGTGGCGGCTTACCAGAGAAGCACCATGGGGCTTTCGTGTATGCTGGCGCCCCAGTACGATTATGAGGACGAAAATTATCCGGTTCAGGCGGAATTCTTATATCATATGAAGCGCCTGGCGGAGCAGAGGGCAGAGACAGGGCTTTCGGGGGTAAGTACATGGGAGACTCCCATGAGCGAGAAGCTTGAGGAGGACGCCCGCCTTATAGAGGAGAATATTCCCGGATACCGCTTTGCCTCTTTTTATGGAAACGGACTGTCGGACGATGCCATTGACGAGGCTCTCTCCGATGATTTTTTAGAGGACGTCCGGACGGTGGTCACCGGTTATGACGGGGACTGCGAAGTGATAGGCTATCAATCGGAACAGGTAACCAGGCAGAGGATTCTGTCTGACGGTTCCAGACACACGTTCCTTGAGGACTTCCGGGTCAAGGCAGCGGAGACGGCACTGGGATATACCAGTGTCCTGGCAGATATCCGTCCGGCTGCAGACCCTGCGGGAGAGAACGACACCTTCGACAAGATTATCGCCGATTTCGGATGGAATATACAGCATTACTGGCAGAATTTCCATGGATTTTCCGGGACAACCGTATCTGAGTGCGATGATCGCATCCGTAACTTCCTGGCGGTGGATTATAAAGACAGCCGGGAGGGTCAGGCCATCAGGCTGGAAGTGTCGGGCCCCCGGATGCCGGTATATTTTATCCTGAGAGTCAATGAAGGAACCATCGCGGAAGTATCTGGCGGAACCTGGAAGGAAGTGGAATCGCAGGTATATCTTATTGAGGCAAATCAGCCTGAAGTGATGATCCGGATGAAATAGGGAACCGGATATAGATTACTGAAAAGGAAGGAATGTCATGAGAATATGTATAATCGCGGAAGGGTCTTATCCATATGTGGTAGGCGGCGTGTCCAGCTGGACTCACAGCCTTATCAATTCTTTTCCGGAACAGGAATTTGTGATCCTGGCTATTGTGGCGAACCGTTCTCTGCGGGGAAAATATGTATATGATCTGCCGGACAATGTGACGGAAATCCATGAGCTTTACCTGGATGATTTGGACTGGGAAAGGAAAAAGCGGCGGAAAAGCCGTATGGATAAAAGAGAGTATGAGGCCCTCCGGAATCTGCTTCTGGGACAGGAGACGGAATGGGAGGTTTTGTTCGACTTTTTCCAGAAAAACGAGATATCCTTAAATGATATGCTCATGGGAGAAGACTTCCTCCGGGCAGTTACGGAATACTACAAGCTACATTACAGCCAGCTTGTATTTTCCGACTTTCTGTGGATGCTGCGTTCCATCTATCTGTCTCTGTTTACGACTCTGAAAATGGAGATTCCAAAGGCGGATGTGTATCACTGTCTCTGCACCGGATATGCAGGGGTGCTTGGAAGTATGGCAAAGCATATCCACGGAGGCCGCCTGCTGATCTCTGAGCATGGAATCTATACCAGGGAGCGGGAAGAAGAGCTGATTATCGCCAAGTGGGTGCAGGGAATCTATAAAACCATATGGATGGAGCAGTTTGAGAAAATGTCCTCCCTGGCATATGGGAAGGCGGATCTGGTAACCAGCCTGTACCGGCAGGCAAGAGAGCTTCAGATCGAACTGGGATGTCCTTCGGAAAAGATAAGGATTGTGCCTAACGGAATCCAGGTAGAAGAATTCTGCAGTCCATCGGGCAAACGGGAAGAAGACAAAGGCAAAATCAACATAGGGGCCGTGCTGCGGGTTGCGCCTATCAAAGATGTTATGACGATGATACAGGCATTTGGTTTTGCAAAAGAGCGGGAACCGTCTCTGAAGCTGTGGATTATGGGGCCATGGGACGAAGACGAGGAATACGCCAGAGGCTGTTTTGAGCTGGTAGAGATTATGAAGGTTCCTGACGTGGTATTTACCGGGAAGATCGAGTCCTCCCAGTACTACGGCAGAATGGACATGACGCTTTTGACCAGCATCAGCGAGGGGCAGCCCCTGACGATTCTGGAAAGCTTTGCAGCCAGGAAACCGGTGATTGCCACGGATGTGGGAAATTGCCGCGGCCTGATTCTGGGAGAGCAGGATGATTTTGGTGCGGCCGGAATCGTTACCCGTATCATGAACGTCCAGGAGATTGCACAGGCAATCGTGTCTTTGGCCCATAATGAACAGCTCCGCCTGGAGATGGGCCGGAACGGTTATAAGAGAGTGACGGCTAGATACCAGCTTTGGCATATGCAGGACGCATATAAAAAGATCTACGGAGACTTTGCAAAAAGCATAGGGATAGAGAAAAACGACACAGAGACGGATGCAGACGGCAGGGAGGGATGAGCATGGCAGGCGTAGGTGTTAAGTTAAACTATATTTTTAAAAAGAAATCCATAGCGGCCCGTGTCACAGGCGTTACGTACAGTATTATCATCACCATAGCCCCGGTGCTTCTGGTGATGGGAACCATTCTTCTCATGGGCGTGGTGCTGGGGTTCAACGAGGTGGATTACCTGAAAAGGGAGTTGTTTTCCGCTACTGTTCTGTACATGTTTATTTTCGGGCTGATTACCGTAGCCCCCTTCAGCTCCGTATTGTCCAAGTACATGGAGGATGTGATCTATGAGGAGCGTTTTGAGGATATCCTGCCCTGCTACTATACGGGGCTCGCTATGAGCATAGCGCTTGGCTGTCTGGCAGGGATTCCTTTCTGTGTGTGGGAGCATGTCGTGGGCGGAATCAGGATCGCTTATGTCTTTTGCGGGTTCTGCGGCTACATTTCCGTGGCGCTCATGTTTTATTCCCTGTCCTATCTTGCGATCTGCAAGGACTATGAGAGAGTTTCCATGTTCTTTTTTGTGGGGATGGGGGCCGCGTTTTTCCTGTGCCTGTTTTTGAATATACAGCGGGGATGGGGGCTGACGGAAAGTATGCTTTTGTCCCTGACGGCAGGCCTGTTTCTCGTAGCGGCCATGGAGTTTGCGGCTGTCAGACGGTATTTTAATAAAAGCAGCGGCCGGTATAAGCCGGTGCTGGGGTATTTCAAAAAATGGTGGCAGCTGGTGATCGTTCAATTGTTTTATATTTTTGGCCTGTATGTCCATAATTTTGTGCTCTGGACCCATGAGACCAGAACCGTAATTGCCAATACCTTTGTGTTCAACGAACCTTATGATATGGCTTCGTGTCTGGCTATGTTTACGAACATATCCGCCACGGTTATCTTTATCAGCAACGTTGAGATGCATTTCCATGAAAAATATAAGAATTATTCTGAGGCGGTGATCGGAGGAAAAAAGGCGGATATCGAGAACGCCAGGGACCGGATGTTCCGGCAGCTGTCCGGCGAGCTGATGAATCTGGTCCGCGTACAGTTTATCATTTCCATCGTCATCTATCTGTCCTGTGTGGTATTTTTGCCGGGATTCGGTTTCGCCGGTTCGGTGTTAAGAATCTATCCATGCCTGGCGGTGGGATATTTTATCCTGTTTATGATGTATGCGGAAATCCTGTTCCTGTATTATTTCAATGATCTGACAGGGGCGGTCATAACCGCGTTTGGTTTCTTTGCGGGAACGTTTCTGGGAACGCTTTTTACAATGAATCTGTCAGAAATCTGGTATGGGGCAGGGCTGGTGCTGGGAGCGTTTATCGGATGGAGCGCAGGCTATGGAAGACTCCGGTATGTGGAAAAAAATCTGGATGTTCACATATTCTGCAACGGCCGGCTTTTAAAACGGGGGTACGGCCCGAAACCGTCCGGTCTTGTATACAGAAAGCATGGTCCGGATGAAAATGAAGCTTAAAAGTCTGTCTATAGGACGCATTGTTTCGCAAGGAGCCGTGCGTTTTAGACTTGTTAAAAATCATATGGCCCAAAGACGGGGGAATATGAGAAAGAGGCGGAAAGCGGGAGTTGGTGTGGCTGTGATGCTGGCTTGTACAGGCTTGCTCGGAGGGTGCGGG
Source organism: uncultured Lachnospiraceae bacterium (assembly GCA_910586315.1). GTDB lineage: Bacteria > Bacillota > Clostridia > Lachnospirales > Lachnospiraceae > CANRXD01. The sequence continues at coordinate 20,665 of CAJUIP010000019.1, read as the reverse complement.
CTTAAAAAGAATGCGTTGGAAGAGTGGATTCCCTTTGGCGCCAGAGGTCTTAAGGGGGAAATCGAGCAGGTTGTTTTTGAGGAATCAGACCGTAAGCTGAACAATCCGAACAGAGGATTTTACCAGTTGTATGAGTTTCTGATTACAGATGAAGAAACGGACTACAAAAAGGTGATTGGGGAGTGGTATCCGAAAGGTGGAGATATCAGTCTTATGTTCATTCAGATCAACCTGCAGTCCTACCGGGAAGGGGAAATTTCCCCTGAAGGGCTTGCCAATATCGAGAGGTTGTTTGGTGTGCTGGAGACCTGTGAGAAGCAGCTGATTGTCCGGTTTGTCTATGACCGGGAGGGAAAGGCCGGGGAGTATGAGCCAGGGAGCCTGGAAGTGATTCTCGGGCATATGGAGCAGTTAGAGAGTACCCTGAAAAGACACTGCGGACAGATCTTTATCGTCCAGGGAGTTTTTACAGGCAACTGGGGAGAAATGAACGGCAGCCGGTATGATACGAAGGAGAACTGGAGGATACTGGCGGCAAAGTTAGCCCAGGTGACGGATGTGTCTACCTATCTGAGTGTCCGCACGCCGGCTCAGTGGCGCAGTCTGATTTCTATCGGCCAGGTGCCGAAGGGAGGGCTGCCCTATACGACGAGGGCGTTTGATATGGAAGAAACTTCTGGCGCAAGTCCGCTGTGGGGCCGACTGGGACTGTTTAATGACGGCATGTTTGGCAATGAAAAGGACTTCGGGACGTACGGGGAGTACAGAGTTTCGGACCGACAGTGGGAGGCCGGGTGGCAGCGGGAGGAGGAACTGGCTTTTCAGGATGCGCTGTGCCGCCTTGTGCCTAACGGCGGAGAGACGATTGTGGAGAACCCGTATAATGATTTGCCCAACGCGTTAAAGGATATGGAGGCCATGCATGTGACCTATCTGAATAAATGGCATGACCCGGCGGTTCTGGATAAGTGGGCCAATACGGTCGTAGAGGAGGACGGCTGTTTTAATGGCATGGACGGGTATTCCTACGTGGAGCGGCATCTGGGCTACCGCCTTCTCATCGACTCCGCGCAGTTGACTTATAAAAGGTCGGGCTCCCGCCTGTCGGTGAAGATCCGTATGAAAAATATGGGATTTGCGCCTGTGTACAGGGACACGGAATTGAAGCTTTTGATTCACAGAGAGGGCAGCGGGGAGGAACCTTTGGCGTACCCGGTAGAAGGGCGGTTAGGACGACTGGCCGGAGGAAAAGACGCAGAGGATGTGCTTTCTCTTCAAAAAGAGATTGATATGAAGGAGTTTCCGGAAGGAAGGTACGGAATCTATTTTTCCGTGATGGATTCGGAAAGCCAGAGGGAAATTTATCTGGCGAATCAGCAGAATCCGGGAGAGTACGGGTATTGTCTGGGATTCCTTGAATTAAGCCAGTAAGAAAGCGTACCGGTAGTAACAATTCCGTCTTTGTATTGTGAAACATTTTGCGGGTTTTCAGATTCCTCCGGTTAGAGTGTGTTTGAAAATTAGGAGACACAGAGGTTTATGAAACGGAAGAGAAGATATAAGAAAGTCATCCTTATTTTGATGACCCTGGCGGCGGCTGTGCTGTTTCTCGTTTTAAATTCTGATTTAGGCAGACGGAGGAATGAAACGGGCTTGCAGGAAGATAAAAGCATCTATACGCGGGATAACAAGATTTATGATGTCTATATCAGCGTATTTCCGACAGAGAATGAGGAAGGCGAGGTGATTGATCTGTCGGCTTTTTCGCTGCATACTTCCGGAAATAAAGATTATAATCCTGTTTTAGACTGTAATATACAGATACTAAATGAGGGAGAGACGCCGGAAGGCGGGGAGGATATAGACAGTAAAAACGCGACGATTCGTGTCAGGGGGAGTTCTTCGCGGGGTGCCGAATTTAAAAGCTATAAAGTGAAGCTGGAAAAGAATGCAGAACCCTTTTTCGGACAGACAAATTTGAATATCAATAAGCATTTTTTTGAGAGAACAAAAATTGCTACAAAATTGCAGACGGATTTGCTGGCGGATATTGATCATATGTTCAGTTATCGCACCTATTTCATGAGAGTCTGGATTCGGGATACTTCATTGCCGGAAAACATGCAAAAATTTCAATATCAGGGGCTTTATACAGAGATAGAACAGCCGAACAAAACATATTTACAGGCAAGGGGACTGGGAGAAAATGCGGTGATGTACAAGGCGCATAATTTTGCGTTTGGTTTTTCTGACGTATTGAGGGATGTGGAGGATCCCGCGTATGATAAGGACGCGTTTGAGACAGTGCTAGGGATTCAGGCAGGTAACAGCCATAAGAGACTTTTGGAGATGCTTGCGGCAGTAAACGATATGTCATTGGACTTTGAGGATGTATTTGAGACTTATTTTGATGAAGAAAATTATCTGACCTGGATGGCCTTTAATCTGCTGATGGGAAATGAAGATGCAGTGAACCAAAACTATCTCTTTTTTAACAACGGAATTTCCGGAAAGTGGTATTTTATCCCCTGGGATTTTGACGGGGCCTTATATTTTGACCAATATGTGGATACGCAGGAGCATCGGCTTTCCCTAAAAGGGCTACAGGGGCTTAACGCATCCGTTCTGCATCGCAGATATCTTCAGATGGAGGGAAGCGTTGAGAAATTACAAAACAAGATGAAAGAGCTGTTAGTCCAATCGGTTACGAAAGAAAAAGTAGTGGAGCTGACGGCATCTTATAAAACTGTTTTGGATAAAACACTTTCGATTCCGCCAGACGACGGGCTGACAGATATGCCGTTGAAAGAATTGGATACATATCTGGACCATTTGTACGAAGGGATGGTAAACTGCTATGAATTGTATGGGGAAAATATTGTCTATCCGACCCCTATGTGGGTCGCACGGCCCAAAAAGCAGGAAGACGGCTCTTTGAAATTCGTCTGGGATCCGTCGTTTTCTTATCAGGGGCTGCCCATTACATACAAGATTGAGGTGCTGGACGATACAAGGAATGAAGTAATCGTGGAGCAGGAAAATATTACGGACGCCAGCTGGGTTTTGCAGGGAGGGCTGGATCCCGGGAAATATTTCCTTCGGGTGTCCGCCACAGACAGCGAAGGACATGAACAGGCCAGCCTGGAATATGTCACAGTTCAATCAGAGGGTGGCAGGACCGTTGATATACATGGTCTGCTGGAATTTGTAATAGAGTAATGGAGGATGCATGGAGTGTTCAGGACACAGACTCAGGCATGAGATGAAATATTATATTAACGAAAATGACTGCTTCAATTTACGTAGCCGCCTAAAGCTTGTAACAGAGCCGGATTCCTATACGAAAGACAACGGATACCTGGTCAGCAGTGTGTATTTTGATGATTTCTGCCGTTCTGCACTGTGGGAAAAACGGAATGGGACAGAGTTCCGGAAAAAATACAGACTGCGCTGCTATAACCGGGAAGATACCTTAATCCGGCTGGAATGTAAAAGAAAGATTGGAGAGTATACTGCCAAGGAGAGCACAGAAATCAGCCGAAGCGAATATGATTTGCTGCTTATGGGCGAGTACGAGTTTCTGCTGGAAAAAGAAAATATTTGCAAAGAGTTATATATGGCACATCAACTGCGCCTTTTGGAACCGAGGATTTCGGTAGAGTATCTTCGGGAGGCGTATGTTTTTGAGACAGGCAATGTGAGGATTACCTTTGATAAGAATATTTCGTTTTCCGTAAGTGATTATAATATGTTCTCGGAATATTACAGCGTATGCCGGGCCTTGGAACCGGGGCTTATGATTATGGAAGTAAAGTATGATGAATTGCTGCCTGTAAGTATCGCGCAGATTCTTGGCACTGTGATCGCGGACCGATGCGCTGTTTCCAAGTATGTACTATGTTCCAATGCGAAGGAGGGATATATAAGATGACTACGTTTTCTGATATTTTTAAAAAAAGCTTTCTGGGAGGGGTAGAAATACTCACGCTGGAAGGCTTTGTCGTATCTATGCTGGCGGCGTTTGTCTGCGGCATGATTATATTTGCGGTTTACCGAAAGTATTACAGTGGAGTTGTATACAATAATAATTTTAATATTCTGCTTGTTATGACCAGTCTGGTGACTTGCTTCATCGTCAGTGTCATCAGTTCGAATGTGGTGCTCTCCCTGGGCATGGTAGGAGCATTGTCTATTGTGAGATACCGCACAGCGGTAAAAGATCCGCTGGACCTGGGATTCCTTTTTTGGACGATAGCGGTGGGCGTGACCTGCGGCGCGGGCTTGTATATGATTTCCCTGACAGGAACCGTTTTTATTGCGGTTATTTTCGTCAGACTGGTAAAATCCAAAAGCAAAAGACATCAGTATCTTTTTGTTATCAAATATTTGGATAAGGCGGCCGGGGAAGTAGAGAAGGAGATGAAATCCAGGAAAAAGAGGCTGAAAAATAAAACGGTTGTGAAAGACTATACGGAGCTTACTTACGAGATGCATTTCGATGAGGAGGATGAGGAAGATACTTCGTTTGTGAATGTGCTTTCCGGAATAGATGGGGTAAAAAGTGCGGTGCTGATTGAGTTTTCAGGCGATTATATCGTATAGGTGTTCAGATATGGAGATGTGGTATTGGATAGCAGAATACGGAAAAGTGCTTTTGGGATATTTGTGTTTCCTGTTTCTCTGGCCTTCCGTTGTGTTTTTCGGACATTTAAAAGGAAAAAGCAGGACATACTGGTTTGGCTTTTGTGTGACGGTGCCAATTGTAATTGGCAGTATTGTAGTTTTAGTACTGGGATTCCTTCATATTCTCCGGCCCCAGGTGATCGTTCTTCTGTTTTACGGAACTTTTTTCGCTGCGATGATTAAGATGATTCTGCAGCATTCTTTTACCGTTTCGTCTCTGGCCTTCCGTATAAAAGAGGCCTGGTGGGAATTCCGTGAAAACAGAGGGGAATATATGGTTCTTGCCGCTCTTTTGCTGTTTGGCATCCTGTATTTTTCTTATGGCGGATTTCAGGTACATTCGTATGGATTTGGGGATTTATATACCCACCATGCCTGGATATACGGCCTGAAGGAAGGGGAGATTTTTTCCGGCGGCGTGTATCCGGAGGCAATGCATTGTTTTGTGTATTGTCTGCATGTACTGTTTGGGATTCGGGTGTTCAGCTGCCTGCTGTTTTTGCAGGGGATCCATGTGGCAGTATTCCTGCTTTCCGGGTATTTGCTGATGCGGGAGATCTTTCACTGGCGGTATACGCCGCTTCTTGCCTTAACGTTGTTTTTGACGCTGGATGTTGTCAGTGCAGATCTGGTTTACAGTATATTCCGTCTGCAGATTACGCTTCCGCTGGAGTTTGGACTTCATACACAGTTTTTGTGCGCCTTATATTTAGTCCGCTATTTAAAGAATGACCACAAAACCGTGACAAAAAAGAAGCTTTTACAATATTGCCGGGATGAAAATCTTTTTTTGTTTCTGATGTCATTAACAGCGGCCATGTCGATCCATTTTTATATCGTTCTTATGGCCTTTGTTTTGTGCGGTTCCTTTGCAGTATTCCGGTATAAAAGACTGTTTTCAAAAGAATACTTTGTTCCACTCGCTATATCTGCTTTGTGTGCATGTATCATCTCTGTGCTTCCTATGACAGGGGCTATCGCATCGGGAAAGCCTTTTAACGATTCTATAAACTGGGCAGTGGGAGCTATGAGCGGTGAAGAGACCAGGGCATTGGAGAAAAAAGATTCCTCAGAGAGAAGGAGGAAGCCGATTCTGGTCACTTCTTTAGAACTGGCGGAAGGAATCTATACGGAGGGATACGCAGAGCTTTATGGGAAAACAGGGGCATGTATCATTCTTTTAATAACAGCAGGGGGAAGCGGATTGTGCTGGCTTTCCAGGAAAAAAACTGTGCGGAAAAAATCTCTGTCCTGGCTGAGAAACATATGCGCCGGATATCCTCCGTTACTTTTATTTACATGTTTGTTTGTGCTGCTTTATGCGGCGCCGCGATTAGGGTATTTAGAGCTGATATCGGATTCCCGCTTTTGTTCGACGGGGCATTTTATGATCATGGCGCTTGTGATGATACCTGTGGATGTTTTGTTTTCCATATTCAGCCGGTTTTTCAAGAATGTAACAATGATGAAAGCCGTATCCTTGTTTTCTGTTGTCGGGATTTATGGGCTGACAATCGCAACAGGGCATTTTCACGGATATTTATTTTTTGAATTGACAAGATACAATGCGGCAGTGGAAACGACGAACAAAATTATCGAAGAATTTCCGAAAAAAAGCTATGTGGTCGTTGCACCGACGGATGAATTGTATCCGGTGATTGAATATGGATGGCATGAAGAACTGCTGACATTTGTATCAAATATAGAAGAGGAAGAATATACATTCGCACCGGAACACGCCTTTTTCTTTGTTGAGAAAAAACCGCTGCAGTATGCCCAGGCCTATTTTTTTGAAGGGCCGTCATGGTTAGCCAAGGCCAAATATAAGGATATCTACTGGGACAAATACTCGAACAAATATCCGGATACGGGGGCGGCACAGGCGCCGGAAATCAATGTTTCTGAGATATCAGAAGAAGAGGCTGAAAAAGACATGATTGTTTACGAGGATCCGTGGTTTTCTTATACAAGGCTGCCGGCACGCACGATTCTGGAAGCAAAGGCGTATGCCTGGTGCCAGGAAATGGAAAAGCGTTATCCGGAAAATATGGAAATATATTATGAGGATGATGCGTTTGTCTGCTACTATTTCAGGCAGGATGGAGGGAGGCAGTATAATCTAAGGGCCGAATAGGGATAAAAGTACTTCCGGCTATGAGGTAGCGTATCGAAAACAAAGCGAGAGGGATGACATATAGGGGATATGAAAAAGATTCTTTTTGTGATCAATACCATGGGACGGGCAGGGGCAGAGACCGCTCTTCTGGATTTTTTAAAAAAAATAAATCAGTCGGAATATGAAATTTCTCTTTATGTGCTTATGGGGCAGGGGGAGTTAGCGGACAGGCTCCCGGCGTATGTCAAAGTCCTGAATCCATCTATGAGTCATTTGTCAGTGCTGACGAGGCAGGGGAGGTGGAGAATGGCAGTAACCGTTTTCTGTGCATTCTGGTTTCATGGAGCCTGGTGGGGAAAACTGCGGAGTATCATCCGAAGCTTTGCGGACATGGTGAAAGAGAAAAGAGTTCAGCCAAGCAAGCTGTTCTGGCGTGTGCTTTCTGATGGAGCAAGGCGTTTTGAGACGGAGTTTGATCTGGCAGTGGCCTGGATGGAAGGAGGATCGGCTTACTATGTGGCCGATTATGTAAGGGCAAAGCGTAAAGTGGCAGTGATTCATACGGACTATCAGAGGGCGGGATACACAAAAAGTATGGACCAGGGATGCTGGAAACAGTTTGAAAAGATTTTTACGGTTTCCAAGGAGGCCAAAAGACATTTCCAGGCATTTTATCCGGAATATGCAGAGAAGGTTTTTGTCTTTCATACTTACATAGATCGGGATATGATTTGTCTTCGGGCGAAAGAAAAAGGGGGATTTTCAGATAATTTTGATGGAATGAGACTGCTGACTGTAGGCAGGCTGACGTATCACAAGGCTTATGATATTGCGATAGAGGCCATGTCGATATTAAAAAGGTCAGGCCGGAAGATAAGATGGTATGTACTTGGGGAGGGAGAGCAGAGAAAACGTCTGGAAAAGATGATTGATGCATTTGGACTGAAAGAAGATTTTCTGTTGTTAGGCGCAGTGGAAAATCCGTATCCCTATTATGCACAGGCCGACATTTATGTGCATGCAACCCGTTTTGAAGGGAAAAGCATCGCAATTCAGGAGGCTCAGATACTGGGATGTGCAATTGTTGCGTCTGACTGCGGCGGGAACCGGGAACTGATTACAGACGGCGAGGACGGAGTACTCTGTGAACTTACCCCTCAGGCGGTCGCAGACAGTATTGAGGGGCTTCTGGAGAATGAGGGGAAGAGGAAAAAACTGGGGCGGATGGCAAAGAGCAGAGAGATATCACAGGAAATGCAGACAAATGGCAGGGATTTTGTTATATGAATCAGGAGATGGAAAACTTACAATGGCGTAAAATTTTATTGAAGGAATACAGGAAATGAATAAAGTGCTATTCGTAATTTCGACTTTAGAAGGGGGAGGGGCGGAACGAACGTTATCTAATATAGTAACCCATTTCCCTGATAATTGGCAGGTTGATATATTAGTAAATAATAAAGAGTGCATTCACTATCCATATAAAGGGAATATGGTATCTTAATTCCTGTTTGCAGCGGACAAAAATATCGGAGGAAAGAAGCGCTTGAGCCGGCAGAAAAAAAGATGGCAGATGCAATTGTGATGTTGCTGGGAGATGATGAAAAAAGAATGCATTATATGCAGAAAAGCGTGGAAAGGAGTAAAGATTTAGACCTTAAAGTGATTGTTAATAGATGGGTTGATGTTATATTAGAGTAAAAAAGATATGCCTTCAGGGGAGATATAAAAGCAATAAGGAAGGAACAATGGTAAATTTTATTCTATCTATATTTCATACATGCAGAGAAGAAGAGTGGGCATGCTATAAGAAAAGGAAACAGCACAGATTAAAAAATAAGAATGTGTCCATTATAGCTTCGAATTGCAGCGGAATGTTTATGTATCATGATTTGGGAATACCTTATCTCACACCTACCGTTAATCTAAGCATAGAAATGAATGATTTTGTTAAAATGGTAAAAAATCTTAAATGGTATATGGAACAGGAACTGGTGGAGGCAAAGGAGGAGGCAAAATGCCCGGTAGGCATATTGGGCGATATAAAAATATACTTTATACACTATGTTAGTTTTTGCGAAGGCAAATCGAAATGGGAGAAAAGAAAGAAAAGAATAAACTGGGATAATATTTTTATTGTCGGGTCAGAGAGGGATGGATGTACCTATGAAACAATTAAGAATTTTGAAGAATTGCCGTATAAAAATAAAGTAATTTTTACATATAAAGAGTATCCAGAATTTTCATCGACATATTGCATGAAGAGGTTTAAAGAGAAGGGGGAACTGGGGATTATTACAGATTTTAAAAATCAGCTTTTAAAGAGAAGGTATCTGGACGATTTTGACTATGTAGAATTTTTGAATCATATGGTGGAGGAATAAAGAGTTTCCTGTTTCTAGGGGAGATAGTCATGAATAAAGTGGGAATTTTAACGTTTCATTGTGCAGATAACTGCGGGGCAATGCTGCAGGCATACGGTCTGAAATACTATTTAGTGGAAAAGGGAATGGATGTTGAGATTGTCAATTATGAACCGCCTTTTATGACAGGAAGGTATCGGTGGATTCCTTATATACCGACAGAAAGCGTATTACACAGTTTAAAATGGGGATTTTATGGATGGAGAAATCATTTAAAAAGAGGACTCTCCTTTTTCAAACAAAGGTCTAATATGAAACGGTTTAGGAAAAAGTATCTGATCGAAAAAAGGCAAACAAAGGCTTTATTCACATTTCAGTTAAAATGTTTGCCGTACCAATCTTATATTGTTGGAAGCGATCAAATTTGGAATCCCGATATTACGTGTGGATTAAGAAGAGTATACTTCGGCGCCTTTAAAAATAGAAACAAAAAAAAGGTGATTGCCTATGCGGCCAGCATAGGCGGCGTATGTCTTTCCGAAAAATATAATAAAGAGTTTTCAGAATTAATTAAATATGTGGACAGTATTTCTGTCAGAGAAGAATCTTCAATTCCGTACATCAGACAATTTTATGCCAACGATGTTCCGGCGGTTCCTGATCCGGTTTTTTTATTGAAAAGAAAGAGATGGGAGAAGATTGAAAAACTACCGGATGAAGAAGGATATATTGTTGTATGTATAACAGAGAAAAATGATAAGTTGTTAAATTACGTGAAAGAATTATCCTGGAGTTATGAACTACCCGTAATTAAAATTGAGAATGGAATTGATATGGAGGATGAAGGCTTTAAAGTGGACCGCACGGTGGGACCATCCGAGTATTTAGGATATATTCATAAGGCAAAGTTTGTAGTAACGAATTCTTTTCATATGACAGCGTTTAGTATTATTTATCAGAAAAAATTTGTTGCATTTCAACATAGCCATGTCGGGGAAAGGATAACGAATCTTTTGAATTGGTATGGGCTGGAAAACAGATTGTATCAGGATGGAAAAAAAGTAGAGATAGATAATAAAATTGATTGGGATAATGTTGAGGAACGGATGGAACTGAGTATCAGGACAGCCAAACAATTTTTACGGGAAAATGTTGAGTAGGAGTGAGTTTCTTAAAAAAGAGCGTATGAAATTATTTCAAAAAAAGGAATTATGCTGCGGCTGTGGAGCCTGTATGGATATTTGTCCGAAAAAGGCAATTACAATGGTAAAAGATTGTGAAGGATTTCCTTATCCGAAAGTGAATGACCAGATTTGTATAAAGTGCGGAGGATGTGAACAGGTATGTCCAATAAAGCATGACAAATTGTTTAAAAGCAAGAATTTATATTTGGGAGTACAGGCAAAAGAGGATAAGATACGGTATTCCAGTTCATCAGGCGGGGCCTTTTCTGTGTTGGCGCAGTATGTAATGAAGCGAAAGGGTATCGTATATGGCGCAGGTTATGATGAGAGAATGCAGGTGTTTCATAAGGAAATAGAAGAACCGGGGCATCTGAAAAGTATTAAGAGAACAAAATACGTTCAAAGCAATATGGAAGGGGTATACAGAAGAATAAAGAAAAATCTTCAGGAAAACAGGTGGGTATTGTTTAGCGGAACGCCCTGCCAGGCAGATGCGCTTATACGATTTTTGAATCAGAAATATGAAAAACTTATTGTTGTTGATTTGATTTGCTACGGGGTTCCGTCTCCTGGTATATGGGAAGATTATGTGAAATATCTGGAACGCAGGCATGGAGGGAAGATGACAGATTTCTCCTTTCGGGATAAAAGGAACGGAGATAACGGCCATATGTGCTCTTACATAATAAATGGAAAAGAATATGTAGATTTCCTTTCCATAAATATTTATTGTAAAATGTACTTTAAAAATTATATTCTGCGTCCATCTTGTTATAAATGCAGGTTTTGCACAGTAAACAGACGAAGCGATTTTACAATTGGAGATTTTTGGGGAATAAGGCAGATTCGGCCGGATATGGATGACGGCATGGGAACATCTGCGGTAATCATACATTCAGAACTTGGTAAAGAAGTATGGAAAGAGATAAAAGGCGAGTTAAGATGGTTTGCATGTGGAAAGGAAGAGATATTGCAGCCAAAATTATCAGAGCCGGCTATGCCGAATAAGTGGAGGCGGGGATTTATGATGCTTTATAAAATTATGCCATTCAAGATAGTGGTAAAATTATTTGAAAGATAATATATATGTCAGAGGAAAACAGAATGGCGGAAATGTTTCGGTTTTTAACAGGAATCTTAGAAAAGGAAGAGCAAAGACTCTGGAAAGTTTTGGCGGCAGTGGACTTTATCAGTCCGCTTATCGACCTTTTTAGTTTTTTTGTGATGAATTATATTATCAATATCGCAATGCGCGAACCACAGAGAACAAAAGAAATCGCTATATTTACTTTATGCATGGGTATGATATCTGTTTTGAAGGGATTTTTTGATCTATATAAATGCAGAATTCATAATCGTTTTCTGTTTAATGGATGTCAGAAATTATCTGAAAAATTGTGCGAGTTGATTCTAAAAGAAGATCTGCTGCATCATAACCAAAAAAACTCGATTCAGGCGATTGCTTCCGTACGTGATGACGCGAAAAACTGTATGAATATTATTGAAACCAGTATCGGCATTTGGATTAGCTGTTTTATTTTGACAGGATATTTTGTTGTTATGGTATATACATCAAAATGGCTTGGGATTGTAAGCTGCGTGGTGCTTGCAATGTTTATGTTTGGAATGTTTTATTATTACCGGGATCAAATACAAGCCTATGGTGAGAAATCCAGAAGATATACGATTAAAGCAAATGCACAGATTGCAATTGCCTATGGGAATTTTAAAGAAATGAAAATTGCCGATACTTCTTCCGTAGTTTTAAAAAAATACTGCCATGCTGAAAAAAAGTATACACAGGTACAAAAGAAATTTCAATATAAAAAAAGTTTAATTGGTATCATCGTGCAAGATTCTGTTATGATAGTAGTATTTATTGTATTGGCATATTTTCTGGGAAATACGGAAGAAGATATGAATTTTTTTCTGGCACCAATGATAATATATTTTACGATGATAGTTAAAATGATTCCGATAGCGAACAATATTGTAATCGGATGGAACGATATAAAATTTTCGCAGAAATCTTATGAAGTATTGAAGGAGGGAATGACCAGATATTCGGAAATTAAAGAAGCGGAAAAGGAAGCGGAAAAGGTCAGAAAAAAAGAGTTGACATTTCGGAAAGGAATCTATGTCAGGAACCTTACCTTCTCTTATAATGGGAGAGAAGATATATTCCGAGATGCCAGTATCACAATTCCGTCCGGTGCCTCGATTGCAATTATGGGAGTTTCAGGCGCGGGAAAAACAACATTCCTTGATCTGCTTCTTGGGCTTTTAACGCCGCAGTCGGGAAGCATTTTATATGATGATTATAATACTGTAACCGGCAAGGATGGAAAAGGAATGTGCAGAGCCAATATAGGAGATGTCGTAAGTTATATTCCGCAGACAATATACTTAAATGGCGAGTCCATTTTTAATAATGTTGTTTTTTTTGCAAGAGAAGATGAAATAGATCAAAGAAGAGTGGTGGAATGTTTAAAATGCGCTCAGGTGTGGGAAGATATTGAGAAGATGCCGGATGGAATTCAAACATTAATAGGAGAAAATGGAACGGAAATTTCCGGAGGACAGCGCCAAAGGATCGCGCTGGCGAGAGCTTTATATAAAGAATTTGATCTTCTGGTTATGGATGAAGCGACTGCCGCATTGGATATGGAAACAGAAAAAGCGGTAATCGATTCTATAAGACAGATGCGGGGAAACAAAACATTATTGATAGCAACGCATCACATGAATCTGGCAAAGGAATGTGATATGGTGTACAAAATAGAAAATATGGGATTTGTTAAAATGAAATAGTTTTATAAAAAAGGAACAGAGATGAAAGGATTTATATCTGATAAAGTGTCAGCTGTTATTCCGGTATTTAACGGAGAATTCCATTTGCAAACGATATTGGACTCTTTGCTTCGTCAGACCTATTCATCGGTTGAGGTAATTCTGGTTGACGATGGCTCAGAAGATGGAACGGTACAAGTCGCAGAAAGCTATCGTGAAAAATTTGCATTGAAAGGTTATGACTATTGTATTGTACAAGCCGAACACAAAAATGCTTCCGCAGCGCTCAATCATGGCCTGCCTTATGTGACGGGAGAGTATCTTATCTGGCCGGACAGCGACGACCGTCTTGAGATGGAATCCATAGCGAAAAGGGTAAAATTTTTACAGAGTAATCCACAATATCAGTGTGTCAGGACGTTGGCGTACTATTTTGCTCAACAGACAGATGAGATGCAGATAGCTGACGAAAAGACAGGGGATATATCGAAAGAAAATTTATTTTGGGATATTCTTGAGCAGAAAACTTATGTATGTTGTGGATGTTATATGTTGAAGACAGAAAGTTTTTTCAAAATTTATCCAGAGCGTCATATTCCGGAGTATGATGTGGGACAAAATTTTCAAATGCTTCTGCCATATATGTTTTATCATTTATGTCCAACAATTCCTGAAGCTCTATATGGGGTTTGCGTCAGAGCGGGAAGTCATTCAAGAACAAGACTGACGAAAGAAGAGGAAGAAAAGAAATATCAGGATTATGAAAAACTTATAGATGAAATTTCTATCTTATGTCGTATGGAAGATGAAGAATCAAGAAACAGGATTATGTATTGGAAGCTTCAGCGTAGATATCATCTGGCCATGAAATATAAGAATGGAAAAAAGATGATGGAGGTTTTCTGGCAAATGCGTAAATATGTAAAGGTTGGATTTTATCAGACATTCAAAGATTTTTTGTGGGGTTTGATTTTCGGGAATTAGTTATGTATTTAAGAGGTTCAGGTGAAAGAAGGAGGGAGAAGCAGATTATGGAGTACGAAACGAAAATATCCGTAATCATTCCGGTTTATAATACGGAACAGTACATATGGGATTGTGTAAAGTCCGTTTTGGAGCAGACATTTACATATTTTGAGTTAATATTGATTGATGATGGGTCGCAGGATAACAGCAGAAAGATTTGTGAAAAGGTAAGTGCAAAGGATAAGCGTATAAGATTTATTCATCAGGAGCACCGGGGTGTGTCCGCAGCAAGAAACGCGGGAATCGATATGGCAAAGGGAGAGTATTTATTTTTTTTGGACAGTGATGACGTGATACATCCTCAGTTGTTAGAAGCGCAGTATAAACTGCTGAAAAAAACGCAGGCAGCCATAGCAACCGTAGGTTTATATTATGGACGTACTGAAAAATTTCGGAAACCCTTAAACTGGAAAACAAAAACGGATTGCACGGAGAAAAGCCAATATTTTACGAATAAAAAAGTGAGTGTGTGCCCTGGGAATGATAAAATAGACCTTTTTAGTATCGGTGGAAAAATGATTCGCAGGGAAGCAGTAAGAACAATACGATTTGATGAAAAACTAACAAAGGGTGAAGATACAAAATTGCTTTCTATGCTGATATCTGACGGCGCGGATGTTGTGGCGTTATTTATGGATTGGTATTATTATAGAAAAGGAAGGGCTGAGAAGGGGAGCGTATATTCCATAGAAGAATGTAGAAACATCTATAAAATTCAAGAGTCTGTCCGAAATTTTGAAATAGAAAATAACAAAATATCAAAAGCCGTGTACACAGAGTGGTGTCTTTTATGTAATATGGTAGTATGGTATGAAATGGGGAAGAAAAATCACGATATCAAGTTAGAAAGGTACATAAAAAAATTGATAAAATCTGAAAGGGAGTCTGAGATATTTTCTAAGGTGGATTGGTGCAGAAAGATAATATTTTATCTTGGATGTATCGATTATCCTCTCTATAAGCGTATCGCGGATTTCATGTTTTGGTTCCACACAAAAATCGAATATAGATTTTTAAGCTGAAGGGATATGCCAAAGAAGAATTCAAAACGATAGGCTTGGGTTGACGAACAGGATTATAGTTTTCTTTTTTGCTAAAAGGAGTGTATTTTATTATGAAAGAATTGGTTTCCATTATCATACCGGCTTATCAGGAAGAAAAGCGAATTGGGCGTTGCCTTCAGAGCATTGTTGCTTCAACATATCATAACCTGGAAGTGATAGTAGTGAATGACGGTTCTACTGATGGTACGGAGAAGGTGGTCAGAGATTTTAAGGAAAGGAATGGCTCGAAGATAACCTCAATACATGTAATTACGATTTCTAACGGGGGAGTCGGCAGAGCACGCAATCATGGTCTGCGTCTGGCAAAGGGAGAATATATTGGCTTTATAGATGCGGATGACATGATTCACCCTCAGATGATTGAAAAGCTGGTCGATAGTTTGAAGAGAGGAAATGACCTGTCAATATGTGGGAGATGGATTTGTAATGAATCAGGAAAACCTAATTTTCATCAGTACCGTTTACGAAAGCAGAGGAAACAGTGTCCCTGTCAGGCATTAGAAATGATTATGTGGGATCAGGTTCAAATGAGCATGTATGCGGCTTTGTTTCGGAGGAAAATAGTTATAGGGGCAGAGGCAGGGGAGACATTGTCCTGTCCGGAGGAGGTGGGTGCATTTGAAGATTTCGCATTTGTCTGTGAATATGTTAGCCGCTGTAGAGGATTCGTGGAGGTTTTACCTTTTCAGGGGTATTTTTATTGTAAACACAAGGGCAGTTTGACAACCCAGAGATACACGGCAAAAGAAATCTGTTATGCATTACAGCCAATTTTAGCTGTTGGGGAAGGGATGAAAAACCCACAATTTATTGCCCATAAACTTCAATATGCATTTATGTGTATGGAATTTTGGTATAGAGAGGCATCCCGATGCAATAGATCTGATTTTTCTCCGGATTGCGAGAATTGGACGATTTATATGCAGGAACTTGAGCGTTATGCGGATATTTACATGAGTGCTCCTAATGTTGCTTTATATAGAAAAATAGCTATGTGGGTTGTCAGGAAACATCAGGGCATAGGCTGGCTTTTGGCTAAGACAGTAGGAAAATTGGTATTTTAACTATTGTGATTAGGATTAACAGATAGCTTCCTTGCATAAAATCAGTGATAAGGCGCACAATATGGGATGAGGTGATTGCTATGTCATATATTTCTCCCAAGGTACAGGAAAAATTTGATACCCTGTCCCCAGAGCTGAAGAAAGTAATTTTGGATCGCGGCGTTTCCATCGATACCATACATGACCTGATTCGTGTTCTGGAAGACATTGTAAAAGAAAACGAGAAATAATCATTCCGGGGTATCGAAACAGTAACAACGAAAAATAAAAGGAAAAAAAGGAGGCATCTGGTTTCATTTACAGGAACCCTCCGGCGTGAAAATCCATCCGAGACACATACTAAAAAGGGAAACCCATCAAAGGGAAGAACCCTGAAAGGAGTGTTGAAGATGGATTTTTGCACATGCAGGAAAGAACAACAGGAGCCTTTGGTCCTTGCCATGGCGTCGGTTCCCATAGAACCCTGGGAGGAGCCCTATGACCCCAAAACAGCCATCAGGCAGGGAACCATATTCCCGGGCCTGAACAAACCGTTTTATGTAACGGATGACAGAACAGGAGGTAAAACCCATGGCTGATCGCGCAAAATCATTGAAAGAAATCAGTGAAGTCAGCTTCGCCATCACGGATCTTTCTCTGTATCTGGACACCCATCCTACAGACCAGGAGGCCTTAAAATACTTTGCGGGCCTTATGGATCAGAGAAAGAGACTTCTGGAAGCTTATGCCGGCGCATTTGAACCGCTGACTATGGACTGCGTCTGCCCGGATACCAATAACCGGACGGACAGCCTGACGAAATACCCGGGGCAGAAACATTTTACCTGGGGTGACGGACCAATGCCATGGGAAGGGGGAATGATATAAATGTGGAATTATGAAAAGAGGCTTCAGTATCCTGTGAATATCACAAAGCCATGTCCCAAAACAGCATCTCTGATTATCAGCCAGTTTGGCGGACCAGACGGGGAGCTGGCGGCCTCCATGCGGTATTTATCCCAGAGATATACGATGCCCTCAAAGGAAGTCGGCGGTCTCTTAACCGACATTGGCACGGAGGAGCTGGGACATTTAGAAATCATCTGCGCCATGGTTTACCAGCTCACGAAGAACCTTACGCCGGAGCAGGCAAAGACCGCCGGATTCGATGCCTATTACGTGGACCATACCACAGGTCTCTGGCCTACAGCGGCGGCAGGCGTTCCTTTCAACGCTTGTGAATTTCAGAGTAAGGGCGACGCTCTTACAGACCTTTTTGAAGATCTCGCTGCGGAGCAGAAAGCCCGGAGCACGTATGAGAATCTGATCCGGATTATTGAGAATCCTGAGGTGCGGGAGCCACTCAAATTTTTGCGGGCCAGGGAGGTGGTTCATTTCCAGAGGTTTGGTGAAGCCTTGGAGAGAATCAAGAGAGATTTGTCGGCCAGCAATTACTACTACTTCAATCCGGAGTTCGACAAAAAGTTTGTGAATCTATAACCAGAAAAGGAAGCCGTCCGGCAGCAGGAAACTCTGCCGGCGGCTTCCTTTTTGCTGGTTTATCTGGTATAATGTCGTCAGACATTATACCTGTGCATCTGGTTTCTGCGTTTACCGCAGAAATCCAGGCATTGGAATCCGCAGGAGGATTATTCTAATAGAACTAAAAACAGAAGGGACACCATATGAAACATTTTATCTACGGAAATCAACAGCGAATTTTTCTTAACACTGCTCTTGGCTGCCCGGCCCGGTGCCAATACTGCTATCTGCCGCATATAGGATTAGGTTATGCTCCACATAGTATTTCGGCAGAGGATGCGTTGGCCCTATTTTACCAATCCGATGACTTTATTCCCGGTTCTCATGGAACCATTCTTTCCCTTGGGTGCTATTCTGAATGCTGGGATGATGAAAATAAGTCAGAAACGATGAAACTGTTATCAAATCTGGTTACTCACGAAAACTATATACAAATGTCTACAAAGCAAATGATTTCCAGAGAAGAGCTAAAGGAAATTGACTCTTTGGCCTTATATCCGGGACAAATTGTCATTTATCTTAGTGTCCCGACATTGCTGCACTCTAAAGAGTTGGAGCCGGGAACGGCAGAACCACAGGAGCGGCTTTCTCCTCTGCAGTGGATGCCGGAACTTAAGAATCTTCGTTTTGCCTTATATATGAAACCTGTTATCCCAAATGTTACATTGGAGGATGCACCGGTATATGGCCGTTTGATGGAAACTTATCAGGTACCTGCTATTGTGGGGCCGCTGCTTGTTACCGGACGCGGAACTGTTTTGGTTGGAGAAGGAGATTTGAAGGAAATTGATAACGATGAGAGCATAATATTACAGGATATATTGGCGCAGCATGGAGATGTTTATACTCACAGCACACAGCTTATAGACAGCTTACGTACGACAAAAAATTATTAGTATAATCCGTCTTAAATACTGCTCCGTTTTTATATTTCTTACACATATGGAGAATGGAATGAAAAATAGCGAAAGAAAAAAGATTTCAAAACTGGTAGTGGCAATTGTTTTTCTGATAGGTCTTGTTCTTATACTCCTCTCTGTCGTTTCCAGAGAACCACTAAACGAAGAACCACTAAAAACAATACTGATATCTGTTGGATGCTCACTTCTGGCAACTGCAATTTCAACGTTTGTTCTGACGCAGGACAATACTCAAAATGATATATTAGACATATTGACAGAAATCAATTCTTCTGCAGATAAGCTGCTTTGCCCAGAATATGCTTCTAACATATTAAAAGAAATAGGAATAGATGCCGGATACTACAAAAGAAATGTAAAAGCATTATCATTCCCCAAAAGTATAAAACCTTCTGAGATTATGTCCAGCGTTAAAGACAGCTTAGATAAATATAAAATTGAAAAGGGGCATTCAATAGGACATCTTCGGCCTACAAAGGTGGAATATTTCTATGATTTAATCGGGGGGACATGTGATACGAATACAGCCCAATTCTTTGCTTTATGCCTAAGTTCTTTTTGGGCCAGCAATTCTCCCTCTAAGGATATAATAGCAGATGCTGATTTTGATTTTGTAGTAGGACTTAAAGGCGGCAGCCCCATACTTGGCTATGAGTTTGCAAAATTAATAAAAAAACCTTTTCTGCTGCATGAGGTAACAGCACGTTTTAAAGATAAGCATGATGATATGAGAACCTGGTTTAATTGCAGTGAGCTGCCGGAGAAAGGCACAACGGCGCTTATTGTTGATGACAGTACAACAGGCGGGACAATGGTTTCCGAGGCTATTGACCATTTACGAAAATATGGTTACATGGTGCATACTTGCTTTGTAGTGTTTGAGCCACAGATTAAAAATGCCAGAGAGCGTTTAAAAAGCAAGAATGTTCAGTTGGTTTCGATAATTAAAACACATATTTAGGGCTGGCCGCTACGCTTTATCGGGTATATTCGTTCATCAGCAAGGCAGGTTTTCGACGGCGCTGCTTACAAAGCTTGGGTCAGTCCGTGAACTTGCAAAATATATGAACCGCGTGGGCAAAACTGCTTTTATAATCCCGCCGGAATTATCACCGAAGGCAGATCCGCCATATCAGAATGGCGCTGGAAGAGCTTCATCCGTTTAAGGGACATCCGTTTCGTGTTGATGAAGGAACTTAACTTGTCAGCTGAATAGGCCATGGCAATATGGTATACTTTTTAGGAGTCATGTTATACGAAATATAGAAAGGGGGCACAGCTCATGAAGCTAAAAAACGTTCTTTTGGTGGTAAGCGATCTGGAGCGCTCCAAAAGATTTTATAAAACCCTGTTTGGTCTGGAGCCAATCCGTGATTTGGAAGAAAATGTGATTCTTATGGAGGGGTTGGTACTTCAGGAGAGAAAGTCCTGGGAGGATGCGCTGGGGAAAAAGGCAATTTTGCCGAACTATGGAGCGGAACTTTATTTTGAGGAGCAGAATCTGGATTCTTTTCTGGAGCGGCTGAGGAGTTCAGAGTTTCCCATGGAGATCCTGACTCAGGAGGAAGAAAATGCCGGAGGGTGCAGAGCCGTGCGGATTTATGACCCCGATGGCCATGTAATCGAAATCGGCGGTTATTGTTCACACCCGATATCATTAAGTTTAGTTGATTGAAAAAATTTCATCCTATAGTCTAACTTAAATTTATCAATAAATTTGAGAAAAAGGGATTGACATTGAGCCTAAAATCTGCAGCCGCTTTCGCTGTTTATTATCAGCAAAAGTGACCCTTGAAATTGAAAAAACTGTCATTTATTTTTAATTCATGGAAAAAATAATGGAAAAGAAAACCATCCAAACACATTTTATACATATACACCAGGGTTGTTTCATGAAGAATAATAAAAAATAAAGTATGCGGCATATTTACGAG
>CAJUIP010000018.1:16666-73561 GCA_910586315.1 uncultured Lachnospiraceae bacterium | reverse complement strand
TCATAAATGATCTGCGCTCAAAGTGGCAGAGCACTTTGCATAAATGATCTGCGCTCAAAGTGGCAGAGCACTTTTCAAGTAAGCATTGCTGCTCGTCATTATTATTATACGCGGAAGACGAAAGTATGTCAACATCCTTTCTGCTCCGGTCGTTCCACCTATCGAGGCTGTCAAGAGCTGAGTAGTATTTTTTTCGCAGGCGCGAAAAATCTCCACTCTTAAACCCTTGACCGTCTGGATTTTTACCGTTACCATTTTGCCGTTGAAAATGGCTTCAAACCGTCCACAGCGCTTTTCCCGTCTGATTCTTTCCATCTCTTGGAAAGCTCCTCTTGACAAAAATCCTAACGCTTTATTCCCTGTTTTCATCATCTTTTCAGAAAACGAAAAATGGAAATCATCCGAAAGCACTTTCTTTATATCCTGGATTTTCGAATAAAATATTTTAGACACAGATATCTATTCCGCAACAACAGCTTTCGAGGCATCATGTACCGCTTCTTCTGCTGCAGATGGGACGTTTTCTCCCCCTGACGTCTCAGCTCCATCTTCTTCGTTCCCCGCAGATTCCACAGACCATGTAACCGTGACTTTCGGCCGTATGGACATGTCATGCCAATCCGCATCGGGATTGCACGCGCCTGTCAGTCCAAACGAATAGCTGCCAGGTTCCAGGGACAGGCTGAGGGAAGCCTCGCCATCCGCTGACAGCGGCTGTTCATTTCCCCGGTCATCTATAAGCGCCAGATACATCCCACAGGCATCGCTTCCCGAAAAATCCCAGTCCTCCATAACCGCAAGCTCCCCTAGTTCGCTGAGGTATGCGGATACTGTGATTTCAACCGGTTCCCGGGCCAGCACTGTCAGCTTGTCGCTTTCCTTTGAGAAATCATATTCTCCGTCCCGATTATGAAAAAGCAGCGTCGCCCCTTCCTCCACGCATCCTTCCCCGTACCGCATGGCCTCAGTTCCATCGAGCAGGCCGCAGGGGTCAAGGAAAAAATCGAACGGGGAACCCCCTGTTTCGGCAGCAAGGGGGTACTTTACTGATATGACGGAGGTTTCTGTTATCGTCCGGAAAACAGTGTCCTTTTTTTCTTCCGGCATAACGGGAGAGTCCCCGTCCTCCTTTTTTTTCGCCGTAGAGGAAGTCGCAGCATCCAGGCCGTCCCCCATAGAAAGGACGGCAGCATCCGGGGCTGTTTCCATAGAAGGGGCTGCGGCATCCGGGTCTGCCTCCACAGAGGGGACGGCGCTGCTCTCATTGACCGTCCCGGAAAGCGGGGCATCATTTAACGCTGCTGCCGCATCTGCTGAAAATACAAGTGACAATATTACAACTGCTGTCATACTTTTCAGCCCTGTTTTTTTATTTCTCCTTCCCATATCCGAAGCCCTCCTTCCCGCGATGCTTTTTGTTTCGTCTTCCGCTGCTCAAATATTCTGAAAATGAAACATTGCTGTTCACAGGTACCCTGTGCACGTCGCTGATTTCATATGCCGCAGCAGATCCTGATACATATCCGTCAGATTCTCTTCCGGTTTCCAGCCCAGGCGAATCAGTTTTTCTCCAGACAGCTTAAGCCCCGTATCCGCTGCGTATCCATAGTGGTTGTCCGCAGGAATCTCAAAACGAATCCCGATACGGCCGCCTGCCACCTGGGAAGCAGTCAGCTGCGCCATCTGCCGAATGGTCATGGTATTTTCTTCATTTACCACATTGTATGCTTCCCCATTCTCCCCTTTCTCCAAAATCGTCAGGATGCCGGAGACCGCGTCATCAATCCCACAGTAATTTCCCATGGAATTTCCTTCCGTGTGGAGAACTATATCTTCCCCGGCCTGTACCGCGTGAGCAAACTGAGAAAAAACGCGATTGTCAGAGGGCGGTACATCTCTGCCGAATGTCTGGGCAAGCCGGGCGATTTTTACCGGGACGCCGTATTCCTGAAAGTAGCTGTAACAGAGGTTTTCTGCCATACGTTTTCCCAGCGGATAACAGCTCCTGACAGACAGAAGATCTACCCCGCCGTCTCCCGCTTCCTCCTCCGATGTACGATGCCCGTCGGAACAGTCTCCTTTCCCATAAACCTCCATGCTGGAAAGGTAAACCATACTCTTGATGGTAAGGCGTCTGGCTAATTCCAAACAGTTTTTCGTCGCATCCACAATACTTTTCGTCACCTCCACGGGCTGCGTAATCATTTGGAGGGAACTGGTAGCAGACGCACAATGAATTATGTAATCCACATGTCCGGTCTTTCCATACATACACTCCGGAAAATCATCGAAACACAAATCCTCCTGAAACAGACGCAGACGGTTCTGCGGATACGGAAGCTTTCTCTTTGCCGGTATGCCTATGTCCGTAAGCCTTTTCTCCGCCTTTTGAATATTTCGAACAGGAGCAATAATCTCACAGCCCAAATCATTTTCCAACAAATATTTTACTAACATAGAACCGATATAACCGGATATTCCGGTAATGAAATATACAGACATTTCATATCTTCCTTTCTGGCCGGCAATATATCCACCTCTGACATTATAAAGTTCCGTTTACTTTTCCGCGTAAACAACGCCTCTCCGGAAACCGACGTTCCACCAGATATCTCGGTCCCACAAAAATGTCATATACCCCTTTGAAACGCCGGTATCATATCCAAATTCCGCAAATTTCTTCTTTAGAATCGCTTCGTCTTCCTTTTTATGATAACAGCAAACAGAACAACGAACAGAATTGCTCCGTAATGTCCTTTCCGCTCCCTCTACCGCCTGGATTTCAGCGCCTTCAATATCCAGCTTCATAAAATCCAATCTTTCTTTTACAAATGCATCAATGCTTGCGGAGTAATAACCGTCCCGGTTTGACAGGGGTTTCTCACAATGCACAATCTTGTCCTGATACTGCTCAAACGTATAAAAGAGCGCTTCCTTCCAGTCTGGATCGCATTCAGCCAGATAAATTTTCGATGCCAAGTCCACATATCGCAACGCGAAATTTCCCTCGCAGACACCGCCGTCCAGTATAATATCCCCTTCCTTTACCTCATGTCCCCCATAGGTATACAGATGCGGCGACATCGGCATCTGCTCATAGAGGATATCTTCCACAACCTGTATCCCGTCCCAGATTGAAAATCTGTAATTGCGGGGGTAATACATGCGCTTTGTGTTCCCTTCCACCGTTTGAAATTGAATATAGGGCAGATTTCGTTTCAAATCCCAGATCACTTCATGATACCGTTCCACCGGCGGCATAAAATTGTTAAAAAGCGAGATCGGATGCTCTTTCCAATATTCCAGTACAGACAAAATCTCTCGATCCTGTGTTTTGTCATACTTTAGCCGCAGTAACAGCTGCAAAAGATACCATCTCGTCTGTACCTTCTCTTTGGGAATATGATACCCGCCTTCCGCCTGTTCTCTGATCAGATATTCCGCGTCATTTAGTATGATAAGATTGGAAAATCCGCACTGTAAGGCTTCCCCTGGCAGAACAATTTCCAGTCCGTGAAACAACTGATGCTGCCTCGTTTTATCGTTGTCTATCACTCCCTTAATATGAAAAACCGCGTTGCTTTTATATTCCGGCATTGTGGCATCCAGCGCATTTAATATATCGTCCGCCAGCCGGCCAGCCCCCCAAAGATAAATCTGTTCCATGGCTGTCTCCCCTTTCGGTTCTGTCTGTGATTCCAAGTCTCCTCTTTATGCTCTTCAGATATCCTGCATCATCGCCGCGTGTATCGTTTCTCCGCAAAGCCTCCCCGGCGAAAGCATTTCCTCTGTTTCTGCATAAAGTAAACGGCACAGAAAATTTAAGCTCTGATCCATATTTTCTATCAAAAACCCATTCCTCTTTCTGGCTGCAGTCCAATGTTCTGCGGCATATAGCTTCTCAAGCTCTGCGCGGCAGCCTTCCTCTTCCTCATCCAGGCCTGTCCATACAGCTGTTTTCTCCAAGCAGTCATAAACCCAGAAGCTCTCACCCGAAAATAAATGCCATCCTCTGTCTTTTTTATAGCCTTCCACCAGTATCTGTGTATCGGTTATTTCCGAAAAATAATGCTGTAATCCATCCTCCAGCTCAGGGATCTTTTTCCTTTCCGGCTGCAGGGTTTCTTTTTCCACCTCTATGTACCCTGCACCTTGTTTCGGCAACAGTAATAATTTCCCCCCGCAGTCAAACAGAAACCTTGTCCCTGGAATCTCTGTTATCTTTGTCTCCTCCGTACATACTCCGTCAGAAATATCCATCTTAACAAGCCATCCTGTTTCTGTTATGAACCAGCACCATTCCCCGTCATATACAAAGTCCTGGATTGGTTCTTTTTGAGCCGGGTAAACGTTCCACTGGTTTGTGTTGATATGGTAAATGCAAAACTCATTTGTGTTCTTATCCACAAAAGGAAGACAGCCGTATGTTTTTGCTCTTTTTGGTGCAGACAAACTCCTTTCTTTGCAGCCCGGTGATATGCATTGGAACAGATTTCCTATATGGTCATATCTGTATACTTTCATGGAACTCATGCCAACAGCACGTATCTCTTCGCCATACCGCGTCAAATAAAATATTTCATCTCCCGCCGGTTCTTCCATGGGAATTTCTGCTGCCTCCATAGAAGCGATGTCATAACATAAAAAGGAGTCTGCGTTCCATGGCGCAAAGAAAAGCTTTCCTTCCTGCACAATCGACATGCTAAATAAAAGCTCCCTTGCCGAACCCCCTTTTAAATGTTTGAGGATTGTCAGCTTCCCTTTTTTCTCTTTGCATAGTAAAGCGTCTCCCTTTGGCGCCATCGTATAGATCCTGTCCTGATAAATCTGAAAGGTATACGCGGAAAATGCCCATTTTACAGGCAGGATATCCTCTTCCACAACTTCTATGTTCTGGATAAGAACCGGCTTTCCTGTCACCTTATACAGATCTACCAGGGAGCTCCAGTCCCCATAATATGCATCCGAGATTGCGATTGCCCTGTGCAAATCCGGGGATTCATCCAGAATGCCAATCCCCTTATTTTTATAGCAGGCAGTCAGTTCCAGATATTCCTCCAATAAATCAGGACGCATAGATCGGATTGTAGCTTCCAGCAGCGGATGCGGACGCCATAAAAGCACCACGTTATTTTTTTGCTCAAAAAAGCAGAATACAGCTTTCATTTTCGTGATAGCCTTTTTCCCATATCTCAAAAAGGAATCAATGGTTGTATTATACAGCACAACTTTTTTCCACATATCTGTTCCTCATCTTATCATATTATAATGACATGATTTTCAAGTAGCCCAACGCAAAACGCAAATCTGACAGTTTTTCCATAAACCCTTTCATCAGCATCCCGGCTCTTTCCCGTTCATGGATAAAATATTCTTCTGGTATCTCTTTTTTCTTAACCAGATTACAGATAACGCTCCCAAAGGGCATTTCGCTGCTGTTTATCATCACTTTTGATGTCTGTATGTCTGCGTATTCACTCAGCTTCTTCGTTACATTGATGTAATTTTTCTCGTTCCATATTACAAAATCGCCATTTGCATCACAGCAAATATTCCATTGGTGCAGTCCTGAATAAAAAGCCTTATACGCTTCATCCACATGATGCGCCGTTGTCAAGGTTCCTCCTGCCTTTAAAACCCGCAGGCACTCCACAATAGCCGCAAAAGGATCGATGCAGTGATCCAGAGCATTATCAATCAGAATGTAGTCGCTGTATGCGCTTCCATACTGAAATGACAGCAATTCAAAAAAGCCAAACTCCACCGGCGCTATTTTAAAATCAGGCTCATGTTCCTTCTCAAATCTTTGGTTTATATGATTATAAAACGGGGCTAGCGGATCAATTCCCTTCAGCACAATCTGTTCCGTTTCTGACAGGCGATTTCCATACTGGGAGCAAATTCCGCTCCCCACATCCAAAACCACATCGCCGTTTTTCACCATATTTTTTATCCGGCCGCATTGAAAGTTTTTACTCTTAATTCTCTCCAGATAATGCTGGTGAAACCTTCCCTGCGCTCCTGCCGCCTCTTTCTCCCAGAACTCTACCTCCTCCAGTATATTATCCAGCCAAAGATATAAACTATGGCAAAAATCTGTCTGATACGGGTAATGCTCTTTCTCGTTACAAAAATATGGAAGTTCAAATTTATCATGGAACTCCATACTGCCCCATACAGTCCCCTGAAATCCGCCATCCCGCATCTGCGCCCGTATCTGCTGCTCATTGTCAGCTGTATATGTCCCAATAATTATAGTGTCTGTCTGACTTAACATAGGTGCAATGGAAGAAAATCCCACCACCGAAATACCATCAGCTTTACTGCCATGAAGCGCCTTGTTATTGTCAATGATATACTCCACCTTTTTTCCAGCTCGCCTTAAGAAGCTGCAGATCTGCCTGCCGCGCCACATGGCTCCCCACACATATATTTTCCCATCTTCCATCCACGTCTCTTCCATCTGCAGATTTTCTCCTCTCTAAAATATCTCCATATATGTAACAAAATCTTCAAACTTCATTAACCCCATATCTTCTAACTGCTCTTCGATCTCCATATATGCCGCACAGACGATAATAATATAATAGTTCCTGATATTCACAGCCTCACTCGGCAGCAAAATCGTTTTGCCATACCAGCTCTGCCCGTTCTTATCCGCGTCATTGTCCAGAAATACAGATACAGATATCGACGGATTCGCCTCCAATATATCTCTGCACATCCTTCCTGTTCCGAAAAAAGCCAGCTCCTTCTTCCCTTTTTCCTGCAAATATTCTTCCAGACGGCCGGCGATATCAGCCCCCCGGTATCCCGGCTGACCCGCCAGAAGCTGCAGCCAGAAATCGCGGACATTCAGCTTTTTAGCCGCTCCATAGACCTTGTCCTCAAAATAGGATGCCATGAAAACCTTTGTATCCATTTTGGAAGGGGAGCACAAGAAACCTTCAAATGGCATTTGGATATCGCAAAACTGTATATCCAGATATGGAAGATATCGATGGAACAGCCCGTAAAAGTCTTTTACAAAGCTGACCGCTGCCTCCTGCATCACCTGAAGCGGAAATTGATCCACATACTTTCTTTGCTCCGTTTCTAAAACAGGAACTACTTTTCCTCCCGCCTCCTGGTATCCGATACAGGAACCATGTTCCGCATCAGAGAAAAAATATTCTCTCATCAACCCTGATATATTCGGTATCGAGCCCAGCATGGACTCTATCGTAAAGGCATTCCGTCTTTCCAGCGTAACATGCCGGTCCTGATCTGTATGTATAAATAATGCAGCCGGTCCTGTTCCCGAAGCAGATGCAATCGCATTATGTATGGAGCCGCTGTACCCCATATCGTAAATCATATCCGTATCTTTTATCCCGCTCCAGTACGACCTGATTCGTTCCTTATGTTTTTCATGCTTTAATGCGTTATATCCGTCTTCCAAGAACAGCTGAATAAACTTGTGGTACTCGCTGATGTCTCTAAACGTTTTGCCCCGATTTATCTTATTTTTTTCCCATGCCTTATCACATTGAGCCTCTGCGGAATCAGAAACACAAAACGAAAGCAGCTCCAGCAACATATCCGGCGTATATCTGGTATATACAATAGGAAGATTCATAAAATCCGCCTTTTTTTCGAGCATCAGCGGAAGCATGGCTTTTCTGGAGACATACCGGTACTCTGTTTTTACATTCTCACCGCAGATTTCCAGATAATAGTCGTAAGCCTGCTTTAATAAATATCCATCCCTTGCCGTGAAAATAATCCTCTTGGCCCCTTTCTTTTTCCTGGCCTTTTCAACCCAATGGATCTGCGCTGCCAGGTTCATACCAAGCACATAATAGCCCGCCAGAAAAGCATCCATGTTAAGGTCTGTCATAGGATGAAAATACCGGAATGGATTGTCAAAATACCGATTCGCCACCATTGCGGCCATACAGCCATAACCGCTTATGCGTTCAAAGCCCTTCTGCCCCACATATATTCCCGCCGCCCTTTTCCCAATCGCAAAGCAGCCGTTTGTTTTTAATGCAGGCACACGCCCTTCAAAAACATCACATGCTTTCGGGAAATAAATTGCCGTCACTCCAAGGCTCTCCGGCGCTTCTACATCATTTAGCGGATTGTCTCCTATGTGAATCATATCTTTCAGCTCTATGTGGAGAGCCTGTGCAGCCTGCCGGAACAATTTTCCTGTTGCCTTCAGCTTTCCATACCCGGAGGATACAAAAATCTCTTCATATCCATCATAATTATTTTTCTCCAGCAGCTTCGCTATTGTTTCTTTTCTTAAATACATGTCTGACGTAAAAATGACCTTTTTGCCAGACAATAACGCCACATCATAAATTTCATGGCCAGCTTTCCTGTTTTGACTAAAAGATACTTCCAGTTCCTCTTCCAGCTTTTTTATTTTCAGGCAAAGCTCCATCGGGATTCCATAAGTTTCCGATATATATAGGTATATCTCATCAATCGTAACATCTTCTTTTTGTTTGTCACACAGCTTTCTCCTGCAGCCCTCCTCCCCCTCCATACGGATGGTATGGAAACTGGTATTGGAACAGGCTTCATCATACATATCATCCAGCAGCCAGAACAAATCCGATGGCGTAAAAAAGGGTCTCGTTACAACCGTATCAAAAACATCAAAGCTCACATATTGTTTTTCCGCAGACCAAATCTGCTTTTTTATTTCATCCAGTCTGTCGGAATATGGCGCCTGGGCCTGGTTAAAATACCCATCCTCCGAAACCGTCCCATCCCCGGGATTTTTACAAAAATCCGTTATCAGCGTTTCCGCGTCATTCTGGTTTCCATCTATGATATTTACAATGCCCCGTCTCCATAACCTGGCATAATATTGCCTGAATTCCAAGATCCTGTCCCTATACCATTCTCCCTTATCCCTGAAAAAATCTTCCAGAAAGCCAAAGACTGTGCTGATGTCCGTTACCTTCTTTTTATATTCCAAGAAGTGAATGCGCGAACTGCTTGTTGAAGCCTCTGAATGCTGGCAGTAAAAATATACACTGTTCTCTGCCCTTGCCACTTTTTTCGCGAAATAAAATAATACACAGGAGAAGGCAAGATCCTCTGTCATGACCACGTGTTTGTCGAGCTTTTCAAAATAAGGCAGGCATCTGTCCCACAATTCTTTTTTATATAATTTATTCCATATGGTATGCCAGACATAAGCAGTTCCGCCCTGTTCAAAAAAAGCTTTCCTCACGTTCTCCCCTGACAGCGGGAGCCGGTATAACGCCGTATTCTGGAAGACATCAATTACCTTCTTTTCTTTCGGGGTATTAAGCACAGTCGTTGAAAAGGTGATGTCCGAATCTTCCTTTTCCGCCTCTTCTACCAAAAGTCTTACAAAATCGAAGCTGATATAATCATCACTGTCAACAAACATAAGATATTTTCCTGCCGCATGCCTGACACCGGAAATCCTTGTTAAAAACAATCCCTGGTTTTTCTGGTTTTTGATATAGCGTATTCTTCTGTCATATTCGGCATATTTTTTTATGATCGCTTCTTCCTTCTGCTCCGAACCATCATTCACCAAGATTAGTTCTATGTTCTTATATGTCTGTTCCAGTATGCTTTTTATACACTTTTCTATGTATTTTTCCGTATTGTATACTGGCACTATGATCGAAACCAACTCACCCATTCTGTGCTCCTTTTATCAAAAATTTATGTTTCCAAGAATAGCGTCTGCCTCTAAAGTCCTGCGGCAAAACTCATCCGTCAGAACACCGTTTACTTCCATTCCAACCAGATATTTTGTATTCTTCTCCAAAACATATTCAAACATTTTGTCCGGGAGCTCCGCCTTCAAAATCCCCTCCATCCGGTTATTCAAGATTTCTGCGGCATCTCTGATAAATTCCATGATTCCTTCCTGAATTTTTACAAGCTCCTCCAACTGTTTTTCTGTCCTGTTTTCCCGCATAAACACAATATTTCCCTTATCATCAAACTCTTTTACTGTCGGCTCGCATGAAGTAAAAATATTCTCCAGGAACAAATAGTGATTACATAAAAAGCTGTCATTCACACACCCGAATTGATTATGAAACAGCTCGTCTACGTCTAAATCACAGGTATATTTGTTTTCTATGTAGGAAAAATAATAACCTTTCAAGGGTTTTCCAATCACTTTCTGCAGACATCTCTGGCATGTCCCGGAAGACACAAAATCGAAATACGCATCGTTTTCTTCGAATGTTATGTGATTCGCTGAAATATATTTTAAAAAATGTGCCCTGTAAAAAGCCGACTTTGCCAGAATCCTGTCAGAATGTTTTCGTATATAGTCCCAGCCGTCTTGATATTTTTCCGGATCATATTCCTCAATCTCATCTTCGGAAAGCTTAAAACGCTCTCTTAACATCTCCCGGGGCGTCCCGTCATACGCTAACTCATACGCAAATTTTATATCCATTTCACAATACAGCGACATGCTTACATACGCGGCCCTGGACGCATAAAGATAGACGGATTCAGGCAGTTTTTCCTTCTGAAAGCAATGATTCTTTAAATATTCATATGCTATTTTTACAAGATATCCATCTCTGGATGAAAACAAAATCGTATGAATCTGTTCCCCGCCAGCCCTTTCCATCATCCACAGACAGAATTTCAACACCAGAGCGCCTAAAAACAAATATCCGTAATCCCTTTTCTCTTTTATAATCCCTCTTTGCCCACTCATTTCAAATGGGCTGTTGAATATCTTCGCGAGAAAACATCCCACTACAATCTTTTCCGGCAAAGATTCTGCAAGCGTCTCCAGTTCATGATAGCAAGACAGCTCCAACATCCTTCTGGCACTCAACACAGGGTAAGCCTCCATCCCTCTGGCCCGGGCCGGCAGAATATCTGCCTCTGTCTCATCCCCAATATGCAGCTTCCTCCCCTTCGGCTCCCTTTCCAGATATAAGTCAAACAATCTTTCCGATTTAGAAGTTTTCTCTTCACACGACACCAGAACATCCTCGTACTGCCGGATGTGAAACCTCTGCAGCAGTTTACAGATCTGGCGTTTTGTGTAATACATATCGGTTATCAAATATATCTTTTTCTTTCTTTTGCAGCACTCCTGATAAATGACATAGATATCGTCCCTTAACACCATGCATCTGCAATCTGTGTCATATTCCAGATTACAATAATATTCCGTTTGTAAATCTGTCCATCCATACACTTTTTTTAATTCATCGTAAATCATCCGGATGGAAGGGCTGCTTTCCTCCCGCATAAGTTCCCTTTCACACCGGATTCTGTTTTCAGGGAAATCTTCCGGGACACGTTCATCATAGTTTTTCATCAATTCATGCGTATCCGTCGAAAACAGTGTCTTCCGCATAATCAGAGTATCAAAAATATCAAAACTCACAACATCCGCTTCCCTTATTTTCTGCAGCAAAGCCTCTCTGTCAGGTAAGAGGACAAGCTGCTGTTCCTTTTGGATATTCCTGTTTAACAGATCATTCCCCTGTATGTCAAATACCCGGATCCCTGAATTCCTGCAAATGCGTGCGATCCTCTTTAAAATAATACCAATATTGCTGCTTCGCGCCACAATGACCACCAGATCAGCCTGTTTTTTTGATAACGAGGTTTCATCTAAAATCGGAACTCCATAAATCGTACCATCCTTTTTTATACCGTCCAGCACCCCCACAATATGGTATTGCCGAAGCCTTTCAATAATATGCCCCGTCTGTTCTCCTATGCCGTATATGATAATTTTCTGATCCATGCAGCCAGAAAAAGCTTTGTCAAAAATCTCCCAGATTTCCATACTATTTCTCTTTTTCCCGTCCATTTTCTGTCACTCATACGAAATCTTAAATACCAAGCATCCTTAACCATTCCTCCGGCACAAAAACGTTTTCTTTGTCTGTTGTCAGCACTTTGTCATATTTCGGACTGCCCAACGCCAAAATCTTATTCTCCGGTTTTCCATAAATATTTTCACAACGATTTTGTTCTTCAAATTCATGGAGTTTCTGTATGTAAATATGACGCGCTTCTTCCGATTGCACGATAACCTTATCGGCGTATAAAACGCCAGGAAGAGTAATAAAATGCTCAGGGACATTACTGTCAAGCGCGGTGAAATAGGGGATATACACCAATCTGTCCGTGTATTTTTTCAGTCGGGCAGCATAAAAATCCGGATGCACACTGGTTACATAATTGTATTGGTCGTATGGGTTATGAATATAAATAATATCCGGCCTATGCTCCTCGATTGAAAATTCTTTCCAGGAAAGCACTGGAACATATTCCGGATACTCTTTTTCTTCATCATGCATTTTTCCCAATGTCCCATCTGGCTCCCTGTCAAAATAGGGGACAGAGATAACATAAACATCGCAGCACTCATCCTTTATGGCAGCCTTCCACACACTCTCCAGGCTATCCCACATAGATACTTTATATGGGAGAAAAACAATTTCTTTGCGATCATCCGGTATTTCAAACCGTATCCTGGTGTACACCTGCATCATCTGTTTTCTGATCTTTTTCGCCAGTTTTCTGCATGATTCCATATTATTCCGTGAGATACTGATCTGATAAAGGCATTCACAATAATCTTCCAGGATTCGGACCATTTTTTTGCTGCCGCTTCCATAGGCCTCTAAAACGGTTCCCACACCAAATGCCAGTTTCTGACATTCCGCCAGCAGCTCAATCCGCGGACCGATATTCTGATTGATGCTGTCCGTGATCATGTGATTCCCTTTGCTTAAAGCAGCGACTGCCTCCAGCATCTCCTTCTTTCGTTTCGCCATACGAGAATCCCCTTCCTAAATCCCAAATATCTGCTGCTCCTCTATCGCCTCATACAGCGCCCGATAAATATAGAAATCAGCTGGTTCCGTGATTTTCAGGTTATTTTTTGTGCTTATAATGATATGCATCGGATATTGGTAAATACTGCATAAATGGGACGAATCGACTGCTTTTATACCATCTTCCCGCGCTCTTTCATACAATTTCAAAATTTCCCCATAATAAAAAGACTGCGGCGCTTTTGCGACATACATCTGTTCCCTGGGCGGCACCTCGCTTACCTTCTGTCCATCTACACTTCTGACAACGCTCTCCCTTGTCGATTCCGCTGTAATCGCGCTCCCGTATCTCATCACCGCGTCGATGTTCATTGATATGAGCTCCTTATTTATCAATGGACGTACTCCATCATGAATCAGAACAATATCCTCTGGCTCTGCGGTTCCTTTCATTGCCATTAATCCGTAATATATGGAATCATGTCCCGTTTCTCCCCCGGGGATCACCTTCACAACCTTTGTAATCCCAAACCTTATCAGCAGTCCTTCTAATTCTTTTATCCATTCTTCGATACATACCACAACAATGTTATCAACATCTTTATGGAATTCAAAATGCTCCAATGTATAAATGATGATAGGTTTCCCATGCATCTCCAAAAACTGCTTCGGCTTTGAACGCGAATTCATTCTCCGCCCCGCTCCTCCGGCAAATACAAGCGCTGTCACCATACTGTCCTGCTCCACCTCTTCTGTTTTGTTTTTGCTCACTTCTGTCGTTTTGACAGAGGGACCGCCTGTGATGCCCCTCTGTCAAAACCCGTTCTTACTTATTCAGCGTTATTTCCACGGTTGTTTCATCAGCGTCATCAAACACAACTACCAGTGTTGCGGAATCGTTCGCATCATTTTTGAAAGCTGCCACGGTTTCTGTATTAAGCGTTATCTTTCCGTTTGCATATGTTGCCGCAAATCCTTCGATTCCCGGCATCATTGAGAAATTGCTGCCCTCTTTCCACTGAACGTCTGCTACGCCCTGAGCTGCTAATGTGCCGGCTCCCAGGCTGACAACGATATCCATCGCCTGAGCTGTCGCCGGCAGGGAATATGTCTTTGTCGCAATACTGGGGGCTGCATCTGTCAAGGTAAAGTCCTTCACGGACCAGGTCAGATCAACCTTAGGCGGATTTTCTTTCAGAGCTGTCAGAGCCGCATCGTTTGCCTTGCAGGCTCCGGTAAGCTTAAAGGTATAAGATTTAAATCCGGTATAGTCACTTTCCTTCGCCGCATCTGTAAACTGCTTCTCATACTTACCCGGCTCATCACCAGTTCCGGCAACCCACTTCACCTCATAAGCATCCTCA
Source organism: uncultured Lachnospiraceae bacterium (assembly GCA_910586315.1). Classification (GTDB taxonomy): domain Bacteria; phylum Bacillota; class Clostridia; order Lachnospirales; family Lachnospiraceae; genus CANRXD01. The sequence goes on along the minus strand of CAJUIP010000018.1, from coordinate 59,388 downwards.
TCGGCCGCGATGGAAGCGGACAGCTCCACACCCTCTGTGGTAAGCGCTTTCGTTGTATCCGCCGAACCGTCATTGCCTACGAGAGCCATATAGAGATTCGCATCATCCGCCATAGTTGCATCCGCAGCCATCTTCACGCCGTCCGCAGCGGCAATCTTCGCTGTAACGGTCAGAGCCACAGCCCCTGTACTTTTGTTGGTCACAGTGATGTTGTCACTGGTATCCGTGTAGTCCTTATTTCCATACTTTGTATTGTCCGAATGCAGGAAATAAACCGTCTTGTCATCCTCAAAAGCCTTGCCGTTATACCGATCACCGTTCGTCTTTTTGATCAGCCCCTCGGGATCCAGCAGATAGTCGAAGGTACTTCCGGCGTCTGTCGGAAGCACTACGTTGAATACATCGCTTTTTTCTACGTACTGTACCTCACCCGTTCCTTCATCTGCACCATTCAGGTCTGCCGCAAACGCCATCATGCTGCTCCCGGCCGCCATAGACATACTCAATGCCATTGCCACAATCTGTTTTCTTTTCATTTTCAATCTTACTCCTTCCTATGTCTGTTTTTCTTTCTGCACCGACAGGCCGCAGCAGATTCTCATCGCCCAATGACAAGGGTCACGGACATTTTAAGCGTATCCACGCTCCGGTTTTCTTCATCCAGCAAATGGTACGTCAGAACACAATCATACGTTCCATCCGCCAGTTTCCCGTCAAGCGTGATATTTTCGATATGGCTTCCTATCGGAAGGATAGGAGATTCATAGACCACTTCCCCTGTATCCTCTCTTTCCACATCAAAATAAACAGAATTCGTATTGGTCTCTGCGTTTTCCACATAGGCGTTATCCGATGGCGCGTCGCCGGACGCAAATCTCCATGTGGAATTCATCGTCACCTCATAGTAGCCGGGCGGAACTGCCTCCTTCTCGTCCAGTTCCTGAAGAACCTGCTCCACATTTTCTTCATTCACTACAATATTTCGGTTGACAACTCCATCGTCTGCCCCCTGGTTCCTGGTAGCCAGCAGATAAATTACCGCCGCCAGCAAAACAACAATTACCAGTGCACCGACCACATAAACTGTTTTCTTTCCTCCCTTCCCCGTTGTGTCATCGTTCGTTTGTTCTGACATTTCTCATGCCTCCTGTCAATGCTTATTTAACCAGTCTCAGCTGGTTAAATAAAACTTTTTCTTTCGAAAAGGCCTTATTTAACCAACCAAGACAATGTTTCTGTTCCCGGTACATCGTTCGGCAAGTAACCGGACCATGTACGCAGAATATTTTTTCTGGCATGCAAGTAACTGCTCCTGTTCTGTATCCATCACCTCCGGCATAATACATAAATGCTTTGCGATGCAGCTGTTTCGCTCCGCAAACTGCGAAAAGCAAACTGCGGAAAGCAAGCCAACCTATCTTTTTTAATAAGGAACATTGGTCACCCTCTCAAGGTGATGCGGCAGGTTCCATCAAATCCCCTTCCGCTTCGCTCCCGGTACTTCTCAGAACAGGAATCCGCTTCCGTCCCGAGTTCCCATGGGTCCTGGCATACCCAATCCCCGGCTTCCAAAAGGAACCGGCTTCTAATGCCGTCCTTGTTTTTTCTATCAAAAGAAGCCGCCTGCGGTCCTGTTCCCGTCTCCGGTTCCGGTCAAACGCCCCCTTCGGTGCGTTCATCCGCATACTTCCTCTTCATGAACCCTTTATATCGCTTTACTGCGGTTCTTCTTACTGCCTTACTTACTTCTTTTCCTGCTCTTTACTTCTCTTTCTGCTTTTTTACTTCTCTCCCTGTGTCTCTTACTTCTCTTCCTGCTTTTTTGCTTCTCTTCCCGGTTTTCTTACTCCTCTTCCCGGTTTTCTTACTCCTCTTCCCGCTTCTCTTACCTTTCTTCCCGCTTCTCTTACTTTTCTTCCCGCTTCTCTTACTCTTCTTCCTGATTCTCTTACTCTTCTTCCTGCTTCTCTTACTTCTCTTCCCGCTTTTCTTACTTCTCTTCCTGTCTCTCTTCCCGCAGTTTCCTTCCTCTTTTCAAAACATTCCCGGCCGTATTCTGCCGTTCCGGAATCTTTTGCCCGCAGGCCGGGCAGGCAAACGTCTCCCCGTCCTTACTGCCTTCGGCTCCACAGCTGCTGCACTGGCTTCCTATCCCTTTCCCAAATACTTCCACCAGCTCGATAGACCGTTCCCGGCATTTCCAGGCCAGCCGGCCTTTCACAAATCCTCTCTGCCACATACTAACCGTGGCGTTCATCCGCCGGTTTACCCCTGCTTTTGAGCTGGCGGGAAGCCTCGGGATATAGACCGTCCCCGGTTTTTCTGTCTTTAACATCCGGTTAATCTCCGCGTTCACATAATCATGCAGTGCCCGCTCCAACCGCGCCCGTTTCGCCATGTATTTCTTCCTTCCTCGGTTGTTCTCCCCATTTCTTTTGTGGCGGGGGAGACTCTCCCTCACATAATCCGTAAGCGCGGACTGGTATTCCAGATAATCCTCGCCATAGCGGGTTCCTTTGTCTGTCACAAACATGCATTTAAGCCCCAGGGCCAGTCCCACTTCCTCCCCGTATCCGGCAGGATGCCTCTGCCTTACCTCGACCGGAACAGAAATGGAAACTTTCCGTTCCTCCGGATACAGCCGGATGTAGATCTGTCTGGAGTACTGATTATTATCCGTCAGCGGAATGAAAAGCCGTCTCCGGCTCTCCTTCATGGAAAGGTAAATTCCATGATCCCCGTAACGGTATCCCTTGGGCGAAACCGGAAACCCGCCTGCGTCATCAGACCTTGGCTTTTTAAGATGGCGGCGCACCTGCCTGCACAGGTACTTATTAAGCCTTGGAGCATCCACGCTGTCCCGGAGCGTTTCCCACGTTTCCTTCCATTCCCCGCTAAGCCCGGCCTCCCCGCCTGCAAGGACCGCCTCAAAGCACTGGCTCTGTTTCATGGCAAACCGCAGGTAATGCCGCTCCTCTAGCGTCATATCCGGATGCGCCCGGACATTTTTCTCCACCTGGCTTTTTACCTTCGTCCACTGGCACTTAATGTCCCCGAGCGCGGTGAAAATGGACAGGTAAAAATACACGGACGGAAGTCCTAAGCGTTCCCTAAGCCCGCTTTTCGTCATCTCATTCTGTATGGTGTAACCGGGATAAAGCTTAGGCAGGCCGCCAATCCCGCCATACCTGTCATAGATATAATTCCTGACCGTGCGGCAGTCTTTCGCGATCTCCTTAAGTTTTTCCATATCCGCGTCAGAGATTGGGGACTTATTATATTGGTAAACGGTTTTATACATCGTACCCATCGTCCTCCATCCGCCTGCGGCGCTGCATCCTGTTTTTTCCAGCATAGCCGGACAGAAAACAGAACAAGATTTTTCGTGGAATATCCAATTCTGCGAAAATCCTGAAAAAAGCCCGGAAATCCGGCCTTTTCTTAAGCCACCTGACCATAAAAATCCGAAAGAGAATCCATCTGTTTCCGTTTGGAATCCATGGTTGGATGAACATAGCGGTTCAAGGTGATCTTTACGTCGGAATGGCCGAGGAGCTCACTTAAGGACTTCACATCCATACCGTTTTCCACACAGTTGGTCGCAAAGGTATGCCTGAGGGCATGGAATTTCCGGCTGTCGATCTTAGACTTTCCCAGTATTTTTCGGAACCGGTACTGCATGGTCCTGGGCTCCAGCGGCTTTTCCCCGCCGAATACATAAGGCCGTCCAGTATCAAACCGGACGAGAAGGCCCGCCATCTCCGCCGTCAGCGGAATGCTTCTTCTGGAACCTTCACTTTTGGGATCCGTTTCCATAAGAACTGTTTTTGTCCTGCATCCTTTGACGGTGAGCCGCTGCACCGTCCGGTTCACCGTCAAAATCCGATTCCCGAGATCCAGATCCTCCCATTTTAACGCACATAGCTCCCCCAACCTCAGTCCTGTGTGCAGGCACAAAAGAACCGCGGCCCCAAATGGATCCAGTCCGCTGTAAATACAGCCAAGAAGCTTTTTCTGCTCCGCCCTGGACAGAACCGGGACAGACTTTTTCTTCTCCGTTACCGGCGGCCGTTCCAGCACAGGAACATTGGAGGAATATTTTTTGTTCGCGAAATAAAAAATCTGGTTTGCCACACAGCAGACGCTTTTCTGCATGCTCCCTGACAACTCTTTTTTTGATAAGTGGTCAAAAATCTTTGCAAAACATTCCGGGGCTTTTTCCGCGGAAAGGACGCAGGGGCCGGCCTGCCTTTCCAGATGTGTTCGGTAAACCGTGTCATATTTTGCAAAGGTGGAATATTTCCGTTCCTTCTTAACCTGCACAAGCCATTGTTCGGCGGCCTGGGAAAACAAAACCGCTCCGCCCGGGTATGGCATGTTCTCTGTGTCGTCCGTTTTTTCTCCGGCATTTTCTCCGATTCGGTCCGGGCCGGTAAGACCGCTCCGGACCAGGAAAAGCTTTTCTTTCACCTCTTCATAAGTTTTTCCGTACAGGGAACGGTAAACGCCCCTGCCTCTGTTCTCATCAAATACCTTATAGCGTCCTTCCCATCTTCCGTCTTTCCTCTTTCTGATGTTTTCTCCGTGTCTTGCCATATTCTTTCCTCCTTATGTCCGCGTCATAAATGATACAGCGGAATTTGCTACCACAAAACTGACCACAAAAGGCTGGATTTTCTATGTTTTCCGACAGAATTCGACGCGCCCGCAGCTGCCTGTGACTAAAAAAATCCTCCGGAACCATAGAAAGTTCACTATTTCATGCAAAATCCTCTTATATATTTTAAAATAGCGCCGATATTAACAGTAAGCGTGAGAGGAATTCTGTGTATTTTCTGCGCTTTTTACTTTCATAGAATTGGATATTACACGAAAAATCCAATTGGTATCTTCATTCTGTGGTATCCTGTAAAACGAAATATCTTTATGATGGAAATCTGATGGCAGGGTGTCTTGCGATCAGTTTTTGTTTTGCCGACGTTGTTTGTATTCTTATTTTTCAGGCATAAAAAAACCAGACAGGCCTTTTCGGTCAATGTCTGGTTTCTATTTCTTTCCTTTATATTATTTCCGTAACTGTTCAAGGGTTATCTGAACAGTTACTTATTCCTCCACAATAATTCAGATAAGTCTATGCGCTGACCACGCTGATCGTACGAAGTGATTAACAAATATTTTAGAATTCCTGCTAAATAGCAAAAGTCCCCGCCTTGTGACAGGGACTTTTGGATTATTTTCTTTCGGTTCTGGAAATCCGCCTTTTAACCGTTCCAATCCACATCATAGGTGCGCTCCACGGCAAATTTGTTGAGATAGCCAGTGGACATATCAAAGTTCAGGTCATATTTGTATTCCAGCCCGTAGTGCAGCCACATAGTCTCGTTTCCTGTCCAGTCGGGATACTTCTCCGCAGCCTTCTTCTGGGTCAGCTCTGTGATCGGCACTCCGTCAAAAGAAATTGTCTCAAGAACGCTCTTATCATCCTCACCAGCCGCAGTCAGTTCCAGCCGGGCAATGACTGCCTCCCCAAGAGGAACCGCCTCTTCGCCTGTCGTAAAGGAAATCGAGAAGGACATATTGTCTGTCACTTTGATACTGCCGCCGGTGTAATAAGAATCCGCCTCCAGCTGGGTCGTGGGATCTACGGTAATCCGATTAAACTTCTCGTCCACCCAGGATACCTCGAATCCCTCGTCCAGCAGAGTCTGGACGGTGGTCTCCCCAACTCTGATCTCTTTGCCGTTTATGCTGATGGGAAGCAGAACCTCATCGCTTCCGCCATCCTTGCCGTCCCCTTCCTCACCTTTACTGCATGCGGTCACTAACAGCATGAGCACCGTCAAAAATAAACAGAATAAAACGCGGGCTTTTTTCGTATTCATGTTTTAGTATACTCCTTTTTATTTTTCCTTCCACAAAGTTTTGACCTTCGGACAGTACCGGGCAATCAGCTCTTTTGCTGTCTGGAACTGTTTCCAGCTGGCCAGGTACACCCTGTCTGACCGTTCCTTGGCTGAGGTGGTATCTTTCCGGTAGTTTACAATCAAAGAAACTCCAAGACCGACCTTTTGACGTACCCTGGCGTTTCCAATATTATAGCGAATCTGAGTTTTTTCCTCCTCCGCCCAGAGCTCTTCCATATCCGATACCCGGTAGATATGGCAGATCCCCCGAAAATAAAGCCAGAAATCCGGCCCCACCAACAGCCGGGCGGGGAAACTGTCCTCCGTCGTGTTAAGAAAATCCACTCTTCCAAAATCCTGCTTAGCGAAAGCCTCCTGATCAGAGGGTGAAAGGGCCGATAAAGCCTTCTCGAACTGTTTCCGTGCATTCTTCATCGTGTTGGCCAGATTGGCAAGTAATACGCACAGCCAGATAAATGCCGCAATGCCTACTCCAATAAGCAGATGCACCCGCAGCACATAGGCCAGGTCATACCCCACGCCAAAACCCAAAGCCACCATGCCGACTACAGCCACTACCATCCAGATATAATACATTCTCTGTTGCTTTCTCCGGAAGGACCTCCATACCGGCTCAAAATCCTTAAGTTCTCTATCCAGCCATCCTCGCAGCGCCTCACTCATAACAGTCCCTCCTTTCCATGGCAAACCAACTTTTTTGTGCACCAGGACACGCTTTTCTGTTACACTGGAAATATGAGCCCATGCCCCGCTCCAGACAGTTAAAAACCATCATTTCTTTCTGTACCTTCCTCCTCTTAGTTTTTGTTTTCGGCAAAATCATGCCTTTGCCGTTCCGAGATTATTTTACTCTTCCATAATAAAAAATTCAATAGACTTTTTACGCAATTTTCCAAAAAAGAATCCTGCGTATTACTGTTCACTCCCCGGTCAATCACTCCGCTGATTGACCGGGAGCCAGTATTCTTCACAAATATTTTAGGGACGCTTTGTAAAAAAGCGTCCCTAAAATACGGTATTTAATTTTTCATATCATTTCCCATAGCTATACCATGGTTAATAACCAGCCATAATATATTGTTCAATCAACTTGTCCAGCTTTATACTGTACTGATATATCGTATCATACTCCATTTTTGCATCTATGCTGTCATTAAGTTCCTTCCTCATCTTTTCAATTTCTTTTACAAGTTCCTGCTTCTGTTCCTTCATTTAAGTCTTTCCCTCGCTTTCCCCTAATTCCTTCCGGCGCCGGAATAAAAGAATACTCAGAGAGGCGATGGCAACAATCACTGACAGCACCTGAGACACCGCCAACCCCGTTTTGGGAATTAAAAGCTGGTCTGTACGCAGCCCTTCAATCCATGTCCGTCCAATTCCATATCCGGCAAGATAAATCAACAACATCTCTCCTGTAAACCGTTTTTTCTTCCGGTACCAGAGCATGAATAAAAGCAAACACAGATTCCATAAAGATTCATACAGGAAGGTAGGATGCACCTGAATGTACTGGATTCCGTTTTCCGTAATCAGATGGTCCAGAAGCTCCTGTGATATCATACTTTCATTGACAATACTCCGCTTCACCCGCATGGCAAAGAGGCTGTCCGTATAGCCGCCGAAAGCCTCGCAATTTACAAAGTTTCCCCATCGGCCGATGATTTGTCCCGTCACCAGCCCCAGGCAGGCTGTATCTGCCATGGAAAGAAAGGAAACTCCTCTCTTTTTCGTAAAGACCCAAAGAGTAATCACAGCCGCAATCACTCCGCCGTATATGGCAAGACCACCTTTGCGGAGATTGACAATTTCCGCCAAATGGTCTTTATAATATCCCCACTGGAAGACCACATAATAGAGCCTGGCTCCCAAAATCGCAAAGACAATACCATACAACGCAAAGTCTAAATATATATCCGGATTCTGTCCCCGTCTTTTTGCATCCGCTGAAGCCACAATGAGCCCCGCAACCATTCCGATTCCGATAATTAACCCATAATAGGCAAAAGATACTCCAAATACAGAAAAGCTTTTCACCATATGCTGAACGGAAATTCCCAGGTGTACAAAGCTTAAATCCGCTCCCACCGTCATATCTGTTCTCCTTCTATCATTTGTGAATCCTATTTTACTCCGAAATATTACAAAAAGCAAATAAATTCGCATGACACGGCTCCCCTATTTTCGACAAATTATTGATGTTCACAGATACCCCGTGAACGTAATCGCATACGCCGGTTTTAAATTGCCTGCGGCGAAGACCCTCTCGAAAGCGTGGTTGCAAATCCTTCCGTTGACTTTTTCGTGGCCGGCTTTTATACTGAAAGTATTATAAAATATGGAAGGGGTATCGACATGGAAATCGGAAGCTATCTGGAAAAATTGAACAGCTATGAAACAGAAATGACTGCACAGCGCCGGGATTTTCACAAACATCCGGAGCCAGGCTGGAGGGAATTCCGTACTACCGCCAAAATTATTGAGATTCTGGAACAGCACGAAATTCCCGTAAAATATGGTCATGAAATCATCAATAAAAATTATTTGTGGTCCTATCCGTCCCCTGAAGAAATAGATGCCTGTATAAGACGGGCTGAAGCCCAGGGCGCCAATCCTGAAATATTAAAAAAGATGGGGGCTTTCACCGGAGCCTGCGCTATTCTGGAAACGGGAAGACCCGGGCCTGTGGTGGCTCTTCGGTTTGATATTGACTGTAACGATGTAAGCGAATGCACCGACCCCGGCCGCCAGCCGGTTGAAGAGAAGTTCTGTTCCGTCAATGAAAACTGTATGCATGCCTGCGGACATGACGGCCATGGCACCTTAGGACTTTTTGTCTGCCTTGCCTTAAATGAAATTAAAAACCAGCTTTCAGGCACTGTAAAAATCATTTTTCAGCCCGCCGAGGAGGGAGTCCGCGGCGCACAGTCTGTGGCCGAGAGCGGAATTCTGGACGATGTGGATATTTTCCTCACCAGTCATCTGGGAATGGGATGGAAAACTGGAGAGCTCCTGGCTCTTTCCAGAGGCTTTCTTTCCACTACAAAGGTGGATGCCGAAATTTCCGGCCTTTCTTCCCATGCCGGTGCTTCTCCCCAAGACGGCCATAATGCCATTTTAGCCGCTTGTGCCGCCACTCTATCTATGCACACCGCCTGTCAGGACTCCCGCGGTGCCGCAAGAATCAATGTGGGAACCATAAAAGGCGGCAGCGGCCGGAATGTGGTGGCTGACCACGCGTTCCTTCAGTTAGAAACCCGGGGGGAAACAGCTTCCATTGAGCGGACCGTCTTTGGACGTGCTATGGATGCCCTGGAGGGGGCGGCAAAAATGTTTGGCTGTACAGTAAAAACCGAAATTAAGGGAAGCGCTTCCAGCGCGGACAGTGACAAGGAACTGGAACCGTATATCAAGGCAGGCGCCGCCCGCGTTCCCGAGATTCACCATTATGTATCCGACGGCAGGTTCTCTGGTTCCGAAGATGCCACTTACTTAATGGAAAGGGTTCAGTCCCACGGCGGCAGAGCGGCCTATATGTGCATCGGCTGTGACATTGCAGCACCTCACCATAACAGCAAATTCAACATTGACGAGCATGCGCTTCTCATCGGTTTAAAGCTGTATGTATCAATTCTATGGGAAATTTTACACGAAACGCTTTCCAACGGATAAAACTTGTGATATGCAAAAACGTGGGTCCGGACTATACTCCGGACCCACATGAATGTAATAAGGCCTTTCCCGCGGCGGACCGCGGCAGCGACGTCTTTCTTTCTGCCGCAGACATCATATGCTGTTGAGCAGTCTTTTAACTGACGTTTCCTTAAAAAGGCCACTCTATACATTAAACCGGAACAGTACAACATCCCCGTCTTTCACCACATATTCTTTTCCTTCTATGCGAACCAGCCCCTTTTCTTTGGCGGCAGTGTAGGAACCACAGTCTAAAAGATCCTGATAATTAACAACTTCCGCCTTAATAAAGCCACGCTCAAAATCGGAATGGATCTTTCCGGCAGCCTGGGGAGCCTTTGTTCCCACCTTGATGGTCCATGCACGGGTTTCCTTTTCCCCGGCGGTCAGATAACTGATGAGCCCGAGAATACGATAGCTGGCAGCAATGAGCTTTTCCAAACCGGATTCTTTAAGCCCAAGCTCTTCCAGGAACATCTTTTTTTCCTCATCGTCAAGTTCTGCAATCTCCTGTTCAATCTGGGCACAGATTACGAACACCTCGCTATCGTTTTTTGCGGCAAACTCCCGGACTTCTTTTACAAATTCGTTGGCGGCGCCGTCATCGGCCAGATCATCCTCGCTGACATTGGCAGCGAAAATCACCGGTTTCCAGGTAAGGAGGTTTAAAGAGTTTAAAAATGCGTAAGTGTCCTCATCTTTGGACTCAAAGCTCCTGGCCAGCTTTCCATCCTCCAAATGAGCTTTCATGGCCTTAATGATGTCTAATTCTTTAGCCAGGGCCTTATTGGAGGAGGCACCTTTTCCCATTTTGGCAATTCTGCGTTCCAGAATTTCAATATCAGAGAAAATAAGTTCCAGGTTTATTGTTTCGATGTCCCGGAGCGGATTTACGCTGCCGTCCACATGGATAACATTAGGATCCTCAAAGCAGCGGACCACATGGATAATGGCATCCACTTCGCGGATATTGGAAAGGAACTGATTTCCAAGGCCTTCCCCTTTGGAGGCGCCCTTTACAAGGCCTGCGATGTCCACGAATTCGATCACTGCGGGAGTGGTTTTTTCAGAATTATAAAGATCTGTTAAAAGTTTTAAGCGAAAATCCGGAACAGGAACGACTCCCACATTGGGGTCAATCGTACAGAACGGATAGTTCGCGGATTCGGCTCCGGCTTTTGTCAGAGAGTTGAACAATGTACTTTTCCCTACGTTTGGCAGGCCGACGATACCTAGTTTCATTTTATTCTTATCTCCTTTGGATTTTCTTATATTTTATAGGGCTTTTGTCTTCCAAGGTTTTAACTATGTACCAATTTACGTACCAATTTTTCTAAATCACCTTGAGAGACGCCGCAATTATTGATTTCCTTATGCTTTTTTCATAATCACATCATTCTGATACGCATAATCAAGCATATTAAACAATGCTATCCTTGTCTGATATTCTCAGCAAACTGAGCATTGATAGTATAGCATAGTAAGGCTCAAAAGTAAATTGCAGGATTTCATATTTTCACGGTACCTTTTTTATCTCGTTACAGTTCATGGGGCAGGGAAAAACGGATAAAAACAGGCATCAAGTTTGCTTGTAAGACTAATTTTATCCGTTTTTCCACATCGGGTGAATGCCCGGTGCTTCTAATGTACTGACTCGATTACATTTCGCCAAATGGCTTGCCTAAAGTTCCTGTGTAAATTTTCTAGGATATTTTTTCGAGTGTGCAAGTTCGGAAAAGGAGGCGTAGTGAGGCTACGCTGAGTATTCTGGACTTGTGCAATCAGGAAAATAGACCGAAATATTTGCATAAGGGTTTTCGGCAAGTCCTCCAGCAGCGTTCCTCCGATTTTCTCAATAGTCGTGCACACTTTTTTCCCAACATTATAATGTACGCTTGTCACAGCATCAACATCTACGATTTTCCTGCCCTCAGGAAAATCACTAACCAAGAATAGCCGCTAACAATTACAAAAAATCTCTGCTTAATTTCTCCAGCATTTCAAAATCGTTTGTTCTTTTTGCCAATGGTGTTAAATTCCCATTACGCTTCTTATGATTATAAACGATCTCCGCATTTTTTCTAATCCGACATTTTTGTTTATTGATTTCCCGATTTTCAGCCTGCAAAAGGAACTTATAATGTGGATCTTTTTCCGCATTGATATTCAGCTCTACCAATTGCCCTTTCGGTACAGGAATCATGTTATTAAGATTGATAACAGCGTAATCCTTAATCTTAACAAAATCCACACCTTCCTTCATCTTCTTATGTTTGGGTTTAAACGAAGATAATGGTGCAAAATAGGAAAATTTATTGATTTCAAAAATGACTCCAATATACTTACGCCCCGATGCCCCACCTTCATTCAGGAACAAATGTCCCTGATATTGGCTCAAATATTTTATGTAAGAATCTTTCACTCCATATATCCTTAAGTTATCTTTCATAAAACTCCTTTGTTTACAACAACCGTATACTTTAGCCGCCGTATTATAACAGAAAAGGCAGAGACCCATATAGTCCCTGCCTCCTGCTAACTCGCTCACTTACGGGCTGTGCATCACCCACTTATAACTCGCTCATTTATAAGGCTGTGCATCACCTACTGTCTTTAGTATACACCATTTTCCCTTAATTACAACACATTTAATAAAATTTTTACTTTTCTCGGTATTAAGGCTCAATCTGGGCGTACTTACAATTCACGGGCAATGTCAGTTAGTTAAGTACCAGGTTAGATTCCGCCATAGGGGTCTAACCTAAATTTATCTAAAAATATCCCAAATGGGCTTGACAAAAACGCTAAAATGGGCGGCCGCGCTCACTACTGATGAAATTTAGAGGTAGTGAGCGCGGCCCTTTGGTCAGAAGATAATATCGCTTTTACCCAAAGGAGGCACACTATGACCAACCCTGAAAAAATCAAACAGATCCTGCTGTCCGAAATTGAGAAGATGAACCAGCACCGTGAGGATTTCTGCAGACGCTCCGGAATCGATTTCACCCGTGACAGGAAAATCCCTTTCGATACACTCCTGCATTTCCAGATCTCCATGGAAAGCGGCTCCGTCAGCCATGAACTGCTCAAGTATTTCAATTTCGATGCCCAGGCACCATCTCTTTCTGCATTCTACCAGCAGCGAGCCAAGCTTTCCGATGATGTCTTCCAAACGCTTTTCTACAGCTTCAACAGACACTTTAGCCCCAAATCCCTTCTCAAAGGCAAGTACCAGCTCCTCGCATGTGACGGGTCAGGCTTTACCTTTACAAGGAACCCAAAGGACACCGAAAGCTATTATGACCCCAGCGGGCGCTCCCAGAAAGGCTATAACCAGATGTACCTCGTCCCTTTGTATGACCTGCTGAACAAGGCCTATACCGATGCGGTCATCCAGCCCATGCGGAAGAAATCAAGGAACTATACCGCCTCAGATGGGGCATCGAGACTTCTTTCTGTACGCGGAAGCATGCAATAGCGGCCGTGAACTTCCACTCAAAGAGCAGGCAGATGATAACACATGAGATATGGGCCAGACTCATCCTTTTTAATTTCTGCTCCTACATAACAAGACAGGTCGCGTTTAAGGAGCAGAAACGCAGACATGTCCATCAGGTTGATTTTTCCATTGCCTTCAAGACCTGCCGCCATTTCCTGCGGCTGCACTCGGGGAAGGCACCACCTGATGTGGAAGGCCTGATCAGAAAGCACACGCTTCCTGTCAGGCCCTCCAGGAACTTTGCCCGCCAGCAAAGATTCCAAGTACCAGTCAGCTTTACATACCGATTTTGACTGACAGAATCATTATACCATGTCTCCAACATGCTATGCTCCGCAGGGTGCACACGATTCGCTAAGGAATTTGTCTGTCCTTCTGGACAGACGCGAATCGGTGCGGGTATAATGTCTGACGACATTATACCATGTGGCAGGCATTTTTCATACCTGCTTATTTGCCATGCAGTAAAACTAAAACATGGCTCTGCAAATGGCCCTATCCACGCCACTTGCTCCAGGAATCATTCCAGAATGACACTTTATTCCTAATGTTCAGGCCGTTTATTCGATTTTCAAAGTTCTTAACTAACTGACATTGCCTGTGAACTGTAATTCTAATTGTTTCAAGGTAATTTTTCATGTCATATTTATTCTAAAATTTCCGTTGCAGTTATGACAAAACTGGGATATACTATATACAAGGAGGTGCTTAACATGGAGAAAATAATTTTGGGGGAACGTCTAAAGGAATTACGTACGAAGTTTAAGTTTACCCAGGCGGATATATCCTCTTTGCTTGGTGTCGATCAGAGCCTGATATCCAAGTACGAGTCTGGGGAGCGGCAAATCAGTATGGATACCCTTGAGAAACTTGGCGACCTATATTGCTGCGACTTGGTCCATACGCCGCCCGTAGCTTCGCCTGCGCTCCAAGTGGCATTTCGTGCAGACAACATCGACGCATCAAATATGACGGCAATTCAGGCTGTAAACCGTGTTGTCCTAAACAGTGTGTTTATGGCAAATCTGCTCAAGGAGGACTAGTAGATGAACTTATTAGAGGCAGCCTGCCAGGCCAGCAGATTCCGTCATGAGCTGAATGAGGATGCAACATCACCAATTGACATCTTTGCCCTGACATCGTCAATTGAGAGTCTGTCCTTATTCCTATATCCTCTCGGGAATGGGATTAGCGGCATGTGTATCAAAGCAGAGGATACTGCCGTTGTTGCCATCAACTCAACCATGTCGAGGGGGCGGCAAAGGTTTTCATTGGCCCATGAGTTATATCACTACAGATATGGGAAGTCTGGAGAGACAGCCATTTGTTCAACCCGCCTCTCCGTATCCGATACAGCCGATGTTGAGCAGGCAGCGGATAGATTTGCGTCTTATCTGTTGCTGCCTTTAGGCGCGTATGAGGATAGGCTGGAAGAAGCGAAAGCACGGAAGGGCAAGTTGGAGTTGGCCGACTTGATTTGGTTTGAACAGCAGTATGGCATCAGCCATCAAACCATGCTTTGGCGGCTTACTGCGGATGGCTTTATAACACCAGTCGAGAATTTAGCACTCAAGGAAGGCGTGAAACGTGAGGCACGCAGATTGGGATATGATACGGAATTGTATCGGATCATAGATGCAAAGGATGCTGAACGGAAAATACTGGGGCATTACGTTCAAATGGCGGATAAATTATTTGAGCAGAATAAGATTTCCAATGGAAAATATGATGAACTGATGCTTGCCGGGTTCCGATCAGACATCGTTTACGGAGACGAGGAGGATGATCAAGTTGATGACTAATCCTCCTCTGTATTTTGATACAGATTGTCTCTCTGCATTTTTATGGGTAAAAGACGAAAGTATCCTGACCCAGCTCTATCCCGGACGGGTCATTATTCCCAAACAAGTTTATGATGAATTGGGTAGTGTACCCCACTTGCAAGAACGGATTGATATCCTGTTGGGGCGCAATGAAGTCAAATTGCTGGAGATAGAAGCGGATACACCTGCGGCTGAACTATATGCAGAGCTGACAGGCAGCCCACGCCCGGGCCATGCCGTCATTGGTCGTGGAGAAGCGGCGTCAGCTTGGGGCACCGTCATTTACCGATTTCCTGCATCAAAAGGGCCGCTAAGGCCCTGCACTTGATTCTTGGCATGCTGTATCCATCAAAAAATTTAATCACAAGTTGAATGACAAATCGCGTGCCGCCTGCCATGTTTACAACCGGACCAGACATGAAATTAAAATGTCCTTCCCGATCACAGGAGGATCTGTATGGCAAACATGAATACACCAAAGCTGGAAACAGAACGGCTGGTATTAAGAAAATTTACGGAAAATGATATAGAAGCATTATATTTGATACTGATGGAGAAAGAGGCCAACACCTTTTTACCATGGTTTCCTGCAAAAAGCATGGAGGAAGCGCGCGCTTTTTTTGAAACAAGGTATGCGGCAAATTATGAAAAGGCACAGGCCTATGCTTACGCTGTCTGTTTGAAAGAGGACAACAAGCCGATTGGTTACATAAACGTCAGTATGGATGAGGGTCATGATTTTGGCTACGGACTTCGGAAAGAGTTTTGGCACCGGGGAATTATCACAGAAGCCGGGAAAGCTGTCATCGCGCAGGTAAAAAGAGACGGGCTTCCCTGCATTACGGCAACACATGACATTAACAATCCCCGCAGCGGCGGGGTTATGAAACAGGTAGGAATGAAATATCAGTACTCCTACGAAGAACAATGGCAGCCAAAAAATTTTTTAGTCACCTTCCGGATGTATCAGCTGAATTTCGATGAAAAAGACCACCGTGTTTTCAAAAAATATTGGAACAATTCCACTGTGCATTTTATAGAAACAGGGATTTAGACAGCATTCAGGAACGAAAACGACTCATGGACATGATATTCTTAAGGAGACTAAAACATGGCAAAAGATATGACGGAGGGCAGTCTTGCCCGGGCGCTGGTGGAGTTTAGCATTCCTTTGATTTTGAGTGGAGTTCTACAGCAGCTTTACAGCTGGGCGGATGCGTTTATCGTCGGGAATATGGAAGGCGGCGCGGCATTAGCGGCCATTGGTTCGACGACGCCGGTCATCTATCTGTTTACAGGCGCAATTACCGGATTCACAAACGGAATCTCCATTCTGGCGGCAAAATATTTTGGCGAAGGAAGGGACGAGATACAGAGAAAACTTCTGTCCTCTTTCGCGGTATCCATGGGATTGCTTTTTCTTGTGCTCAGTACATTCGGTTTCTGCTTTGTGGAGTTTATTCTGCATATTCTGGATACACCGGAGGATATTCATCAGATGTCCGGGGAATACTTAAGAATCGTTCTGACCGGAGTTCCGTTTGTCGCTGTTTATAATGTTTATGCCGCAGTTCTCCGGGGCTGCGGAGACAGCAAGGCGCCGTTTTATTCGGTTATGGTATCGTCTGCTGCCAATGTTGTGCTGGATCTGATCTTTGTCGGCGTGTTTCGGTGGAGTGTGGCGGGAGCGGCTGCCGCCACGGCAATCTCTCAGATTGCAATGATGATTTTTATGATCGGATACGCGGTGAAACGGTATCAGACATTGCGATTTGGCCTCAAGAGCCAGCTGATAGACAGGACGGTACTGGCGGACGGATGCTCGTTTTCATTGCCGCTTACTTTAAATTCCGTGATCAGCTCCTTGGGAAGTGCAGCACTTCAGAGCTTTATGAACAGTTTTGGCTCAACGACCGTGGCGGCGATTTCGACAGCCTACCGCGTGGACAGCATTATTATGCTGCCGGTCATGAATCTTGGCGCGGGAATTTCTACGGTCACATCACAGAATCTTGGCGCGGGCCGAATGGACCGGGTGAAGAAAGGGCTCTATGTCGGAACGGGCCTCATGGCGGTGGTCGCGGCCTGCATGACGGTTTTTGTAATCAATTTCGGCGGAACACTGATTTCACTCTTTGGCGTTTCCGAGGAGTCCGTTGCCATCGGCCAGTCTTTTTTCCGGGCACTGGCAATGTTTTATGTGTTATTTGGCGTTTCGGCCGCCATCCGCGGGTATATTCAGGGAATAGGCGAAGTAAAATTTACAAGTCTTGTCGGGATTTCCTCACTGGCAGTGCGGATCGCGATGTCCTACATTCTGAAGCCATTCTTTGGAAAGATGGTGATTGCGTATGCGGAAGTAATCTCCTGGTGGTATCTGTTTCTCATGTACGGAGGGCGTCTGGTTCTGCATCGGATGAAACATTGAAAAACAAAACCTGTCAAAAGCAGACATTCTCTGCTCCTGACAGGTTTTTTCTATGATTCCAAACCATCCGGTTCTATTGTCCTGTACCGTTCTCACATCACAGAATGAGCTTCCATCTGCCGCGTTATTGTCGTTCAACGATGCCGCCGCGTCGCCTCCCTCTAACGCCTTGCAGACTGAAATTTCATCCTGCATCATTTTCCTGAAAACAAACAGGACAGGTCAAAAAGCATTCCCGACATGCTCTAATCTAACTCGTCCTCTCCGACCAGCTCATCATACTCTTCCGCATCCAGAAGCTCATCAAAGGCATCCGCCACGATTTCATATTCTTCATCACTTTCGATATTCTCAAGATCAGGAGTTCCGTTCACATCCTCCACATAGCGGTATAAGTATACCTCTCCGTCCTCCGCCTCTCTTCCATCCAAGGGAAGAAGGGCAATATATTCTCTGTCTCCCGCCTCAAAAATCGTAAGCACCACACACTCCAGTTCTGTTCCGTCGTCCAGGGTCAGGGTGACTGTCATCTCCTCTTCGTTCTCTGCGTCCTGATTCCCAAGTCCGTTATTATTCTTTTCGTTTGCCATCACTTTTTCCTCTCTTTTTCCCAAATATAAGCTGTTGATTTGGGCGCACTGACTGTACACGGGGGTACCGGCATATCTGCGCTCTGTTTTGGTCTGTCCTGAATAAGCATATCAGTAAACCCGTCAAAAATCAATACTCAATTCCCTTTCTTGCCGGAATCCCCCTGTCGTAAGGATGCTTCACCTTTTTAACCTCCGACACATAGTCCGCCATGGAAAGCAGAAGCCCCGACGGATTTCTTCCGGTCATGACCACCTCCAGAGCTTCGGGCCTGTCTTTTAAAAACTCCTCCACTCTTTTTTCAGGAACCATCCCGTAAGCTATGGCCGCCATAATCTCATCCAGTATCACCATATCGGCCGTTTTTGCCAGGGAAACGGCTTTCTCAAACAATTCCAGATTGTAAGCCGCCGCCTCCTTTCTGGTCTGTTCGTCCATGGCGGATACAAAGCCGAAGACTCTCTCACAGGGAAGTACCGTAATCTGCGGAATTGCTTTTAAACCTTCCACCTCTCCGGAATCATCCGTTTTTAAAAAGCGGGCCACGGCAATTTTTTTTCCTCTTCCCGCTGCCCTTACAGCCAGTCCCACGGCCGCACTGGTTTTTCCCTTCCCGTCGCCGCAATAGATATGGACGCACCCCATGTTGTCTCCTCCTTATTCTGTCCGCACGAAACCATAATTCTGGCCGGACACTAGTGTACTGTCTAAAAATTGCTTTCCGTCAGATGTGCATCACAGTTTGTAGGAAATTGGAATCGAATGAGGGCCAAATTTCCCACATCGTGGGGCAATGCAGATGATGGGAATAAATTTTCAGACACGTTCTGGCATACACTCCCCCACAAACCTGGAAATCTCCTGCTTTCTGTGGTAGCGCTCCCGGACGGCGCAGATATGTAACCGCTCCTTCGCCCTTGTCATGGCCACATAAAACAGGCGCCGCTCCTCCTCAATGTCCTCCGGAAGCTTTGCCTTATGGTGGGGGGACGCTCCCTCGTTGGCGTCGACAAGAAACACCACCGCATATTCCAGTCCCTTGGCGCTGTGCATGGTAGACAGGGTCACGGCCGGCCCGGCCGGCTCCTTTTCCGCCGCTTTCTGCTGCTTTAAGGTCTCCTCATACTGCCTGACATGCTCCATCCACTCCCCGGCCGTCCGGAATCCCTCCGCGCTCTCCATCAGACGGTCCGCGATTTCAAAGAGCTCCTCCGGCCTCATCCTGCGAAATTCCGCATATTCTTTCAAATATTCATCATAGCCCACGGATTTTCTGATATACTGGATGGCCGCTTTGGGTTTTAACCTGCCAATCGTCCTTATATCGCCCTCCAGGTCGCAAATCCGCTCTTCCATCCAGTCCTTATCCTGATAAAAGGATTTCACCGCATCCAGAGAAACCTCGGTGCTCTCAAAGGCATCCCGGCTCAGATACCGCTTGGGGCGGTTCATAATCCGGAAAAAATCACTCCTCTTCCTGCCCCCCATTCCCAAAGCCAGATAAGAAAAAACATCTCTGGCAATCCAGTGGCTGTACAGGCTTGGAAATACATCCCGCATGAAAAAAGGAATGTTGTATTCCATGAGCTTTTCCGCCAGAAGCCCGGAGGCGTTCCCGGTACGGAACAAAACTGCCATATCTCCATACCCGTATCCGGCTTCGGCGTACTGCCTGAGCTTCCTCGCCACCTGCCCGGTCTCCTGAAGCGGATTTTCGTAAATAACCACGTCCGCCGGCCGGCCCGGGCCATGAACGGGAATCAGCTCCTTCTCATACCGCACCCGGTTATGGGAAATCAGCCGGAGGGAGGCCTCCACAATTTCCCTGGAAGAGCGGTAATTTTCCGCCAGAAGCACCCGTTTTGTTCCCGGAAAATCTTTTTCAAAGCCCAGCATAATTTCCGGCCTTGCCCCGCGGAATCTGTAGATGGACTGGTCATCGTCCCCGACAATGAACAGGTTGTTCTCCGGCTCTGCTAACATCTTCACGATTTCATACTGAATCCGGTTGATGTCCTGGAACTCGTCCACCAGAATATAGCGGTATTTCTTCTGCCATGCCTTAAGAATATCCTTTCTTTCCGTAAACAGGTCATAACACATGGTCAGGATGTCATCAAAGTCGATCTTTCCCATGTTCCCCAGCATATCCTCATATCCCTGGTACAGCTTTTTAAACCATTCCTCCGGGCAGTTTCTGGAGTAATAACAGTTAAGGTCCAGGCGGTTCCCCTTCACATAGCTGATCTCATTCATCAGGGAGGCGATAAATTCTCCCTCGTCCTCCACTTCAAGCTCTGACTGCCCTATGTATTCCTTAAAAAACCGCCGCTTTTCCTCTTCCCCCAGCACGCTCCCCGCCTGAAACCCATAGGCAAGTTTTAAAATCTGGTAAAAGATGGCATGGAAGGTCCCAAAGCTTACCCGTGACCAGTCCTCCCGTCCTCCCTGGCAGGCGGCCTGTCCCATCAGGTTGGAAAACCGTTCCTTCATTTCCCTCGCCGCCGCCTTTGTAAAGGTAATGACAAGAATGCCGGAGGGGCTTACGCCCTGCTCCAGCAATCTTTTTATCCTGTGTGTAATTACGGTGGTCTTTCCCGAGCCGGGCCCGGCCAGAACCATCATCGGGCCGTCCTTATGGGAAAGCGCTGATTTTTGTGCACTGCTAAACTCCATTGTAACTTGTACTTTCCTTATTCACAGCGGGTTTCATGATAAATGAATGTATCATGATACATGAATATATATTCCGGCATCTCACTTTCTTTATGCCTCTAAAAGCGCGATGCCCTTTTTGATTCTCGCAATGGACTCCTCTTTTCCGATAATCTCCATAATCTCCGTGGCGCCGGCCGGGGTCATCTGCTTTCCGGATACGGCTGTACGGATAGGCCACATCACGAATCCCGTCTTAACGTTCTTTTCTGACACATATTTCGAAAGGGCCTCATAGAGAGCGTCATTGGAGTAGTCGTCCTGGGCCTCCAGAATCGGAAGCACTTCCTTTAAGGTTTCCAGGGACGTTTCCCGGTTGGTCTTCATCTTTTTATGGGTGTACATCTCCGGGTCATATTCCGGCAGAGCCTCAAAGAAATCCACCTGGCTCTCAATCTCTGGCAGCACTTCAATTCTTGTCTTTACCATGGCCGCGATCTTCTTAAGGTCCAGAGGCTTTTTAATGACATTTTTAAGATAAGGCTCCGCAATCTCATAAAAACGGTCCGCATCCATCCGCTTTAAATATTCGCCATTCATCCAACGGAGCTTTGTCATATCAAAAACGGCCGGAGATTTGCTCATATTGTGGTAGTCAAACTCCTTTACCAGCTCTTCTAAGGTAAAGAACTCTTCGTTTCCGGCCGGGGACCAGCCAAGGAGGGCAACGAAATTCACAACGGCCTCCGTAAGAAAGCCCTGCTCCTGCAAGTCTTCAAACGAGGAGTGGCCGCTTCTCTTACTTAGCTTTTTATGCTCTTCGTTGGTGATGGTGGGACAGTGCACATAAATCGGAACCTCCCATCCGAAAGCCTCATATAAACGGTTATACTTGGGAGAGGAGGACAGATATTCATTTCCGCGCACCACATGGGTAATTCCCATCAGATGGTCGTCCACCACATTGGCAAAATTGTACGTGGGATACCCATCGGATTTAATCAGCACCATGTCGTCCAGCTCTGCATTGTCCACGCTGATGTCCCCGTAGATGTCGTCATGGAAGGTAGTCGTTCCCTCTCTGGGGTTATTCTGGCGGATGACAAAGGGCATTCCCGCCTTTAAGTTCGCCTCCACTTCCTCCTTTGCGAGACTTAAGCAGTGCTTGTCATATACCATGATCTCTTCGCCGTTTACATTTTTCTTTAAAGAGTCCAGTCTTTCCTGGGTACAGAAGCAGTAATAAGCCTCGCCTTTTTCCACCAGCTTCTTTGCGTATTCCATGTAAATTCCGGCCTTCTGGCGGTCGCTCTGCACATAGGGGCCATAGCCCTTGTCCTTATCCGGGCCTTCATCATGAATCAGGCCTGTCTTTGCCAGAGTGCGGTAAATAATCTCCTCCGCGCCTTCCACATAGCGCTCCTGGTCGGTATCCTCAATGCGGAGAATAAAATCCCCGCCCTCATGTTTCGCAATCAGATACGTGTAAAGCGCCGTTCTCAAATTTCCCACATGCATCCGGCCGGTGGGGCTGGGTGCAAATCTTGTTCTTACTTTTCCCATATTTTTTTCTCCTGTTATTAAATTTTGGACTGTCTAAACAGCCATATGAAGCAGATAGCAGGCCAAATTAAAATATACCATCAGGCTTACGGCATCCACAATCGTCGTAATCATCGGGGACGCCATAATTGCCGGGTCTAGCTTTAATACCTTCGCGCCGATGGGCAGCGTACATCCGATGGTCTTGGCCACAACCACCGTGCAGAATACGCTGAGCACCACAGTCAGACAGATCATCGTGTTGCCGGGGTACTGAATCATCAGCCGCATAAAATTCACCACAGCCAGAACCACGCCGACCATCATGCCGACACGGATTTCCTTCCAGAGCACCTTTAAAATATCTGCCGGCTCAATTTCCCCCACGGCCATACCACGGATAATCATCGTACTGCTCTGGCTTCCGGAATTTCCTCCCGTATCCATGAGCATCGGGATAAAGCTTACCAGAAGGGGAATCGCCGCAAAGGCATTTTCATATTTCACAAGAATCCCCCCGGTGATCGTGCTGGACAGCATTAAAATAAGCAGCCAGGGAATCCTGTTTCTGGCAAGCCGGAACACGCTTGTCTTCAGATAGGGCTTTTCACTCGGAAGCATGGCGGCCATCTTTTCGAAGTCCTCCGTGGCCTCCTCTTCCATAACCTCCATCACATCGTCGACGGTAATGATCCCCACAAGCCGTCCTTCCCTGTCCACCACCGGGAGGCTCAAAAGACCATAGCGGCTCATGGTATCCGCCGCCTCCTCCTGGTCGTCCGTGGTGACAACCTTGATTACATGGGTATCCATAATGTCCCCCACCCTTGTTTCATAGGGGTTCATTAACAGGTCCTTAACGGTAACCACGCCTTCAAGCTGGCGTTTTTCATCCATCACATAGCAGGTGTAAATCGTCTCCGAATCAATTCCATGGCGCCTGATGTAGGCAAAGGACTGCTCCACCGTCATGCTCTTTTTTAAGCCCACGTACTCGGCAGTCATAATACTTCCCGCGCTGTTTTCCGGATAATTCAGAAACTGATTGATTAATTTTCTCGTGTCCGCCGTCGTATTTTGAAGGACACGGCGGACCACGGTGGCCGGAAGTTCTTCCAGCATATCGACCGCATCGTCCACGTAGAGCTCCTCCACGATTTCAGAAAGCTCTTTGTCGGTGATACTGTTAATAATATGTGTCTGCGTTTCCACCGGAAGCTCCGCAAACACATCTGTTGCCAGGGCCTTCGGCAGCATACGGAATACCACAACCGTCCGCTCCGAATCCAGTTCCTCAATAAATGTGGCAATATCTACCTCATTTAACTCCAGGAGGGCGACCTTAAGCTGGCGGTATTTCTTTTCCTCCGCCAGCGTAAGGAGCTCCTCCATGTCAACGGTCTCATCAAATTCATTTGACATTGTTTCTCCTCCATTTCCATTTCTTTCTGGTATGGAGACAAAACGTCCATTAAGAACGGCAATACACATAATGGCCGCACACCAATATGTCTATTGCCTCAGGTTCCGGGTGGGCATCCGCCTCCATCTTACGACTTCGACCTTCCATTATGTGTTCACTTCCTTTCTTTTCTGGTCTACTCCTCATTATAAGTAAATTTTATCCACTTGGCAACCGCTTAAGCATTTTTTTCAAATATTTCTTGCAACAGTTCACGGGGCGGGGAAAAACAGATAAAAACAGGCGTCAAGCTTGCTTGTAAGACTGATTTTATCTGTTTTTCCACATCGGGGGAACGCCCGATGCTTCTTGTCCGCGATACGCGGGCAAGAAGATGCCTCCTCGCGTAAACAGTAACAACATAAATGTTTTTTATCCGAAATCTTCATAAGGGGAATGCCGCATGCTTCTTGTCCGCCTCCAGCGGGCAAGAAGATGCAAGGCTGAGCTGCTGCTATTTATTCAGAAAAAGGGACTGCAGCAAAATGAAACACTCACTTTGCGACAGTCCCTTCCTGATTTTTACATGATCATCTCAGAACCCCGATTATTACTCGTTGTCTTCTCTTCTCTCGCTGCGCTCCCGTCTGTCCCCACGGTCGCGTCTGTCTCCGCGGTCTCTCCTGTCATTGTCACGGCCTCCGCGGTCACGCCTGTCATTGTCGCGGCGCTCCGGACGGGTCAGCTTTTCCAGATCCGCGGTCATGTCTTCCGGTCTCATGGTCAGATTGATTCTTCCCATACGGTCCACTTCCACCACTCTTACGGTAACCTCATCCCCAATGTTTACCACATCTTCTACCTTGGCTACACGCCTATCAGACAGTTTGGAGATATGGACCATACCGTCCTTATTGGGAGCCAGTTCAACAAACGCGCCAAATTCCATGATCCGCACCACCTTACCGGTGTAAACCATTCCAGGCTCCACATCGGTGACGATGTTTTTAATGATGGAAATGGCCTTATCAATCATTTCCTGGTCCGTACCACATACGTTTACGGCTCCGTCGTCGGTAATATCAATTTTAACGTCTGTCTCAGCGATAATTCCGTTGATTACTTTTCCCTGTTTTCCAACCACATCGCCAATCTTGGCCGGATCAATCATGATCTGGGAAATCTTTGGCGCATACCTGGAAAGCTGCTTTCTCGGCTCGGAAATTACTGGAGCCATGATGTTATCCATAATATAAACACGGGCCTCGCGGCAGCGTCTGATGGCCTCCTCAATGATGGGGCGGGTCAGGCCGTGAATCTTAATATCCATCTGGATGGCAGTGATGCCCTTGTGGGTACCGCCCACCTTAAAGTCCATATCCCCAAAGAAATCCTCAAGGCCCTGGATATCGGTCAGCACCAGATAATCGTCGTCGGTCTCGCCGGTCACAAGGCCGCAGGAGATACCCGCTACCATGGACTTAATCGGAACCCCCGCTGCCATTAAGGACAGAGAGGACGCACAGATACTTGCCTGGGAGGTGGAACCGTTGGATTCCATGGTCTCGGATACGGTACGGATCGCGTAGGGGAATTCCTCCTCGCTCGGCAGTACCGGAACCAGCGCGCGCTCAGCAAGAGCGCCATGGCCGATTTCCCGGCGTCCCGGTCCTCTGGACGGCTTTGTCTCGCCGACGGAGAAGGACGGGAAATTATAATGGTGCATATATCTCTTGGTGGTCTCGTTCTCATCGAGGCCGTCAAGGCGCTGCGCCTCGGAGAGGGGAGCAAGGGTACATGCATTTAAAATCTGCGTCTGTCCGCGGGTAAACATACCGGAACCATGTACGCGCGGTAAAAGATCAACCTCCGCGGCCAGCGGACGGATTTCATCAATCTTCCGGCCGTCGGGGCGCTTATGGTCTTTTAAGATCATCTTTCTTACGGTCTTCTTCTGATATTGGTAAACAGCGTCGCCGATTAAAGGCAGCCACTCTTCGTTCTCGGCAAAAGCCTCTTCCAGACGGTCCGTGATCGCGCGGATATTTTCCTCGCGCTTCTGCTTCTCATCTGTAAATACGGCTTCCTCCATCTCGACGGGCGGTACAATCTCCTTAATAGCCGCAAACAGCTCTTCCGGAATTGCACAGCTCTCATATGAGTGCTTCTCCTTGCCGCATTCGGCGACAATCTTATCAATAAAGCGGATAATTTCCTGGTTTACTTCGTGAGCCTTAAAGATTGCGTCAATCATGGTCTGCTCCGGAATCTCATTGGCTCCGGCCTCAATCATAATCACCTTTTCTCTTGTGGACGCAACCGTCAAAGCAAGGTCGGAAACCTTTCTCTGGGCCGCGGTGGGGTTAATAATAAATTCTCCGTCAATCATTCCCACCTGTGTGGTCGCGCAGGGACCATCAAAGGGAATATCGGAAATGCTGGTTGCAATGGCAGAACCTAACATTGCCGTAAGCTCCGGACTGCACTCCGGGTCAACGGACATTACCACATTATCCAGGGTTACATCGTTTCTGTAATCCTTCGGGAACAGCGGGCGCATGGGTCTGTCGATCACGCGGGCTGTGAGGACGGCATTTTCAGACGCCTTTCCCTCTCTCTTCGTAAAGCCGCCGGGAATTTTACCGACAGCATATAACTTTTCTTCAAATTCTACGCTTAGCGGGAAGAAATCAATCCCATCCCTGGGCTTGTCAGATGCAGTTGCGGTAGAAAGAACAACTGTATCGCCATAATGCATGAATGCCGCACCGTTTGCCTGCTTGGCTACCCGTCCCACTTCAACCGTGAGGGTCCTGCCTGCAAGATCCATGGAAAAACTTTTAAACATGGTTTCGTCTCCTTTTTTCATAATTAATATTCTGGCAGAAGAAGCCGAAACTACTAAACCGTACACGATATGCTCATGTACCCTTTAGCGGTCTCGGATGTTTCTTCCGCCACAGTGTGTCTAATATTACCTTTTTACGTATAAGGGAATTTTTCCCATCAGTGCCGGAAAACAGCCCTCTTTGTAAAACAGGGGTGGAGTACATTCCTGCTTCTCCACCCCCAAGTCTGTGATTACTTTCTGATGCCTAACTTCTCAATAAGAGCACGGTATCCTTCCAGATTTGTTTTCTTCAGATAAGCAAGAAGGCCGCGTCTCTGACCTACCATCATAAGAAGACCACGTCTGGAGTGATGGTCCTTCGGGTTTTCCTTTAAATGCTCTGTGAGCTCTGCGATTCTGGCCGTAAGAATGGCGATCTGAACCTCCGGTGAACCGGTATCTCCTTCTTTTCTGCCGTATTCAGCGATAATAGCCGCTTTCTTTTCCTTTGAAATCATATCGATTTCCTCCTTATTATAAATCTTCTTACCGATCACTAAGTCCCGGTTGGAGTTCTCCGCGAACCGAGTGCCGGCGCTTTCACATACGATTGGATTATGGCATATTTCTTAAGTTTTGTCAACGGATTTTTAACTCTGTTTCTTTAAGTTTCTTTAAGAGTCGATATTGGCCTGAAAGGCCTTAACGATCATATTTTCAAAGGCGCGGATATACAGTGGTTTTTCTATATAGCCAAGAGATACCAGATCGACGCGAAGAGCTTTATGAAAGTCTTTTACAGGCAGGATGTGGAGATATTCCTCCCTTGAGCAGCTCTTATTATGGTTCTGAATCCGGGCGGACAGCATGCGGGGAACAAAACCGGCGCCCACGCCTTTGGCGCAAAGAGAGATCTGGGTGTCCGTATCGCTGAGCTGATAAGGCGAGGAAAGATGGATATGGTGCTCGTCCAGATATTCCTGCAGCATGAGATTCATGACGCTGGTGGAGTAGCTTTTGATAAACGGGATCGCCGCAAATTCCCGAAGATCAATTTCGGAACCCGGGATCTGCCCAGCTCTGCTTCCGAAGTATTGGCGCAGGAGACCTTCGGAAATGATAACGCGAAGCGGATCTTCGCAGAGAGGGCGAAACGACAGATCCTCGCTGTAACGCGTATTGACACCCAAAAAGAGATCCAGGTTGCCCTTCCTGAGATTTTCCTCCAGAACAACGGTGTCGTTCATAAAAAAACGGATTTCCACGTCGGGGAAGTCGCGGCAGTATTCGGGCATGACCAGGGGAAGAAGGATTTGCGCGCGGGACGCACTGATCCCCATGGTAAAGCTTCCCTTGATTCCGCAGGCATGCTTTGCCAAAGTGTCCTCTAAGTTACTCTCGATGGCCTGAATTTTTCGAACGGACTGAAGCATGGACTGGCCCGCTTCTGTCAGCTGGAAGCGCGGCTTGCGGGTGAAAAGCTGCACGCCGTAATGCTGCTCCATCCGTTTGATATGATCGCTGACGCACTGCTGGGATACAAAGGCACGCTGGGCGGCCTTGCTGATACTCATCTCCTCAGCTACCAGCATGAAAATTTCCTGATTCGCCTGCATAGAAGGGTTCTCCTTATGGAATTCTATAGCAGCAGTGTAGCACAGAGAAACAAAAATTACAAGTTCAATCTTGTATCTATGCAAAAATAACTTGTTTGCTTTTAAACATAGAATTTTGTATGATTATTACAACAGAATACGGAAATAGAATTGCAGATTGTGTGAATTAACCAAAGATGGCAGAACAAATTCCATGGTACCAGAGTCTGTTCCCATGGCAGTTCTGTTCCGATGTGCTGAATATTTTTTGGAGGAATACGTTTATGGCAGAGACAAATGAGAGGATCAGTTGGAAAAATGTTGTTATCATTGCCGGCGTCTTTATTTCATGGGCTATCGGTTCTGGCTCTGTTACGGGGCAGGCATCTTTACAATATTTTTGCGGTTACGGAATATGGGGATTCGCGGGAATTGTATTAGAGGCTCTGGTGCATCTGTTCTTGTTAATTTCATTTTTTAAGCTGGGTCATAGAAGGAACTTCAAGAGCCCGCTGGATATTTTTACTTATTACTGCGGCGAGAAAGTGGGGAAAGTATTCCAGGTATTGTCACTGGGCCTGTTATTTGCCGCTCCGGTTACGATGATTTCTGGCTTTGGAGCAGCGCTTAACCAGCATTTCGGCCTTCCGACAAAGCTTGGTTCCGTTCTTTTGGGAATTTTGTGCCTGGTTACGGTAATCCTGGGCCTTAAAGGCCTGGTGAATATCATCGGAAGCATCGGACCGTTTATGATTGCTTTGATGATTGGAACGGGTCTTTACTACTTTATACAGAATGCCGCCGGACTGTCCGCCGGAATTGAGATGGCTCCGAACATGGGATTTTCGAAAATCGCGCCGACGTGGTGGCTGGCCGGCTTATACTATGTCACCTGTACGCCGCTTCAGTCAGCGCCGTTCTTCACGGCGACCGCCAAAGGTTTCAAGAATATCAAGGAACTGGTATATGGTGCCATCGCAGGTGTTACCTTCTATGCGGCGGCGGATATCGTTATGTGCTGTTCTTTATTCTGCAACATTGAGGAATTGGGAACCCAGATGATTCCCAACCTGTATCTGGCCAATACCATCTCCCCGATCCTTGGTTTTATCTTCATTGTCGTTATCTTTATGGCTATTTTCTCATCCTGTGCACCGTCCATGTTTACGCTGTGTGCGGTTTTCAGAGAAGAGAAAACGCCCGCTTACAATAAATTTGCAGTTGTTCTGGTGATAGCTTCTGTGCTCTGCTCTATGACGCTTCCGTTCGACAAGCTGCTTGGCCTTGTATATGGCGTATATGGCGTACTGGGCGGAATTCTGGTGCTGTTTATTATCGCAAAACAGTTTCAGAACAAGGATACCGCAGAATAAGAAAAGAGGATGAGAATGGATAAATTTAAACTGGCATTGATTCAGGATACCTGGGAACTGGGCGGCGTGGAGGCGAATGTCGCCAAGGCAGAGGCAAGAATCCGGGAAGCCCACGGAAACGGCGCAGATTTTATCTGCCTGCCGGAGGGATTTAATACTGGCTACTATTGTTACAAATATGACGTGATGAAGGCAGCAGCCGAGAGCATTGACGGGCCGACGATCACAAAATTTCGCGGCCTGGCAAAGGAACTGGGCGTCCATCTTCTGGCCCCCATTATGATGACTGCCGGCACCGGGATTGTAGAGAATACAGCAGTCCTCATTGACGATGAGGGAGCGCTTCTGGGGCATTATTCCAAGACTCATTTAGTGGGAAATGAACAGCTCTATTTGAATCGCGGAAAAAAATTTCCCGTATTTCAGACGAAATACGGCAGAGTCGGCATCGTGATCTGCTATGATATTTGTTTTCCGGAGACGACGCGTATTCTGGCACTGGAGGGAGCGGATCTGATTCTTTGCCCGGCGGCCTGGAGAGACGGTTCTTATTTTCGGGAGTGGCTGAACCAGGTGACGGAGGTCCGCGCGCTGGACAATACCGTATTCGTTGCGTTAGTCAATTTTACGGGCGAACTGCCGGGCTCTCCGTTCTGCGGCTGCAGCCAGGTCATCAGTCCCATCGGTCAGGTACTGGGAAGATGCTCTGCGGATAAGGCGGAAATCCTCTGCCAGGAGATCGATATGAGCCTTGTTCACAAGGAGAGGATGAGCAACACGGTCATGATTGACCGCCATCCGGAATTGTATTCACTGATAACAGAAGTATAAAGTTAGCAGTGAACGCGGCACAGGCAAAATAAAACGAAAAAAGTGCTGTCTGACGGGAAAGCGGCTGTCGGCGGCGCTTTTTTCGTCTTAGTACTTCGTACTGAAAACTGCTTTCCCACAAAGCAGAGCATGCAGATGATGGGAACGAAGTTTTAAACGCGCTCTGGCAGCAGTGCTTTCGTGAATAAGCCGGGAAGAAATCAGAGAAGGAGAGGACAAGCTATGATAATCAAGCATGAAAAAGAACAGGCAGAGGAACTTCTGCGGGGGGCTTATGACCTTCATGTACATACGGAGCCGTCGGCATTCCCACGGGAACTCACCGACTGGGAGCTTTTACAGGATGCCGAAGAGGCACAGATGGCGGGCGTTCTCATTAAGACCCATTACGGCTGTACCGCAGACCGGGCGGCCGTGGTAAATTTAAAAAGCGGTTGCCGGGCGAAGGCTTATGGCGCCCTGGCCCTGAACTGGCCCACTGGCGGATTGAATCCATATGCTGTGGAAAATTGCCTCCATCAGGGCGGAATCCTGGTCTGGATGCCGACACGGGACGCGAAACATTGCCTCACATACGGCAATATGCCGGGAGATTTCTTCTCCCGTCCGGGCATTACAATCCTGGATGAGAAGGGAAACCTTCTCCCGGTGGTCTATGATATCATGGATATCGTAAAAAAATACGGCGCGTACCTGGGAACGGGCCATCTGAGTCTGGAGGAATCCGTTCTTTTGTGCCGCGAGGGCCGGGCGCGGAAGGTAAATATGATCCTGACGCATCCGGAATGGAGCCGGACCATGGCCGGGGGAGAGATACAGGCGGAGCTGGCCTCCCTGGGGGTGGTAATCGAGAAGAATTGGGTGAACATTGCGGAACAGTCCGTCTCTATAGAGAAGATGGCGCAGAATATCCGCATGACCGGTGTGGAACACACCTATATTGCCACAGACCGGGGGCAGAAGGGCTCTGAGCGTCCAGTGGAGGGCATGAGGCGCTTCCTCGGTGCGCTTCTCGATACGGGCTTTACGGAGGAAGAACTCGTAACCATGACCCATACGGTTCCGTCTTATATCGCAGCGAGAAAACCGCTGTATGAGTGAAGAGTGCAGGTATCATCCAATCTCGCCAATAACAAGGAAAAACTTGTTTTTTACTCATGATATACTTGTTTGATATTGGGAAAAGAAAGGAGTATACTAGCTTTAGAAAATAAAATTAAAAAAGGAGGAGCTTAGTTTGGATGAATCGAGATTTGAGTTCAGCAGCTATAAAAGCGGCGAACTGATCAATGGAATGGAACGCTCGGCTCACCGCGCGCTTCTATACAGCACCGGGCTTGACACAGAAGATTTACATAAACCGCTCGTCGCTGTTGTGAACTCGTTTACGGAGATGGTTCCCGGCCATATTCATCTGCGGGAGATCGCGGAGCACGTAAAGGCGGGCATCTGGGAAGCCGGAGGAATCCCCCGGGAATTCAGCACAATCGCACTGTGCGACGGCATTTGCCAGGGACACAGCGGCATGAGTTATCCGCTGCCCAGCCGTGAGAATATCGCGGATGCGGTGGAGATGATGATCGAAGCCCACCATTTCGACGCGATGGTTATGCTGCCGGGCTGCGACAAGATTGTTCCCGGTATGATTATGGCTGCCGCCAGAGTGAATATTCCCACGATTATTGTCCCGGGCGGCCCAATGCTTGCGGGGAGCTACAAAGACAAAGAGATTATTACCCTGACAGATATGAGAGAGTTTATCGGTCAGACCCAGACCGGAAAGCTGTCCGTGGATGACCTTCTGGAGATTGAGAAAAAGGCGCTTCCGACATACGGAACCTGCGCGATGTTAGGAACAGCGAATTCCATGGGCTGTCTGGCGGAGATTCTGGGATTGGCGCTGCCGCACTCCTGTACGGCGCTGGCGGTTTCTGCTGAAAAACGCCGTTTTGCCAAGCAGTCGGGAAAACGCGCGGTCGAGATGATTAAAGAGGGGCTGACGGCAAGAAAGATTCTGACCCGGGAGGCGCTTTTAAACGGAATCCGCGCAGTCATGGCGATGGGCGCGTCTACCAATACGGTCCTTCACCTGATGTCGATTGCGAATGAGGCTCATGCTGAGCTGACGCTGAAGGACTTTGATGAAATCAGCCGCAAAGTTCCTTATATCTGCAATCTGAAACCATCGGGGAAATATCCTCTCTCGGTGCTCCATGAAAATGGAGGTCTTCCGGCGGTGTTGAAAGCGATTGAGGACAGGCTGGAACCGAATCATCTGACTGTAACGGGAAAGACAATTCTTGAGAATATAAAGGACACGCCGTTAGTGGAAAATGACTGTATTTACCCGGTAAGCCAGCCAAAGAACGAAGAAGGCGGCATTGCGGTGCTCTACGGAAGTCTGGCTCCTGACGGGGCGGTCGTTAAAAAATCGGGCGTAAAACCGTCCATGTACCAGTTTACGGGCCGCGCCCGCGTGTTCCATTCCATGGAGGACGCCAGCCACGCCGTATCAACGGATCAGATTAAAGAAGGCGATGTGATTGTCATTCGCTACGAGGGACCCAAGGGCGGCCCGGGAATGCGGGAGATGCACATGACCACGTCTCTTCTGGTAGGACGCGGAATGGATGAAAGCTGTGCTCTTGTAACGGACGGAAGGTTTTCCGGCTCCACGAGAGGTCCGTGTATCGGACATATTTCCCCGGAGGCCGCTGCGGGAGGGCCAATTGCCGCAGTGGAAGAAGGGGATCGGATTATCATCGATATCCCGAACCGAAGACTGGATCTGGATGTCCCTGATGAAGTGATCAGAGAACGGTTAAAACATGTACAGCCGGTACGAAAGCCGAGAACGCCTGCGCTGGAAAAATATGCGGCGCTGGTTACTTCCGCGGATCAGGGCGCCGTATTGAAGGTGCCGGATATACTGAAAAAATAGAAAAAGGAAAATTTGCCATGATTACGAAAAAATTAGAGTTTTACAGTAATTGCTGCCGCCTGTCAGCAGCGCTTTATCTTCCGGATGATTATAAAGAAGGGGACAGACTTCCCTGTATTATTCCGAATTCCGGTTATATGGGATTAAATGAGATTTATCCGGCATTATTTGCCCGCACTCTGACAAAACGGGGCTTTGCCTGCTTTGGGTTTGATTATCGTGGATTTTTGCAAAATGGCGGCCCGGCCGGGGTGTGCAAGCTGGATGAGCAGGTGGAGGATATCCGCAATGCAGTAACCTTTGCCGGTACGCTTTCAGAGGTTGACGCTGGCAGAA
Source organism: uncultured Lachnospiraceae bacterium (assembly GCA_910586315.1). Classification (GTDB taxonomy): domain Bacteria; phylum Bacillota; class Clostridia; order Lachnospirales; family Lachnospiraceae; genus CANRXD01. The sequence continues at coordinate 25,928 of CAJUIP010000018.1, read as the reverse complement.
TCGGCCTGATTGGCTGGGGAATGGCAGCGGGGCTTGTGGCAAAGGCGACGGAACAGGACGCGCGCGTGAAGGCAATGGCCGGCTTAAACGGCTTCTACTGCGGCGCCCGCTGGTTAGAGCAGGTTTTCGCATATAAAGATTTTGCGGCAATGAAGAAAGAGATGGAAGAAGAAAAAATCCGCCTGGTAAAAGAGGGAACCAGAAAATTCAGCGGCCCGTTCCATTTTTATCCGCTGGATCCGGATACAGAGGATGTAGTAAATGACAACCTCTATACCGTGCCGGGCTACGGCCAGGAGATCTCCCTTGAGCTGGGGCAGTCTTTGATGGAATTCGACGCAGAGAAAAATATTGAAGATATCAGAGTTCCCGTTTTCGTGGGACATGGAAAATACAATCTTCTTCATCCCATTACCGAGGCAGAGCATTTCTATGAAAAAGTAAAAGCCAGAAAGACCTTCTATGTCATCGAGGGAAAGCATAATGATTTCATGTTTGATGGCAATGAAGTACTGGAAGCGCTGGCGGACCGTCTGGCAGAATTCTTCCATGCCATGTAAGAACGTGTTAATACATAGTCCGTGCCCTTTGAAAAGGGGCTGCCGCAAAATGGATTTTTCATCTTTCCATTTTGCAGCAGCCCCTTCTTTCTACATCCCTGGTCCGATTTCCGGCTGTGTCTCTTCCGGCACCGGGTCCACAAAGCCCGGGCCGAAACTTTCTTTATCCCCTCCGGCCGTCACAGAAGGCGCCGTCGGGCTTTCCGGTGTCTGGGATTCTGCGGGATTCGTCTCCGCCGGAGACACGGGCGTCTCCTGCGGACTGGACTCCTCGGCAGGATTCTGCGCCGCGGACGAATCTCCCGGCTCACCGGACGGGACTTCCACGCTTGGTCCTACGGGCGCTGTCTCCTCGGGAGCCGGCGCAGGTGTCGCAGCCGTCGGCTCAGTTGCAGGCGGAGCCGTCGTTTCCGCAGGCGCCGCCGTGGTGGCAGCCGGCTCAGAGGCCGCAGGCTTACTGGATTTTTTCGATTCCGTCCCACTCAGGTGATAACAGAGCACCGGATCTCCGGCGGAAATTCCCTCATAAATGGTCTTTGCCACACCGGGCGGCAAATTTACGCATCCGTGGGAGCCGCTTGTTTTATAAATGGAACCGCCGAAGCTCCCTCTCCACGCAGCGTCATGGAGGCCGATTCCTCCGTTAAAGGGCATCCAGTAGGACACCGGAGTTCTGTAATTTTCTCCCTTTAAAACGGCGTTTCTCTGTTTATAGGTAAGCGGATAAGCCCCGGCCGGAGTTGCCCAGCCTCTGGATTCATTGCCGGAAACAAAATCCGATTCCACCACCAATTCCCCGTTTTTATAGAAGAACAGATGCTGTGCCGTCAGGTTGACTTCCACGTAGGTATTCCCGTAATCATTTTCCCCGTGGCCGGCCGCTTTTTGGATGTATTCCGGCTCCCTGGTCTGCGTCTCTCCCGCTTTCACGATGGCTGTCACCGCTGCCGTCTCCGCGGACTGGTTGATCCGCCACCCGTAATTTCCCCTGGAGATCGTTACGGTATCCCCATAAGAGGTCTTTAAGGTCTTGGGTTTATAGGCCGTGTCATAAGCCGCGGCCAGCTCCTTTACATAAGCCGCCGCCTGGCTTTCATCCAGTACGACCGCCTGGTCCTCCACCGAAAGCCAGGTATGTATGACGTCCCCGTCAAGGACCTGGCTCGCCTCCCCGAAGGTGTGAGTCACAACAGCGCCCACATAGGTATTAAGCTCTGAAACAAGGGCCAGAAGCCCCTCGTCCTCTTCCGTCACTGCGGGCTTCGTATAGCAGTCATGTGCTTCCAGGTCCACTTCTGTCTCCAGATTCATCACCGCGTCCCGAACCGCTCTCTGCACATTGTCTGCAACCAGCTCCGTGCCCGCATCCGCCGGAACCACCTGATAGCTTTTCGTATCACTTTGATATTCGGACACAGAGGCATTTTCCGGCTCCCGCATCGTTTCCGGATTCATACAGGAAAGGCCGGAAACTTTCTCCTGCAGCTTTTCCTCGTCAAAAACGATCATGGTCCCGATTTCATGGCTGGAGGATGTGCCCAGGCATTTGATCCAGTCTCTGGGATTCTGGCCGTCTATGATTTCCTCCAAGCTCCCGTCAAACTCTGCGTGAAGGCCGATGTCTTCTTTTGTAATAACCTCTTCCGGGCATTCCCTGGCGACAATCTTAAGTTCATATCCGGAAAGGTTGTTTTCAATGGCCTCCTTTACCGCATCCGCTGTTTTTCCTGATACATCCATTCCGTTAATTTTCGTATTGGGAAGGAATGCCGTTTCGTATCTTCTTGCCTGTATAAAATAATACCCGGTTCCCGCTCCTGCGGCCAGAACCAGGACAGCGGCCGTCGCGCCGGCTGCCCGGAAAAGGATTTTTTTCTTTCCCGGGGCAGCCTTCTGCCGCCTGCTTCTGCCGCGCTGCCTTCCGGCCACAGCTTCCTTCTTTTCCTTTTCCATGATTTCCTTTCTCCGGTAACAAGTTCAAACACCCCGGAACGATTCCTTCCCCGCCCCCGAGCGCACTTGAAAATGCTTTCCGTCAGATGTTCGTCATAATTGTTTACGTCCGGCTCTTCAGCCGTTTATTAACCATCTCTCCCAAAAGCTTATACACCGCCGCGGCAAGAGGTACGCCAAGGAGCATTCCTCCAACGCCAAAAACGCTTCCGCCGATGGTAACGGCCGCCAGCACCCAAAGTCCCGGAAGCCCGATGGAGGCCCCCACAACCCTCGGATAAATCAGGTTTCCCTCCAGCTGCTGGAGAATCACCAAAAATACCACGAAAAAAACGGCCTGGAGAGGATTTACTGTGAACACCATAAAGGCGCCCACCGCCGCTCCCAGATACGCGCCCACTACAGGAATCAGGGCAGTAACGCCCACAACGGCCCCTGTCATAACGGCATAAGGCATCCTGAGCACCGCCATTCCCACAGCGCAGAGGCATCCGATGATGACAGCTTCCATGCACTGTCCGACAATAAAGCTTGTGAATGTCTCATGGAAAGTCTCCGCCACATAGCATACCTTTTTTCTGGTTTCCGGTTTTAAAAAGGCCCGCATGATTTTATCTGCCTGTCCGCAGAGCCTTTCTTTGGCGCTCAGAAGGTAAATGGCAAAAATTGTTCCGATCAGCACCTTTGCGGCAGCCCCAAAGACCCTTGAAACCATAAACACCACGGAATTAAAAATTCCTCCAGCTCCCGCCACCAGAAAGTCCATCATCTTCTTCGCCACGCTCTGCCAGTCAATATCCATTCTTTTTAAAGAATCCTGGAAAACCGGAATTTCACCAGAATGGGCAATGGCCCAGTCTCTCATACCTTCCATGGCCGGCGGAATTTCATCGGTGATCAGCCGGATACTGGAGACTAACTCCGGCACCACTAGGTTCACAATAAAAACTAAAATCAAAAACAGTCCCACAAAAGATAAAAGAATACACACCGGCCGGCGGCTTTTTATGAGGGCCGCCCGGTTCGTGCGGGGAAAATAAAGCTTCTCCAGCCGCTTTAACAGAATATTTAACACATAAGCGATGACGCATCCCAAAAGAAGCGGCGCCGCCGCCGAAAATATCAAAGCCACGCCCCCGGCAATCTGATCCACCTTCATGACAAAGAGGCATACCGCCGCGGCAATGACCCCGATCACACAATACGTTCCATATCGGTTATTTCCCATCTGCTCTCCTTTTATGAACCGGTATTCGCAATCCGTGCTTCATAATCCCTGCATTTTTTTATATCGTGGTCAAGCTGTGCCTTTAACTCCCCAATGGACGCAAATTTCATCTCCGGGCGGATAAAGTCCAAAAGCTCCACTTTCATCTCTTTTCCATAGAGATTTCCCTGGAAATCATAGAGGTATGTCTCCACTCCCGTGGGATTTTCTCCGGAAATTGTGGGTTTCTTCCCCACATTGGTCAATCCCCCATACGTTCTCCCGTCCACGGTCACCCTTGCCACATAGACTCCGAATTTCGGCAGGTGTTTCACGTCCGGAGGAATCAGATTGGCGGTGGGATAGAGCTTTTTATGGCCGATTGCGTTTCCGTGCTCCACCATACCGGTCACATAGTACGGATATCCAAGCAGGCGGTTGGCCTTTTGTATGTTTCCTTCCGCCAGCATTTCCCTTACGTAAGTGCTGCTGATAATTTTTCCGTCCTCGTCCCGTTCCTTATCCACGACAAAAAACCGGTAGCCGTATCTGGGCGCCAGTTTTTCTAAAAGTTCCTTATCCCCGGCGGCCTTATACCCAAAATGGCAGTCTGGCCCGGTTACTATAATCTTTGCGTTCATCTTTCCTGTGAGAATTTCCGCCACAAACCGTTCCGGCTCCATATGGCAGACCTCCTCATCAAATGGATACTCCACCAGATATTCCACTCCCGTTTCGGATAATAAATTCATCCTCTCCCGGTTGGTCATGAGCATGGTCTGCGGCTTCCCCTTTACCAGGGTCCACGGCGGTGTGGAAAAGGTGAACATGGCGGCCTTACAGCCCTGTTCCTTCCACTTAAGCATCTCTTTTACCAGCTTTTTATGGCCCACATGGAGACCGTCAAATTTGCCGATGCTCACCACGGTCGGCTCACTGATCTGAAATTCTTTCGTTTCTGCAATATACTGCATGCTGTTTTATGCCTCCACTGCTATCCCAGAAATAGTTTTCTTGGATAAAACATGTGTTTTTCTTCCAAAAATTCGTAAATGCCAATAAACTGTCCTCCGGCCGTATAGGCCTTAAAGGGCTCGCCGTCCGCCACGCTTCCCGCCTTTTGATACCGGAACGGATTTCCGTTTCTCATGAGCTTATCAAGCTCCCCGCCCTCAGAGCGGATTTCCCGGTATTCCGAAAACACGCTTTCTACAGGAAGAACCGCCTCTAAAAGCCGCCCTTGGTCTTTCAGGGCCTGAAGCTCTGAAAGCGTCAGGCTGTCCTCTACGGAAAAACGGCCCGCTCTGGTCCGCAGAAGCTCCTTCATGCATCCGCCCGCCGAAAGCTTTTCTCCGATATCATGACACAGGGTCCTGATATACGTACCCTTAGAGCAGGAAACCGTCATAACCACCTCCGGCAGATTCACGGACTCGATGATGATTTCATGGATTTTTACAGGGCGCGCCTGCCGCTCCACTACTTTTCCTTCCCGGGCCAGCTCGTAAAGCTTCTTTCCGTCCACTTTAAGGGCCGAATACATGGGCGGTATCTGTTCGTAATCCCCCACAAAGGATAAAATGGCGTCCCGTACCTCCTCTTCCTTCAAAAAATCCGTGCTTTTTTCCGAAAGTACCGTGCCTGTGGTGTCCTGGGTATCCGTTTCCGTTCCCAGAAGGAGCGTTGCGCGGTAGGTCTTATCGCGGTCTGTCAGCATGTCGCAGAGCCTGGTGCCCTTTCCGGCGCAGACCGGAAGAACCCCCTCGGCCGCCGGATCCAGGGTTCCTGTATGGCCAACCTTTCTCTGGCCCAGAATCCCGCGCATTTTCGCCACCACGTCAAAGGAGGTAAAGCCCTTTTCCTTATACACGTTTATGATTCCGTCATACATTTTAACACCCGGCCTGTTCTTTTTCCCTTTCCTCCCACTGTAAAACGATCTGTCCGGCCAGGCCTTCGATGATTTCATCCACGGTGCCCGAAACCGTACAGCCTGCCGCCTTCACATGGCCGCCTCCGCCAAAATGCCCGGCAATTCTGCTTAAATCAAGCTCCGAGTTTGTCCGGAGGCTCACCTTATATTCCGACGGATTTCCCGTCTCATAAAGGAGAATGGCACACTCCACGCCTTCCACAACTCTGAGCTGGTCCACGATTCCATCCGTGGCCTTCACCGTACAGCCGTATTCCTTAAGCTCGTCCTGAGTCACCACCGTATAAACGCAGCGGTTTTCAAGAATCCGGACGCTGTCTAAAACCGCACGGCCATGGAGCTTTGCCTGGCCATAGGTTTTCATATAGAAGCTGCCGTCGATGATCGCCGGAAAATCCAGTCCCATGTCCATAAGCTTTCCGGCAATTTCCATGGTTTTCCCCGATGTATTGGAGTACTTAAACACACCGGTGTCATGGACGATTCCTGTATAAAGGCATTCCGCCACGGTTTTACTGATTTTTTCCGGCTCCAGAAGCCCATAAAGGACTTCACAGGTGGAACTTACACAGTCTTCCACCACATTGACAGCCGCAAGGCCCTTATTGGTAATGTGATGGTCAATGCAGAGACTGTCCCCTGCATCCGCAAGATAGGGAGCGAATTCTCCCAGGCGGCCCATATCGCTGGCATCCAGAGTGATGCATAAGTCAAACCGCTTGTCCGGCTCGTACACATGCTTCACCTCTTCATAACCTGCAAGATATGAAAATTTTACCCCCATGGCTCCCAGATAAACGGAAACCTGAAGCTGCGGTTCATTTTCTCTCAGATAATTATACATGCCCAGACAGGAACCGATACAGTCCCCGTCCGGGTTTACATGTCCGAGAATAACCACCGTTTTTTTATTGTTCAGTACATCTGTCAAAATACTCAAAACGACAGGCTCCTTTCCGGCTTAAAATTCTTCGTCCTCTTTTGTTTCCGTTTCCTCTGTTTCCGTTTCCTCTCCGGGCAGATCCTTTGTCACATCATCAATAAGCTTTGACATACGGACGCCATACTCGATGGACTGGTCCAGCACAAAGGAGAGCTCCGGCGTATTCCGGAGATTCACCTTTTTGGCAAGCTGTGTGCGGATATACCCTTCGGCACTTTTTAAGCCGCGGATAGTATCCGCCGCCTTCTCCTCGTCTGCAAGGACGCTGATATAGGCCTTACAATACTTAAGGTCCGGCGTTACCTGTACTAAAACCACGCTGGTCATGGGATGGATTCTGGGGTCCTTAAGCTCTGAGCGGATAATTTCACTCAGAGCTTTCTGAACTTCCCCGTTGATTCTCGTATTTTTAATGCTGTTTTTTTTCATTTCTACCTCGGCACTTCTACCATGATATAAACTTCAATCATATCATCTTCCTTCAGATCGTTGAAGCCCTCGAACACAAGACCGCACTCATATCCTGCGTTGACCTCCTTCACGTCATCCTTAAAGCGCTTTAAGGACGCCAACGGTCCCTCAAAGATCTGCTCGCCCTCACGGGTGATGCGGGCCTTGGAGCCGCGTGTGATCTTACCGTCAAGCACATAGGAACCGGCAATCGTACCCACGCCGGAGGCCTTGAAGGTCTGGCGTACAACGGCGTGGCCTGTCACCTGCTCCTCGTATACCGGATCTAACATTCCCTTCATGGCCGCTTCCACATCCTCGATGGCCTGGTAGATCACGCGGTACAGCCGCATATCCACCTTTTCCCTGTCGGCAATGGACTTGGCTGTGGCATCCGGGCGCACATTAAATCCGATAATGATGGCATTGGAGGCGGAAGCCAGGGTCACGTCGGACTCGTTGATGGTTCCCACACCGCCATGGATGACTTTCACGACAACTTCTTCGTTGGAGAGCTTTACAAGGCTCTGTTTTACTGCTTCTACGGATCCCTGTACGTCCGCCTTCACAATAATCGGCAGTTCTTTTACATTTCCTGCCTTGATCTGGGAGAACAGATCATCCAGGGACAGTTTTGCCTTTGTATCTTCAATTAACTTGTTCTTTCCTTCTGTAATAAAGGTCTCGGCAAAGCTTCTTGCCTCTTTCTCATTCTGATGGGCCACAAATACCTCGCCGGCGTTGGGCACGTCGTTGAGACCCAGGATTTCCACCGGAGTGGACGGGCCCGCTTCCTTCACGCGGTTGCCCTTATCATCCATCATGGCGCGCACCTTACCGTAACAGGAGCCGGCTGCAATGGAATCTCCCACTTTCAATGTTCCCTTCTGTACAAGAACCGTAGCCACCGGACCTCTTCCTTTGTCAAGCTGGGCCTCAATCACAAGGCCTCTTGCCTTTCGGTTGGGGTTGGCCTTTAATTCCTTCACTTCCGCGGTCAGGAGAATCATTTCCAGAAGCTCCGGAATTCCTTCCTTTGTATGGGCGGATACCGGACAGAACACGGTGCTTCCGCCCCAGTCCTCAGGAATCAGCTCATACTCGGAAAGCTCCTGCTTTACCCGCTCCACATTGGCGCTGGGCTTATCGATCTTATTGACGGCAACCACGATTTCCACGCCGGCCGCCTTGGCATGGTTGATAGCTTCAATTGTCTGGGGCATTACGCCGTCGTCCGCGGCAACCACCAGAATGGCGATATCTGTTGCCTGGGCGCCCCTCATACGCATGGCGGTAAACGCCTCGTGGCCCGGAGTATCCAGGAAGGTAATTTTATGCCCGTTTGCTTCCACCACATAAGCGCCGATATGCTGGGTGATTCCGCCCGCCTCTCTGGCTGTCACATTGGTTTCGCGGATGGCGTCCAGAAGAGAGGTCTTACCATGATCGACATGGCCCATAACGCAGATAACCGGAGGTCTGGAAACCATGTCTGTCTCGTCCTCTTCGCCCTCTTTTAAGAGCTCCTCGATTACATTGACCTTTTTCTCCTTCTCACAGAGGACATCGTATTCCATGGCGATCTCCTCGGCCTTCTCAAAGTCGATCTCCTGGTTTATGGTTACAATGGTACCCTGTAAGAACAGCTTTTTCACAATGGCGGAAGGCTGCAGCTTCATCTTTTCCGCCAGCTCCTTGATGGTGATGGTCTCCGGAAGCACGATGGTCTTGATTTCCTCAACCTTCGCCTCCGCCTTCTTCGGCTGCTGCATCACAGGCGCCTTGATGCCCTTTTGACCCTTAACGCCCTTGCCTCTTAACTCATCTTCACGGTCTTTCTTTGCATCATGCTCTTTCTTATATGCATTTTTATTTACTTTTGTATTTTGCTGCTTCTGTGCCAGCGGGGTGTCAAAGGACGGCTTTGGAATGCTTAATCCGCCGCGGCCGTCGCGGTTTCCTCCGCGGCCTCCCTGACCCGGACGGGAATCCCGGCTGCCCTGGTAGCCTCCCTGGCCCGGACGGCCGTCGCGGTTCCCCTGATAGCCTCCCTGGCCCGGACGGCCGTCGCGGTTCCCCTGGTAGCCTCCCTGGCCCGGACGGCCCTCACGGTTCCCCTGATAGCCTCCCTGGCCCGGACGGCCCTCACGGTTCCCCTGGTAGCCTCCCTGGCCCGGACGGCCCTCACGGTTCCCCTGATAGCCTCCCTGGCCCGG
>CAJUIP010000018.1:0-16566 GCA_910586315.1 uncultured Lachnospiraceae bacterium | reverse complement strand
CCTTCGCGGTTCCCCTGATAGCTTCCCTGGCCGGAACGCCCTTCGCGGTTCCCCTGATAGCTTCCCTGGCCGGAACGCCCTTCGCGGTTCCCCTGGTAACTTCCCTGGTTTAGACGCCCTTCACGGTTCCCCTGATAGCTTCCCTGGTTTGGACGACCTTCCCGGTTTTCACGGCCTTCCCGGTTTTCACGGGCCGGAGTCTGCGCCTGCGTTTGCGAACCCGCTGCCGGAGCCGCCTGCAAAACTGTTTCCTTTGGTTCCGAAACCGGAGCTGCCGGGGTCTTTACAGACTCCGCCGCCTGGGCCGGCGCTTCCTTTGCGGGCGCCGCTACCGCTGCTTGTGGTCTATTCTCTGCTGTCTGCAGCTTATTTTCTGCTGTCTGCGGCTTGTTTTCCGCTGCCTGTGGTTTATTCTCCGCCGTCTGCGAAGCCTTCGGGGCCAAAGAAACGCTCTGCTGAGGTTTTCCCTGTACGCCTGACGGCGTGGACGCTGTTGTAGGACGTACCTGCATTCCGCCGCCGGCCGGTCTCACCGGTCTCTGGCCCTGGGGCCTTCCCTGACCCGGACGGCCCTTCTGGCTGCTGTTCTGCGGACGATATACGGCCGCAATTCTTTTCTTTACCGGCTGTGCCGGCGCTTCCTTTGCTTCTCCTGTCTCCGGCTTTCCCGCCGCTTCCTTTTTTGCTGCCGTTTCTTTCTTCTCTGCGGCCGCCTGCTCACCAGATGCATTTGTCCGACTGCTTTTTACTTCATCATTATTCTTCTGCAAAATATCTACAACCTCTTTATTTGTCTTTCCTAATTCTTTCGCTACTTCGTTGACCCTCACACTCACTACCTCCGTTCATACAAAGCATACAGTCTATTTAACGTCCGCCTGCGGAGAAAGAACTGGACTCTTCCCTTTCCCCGCTTGTTCTTACAGACTTTGCGGCAGGCGCAAAGTCCCAGGCCGAACGGTCACTACAAAGCTGCTTTAAAAGCGCCTCGGAAAAGCCCGGATCCTGAACCGCCAGAGATGCACGCATCTCTTTGCCTGTGGCATGACCAAGCTCTTCCTTACCTCCGAATTCACAATAAGGGACCTTATAGTAAGTACACAGATTCCGGAACATTTTCTTCGTATTCTCCGACGCCTCCTCGGAAACGATGACAAGGCATGCTCTCCCGGATTTCACAGATTTTTCCGTGGAAAATTCTCCGCTCTGTATTTTTCCTGCCTTCGCCGCCAGACCTAAAAGGCCAAAGATTCTGCTTCTATCTGTCAATCTGTTCCATCTCCTTTTCCAGGCTTTCGTATACCTCTTTCGGAATTGCCATTTTAAAGGAACGCTCCAGTCCTTTTCCCTTTACCGCCTTCTTAAAGCAGTCCATGGACGGGCAAAGATACGCTCCGCGTCCGTTTTTTCTTCCGGTGGCATCAATGGAAATCTGACCATCGGTACCTTTAAGGACACGAATCAATTCCCGTTTGTTTTTCATTTCCCCGCAGCCGATGCACTGCCTCTGCGGATACTTCTTTTCTGTACTCACTGTTCGATCACTTCTCTCCTATTCTTCGGAATCTTCCTGGTAGGTTTCCTCTGCGGGAACGTCATAGCCGTTTTCAGTTTCATACTCTTCATACCCCTCTTCGTACTCGCCAAATTCAAGCGCATCGAAGAGTCCAAGCTCTCTGGCCTGGGTCTCGCTCTTAATGTCGATCTTATAGGTGGTCAGCCTGGCCGCCAGCCTTGCATTCTGGCCTTCCTTACCAATCGCAAGAGATAACTGGTAGTCCGGAACAATGACCTGGGCCTCCTTTGCGTCCTCATCGGCGACCACGGAAATTACCTTTGCCGGGCTTAAGGCATTTTCAATTAAGAAGGCTGGATTATCATCCCAATTGATGATGTCGATCTTCTCTCCGCGAAGCTCGCTTACGATGGCTCCCACCCGGGCGCCGTTTAAGCCGACGCATGCGCCCACCGGATCCACATTGGGGTCTGTGGAGCTTACAGCGATCTTAGTTCTGGAGCCTGCCTCTCTCGCTATGGCGCGGATTTCGACGGTTCCGTCACGAACCTCTGCAATCTCTGCCTCAAACAGCCGTCTTACCAGATCCGGATGGGTTCTGGACACGGAAATTCTCGGCCCCTTAGGGTTATCCTTAACTTCCAGGATATATACCTTAATACGCTCCGTTCTCTGAAAGATCTCGCCCCTGACCTGCTCGGACTCCGGTAAAATCGCATCCACCTTTCCAAGATCAATGCTTACGTTTCTTCCGATATAACGCTGTACAATACCGGTTACCACTTCCTTCTCTCTGCACTGCCACTTGTTTAACTGGGATCTTCTGCTTTCTTCACGGATTTTCTGGAGAATCACATTTTTTGCATTCTGCGTGGCAATTCGGCCGAAATCATGGGAGTCAATGGGAATCTGAACGATGTCGCCGATATCATATCCCGGGCCCTTCATTCTCGCATCCGCAAGGCTTATCTGGGTCACCGGGTCCTCGACCGTCTCCACAACCTCTTTCTCCGCATAAACGGAATAGTCGCAGCCCTCGCGGTCAATGATTACCTTCACATTGTCCGCCTTCCCAAAATGATTCTTACATGCCGTAAGAAGGGAATTTTCGATGGCCTCCAGCAATGTATCCTTGCTGATATTATACTCCTTTTCCAGCACGCTCATTGCTTCCAGCAGTTCCTTGTTCATTTTTTATCCTCCTTTAAAAATCAAATGCCAGACGAATTAAGGCAATATCTTTCCGTTCAAATGTGCTTTCCGTTCCGTCCTCGTAGGCGATCGTGACGGTATTTTCGTCGTAGGCCGTAAGCTTTCCCGTAAAGTCCTTCTGTCTGTCTATCGCCCGGTAGAGCTTAATATCCACCTGTTCGCCAAGACTTCTCTTAAAATCCTTTTCCTTTTTTAAGGGTCTTCCAAGCCCCGGGGAGCTGACCTCCAGAATATAGCTGTCGTCAATGAAATCCTTTTCATCCAGCCAGTCGCTTAAGCGCCTGGACACCATCTCACAGTCGTCAACAGTAAAACCGCCTTCTTTATCAATATAAGCCCTCAGATACCAGGTGCCGGCTTCTTTCACGTACTCCACATCCACCAGTTCAAAGCCGTTCTCCTCCATAATCGGAAACAGATACGCTTCCACTTTTGCCTCATATTCCTCTTTTTTTGACATACGTTCCACCACCTTTCCATATCCATGCTTTCTGGCCCTTTCATTTTCATCTTTTTCCCCCGCATCCGTGCGTGTCTCTCCAGCCAGGACAGGGAACGATACAAAACGAAAGAGTGGACTTTTTTGTCCACTCTTCTTGCCAGTTACTTATGTTATCCTCTGTATCCTATCACATTTTCCAGGAAAATGCAAGGATTTTTTTAACCGGGCTCTCATTGTTTCGCCCATCCAAACGCGCATTTTACTGCCCGGTTCCAGCCGTCGACCATCCCGGCCCGTTTCTCCTCGCTGATCCCCGGTTCAAACGTCCGGTCCATGGCCCAGTTTTTCATAATCTCTTCCTTATTTTTCCAGTATCCCACGGCAAGGCCCGCCAGGTAAGCGGCTCCCATAGCCGTAGTCTCGATGCACCGGGGACGCTTTACCGGCGCGTTCATGATATCGGCCTGCGTCTGCATCAGATAATTGTTGGCGCTGGCTCCGCCATCCACCTTAAGGGAAGCCAAGCGGATTTTGGAATCGGCCTCCATGGCCTTTAACACATCGTTTGTCTGGTAGCAGATGGAATCCAGAGTTGCCCGGATGATGTGATATTTGCCGACGCCCCGGGTTAAGCCCACAATGGTTCCCCTCGCGTACTGGTCCCAGTGGGGCGCGCCCAGTCCCGTAAAAGCGGGAACCACATAGCAGCCGTTCGTGTCCTCCACCTTCCCTGCCATGTACTCGGAATCCGCCGCGGAGTCGATAAAGCGCAGTTCGTCCCGAAGCCACTGAATGGCGGCCCCGGCAACGAAGATAGAGCCCTCCAGCGCATAATTTACCCTGCCGTCCAGACCCCACGCGATGGTAGTCACCAGGCCGTTTTGGGAAAATACCGGCTTTTCCCCTGTATTCATCAGAAGAAAACATCCCGTTCCATACGTGTTTTTCGCCTCCCCCGGCAAAAAGCAGGTCTGGCCGAACAGGGCGGCCTGCTGGTCTCCGGCCGCGCCGCCGATGGCAATCGGACCTCCGAAAAACTGTGGATCCGTCATTCCGAAAATACAGCTTGAGGGCTTTGCCTCCGGAAGCATGGATTCCGGAATATTGAATTCCGCAAGAATTTCGTGATCCCATTCCAGCGTATTGATATTAAACAGCATCGTGCGGGACGCATTGGAGTAATCCGTCACATGGACTCTTCCTCCGGTCAGCTTCCAAATCAGCCAGGTCTCCACGGTTCCGAATAAAAGTTCTCCGCGTCCGGCCCGTTCCCTGGCCCCTTCCACATGGTCCAGAATCCATTTTAACTTGGTCCCTGAAAAGTACGCGTCAATCACAAGCCCGGTCTTAGCCCGGAAGGTGTCTACCAGTCCCTTTTCCTTTAATGCATCGCAGTATTCCGAGGTTCTGCGGCACTGCCACACGATGGCATGGTATATGGGTTCCCCGGTAGCTTTGTCCCAGACAATGGTGGTTTCCCGCTGGTTTGTAATGCCGATTGCGGCAATGTCCTTCGCGGATGCTCCGATTTTTGTCATCGCTTCCACGGCGACGCCAAGCTGCGTCGACCAGATCTCATTGGCATCGTGCTCCACCCAGCCGGGCTTTGGAAAGTACTGTGTAAACTCTTTTTGCGCCACGCTGCAGATCTCACCCTTTTTATTAAAAAGAATGCACCTGCTGCTCGTGGTTCCCGCGTCAAACGCCATCATATACTTTGCCATAAAGCAACCCCCTTTTACGTATTTACTGCTTTCCCAGACGCACCTCTTCCAGATATTCCTTTGTCTCATGGTCCGCATGGGACAGAAGATAGTTCTTTCCTGATTTTCCCGGGCCTTCTTTCAGTTTTCCCCGCTCTTCCTCAATGAGGCGGTTCACGTACTCCACTTCCTCTCTGAGGTCCTTCGCCGACATCAAAAGGCATCCCTGCCCCCGGATAATGAGCTGCTCCAGGCCGTCGGAGGTGGCCACTGTCACCCGGTATTTCTGGCCGATTTTATGGGCCAGCTTTTCAATATACTGGTCCGCGGTTTCCGCTTCCTTTGTATAAACCACATGGATATTGTGGTACTTCTGGGCCTCTCCCGTGTTTCCGGTCACCTTATAGGCGTCGAATACCACAATCAGCGTACATTTTTTAAAGCCCTGATAATTGCATAAGATGTCCATCAGACGGTGCCTGGCTCCGTCAATGTTGGTCTCTGCCAGTTCCCTTAGCTCCTCCCAGGCAAAGATAATATTATATCCGTCCACCAGAAGGTACTCCTCCTCCGGCTCCGGTTCCGCAGCTTTTTTCTTCTCCCGGCTTTCCGTTCCCTGCGCCCGTATGACCCGCCTGGAATCTCCTCCGGGCGGATATGACCGCTTCGGCTCGCCAAAGGTACGGATAAAAATTGCCTCCAACTCCTTATCCTCCGCATAAGAGGACAAAGCTGCTCCCGAATTTCCTCTCCAGCTTCCGGATTCTAAAGATTCCGCAGCCGGAGAATTTTTTTCCTTCTGCACCATCTCCGGCCGAAGCTTTGCAAGCGGGCTTTCCACATGCATGTACTGCTTCACCTGATTCCATGGCACCGTAAACCCGGCTCCATGGGAACAGAATACAGACCCCGCCGGGTCCTGAAGGTCCAAATCAAAATCATAGCCCGCCTGATTTATGACCTCCTCCTCGTTGTGGCACAGCTCATAGCCCTTAACGCTCAGCGAAAGCCTTCCGCGTCCCCCCGTATAGGCGGCCACGTCTCTCTGATAATCCCGCATGGTCACCACAGGCGCGCTTCCTTTCAGAACCGCCATATCTTTTTCCTGCTCTGGTGCCCCAAAGGTCCCATACATCCGCTCCAAGTCCGCCATGGCACGGCCCACAGACTCCCGGGGCACTTCCAGCACAAAGGAATAATACGGCTCCAGAAGGCGGCATCCGGCCTCTTTTAACCCCTGGCGGACCGCCCGATACGTGGCCTGGCGGAAGTCGCCGCCCTCCGTATGCTTTAAATGGGCTCTTCCCGCAATCAGGGTAATCTTCATATCCGTAATCTCCGACCCGGTAAGAATCCCCCGGTGCTTTTTTTCCTCCAAATGAGTAAGAATCAGCCGCTGCCAGTTCTTATCCAGCACATCCTCGCTGCAGTCGGCCTCCAGGATAAGGCCGCTCCCCGCCTCCCCCGGCTCCATAAGAAGGTGGACCTCCGCATAATGGCGCAGCGGCTCAAAATGGCCCACGCCCTCCACCGGGTGCAGAATAGTTTCTTTATAAACAATATTGCCGTTCCCGAACTCCACATCCGCGTTAAACCGCTCTTGAATCTGGCTCTTTAAAATTTCAATCTGCACATCCCCCATGACCTGAGCCTGAATTTCCCCCAGAGTCTCATTCCAGACAATGTGAAGCTGCGGGTCCTCTTCCTCCAGGATCCTTAAGTTTTTAAGCATCCCATGAACATCGCATCCCTGGGGCAGATGAATTTTATAAGTAAGAACCGGTTCCAATATGGGACTTCCCGACTGGGCCTCCACGCCGAACCCCTGACCCGGCCTGGTTTTTGAGGGCCCCGTGACCGCGCAGATTCTGCCTGCCGCCACCTCGCCGACGACCTCAAATTTCTGCCCGGAATACACCCGGATCTGGTTTACCTTCTCTTCCTTTCCGTCCAGGAATTCCTTCACCTTAAGGCTTCCTCCGGTGATTTTCAGATGGGTCAGACGGTTTCCCTGATCATCCCTTGAAATTTTAAACACCTTGGCCCCGAATTCCTCCGGATACTCCCTGGCTCTGCCAAAGGTCTCAATTCCTTTTAAAAACTCCTCCACACCAGTAAGCTTCAAGGCCGAGCCAAAATAGCAGGGGAATACCTTTCTTTTTTCAATGGCGCTTTGGATTTCCCTTTCCTCCATGGTCCCCGTTTCCAGATAGGATTCCAGAAGCGCTTCGCTGCACATGGCAAGCTCCTCTAACCGCTCCGCAATATCCCCGCTTTGGCTGCCTTGACTGCCTTCCAGACATTTTGTTTCTTCTGACACGAGAGCCTCAAAGCCCTCAAAATCCACAATCGCCCCATCCAGCCGTTTTTTCAAATCATCAAGAACCTGTTTTCGGTCCGTCCCGGCCTGGTCCATCTTATTTACAAACAGAAACACCGGAATCCGGTAGCGTTTTAAAAGCCGCCACAACGTTTCCGTATGCCCCTGCACACCGTCCGCTCCATTGATGACTAAGACCGCATAGTCCAACACCTGCAGCGTCCGCTCCATCTCGGAAGAAAAATCCACATGGCCCGGCGTATCAAGAAGCGTCACGGACGTATGGCCGAATATACATTCCGCCTGCTTGGAAAAAATGGTAATTCCCCTGGCTCTCTCCAGAGCATACGTATCTAAAAAAGCGTCACGGTTGTCCACCCGGCCCAGTTTCCGGATACTTCCTGTCAGATATAAAAAGGCCTCTGAAAGCGTCGTCTTTCCCGCGTCTACATGGGCCAACAGACCCGCGCATATATGTTTTACTGGCTTTGGGGACTTATTTTCCTCTGCCTGTTCGCCCATAAAAATCCTCCTCTTGTGAAACTATACTTTATTTAGTATATCACAAGAGGAGGTCTTCGTCGAGATGCAGCATCAGGCTGCCGCAGTCTGTTTTTGCATGTCGTCTCCCTATTGAAGACTCCGCCCGAACTCCCACAGCTCGTTCATCTTTTTAGAAATGAAATCTCCAGGGCGGCTCCCTCCAAACGATTGACAGTAGGTAAAATGCAGCAACAGCACAAGGTACAGCCAAGAGCAAAGGGATAGTCGCTAAGATTTTGAAACGGGCCTTTTTCCAGATATACCATGCTGCTATCACGAAAGCAGCTGCCATCCCCGCTGCTCCAAATACCATGATAAATAAGAAAAGATACGCCAATCCCACGACTCCCACCCACTTTCTTTTACTGCATTTCACTATACCACATAAGCCCTAATCGAACAAGTAACTTGAAACGCAGTTTGGCCTTTTCCCTGCTCGCCGCACAGCCCACACACCGCTTTCGCGGCATATTCTTCTGTGTGGGCCTGTGCACAGACAAGGGGCAGCCCCGAAAAAGCCGGTTCCGCCCCTTTCCATCTGTTTCTAACAATATAAAACGGTTTTACCTGCTGAATCTCGCTTTGATATCCTTGCGGAACAGGATCCATCCCGCGGCAAAACATATCACAAAGCCCACAGCTCCCAAACCGACCTCCGCCCACGGCAAAGTCGTCGCCAGCACCGGCAGTACTGCCGGAATCCACGCAAAAGCGATTCCTGCGACCCCTGACTGTACGGCATGCGCCTCGCCCGGACAGGCAACGGAATCCGGATCCACCGCGCGAACCAGGGCTAAACCTGTCGGAGTCGCACCCGTGGACTGTCCGAATACGAACAAGCCCTTCTCAAACCATTCTTTTTCCGCAATCCTTTTATTGTACCAGAAACAAGTGAAAGCTGTAAAGATTGTCATAATGACAAACTGTATCAAAATTGGTACCCAAAAAGCAGACAGGACATTCAGGTTTATCGTCGCAATAGAGCCAAGAATCAAAAGCTCCAGAGAAAAACCGGAAATCGACGTACATGTTTTTCTGTCTACATAATCCTCCAGCTTTAATTTCTGTAAGACGGGCCAAAGGATCACTGCTCCGATAATTCCATAAAGCATATTGGGAAAGCTTCCAAACCCTTTCCAGACGTATGTGGAACCAACCTTTAAAAGCGTTTTTCCAAGCCAGATACATGCCATCAGCATCGCAAACTGAAATGCCAGTGCGTTTACAGAGCCTGCCGGAACTCTGCTTGTTCCGATTGGACTTCTTTTCTCCTTTGGAAGCAGTCTTCGTTCTTCGTACTTTCCAAGAGATTCCTTGATCTTTACATACTCCGTATATCCTTTTCTGACTCCGATATTAACAATTATCATTCCAATTGTAACCGCGCAAATCAATCCTAACGTGGCCATGATCATTCCCAATGCTGTGTAGTCCGTGCCATATCCCAGGGATTCATAAACCGCAGCGTAAGAAGCTACTGTTCCATGGCCGCCAAAATATGCGGAAAATCCCATGGTCCCCCACCCCGTCGGAAGTTCCGTCCAGACATACCGCAGGAGAATCCCGGTCAGGGCGGCGAGAGCAATCTGGCCAAAGCGTACCGAATTCAGCAGGCAAAAATAATCCAGGTAATTTTTAATACGGCTATGGTCAATTTTTACGCCCCAGACAAGGCATGTCATAATCAATATAATCAAAGATGTGGAAAAGCTTCCAAAGGAGGACGGTACCTCCCATAAGCCAAGCACCTGTTCGCCGCCGACCAATGCGATTACCCCTCCAATGACAGCCGACGGAAGAAATATTTTCTGCAGCGGTTTACAAAATTCCCTCAGCAGATATCCTGCCAGAAGAAACAACGCCCAAACCTGTAAATCTGAGAATAAAGACGCAAATGTCATAATAATGTCCCCCTTTCCATGCTATCTGTCCATGCGTTCTATCATTTTCCACAGTAACTCTTCTGTCACCACGACCCCTTTATTTTGATCCACAAAATCGTACAGCATTTCCAGAATATGCGGATAACAGTCCCTGTCAATATTTTTTTTGGCGCGCTCCGCTGCCATGTCCAATACGTTTCCCGTCGTTAATTTACCAAATATCATCTTTCTTGATGCCCCGAATTCCTCCGGCAAGATTCCCTGATACGCATGCCTGTCCGCATACATACAAAGATTATGAAGCTCGGATTCATCTGAGAAAACATGTTCTCCAACCAAAGGCTGGTTGGCGGGAATTTTAATTCCGGAAATGGCCTCCGCAAACAGCGATATCTCCTTTAACCGCTTTACATCAATTCCTGTATGAAAATCGTAAAAACCTTCCAGTAAGACCACAAGCTCGGCGAGCGCAACATTTCCAGCCCTGTCCCCCAGCCCATTCACCGTACAGTCCACAAGATCGGCACCCGCCCGGAGCCCGGCAAGCGTATTCGCAAGTGCAAGTCCAAAATCATTATGCGTATGGATTCCCACAAGCATTCCATACTTCTCCGCTTCTTCCTTTACCGTAGAAACCAGTGCATAATATCCTTCCGGGTCACATACGCCGACGGTGTCGGGAACCCGCAGCCTGTCTGCCCCGGCCTTTCCTGCCGCCGCAACCTGCTGCTTCAGATAGACAATATCATCTGTTCGCGGCGTATCCAGCAATGATATATTGCATAGCTTCCCTTTTCCTTTAATATACCCGACAACCTGATCAATCCTTTTCAGCATATCCAGCCTGGTCTGCGGATTCCAGGCCGGATATTGATACCTGGAACCAAAAAAATACGAATGTATGATATCCGGATTACACTGGGCCGCCCGGTCGATAGCCTCAAAGGTATGCTCCCACATTCCATTGCTCATAATTTCTGTTTTCAGCTTTTTAGGAATGGCGCACACCCTTGCACACACCTCCAGAGCTCTTTCACTGAGCCTTGGATGGGCAATCTGAACCTGATGGATCCCGATTTCATCAAGAAGCCGCACGAGCGCTTCCTTTTCCTCCAGGGTAAAAGAGGCGCCCGGCGTCTGTTCCCCTTCCCGTAAAGTTACATCGCACAGGATCAGGGGAGTCCGCCTCTCATATGCCTGATTAAAAATTCCAAGATGATGTTCCATTTTCGTCTCCCTTCCAATCCCCCTATTGACGTGCAAGAATCTGTTCCATCAAATTCAAAATATTCTTCGCTTTATCAACTACCGGCGGATCAATAAATTTACCGTCCACATAAACATCAGATTCTCCCTGTTCCACAGCCGTCTCATAAGCCCTCTTCACTTTCTCGGCCCACTCCACCTCCGACTCCAGCGGAGTGAAGGCCCGATTCACAGCATCAATCAAATCCGGATATCGGATTGAGCAGGAGCGCCCGTCAAATCCCATATATCTTCCATTCACGCTGTCTTCATAGATATATTGCTGTGTCGCATGGAACAAAATTCCCGAATCAATAACCTGGACCTTCGCCGCCTTCCCCTCAAGGATCATTTTCTGTCTCGCATACAGCAAATCCATGCAGTTCAAATCATAGCGTCTCAAAATCCCCATGGAAGCCGTCAGATCCTCCATTCCGATTCCCACTGCGGTTACCCGTTCAGAACATGTACACAGATTGTATGTATTCATGATTCCTTTCGCTGTTTCAACCATCAAAATAATTTCAATTGTATTGCGACTGGTTCCGGTCTCCCGCTCAATTCTGTCTAAGTCCTCCGACACCTTCTTTACATATTCCACACTCTCACATTTGGGAAGGCGAACCGCGTCCGGAAGCCCGGGGCGGATTACCTCTTCCATATCCCTTTCATAAAAGGGAGTCCCCGGTCCATTGATTCTCACAATCCTTTCTTTTCCACGGCAGTCCCAGTTTTTCAAAATTTCCAGTGTCTTTTTTCTGTTTTCTTCTTTTTTCGTAACCACCACGCCATCTTCCAGGTCAAAGACGAGACAATCCACATTTCCGTCAATCAGCTTTTTTACTCCTTCCGGATTGATCGCCTGGCAAAAGGCCAATGATCTGCGTAATTTCATCCTTACCTCCTATCTTATAATTCTGTTCCTTTGCTTCTCTCATTTGCTGCAGCTTCTGATATTATTACAATATCCTTTTGTGCTTATTTTGTAAAACAAAAAGGATATGTCCTATGCACAAATAGAATTTGTGTAACGGACATATCCTTTTTCCTTCATTTCATTAAAAATTTTCTTTAAAATAAGCGGCTACTTCTGATGCAAATTTTTCAAAATACGCAGTTTTATAAATTCCTTTCCTGTACACCAGGCAAATCCTGCTTAAAGGGATATTTACAATCGGAAACGTAAACAGCTTGGCATCCGGGGGGAGCAGATTATTTTTTTCCGCAATATCCAAAAGCCGAATCCCTGCACTGATGCTGGCGCCATACCCCATAGCCGTCATTTCTGTTCTGAGCGCTCCATTATTGGTGGTCATGCGGATATTTAACGCAAGCCCCAGCTGAATCAAATATGCATTTATAACCGTATAAATATTACTGTCCTCATTGGTAAAAATAAACGGTACATGAAGAAACTCTTCCAATAACACTCCCTGCTCGAAACGTTCCAGGCAGCCAGGATAGTCATAGTAAAAATATTTTCTCACCATGTTGTCCGATATTGTAATATATACTCCTTCGTCCAACAGAGGAATCTGCTCCAGCTTAAGGTTCTTCGCAGGATTCACACCGATAAACATGTCAATATCTCCGTCTAAAAGAAGGCGTTCAAACAGCTTTGTATTCCCGTCCACCACATCAACCTTAATATTGGGGAACTGTGTCCAGAACTCTTTCATCACGCTTGGCATAATTGTAGCGGAGCGCGAGGAGTGTACCCCCACCAGTAACTGTCCCTGGCTGTCATATGCCCGGTTCTGCAGCTGTGATTTCACATCCTTATTTAAGAGCTGCATCTGCTGCGCGGCTCGGTAAAAGGTTTCTCCGGCCGGAGTAAGCATAAATTGCGGTTTACGGTAAAATAATTGTACCCCATACTCCTCCTCCAGCTCTTTCAGGTACGCGCTCAGACATTGCTGGGAAACATACAGACGTTTTGCCGCATGTGTAATATTTTTTTCTTCTGCAAGTGTTAAAAAATACTCGATTCTGTCCAGCACAGGCACTCCCTCTTCCATATTTATACCGTATTTCAGGTAAAATCTGTTCTGTTTTCTGCATTCAAAGTCTCACGATTTAAAAATCTCCGTTCTCCGTTTAAAACCTACTTCTCCTTCTTAAGATCAGAAAAGCCCAGCATCAGAATCGTAGCGATAATTAATCCGAATCCCAGAAAATCCACGGCCACAAACGGCACCTTAAGCCAGAAGAAGGAAAGGAGCGCCGACGCAATGGGTTCCGTACAGGCATAGAGACTGGCACGCGCCGGGCCGATAAGCTTCACGCCCTGCATATAAAGGGAAAACGCCACAATGGTTCCCAAAAGTACGATGGCCAGAAAAGCAGCCAGGAAACTCATATCTATGGCATAATGATACTTCCACGGCTGAAATAAAAGGGAAAGCATGATTCCGCCGACTACCATCCCCCAGGCCAGAAGATACGGTGTGGGATAATAGGCCATCAGCCGTCTGGGCTGCATGTTGTAAAGCACCACGGTCAGAGCGGAAATCAGGCCCACAATCAGCGCTTCTTTGGAAATAGCCATTTGATGGATATTTCCATGGGTGGCAATAATAAAAATACCCGCAATGGCAAACAGAAGCGCCAGAATTTCAATGAATTTCGGCGGCCGTTTTTCCATGAAGCAAACCAGCACCATAACAATGGCCGGGGAAATATACTGAATGACCGTGGCCGTCCCCGCATTGGAAAGTTCAATGGTGGTAAAATAAGTAAACTGGCAGAGCATCAGTCCGAAAATGCCGTAAATGGCCACATCCACTGCGTCTTTCCGGTTTTTCCATATCCGAAAGGCGTCTTTTCGCTCCTTTCCGATATAATAAACCAGCATACAGATTCCCGCCATCAAAAGCCTCACCGGAACCAGCCACCTGCTGGTAACTCCTTTGTTTTCAAACAAGTACTGCCCGCAGGCCCCGGAGGCGCCCCAAAGACAGCCGCCGAGAATGGTAATGATAACGCCGATGGTTTTTGATACCTGCACCTTCTTATCCTTCGTCTCCACTTTTTATTTTCCTCACTTTTCTTATTTCAGTCTGGTAAATCCAGAGGAAGAGGTACAGGGAATTTCTGTAATTTCCGCTCCTTCTTCCTTCAATGTCACTTTAAAAAGCTCTGTGTTTGGAATGCTGCTTCCGAACACAAAATTCCCCAGACTATATACAATGGGCTTCCCCTCATAATATTCCACGGACTGGAGCACATGAGGATGGCTTCCGATGACAAGGTCCGCCCCCGCGTCGATGTATTCCCGTCCCATGACCTTCTGGTATTCCTTTGGCGTAGTTTCTCTCTCCACACCCCAGTGTACATAGACCACAAGATAATCGCAAAGCTCTCTCGCCTCCCTTATGGCCTCCACGACCTGCCTGGAATCATAGGTGGAAAATACGCCGGGGTGGCCAGGGCCGGCCGCCCAGCCTGCATCCATATAAACTCTGGAGGTTCCTAAAAATCCTATGGTCCGCCCCTTAACCTCTATAAATTCCGGCTTTTTCGCCTGCTCCAGGTCCTTACCGCCTCCCACATGGAGAATTCCGGCTTCATCCAGGGCGTCCAGGCTGTCTAAAAGTCCTTCCGGTCCGAAATCCAAAATATGGTTATTAGCCAGTGTTACAATGTCAATTCCCATATCGTTCATTACCTGCATCCGTTCCGGCGGAAGCCTGAATGTGAACTGCTTATCGGCGGCCGCCGTTCCGCGTTCCGTAAAGGGAAATTCCTGATTCACCATAAATATATCGGAAGCCGCGATCTCCTCCCGGATTCCTTCATCCAGGACTCCATGGATTCCTCCCGCCTTATCATAGGCGTTCAGTACATGACCGGAAAGATACACGTCTCCGGCAAACAAAAGAATACAATCCTCTTTTTCCTTTGCCTTCCGGGCATCCTCTTCTATATTTTCCCGCACGGCTTCCGTTTCCAGTATAATTCTCACCGGCGGACCTTCTCTCTCCTCTTTTGTTTCCGCTTCCTCTGCGGCTTTTGTCTTCTTTGCCGTTTTCGCTTCTTCTCCCGTTTCCGTTTCTCCTGCCGCTTTCGTTTTCTTCGCCGCTTCTGTTTCTCCCGCTGCTTCTGTTTTTCCCGCCGCTTCTGTTTCTCCCGCCGCTTCCGTTTCTCCCGCTGCTTCCGTTTCTCCCGCTGCTTCTGTTTTCTTTGCCGCTTCACCTTCTTTCCGGCTCTCTAAAGTTTCGGCATATCCGGGACCCGGCATTCCTAATCCTCCCATAAACAGGGCCGCGCACGCCGCTCCTGACAATATGATTAAGGTCGCTGTCAATATTCCGACCAAAAGTTTCTTCCATTGGCTCATAGACCATACCTCCTTCCCCATTGTACTCGCGAAGCAAAAAAAGCACAACCCCCAAACACAACGCATCCCGGAAGATTTTTAATCCCCCGGGATCCTTCCATACATCTATGATTCGTTTCCTTTTACTGCCGCCACAATGGAAATTTCCACCGGAGCGTTTCCTGGAAGCGAGGCGACTCCCACGGCCGCACGGCTTCCGATACCTGCCTCTCCTAACTCCTCGCAAAAATATTCCGATGCAAGATCCGCAAGTTTCGAATGCCCGGTAAAACCAGTTTCCGCATTTACATAAACAGTAATAGAAAGAATTCCTGCAATCTGCTCTCCATTCACTAACTTATTCCTCGCTGCCGTCAACGCATTTTTCGCCGCCTGACGGACCGCTTCCCTGTACTCTTCCATAGCATCGGAAAGCTGAACCTTCCCTTCTCTTATGAGGATGCCATTGTTTCTCGGTGTCATCCCCGCAGTAAAAATCAGATTACCGGACCTGGTCGCCGGCACATATTTTCCCTGTGGAACCGGATTCGCTTCTTTTCCCATATGAATTACCTCCTTTTTATATCACAGATGCTTTCTGTCCTGTGCATCCTGTTTCCTGTAACGTTTCCATAAGCCATAGCCTGTCCTCTTCTTCATACATCTCCCTATTGCTTCCATATTCCCTTTTCCAGGATCTCCCCGCAAATTGCTTCCGCTGTTTTATCATCCGTAGAAATCACCGTATCCGCCGCCTGCTCATAATAAGAGCGCCGTTTTTCCATCAGCTCCGTGATATAGGCAAGGTTCATGTTTCCGTTCAGGATCGGGCGCTTTGTGCTGTTCTTCACCCGTTCGTATATGGTTTGCGGACTCGCTGTCAGAAGTACAATGGTTCCCATCTTCTTCATAAGCCGCACATTTTCTTCCCGCAGTACCAGGCCGCCGCCGCAGGATACCACCATAGGCGGTTCGTCCTGCAGTTTTTTCAACAGTTTTGTCTCCAGGTCCCGAAAACAGGGTTCTCCGTATACCTCAAAAATTTTCGAGACCGCCATATGCTGATCTTTTACGATCTCCTCGTCCATCTCCATCTGCCTGGCTCCGGTCTTTTCCGCTAATTTCGCCGCATTTGTGCTTTTTCCGCAGCCCATGAATCCGATCAGAAAAATATGTCCATTTAATTTCATGTTGGTTTGCTCTTCTTTCTATTTCGTTTGCTCTTCTATCTCTATTTTAACAAAACCGCGTATCGCGGACAGGAAGAGGTCGCTGAAGTATTTCTGTAGGTCGCAATGTGGCATCTTCTTGCCCGCGTATCGCGGACAGGAAGAGGTCGCTGAAGTATTTCTGTAGGTCGCGATGTGGCATCTTCTTGCCCGCG